>NZ_CP017940.1:2932500-3532500 GCF_002764115.1 Phyllobacterium zundukense | reverse complement strand
AATTTCAGTGAGAACAGCGTTGCCTGCCAACTCGGCAATACGGATATGGAAATCGCCCATCAGACAGGTCAGGCGTTGACGGTCACCGGCCGCCATCGCAGCTTTTTCCTCTGCCAGATGGCCGTGAAGGGAGGCTAGGCCCTTGTCCGTAAGCGTTCTCATGCTGCGCAACAGCCCTGCCTCGATAATGCGGCGAGCCTCGTATACGGCCATCGCTTCTTCGGCAGACGGTTCCACAACGAACCAGCCGCGCCGCGGGCTAACCTGCACAATGCACCTTGTCTCAAGGCGCATCATCGCTTCCCTGACACGTGTGCGAGACACCCCGAACAGAGTGGCAAGCTGATTTTCGCTCAGACGCGTACCAGGTTTGATACGCGCGGAAAGAATCCCCGAGACGATTGCCTCTTCGATGGCGTCTTTTGAGGTCGTTTGAACAGGTTCATCTTGCATACAAGCTGTGTAAGCAAGTCTCGTGCCAAATAGATGTGCCTAATCTTTTCAAAGGGTTGCTATCGAAACTGCCTCAAGTTTGCACATTTACGTGCATCTGGATCATTCTTTAGGCGCAGACTCTTCCAATGGCTGCCGGTCCCCCAGAATACCCATTAACATGATCTCAAGATTATACTGAATTATAATTCACAGTATGAATTATATTGACAACGGCTTTTCTTTGCGCTTGGCTAGTCGTGACAGCATTCGAGGAGGATTGCTGGTCTTCATAACGAACCGGTGGCCCGCTAAGGCGCCACAGACCAATGGGAGGGGCTTCGGCCTCGAGGAGGACACTTGCGCACTTTTTTAAGCACGACCGCAATGGCGGTCCTTGCAACGACACTTTTCGCTTCTTCTGCCAGTGCTGAGACGGAATCGCCGTTTCGCTGCGAGCCGGGCGAAAAATACGTCATGAATGTAATGGTTTCAGGCGTCGAATACTGGTTCCCCGTATATGAAATGTTCAAGCAGGCGGGCAAGCAGCTCGGCTGCGAAACAGCCTATACCGGGACACCAGAGTATGACGTTAATAAGCAGATCGCCAGCTTCGACCAGGCACTGGCGCAGAATCCTGCTGGCATCCTCGTTCACCCGATGAACTCTGATCCATTTGTAGAGCCAATCAACCGGGCGATCGATCAAGGTACGGCGATCGTAACATTTGCGGCCGATTCTCCGCTTTCCAAACGAATTTCGTTCATTACTTCCGACAATATTCGCGAGGGTACCTACGCTGCCGATGCCATCGCCACAAAGCTGGGTGGTAAGGGCGAATATGCCGTCCTCGAGAATCCGGGGCAGGACAATCATGACAAGCGCGTCACGGCTTTCATCGATCGCATGAAGGCAAAGTGGCCTGAAATGAAGCTTGTCGGCAGAGCGGCATCGAATCAGGACCCGACCAAGGCCTATCAGGGCTTGATGAGTATTGTTCAGGCCAATCCCAACCTCGGAGCCGTCTTCATGCCCGAGGCGAATTCGGCAATCGGTGCTGCTCAGGCCAACAAGGAAAGCGGCGGCAAGATTCTTGTCATGTGTGCGGACGTCAACGCCAACATCCTTGACATGATCAAGGCCGGTGAAGTCTTCGGCTCGATCAACCCCAATCAAGGCATGCAGGGCTATATGGGCTTTATGCTGCTCTGGCTGGCCAAGCATCCGGAACTGATCGACCCCATGAACGACGCCAAGCGTGCAGGGTTCAATCCGATGAGCATTCCCTTGGTGGACAATGGCCTTTCCATTGTCACCGCCGAGAATGCGGATGATTTCTTCTGGGACAAGTACCTCAAGCGTCGTGGCACCAAGGGTATCGAGGAGTAAGCTTTTCAGCTGGCTATCCAGACCGGAAGTCTGGATAGCCCTTTGCGAAGCTAGTTGGAAGAGTGCGTCATGATGCCGAAACCGGTCCTGGATATCCGCAACGTCACAAAACATTTCGGTGCAGTGAAGGCACTGACGAATGTGAATTTCAGCCTGGAACAGGGTGAGATTCATGCGCTTTGCGGCGAGAACGGCGCTGGAAAGTCGACGCTCATGAACATTATAGCCGGTGTGCTGCAACCGGATGAGGGAGAGATTTTCATCGAGGGTAATCCGGTGAAGATCGCGTCGCCTTCCGTCGCACAGTCGCTTGGTCTGGGACTGGTTCACCAGGAGATTGCACTTTGCCCGGATGCGAGCGCGGCGGAAAATATCTTCATGGCATCCACCAGCCGACAGCGCTCGCTGTTGATGAACTATCGCAAGCTGGAACGCGAGGCACAAGAAGTGATGAACCGGCTCGCACCTATCGACGTTCGACGCAAGGTCGGTGATCTACCTATCTCCAGCCAACAGCTGGTCGAGATCGCGAAAGCCTTGACGCTCGACTGCCGGGTGCTGATCTTCGATGAGCCGACCGCTGCGCTGACGGAATCCGAAACCAGGATACTTTTTGAGATCATCCGCGATTTGAAGGCCAATGGCATTTCCGTCATCTACATCAGCCACCGGATGGCCGAAATATTCTCCCTTTGTGACCGGGTGACTGTTCTGCGTGACGGCCGTTACGTGTCGACTGAGCGTGTCGCCGATTTGACACCTGACGACGTCGTTCGCCGGATGGTCGGTCGCGAGATCACACAACTTTATCCGCCTAAGCAATCGGCTGACGAACGGTCGTCCGAGGCAATCCTCTCGGTTCGCGGCCTTGGCGACAGAGATCGTTTCCGCGATGTAAGTATTGATCTGATGAGGGGGGAGATTCTTGGCATTGGCGGCTTGATCGGCTCCGGCCGCACGGAAATTGCTGAAGGGATCTGCGGACTGCGAGCCACCACAAGTGGCGAAATTCTGCTGCATGGCCAGCCGCAGGTGATTAAAACCTATGCGGACGCGGTGAAAGCCGGCCTCGTCTATCTGTCGGAAGACCGTAAGGGCTCGGGTGTCTTCCTGGACCTTTCGATTGCCCAGAATATTTCGGTCCTTAACCTGGGGGCGTTGACCGGACACCTTGGATTGATCGACGCCAAGAGAGAGGCAGAGCTCGCCGGCGATTTTTCGCGAAAACTGAACATTCGAATGGGCAGTATCGACGCGCCCGTGTCCTCGCTCAGCGGCGGCAATCAGCAGAAAGTGGCAATTGCCAAACAGCTCGCCGTTCAGCCCAAGGTGATAGTGATGGATGAACCGACGCGTGGCATCGACGTTGGCGCAAAATCGGAAATCCACTTGCTTTTGCGCGAACTCGCCATGTCCGGAATTGGCATCATCGTCATCTCTTCCGAACTCCCCGAATTGCTCGGGCTGTGTGACCGGGTGATCGTCATCCGCGAAGGTACAGTGGCTGGTCAACTGGATGCGGACGCGATGACGGAAGAAGCGGTTATCCGGCTCGCGTCAGGTGCCAATCATGCGCAGAATGCACGAAACCGGCTGGCATCAGAACATGCCGCCTGAAGAAAGTATGGGAGACGAGCAAATGTTGGCTGATACGATGGGGACAAAGGCAGTGCGGTCTCCGTCCTGGAAAAGAATAGGCTCCATGCGGGAGGCAGGCCTGATCGCAATTATTCTCGCGCTATGCGTTGCCATGAGCTTTGCTTCGCCGCATTTTCTCACGCTCGGCAATTTCCGCGCGATGCTGATGAGTTTTTCCGTGGAGGGTATTGTCGTTGTCGGAATGACGATCCTGCTTATCGTCGGTGGCATTGACCTTGCCGTAGGTTCGGTCGTCTGCTTTGCAATGGTGCTTTCGGGCTCACTGTTCCTTGCCGGGCTCGATCCATGGAGCGCCTCCCTCATCGGTATTCTCGCCAGCGCGCTGATCGGTTGCGTCATGGGTTTCTTTGTCACTGTGGTGGGACTCAATCATTTCATCACGTCGCTCGCAGGCATGGTCATAGTCCGTGGCCTGTGCCTGATTATCACCAAGGGAACCCCGCTTTCGCTCTTTACACTACCCCCGGCATTCAAGGCCGTCGGGCAGGGCAGTTTTCACGGCATTCCCTATGTCATCATCATCTTTTTCGCTGTCGTCATGCTCTTCGATTTCCTTCTCAGACGTGCAACTGCCCTGCGCAAGGTTTTCTATACGGGCAGTAACGAGAAAGCCGCACTCTATTCCGGAATCAGGACTAACCATGTGAAATTTTGGGTGACGGTGCTCTGCTCGACACTCGCGGGTTTTGCAGGCGTCATCTACATGTCGCGTTTCGGCGCCGCTACGCCCACGTTCGGTGTCGGCATGGAACTCAACATCATCGCCGCTGCGGTCATCGGCGGTGCATCGCTCAATGGTGGGTCGGGGACGATACTTGGTGCCATTCTTGGGATAGCATTGCTCTCGGTTGTGACCAGTTCGCTGGTTCTGCTCAATGTGTCGGTTTACTGGCAGGACATGATAAAGGGGTGCATCCTGCTTGGGGCCGTCTCCATCGATCATTTTCTGCACAAGCGGAAGGCTTCCTGACATGACGATCGTCAGACTCAACACGAAACCATCCCCCGTTCCTCGCGAGGAGATCGTTATCGCGCGGCAAATGCATCAGGCATTGGTCCTGCATTTCCTGGAAGGCCTGACGCAGGCCCAGATTGCCGACCAGCTAGGTGTCTCACAACCGACCGTGAACCGCCTTATCAAGCGGGGCCGAGAGCTAGGCCTCGTGGAGATCAAGATCAAATCTCCAGTCGAGCCGCTGGTCGATCTGGAGGAGCGGTTGCTGGCTCTCGGCGGGATCAAACGCGCTATCGTCGTGCCAACGGTTTCCGACAATCCGCAAACCGCCCTGCAGGCCGTTGGCGAGGCGGCAGCGCGCCTGCTTATCGATGAAATCGCTGATGGTGACACAATTTGCATCACTGGCGGCAAGGGCGTCAGTGCTGTCGTTGCAGGGTTGCACGTACCGCGTTCATTCGATGTCGAAGTTGTTCCGGCTACGGGCTGTGTTCAGGGCAAGCATTACACCGACGTGAACCATGTCTCGACTTTGATGGCGGACAAGCTCGGCGGCCACGCCTATCAAATTCACGCGCCGCTCTTTGCCGACAACGCCATGGAACGTTCGATGCTGATCAACATGCGCTCGGTGGCCGATGTTTTCAAACGGGCGCGGGAGGCGAAAGTTGCCCTTGTCGGTATAGGTTCAATCCTGACCGATGATTCCAGCTATTATGATCTGCACCCATCTTCGAGTACCGACAGGGAGGCGATCGAGCAATCAGGCGCAAGTTGTGAACTTCTGGCCCATCTGCTCGATGACCGAGGTCAGGTTTGCGGCTACAGCCTGAATGATTCTCTTGTCTCGCTGACGTTGCGGGAATTCGCCTCGATCCCGAGTAAGATCGGTGTTGCGAGCGGACCGAACAAGGCGCGACCAATCCTCAGCATCATGCGTGGCAATCATCTGGACACGCTCGTCACAGATGAAGCGACCGGACTGCGTATTCTGGATATTGCGGCGGCCGAAGGAGCCTTGGCATGAACGGCGAACAATTGGTGCGTTCAATAGGCAAGTCAGGCGTGCAAGCCTCAGCGGTTGGGCTCGGGACGTGGGCCATCGGTGGCTGGATGTGGGGCGGTACCGACGAAAAACAGTCGATCGCTGCAATTCAAGCTTCGCTGGATGCGGGTGTTACTCTGATCGATACTGCCCCCGCTTACGGGCTTGGACGGTCTGAAGAGATCGTGGGCAAAGCCCTTGCGGGCCGGCGCGACAAAGCGGTGATTGCCACCAAATGCGGTCTCGTCTGGCATACGAAGAAAGGCCGGCACTTTTTTGACCAGGGTGGAACCCCTGTCCACCGCTACCTTGGCCGCGATGCGATCGTCCATGAGGTCGAAGCAAGCCTGACCAGACTCGGCACGGACTATATCGATCTTTATATCACTCATTGGCAGGATCCCACGACGCCGATCGAGGAAACTGTGCAGGCACTGGAGGATCTGCGCAGTTCAGGCAAGATCCGGGCAAGCGGTGCAAGCAATCTCAGCCCGGCTGAATTGAGTGCCTACGTCGCAACCGGTTCCCTTGATGCCATCCAGGAGAGGTTCAGCATGATAGATCGGGAGATCGAGACAGACTTGTTGCCTTTGACCCGGCAGAACGGCGTCTCGACGTTGAGCTATTCCTCACTGGCACTGGGCCTCCTCTCGGGGACAGTTGATCCAGATCGTGTATTTTCCGGCGATGACCAGCGGAGAGACAATCCGCGTTTCTCGGTCGACAACAGGTTGAAGGCACGCAATTTTGCCGAATCGATCCAGCCCGTCGCCGACAAGCATGGCGCGAGCATTGCCCAGACGGTCATAGCCTGGACGCTGGTGCAAGACGGCGTGACGTTCGCGCTGTGCGGCGCGCGAAATCCGGAGCAGGCGCTGGAGAATGCAAAGGCCGGGACGATCCGGCTCGACAAGGAAGACCTCTCGGCCATCGACGCGGCCATCGCAGTGAAACTTGCAGATATGGACAGGTAACGGGCTGCATCATGAAGCGTGAAGAGATATTTTACGGGCTTCGCCGGAGTCCGAAGGTGGACGTGTGCGTCATGGGCGGCGGTATCAACGGCATCAGTGTGTTCCGTGAACTTGCGCTTCAAGGGCTCAATGTGCTGCTTGTCGAGAAGAACGACTATTGTTCCGGTGCCAGTTCCGCTTTGTCGCGGATGGTGCATGGCGGTCTGCGTTATCTTGAAAACGGCGAGTTCAATCTGGTGAATGAATCGCTTGTGGAGCGCGATCGACTCTTGAGAAACGCGCCGCACCTTGTCGCGCCATTGCCGACAATGGTTCCTGTGTTCAATGTTTTTTCCGGTCTTGCCAATGGCATTGTTCGCTTCCTTGGCCTGAGCCGCAAACCCAGTCGTCGTGGCGCCATCGCCATCAAGGCAGGACTCAGCATTTATGATTTTCTGACGCGAAAGCGCGCCCTGATGCCGCGTCATCGATTTCGCGGGCGGCGGACGACGCTGGCCAAATGGCCGGCGCTCAATCCTGCAATCAAGAGTTCAGCGACGTATCACGATGCCTGGGTCAGACAACCCGAACGTATCGGAATTGAATTGCTGCAGGACGCTTTGTCCGTCGGCCCGGATGCATGTGCGCTCAACTATGCTGAGCTCCGGCGCGATGCGACGGGCGGCTTTGCAGTGCAGGACCATGTAGGGGGCACGACCACGGTTGTAGAGCCGACACTTATCATCAATGCAACAGGCGGCTGGATCGACATCGTCAATACCGGCCTGTTCCCGCTGGAAAGCCGGCCTGAGCCGTTGATAGGCGGTACCAAGGGATCGCACTTGATTATCGACAATGCCGAACTCACCAGGGCTCTCGACGGCCATATGATCTATTACGAGAATGAGGATGGCCGTGTCTGCATTCTGTTTCCCTATCTTGGCAAGGTGCTGGTAGGCTCCACCGATATTCGGATTGATGATCCAGAAAACGTATACTGCGCTCCGGATGAGCGGGATTATATCCTGCAATCACTCGCCTTTGTTTTGCCCGGCATTCGAATCCGCCCCGAGGAAATCGTATTTCAGTTTTCGGGCGTACGGCCGCTTCCGGCGAGCAAAGACAAGTTTACCGGACGTATCCCGCGCGACCATTTTTGCAACGTCATTGAATCGGCCGATGGGGGTCCAGCAGTGCTGTGCATGATCGGCGGCAAATGGACGACGTTTCGCTCCTTCGGAGAACTGGCCGCCGATATGGCTTTGGACCGTCTGCATCGAACACGCCGCGTAACGACAACAGACCGTTCGATCGGGGGCGGGCGCGGATTCCCGGAGGATCCTGGTGCCTGGGCTGTGCGCACGTCTTCCGCAACCGGCCTTGCGTCTGCGCGGGTAACGGAACTCTTCGCACGATACGGCACCGACGCTGAGGCAGTTGCCCTGTTCATTGCCAGCGGGCCGGATGAAGCGATGCCGCATGCGGGCTATTCAACCCGTGAGATATTGTACCTGATCCGCAACGAAGCCGTCGAACATCTCGGCGATCTCCTGTTGAGACGCACAACGCTGGCTATCAGCGGACAATTGTCGCTCGCCATGACGGATGCGACCCTCGAGCTGATTGCAGGTGAAAAGCACTGGGCACCGGAGCGTAGGGCGGCTGAGCGGTCACGGTTTCTGAATCTTCTCGCCGCCCGCCATGGCGTCAGCGCCGACATGCTTACCGCACGAATTGAACAAGGAGTACGACATGCGAAACAACCGCAAGGTTCGGATGAACCGCCTTTTCGGCAAGGGGCGCTGCCTCGACGTGGCGATCGATCACGGCGTGTGCAATGAACCATCTTTCCTGAATGGACTTGAGGACATGGAGGGTGTGGTGCAGGCATTGGTGGCCGCAGCACCGGATGCGATCCAGATGAACTATGGTCAGGTTGACCTTTTGCAGAACCTGGCAGGCAAGGAAAAGCCGGCGCTCGTCATGCGCATCGACATGGGCAATCCCTATAATCCCCTCCGCCATCGCAACATGTGGGCTGTTCTGCAAAATCAAGCCGAGCCGCTGATCGGTGCCATCGAGATGGATGCAGCCTGCGTGGTGGTCAATCTGTTTATGCTGCCGGACGAGCCTGACCTTTTCCGCCAGTGTGTCGAGAACATTTCGCGGGTGCGTGCCGACTGCGAGAAATACGGCATGCCGCTGATGATCGAGCCCCTTGTCATGCAGCCCGTCACCGAGCGTGGGGGATATATGGTGGATGGCGACGCGGGCAAAATCGTCACGCTTACCCGGCTTGCCCGGGAGATGGGTGCGGATATCATCAAGGCAGACCCTACAACCATTGCGGAGGATTTCCATCGGGTCGTCGAGGCAGCGCGCTGCCCCGTGCTTGTGCGGGGCGGCGGGAAGGAAGATCTGCGCGCCGTCTTCGACAAATCGGCGGCATTGATGCGGCAGGGGGCAGTGGGCATGGTTTACGGCCGCAACATCTATCAGCACGCCAATCCAAGCGCCGTGGTGCGGGGACTCATGGCAATCATCCATGACGATGCCAGCGGTGAGGACGCCTACGCGCGCTATCAGCAAGGCTGAGAACGAAATAAGGAGCTGAGGAGGGGTTCGGAATGGGAAAATATCTTTTAGGGCTTGATGCCGGCAACACAATCATCAAGGCGGTGATTTTTGACCGGCAGGGCAAGGAAATCGCTTCCTTTGCCGAGGAGGGGCATAGCAGCATGCCGCTTCCGGGCCATGTCGAGCGTGGTCTTGGTGAACTCTGGACAAATGCGAGGCTGGTAATCCGGTCGTGCCTCGACCGGGCGGGAATTCAGCCGGCAGAACTCGCGGCTATCGGATGCGCGGGACATGGTAATGGTCTCTATGCGTTGGATCGCGAAGGGGAGCCCCTGCTTGCCATCCAGTCACTCGATACGCGGGCAGCCGGTCTTGTCGAGGAATGGCAGGCCGAGGGCGTCGGCGATCGTACCTATCCGATCGGGCTGCAGCGTCCCTGGCCTTCCCAGACACCAACTTTGCTCGCCTGGATCAAACGGCATCGGCCGGAAACATTCAAGAAGATCGGCACCGTCTTCCTCTGCAAGGACTTTATCGTCAATCGACTGACTGACCGACGTGTCAGCGAAGTATCCGACATGGCCGGGTGCGGGCTGCTGAACGTTTCGCAACGCCGGTATGATCGTGATCTGATGGCGGCGTACGGGTTGGGCGACTGCATGGACCTGTTGCCACCCTTGATCGAGAGCGCCGATATTGCCGGAACGGTGACCGAAGCGGCTGCGGCAGAGACAGGTCTCGCCGCGGGCACACCGGTCATAGGCGGATTATTTGACGTGATCGCTTCGGCTATCGGCTCGGGAGTTACGCGCACGGGTGCGGCTTCCATCATTGCCGGCACCTGGAGCATCAACCAGATAGTTATTGACCAGCCCCGGCTCGAGAGCCCCGTTTTCATGTCATCTACCTTTGATCGCAAACGCTACATGGCGATCGAGTCGAGCGCTACGTCTGCCGCAAATCTCGAATGGTTCGTGCGCGAGTTCTTTCCAGGCAAGCAGCCGGATGGACGCTCTCCATTTGATGTCTGGTGCGAGCTTGCCTCAATGGTAGAACCGGCGGCCAACGATCCGATCTATCATCCGTTTCTCTACGGTTCGCAGCAGGACAGCAATGCGCGAGCCGGATTCTATGGAATCGCGGGCTGGCACACCAAGGGTCACTTGATCCATGCTCTGCTGGAAGGTGTTGCCTTCGGTCATCGCCAGCATATCGAGACGCTGCGCGCCGCCAGCGCTGGCTTTGACGAAGCGGTGCTATCCGGAGGTGGTTCGCGCAGCATGTTCTGGCCACAAATCTTCGCCGACGTGCTGGGTGTACCCGTCACAGTCGCTCGATCGAGCCAGACAGGCGCACTTGGCGCGGCGATCGCCGCAGGAACCGCTGTCGGCATGTTTGCCGATTTCGAGGCTGGCGCCACGGCAATGGTAGCGACCGAACGCCATTATAGGCCAGATGCAGCGCGCGCTGCCCACTATGATTACCGCTACCGGCTTTATCTGGATATTGCCGATGCGATGGCGCCGATCTGGCGGCGCATGGCAGGAAGCGGAGTGTCTGCGACGGGGGTAGCAGCGTGACCCAGCATGCCCATGAAGCTGCGACTGATGAAGGTGCTTACGACTTCATCATCATAGGGGCGGGATCGGCAGGCTGCGTGCTGGCCAATCGGCTATCGGCAGATCCCAGGAACCGCGTTCTTCTGCTTGAGGCTGGAGGCAGCGATAGATATCACTGGATTCATGTACCGATCGGCTATCTTTTCTGCATGGGTAACCCCCGAACCGACTGGATGATGAAGACGGCGGCGGAGCCAGGTCTCAATGGTCGCTCGCTGCCCTATCCGCGCGGGAAGGTGCTCGGAGGATGTTCTTCGATCAACGGCATGATCTACATGCGTGGGCAAGCTGCCGATTATGACAACTGGCGGCAGGCGGGAAATATCGGTTGGGGGTGGAATGACGTCCTGCCCTATTTCCTGAAGTCCGAGGACAATTATCGCGGACGGTCTTCCATGCATGGTACAGGCGGGGAGTGGCGGGTGGAGCGACAACGGCTTTCGTGGCCCATTCTCGACGCTTTCCGCGATGCCGCGGAAGAACTCGGCATTCCCAAGACAGATGATTTCAATGCGGGCGACAATGAGGGTTCCGGCTATTTCGAGGTGAATCAACGCGGAGGATTCCGCTGGAATACAACCAAGGCATTTCTTCGTCCGGTTCTGAAGAGGCGCAACCTTCGGGTGGTAACGGGAGCGGAGGTCGAGCGGCTGGAGTTCGATGGGAAACGCGCGGCGCGTGTTCGCTACCGCTGGGAGGGCAGGGTCTGCATTGCGACATCCGATGGAGAAATTATCCTTTCGGCAGGAGCAATCAACTCGCCAAAAATCCTCGAACTTTCGGGCGTTGGAAATCCCACAAATCTGGCACGGGCAGGGGTCGAGCCCAGCCACGAACTCCGCGGCGTTGGTGGAAATCTGCAGGATCATTTGCAGATTCGCACCGTGTTCCGTATCGAAGGTGCGAAGACGCTGAATCAGCTCTATCACAACCTTTTTTCAAGAGCCGCGATGGGCCTGGAATACGTGCTCCGACGGTCTGGTCCGCTGTCAATGGCACCGAGCCAGCTCGGTATCTTTGCAAGAAGCGATCCGGCGCTTGCGACTGCAGACCTCGAGTATCATATCCAACCGCTCAGCACAGACCGCCTTGGAGAACCCTTGCATCGCTATCCGGCCGTAACTGTTTCGGTCTGCAATCTCCGGCCAGAAAGCCGCGGGACCGTGCACATTTCCCGACCGGAGGCCCATCTTGCGCCGGATATCCAGCCAAATTATCTCTCGACTGCAGGTGATAGGTTGTTGGCTGTTAGGTCCATCCGTCACGCCCGCAATCTCATGGCTACAAAGGCTGTACTGAAATACCAACCGAAGGAGATACTGCCCGGGCTTGAGTACCAGGGCGACGAGGAGCTAATCCATCGCGCGGGCGACATTGCAACGACGATCTTCCATCCGGTCGGAACGTGCAGGATGGGCAGTGACGATCTGGCTGTTGTAGACAGCACCTTGCAGGTTCGCGGACTCGAAAAGCTGCGTGTGGTAGATGCTTCCATCATGCCTACCATCGTCTCGGGTAATACAAATTCCCCGGTCATCATGATTGCGGAAAAAGCTGCCGATTTCATTCTTCAGGGGCGGTGACAACGGTTGGGTTGTCGGTGCATCTGGATACCGGCCGCCCGGACACCGAGTAACGGGTTCAGGCTGGGTATTGCGCCTCCAACTCACCCTGTCGTCGTAGAGCCGGCAGCCCGGAACCGCGTCTCAAACTCGCGTCGCAGGCTGCGTCTCACTTCCGCGGCGCGCAATCGCTGTTGTGCGGTTTCGGATTTTGGATGATAGGGCGGCACTGCCGTCGGCTTACCATCCACATCGACGGCGACCATGGTGAAATAGCATGAATTCGTGTGCCGGCGCACGCCGGTGCGGATGTCTTCGGCCTCAACCCGGATACCGACCTCCATGGAGGTTCGACCGGCGTAGTTGATCGAGGCGCGAAAGGTCACCAATTCACCGACAATGATTGGTTGACGGAACACGACCTGATCGACTGACAACGTGACCGCGTATTCCTTTGAGTAGCGAGATGCACAGGAGAAAGCGACGCGGTCCAGGAGATTGAGCAGGGCACCACCGTGGACTTTGCCGCTGAAGTTGGCCATGTCGGGCGTCATCAGGACAACCATCTCAATTCGACTTGTATCAGTGCCGTCGTCCATTCCTGCCCCCGTTGTTTCAGCATAAGCAATATAGTCCCGTTGCCTGACGCCGACCTGCTTGAGGCCACCGCGTGAGTAGCGCATTGGGAGTGCGATGGTCGGCAGCGTAACCGAGTTTGTATCGCCCGTCACCAATTGCTCGGGGGCAAACCGGCTATGGACCAAGTGAGTTTCTGCGAATGGCGAAAAGAAGGCGGCCACCGCGACCGACCGGGGCCGCCAGTGTGATATGACGGCAAGGTCCTAAGGTTGTTTCTTGGCCTTCGGTACGTGCGGCAGCCCGAACAGAAGTGCGTCGAAGGGTGGATTTCTCTTAAGCAAAAAACAATGTGACAGGTCCTTGCACCAGATTGCTTCGAAAGGACAACGGCCACACGTGGCATTGGTTTGACGTTTCTGATGGAGGTCAAATCCCTGTATGTCTCACCCTTATGGATTGATCATCCCAGCACGCAGCGACTGCACCTTGTGGTTAAGATCGATCATCTCCGGCACTGTGAATCCGGAACGGCGCAATAGCGTATCCGTGAGGCAAGCCGTCTTAAAGTGAAGGGCGCTACCCTTGGTGGTCGTATAAACTCTCACCTGACGCTCATCCGATGTGTTGCGCTTGCGTGTCACAAACCCTGCACTTTCCAATCGCTTAACGGCCGGAGTAATGGTGCTCGGCTCAAGCCCCAATCTATCGGCTATGGCCGTAATGGTCTGCCCGTCGGTTTCCCAAAGAGTGCTAAGCACAAGATATTGCGTATATGTAACGCCTAGCTCATCCAGCATCGGCTTGTAGACACGATGAATGGCAATCGACGCGGAATAGATAGAAAAACAGAGCTGGCTGTCGAGCGGAAGTGGGGTGGCGTCTGTCATCGTTATCTCCGTGATTTTATCGTACTGCGATAACAATTATCACACAAAATAATATCGCGATAATGAAATCGCTTTACAAAATGTGCGGCTTATTGTATTTAATGTTTATCGCAATAATGATTATCGCAATAAACATTAAAAGGAGATATGCAAATGACCAAGACCCTGATCACCGCCGCTGCTTCGCTCGCCATGGCTGCAAGCGCCCTGACCCCTGTTCACGCTGCCCCAGTCGGTGCAAAGAACATCGTCCTTGTCCATGGCGGCTTCGTCGATGGCTCGGGCTGGCAAGGTGTCTACAACATTTTGAAAAAGGACGGCTACAATGTCAGCATCGTGCAGAACCCGACCACGTCGCTGGCCGGTGACGTTGCCGTCACCAACCGCACGATTGCCCAGCAGGATGGTCCTGTCGTGCTTGTCGGCCATTCCTATGGCGGCGTTGTTGTCAGCGAAGCCGGTACAGACGAGAAGGTGAAGGCCGTCGTCTACATCGCCGCGTTCGCACCCGACAAAGGCGAGTCCGTTTCGTCGTTGATCGCCAATCCTCCGGCCGGGGTTCCCGTGCCCCCGATCCTGCCGCCAGTCGATGGCTTCCTGTTCCTCGACAAGGCAAAGTTTGCAGAGTCCTTTGCAGCCGATGTCGATGCTGAGACCGCGTCGTTTATGGCCGACTCGCAGGTTCCGTGGGGCCTTGAGGCTCTGACGGGTGCGGTGACCGATCCGGCATGGAAGAAAAAGCCGAGCTACTATCTGGTTGCAACGGATGACCGCATGATCCCGCCTCCCGCACAGCGCATGATGGCAGAACGCGCCGGATCGACCGTCGTTGAAGCGGCTGGAAGCCATGCCGTCTATGTTTCCAAGCCGCAAGCCGTTACCGATCTCATCAAGCGGGCCGCAACCGCCAAGTGAATGTTTGGCCTTCTGAATGCCGGGGCGTCCCATAACACGCTCCGGTTTTTCATCTAGGGTGCCGACAGGAATACACGATATCATAGCCCATAACGGACCTTAGGCGTAGGTGATGACCTGTCCAAGCTTACGGGCAAGACGCCGACCAGCAAGCACGACTTCGTGAAACTCCATGCCGCTGAATTCACGCGGAGTGGAACCACGGCTTGAGCGGCAGACCGGCTGCAGCACGGAACTCCCGACCAGGCCGCCCCGTATTGCCACATTCAGCGGAGATCAATCAAAGGTCTGCCGGCAGGGAGGAGCTCGATGCCGCCCGCTTTGACAGGACCGTGTCAACAAGGCCCCATTCCCTGGCTTCCTCAGCGGTCATGAAGTGATCGCGATCCAATGTCTTTTCCACATCCTCGAACGAGCGTCCGCAATGCTGCGCGTAAAGGCTGATCATTCGGTGCTTGGTTTGGCGCATTTCTTCCGCATGGATGAAAATATCGGAGGCCTGTCCCTGAAATCCGCCGAGCGGTTGATGCACATGAATACTTGAATTCGCCAGCGCAGTCCGCTGACCGGGTTCACCCGCCATCAGGAGGAAAGAACCCATAGACCGCGCCGTCCCCATGCATAAGGTTGCGACCGGACATGTGATGAACTGCATCGTGTCGTAGATCGCCAGACCGCTGGTGATAACACCGCCCGGCGAGTTTATGTACATTGAAACCGGCTTCGTGGGGCTCTCCGATTCCAGAAACAGCAATTGCGCGCAGATGAGTGCTGCCATTCCGTCTTCGACCTGGCCGTTCAGGAACACGATACGTTCGCGTAGCAAGCGCGAGTATATATCGAATGATCGTTCGCCGCGGCTGGATTGTTCCACTACCATAGGGACGAGTTGCATCATGTCGCGCATAGGCGAGCTCCTTTCCGTGGTATTCAAGAAATAGTCTTTAGGCTGCTGTACGCAGGGGTTGCTGCCAGTTACTGTTGGCTGCGCTCATCGCAAGTTCATGCACAATGCTGAAGGTAGTGCCACCACTGCCATTTGCCCCGATCTGGAATGTCACGACACTAACGGCATCATTGTCCTTGAGACTATAGCGCACGCAGGTATCAGGATCGGCGGAGATCAGGCGTAATTCGAAGGATGACTCCAGCGCTTTTTCCTCCGGAACCTCGTTCTTGCCGGTAGGTCGCTTCAGCCATCGCGACACATATTCCGGTACGGTCAGAGCCCGCCACACTTTAGATGGAGCAGCGTCCAGTTCATAGGTGAGGTTTATGCTCGCGTCGGTCTTGCGTGTCATTGATCCATCTCCTTGAGAAGCTGTTTAAGGTCGTCCACGCGGCTTGGCCAGAACGAGTTGTAGCGGCTAAGCCATTGATGGATTCGCGCCACACCATCGGGATTGATCCGATAGAGGACATTCCTGCCGTGCTTCTGTTCCGCGATCAGTCCAGCCGTGCGCAGAACAGCCAGATGCTGCGACATGGCTGGCTGAGACAAGTCAAACCCTTGCCGCAAGTCCGTGGCGTTCATCTCGCCATCGGCCAGCCGTTCGAAGACGGCGCGTCTTGTCGGATCGGCCAGCGCCTTGAAAAATTCTGTTTCGCTCATGCGAATACATAAGCACAGACTTATATGATTCGCAACAGGAACAAATATCAAAAGACTGCACTACGGGTAGCGTTTGTTTCTACCAAAGGGTTGATTCAGGTCGTCCCGGTTTCGCGACAGGCTCATAGGCTCAGCCGTCGTAAATCCCGGCGTTGATGACGGTGTCGATATGCGAGCCAAGCATAAGGGGCGGATGATCACCCGTACCGTCAGGTCTCCAGATGCCGAATACGTTTCCGATCCGGTCGACGGCAACGTCGAGACCCGCATCCTTCACCCAGGCCACGAACCGGTCACGGCCAAGCTTTTCCGAGCCCGAGGCCGCGAGACGAACCAGCCTGCCATCACTGTCGCGGGCAATTGCGCCAAGTTCTCGGATGCGCCCGAGTAGACGATTGGCATCGATCGACTGATTGCTCATGCGCTCGCTCATCTCTTGATGTCTGCTTCGACCTGTGCCGGCGTCGCGCCGACGAATTCCGCATATCTCGCGGGGTCGGTGGCGCCCTCGGTGTTGATCAGGAAGACACGGGAGTTCTCATCCAACGCGAGCGCGGCCTTTATCTCAGGATTGGAGGCTGCCTTGATCGGCGCCGCAAGACCAACGCCGCTTTCTCCAGCTACGATCGCAGGATCGTTGTCCAAGGGGTTCGCAAGCGCCTTCATCACCGCTATCGCATCCGCTTCGTCCACGGTCATAAACCGATCGGCAACGCGGGACAGGATGCGCCAGGCGACTAGCGACGGTTCATAGCATTCCAGCATGGCCATGACGGTCGGTTCACCGTGGGCAATCCTTACTGCATGGCCAGCCTTGGCGCTTTCGAAAAGGCACGCCGCACGTGCGGGATCGACGACTACGGATGTCGGCCGTCTGTCGCCGAACTCGATTGCCATGTAACCCGCCACAGCGGCCGCGATACCGCCTACACCGGACTGAATGAAAACGTGGGTCGGAGGCTCTGTCATCTGCCGTAACGCCTCGCGAACCAATGCGGTGTAGCCCTGCATGACGGAGCTGGAATGCGTTCATATCCCGGCCACGACGTGTCCGACACGCCCACGAGTTGCGCCCCTTGACTGTTCCGGTTGGCTAGTGCTGCATCGAACGTCCGGTCATGGCCCATTCCAGACCAATGACCGTGGCTGCATTTGCCCCCGAAGCGATCCTTCACTTGATCTCGGTCAAAACTCTGCAGCATGAGGTCTGAGTAATTTTACTTCAATAACAGGTCAATCCCGTGTCGGATTGGCAAGGCCTCGTACGTCCTAGGGTCGCCTATTCCGTCAATTCAGAAGGATCACGACTATGAACACCATACGCTTGCACCGCGTTCTGGCAACCAGCCCAGAAAAGGTTTATCGCGCCTTCCTCGAGGCGGACGCGCTCGCCAAGTGGCTTCCCCCCAACGGGTTTACCTGCACTGTGCATCACTTGGAACCGACGGTCGGCGGCAAGTTCAAAATGTCCTTCCGCAACTTTACAACAGGCAAAAGCCACGCCTTTGGCGGCGAATATCTCGAGCTCGTTCCAGGCGAACGCCTACGCTACACGGACAAATTCGACGACCCCAACCTGCCTGGTGAAATGGAGGTAGCTGTGACGTTGAACAAAGTTTCGGTCGGGACCGAGCTGGATATAACGCAGTCAGGTGTGCCAGACGTCATTCCACCTGAGGCTTGTTATCTGGGTTGGCAGGAGTCGCTGCGAAACTTGGCAAGGCTCGTCGAGCCGACGATTAACGAATAGCACATCAGGATCTGGCAAAGGCTTGTCGGGATCGGCTCACGTTGACGATTTTCGCAATCCGGTGTGAGAGCATCCAACCTCGCTTAAGTTGGTATTGCCAAGGCCGGGATACCCCTCCACGCAGGGACGCCTGCGTGTCAAGCCGCCCAAAGGCGAGCCATACGAAATATCGAGAGAAGCCCGTCATGCCCGGCCAGGCAGGCTATCGCTCCACCCCGCTAGCAGACGGCCTGACCCAAGGTGGTCATGCTCTTGCGCCAATAATAGTGCCCGTTCGTCATCAGCCAACTAACTCGGTGAGATTAGCCCACGTTGGTATGCATCCAACCGTGCCGCGATTTGTTAGACTGGTGAAAAACAAGAAAAAGGAGGGCGAAATGTTCGAATTGACGGATGGGGCAATGATGATCGTTATCGCGATCACTACGGCCATCGGTGCCTATATCTTCTACGGAACATCGATCGTGCAACTTTCAACCTTTTAAGGCGACAGGCTGCTCCGGTTGGAATTTGACGGGCGCCATTCGACCGCATAGTTCGATCAACGCATTGCCTTGCGCTCGTTATTGTTGGACGATGCGGCCAAACATTGCGCAAGGGGTCTTGCTATCGCAATGGCTGCCCGGACTGTTTCAAATTTAAATTGTCATACGATGAGTTAAAATGATTTAGTATGATCGTAAATATAATAAATTTTACTTATCTCTAGGCAGCTGGTTTCATGCTTCCATAGGCGAGGAGCCAGGGAGAGAAACCATGACACCGGCACCATCAGAGGCATCAAATCCTGTGCGCAATGTGGCAATGTTCATCGCGCTGCAGTTCAGATCATCGTGGTTTCAGGGGATTTTCACTTCGCTTATGGGGCGCGGTCTCGCAGAGGTAGAGCAGGCCATTCTTACCTTCATGCGCTCCGATGCGTTCTTAGGGTCTAAGTGGACTCCCGGAGAACTGCATTTCTTTCTGTACGAGACGCTATTTGGCAGGTGCGAAGACGCGGACCACGCTTGGAAGAGCCGCGCTCTTGAGGCGTCCATTCGTCGGGGGCTAGCCTCGTTACAGCACAAGGGATTTGTGAAAAAGCATACTGTGTCGCGTCAGGGATGGTTAGGCTTGCCGCCTGAAATCAAGTGGAGCTTGGGTGACGCGGAGATGAACAACGCCGAAATCAAAGCCCGCAAACACGTGCGGAAACAGCAGCCCGCGGCACCATCAGCAAGCTTGCGCTAGAGTACTTTGCTGCGCTTTGGCCCGGTATGGTTCACCTTGGCCGGCCGCATCAGGATTGGATAGCACACCGGTCGTTGAGCTGAGCGTTAGAGGCTCCCTTGCCTCGAAGTAATGGGCCTAGGAAATCCATGGGACTTAAATTCAGCGCTTTGCAGATACGAGCGTGGCAATGGCTATGCGATTTACGCCATTCTCGTATTTTTGGATTTGCACGTACGACATGCCGATGGCGGCTCCGAGTTGCACCTGGGTGAAACCTGCTGCCATGCCAAATTCCCGCAACCGGACACCGATTTGCTTGTCCATGGCCTCAACGCGCGATCTTGGGGTCAGCTCGAGGTCTCTCGCCTGGGCTTGCTCTTATGGCTTGTAATTCTCGATGCGTCCATGGAAGCACAGGAGCGCCGATGGCACCACTCACTGTTCATTATGGGAAACTACGCTTTCCGGATGATCTGTTCGTCGTCCATCTCGGGTGTGCTGTCCAAGCCGCCTTGCGCCACAAACGACGTTTCAAGCTGGCACCACATTCCGAGTGGGGTATTGCATGAACTGCAGACGATGACGGTGGAATTGGTCACACCCGTGGGAATATGAAGGTAGGTAACTCCGCACGTTGGGCAATCGGATTTGAAGTTGAGTCTTTGTGGCATGGCATCCCTCCACGTAATGCGAACTCAATAGCCGTCCAAAGCAATCAGGTTGCCTTTGGCTCCTCCGGCGGGTGCCATTTTATGCAAATTGCATAGAGAGTCGAGAATTAATTCTGCCAGCCCTGGGCGACGAAAATCGGATCAAGCGTACCCCACGTGCCCAAGGTACGTGCCGCACGACGGCAGTGGATTAGCGTGTTCAGTTCCACATTTTGGGTGAGAGTAAGATATGGCAGTCGGGGCATTCCAGCTTGATCGCCAAACGCTTACTCTATGCCCATGCCCAAGAACTGCAAAATCCAGCATTTCCGATTACGAGGGTCAGTGGAACAACCATCCGATTCCGATGGCGACGGCCACACCAAAAAGACGGCGCCATAAACCAGCGGTGACCAATCGGTTGATGGATGCTTTCTGTTGTCATCAAACCCCATCCCACAATGCCCCTCGAACTACTTATGAATAGACAAAGGAACTGCAATTGCAGTGCGGCGTTTCTGAGCATGCGAAGATTGCGGTTTGAATCCGTCACCGTTGAGACCAGGCACGTTGGCCGGTATCGAGTTATCGCGTCAGTTGACGCGGCTGCTGATTTTTTGGCCCACGACTGGCCTACCGAAAAAGGGCCGATCCACCTTAGGGCCCGTATCGCTTGCCTGGATGCTCTGGAGAATGCGCTGTCGGCCGATGAGGCGAGAGAGGCCTTCATCGAAGCGGCCAAAGAATCTGGCATCCTTATTCGGGACGATCGATAAATCATCAAGGGCCAAGTCGATCAGTTGGTCTCCAGCATAAGCGATAGCGGCGATAAAGTGGATCATGATCAGTTTGGGATGCCCACTCATCCCAAAAATTTCTCGCATGTCCGTTAACTTTACGGTGCCTCGCCATGCGTTCCAGCTCCATAACAGCGCATCCGGCGGCACGGTCCCCGAGGCGGCGAGATTCTCCCGCAGATGACCGACAGGTGCCGGGGATCAGGGGATGTTCGGCGCGCGCGACGCAGCAGCCAAGCTTGTCGCGTTCTATGCCGTCAGGAACAATGGCAAGCATCGCGCGTTCCACTCATGACAATCAAAGCGCCGCATTCCGGTCAAATGTTGAAATGTGGCGTCATACAGGAGGCTCCTGAGCTGCTTTCTCGGCCGAAGAATGGGAGCCACAAGCTAACGGGTGCACGGAAAGCCTGCCTGTATGGGCGGCGATGAAAACTGGATGAAGTTACAAGATCTGGCAAATGAACTTGGCCTATCACTGACCACCGTGAGTCGCGCTCTGAATGATTACCCAGAGGTCAGCAATCGAACGCGCGCGCGCGTCAAAGGAGCAGCTGCGCGCATGGGGTACCGACCGAACGTAACAGCCCGAGGATTGGCAATCGGTGAAATTGGCATAATAGCCATCGTGGTCCCAAAAGAGCCAACGTCTTATCTTGACCCCGATATCACCGAATTCCTCGCCGGCCTCGCTGAGGTATTTGCTTCGGTCGGGCAAGATATTTTGATCATTCAAACCGCTCAGGATGATCGCTTGCAAGCATGCAAGAATATCATTGAAAGCCGGCGGGCCGATGCAATCGTGATTTGTTATCCTGCACCCGTCGACGACAGCGTCCGCTTTTTGGCTGGGGCTAATTTCCCCTTTGTTGTTTACGGCAAATCACGCACGCCTGTGGCGCACACCTGGGTTGATGTAGATCACAGGGAAGCCGCATTCCTATCCGCTGTGTTTCTGTTCGAACGCGGGCACGAAAAAATTGCGGCTATCGAAGGACCAGCACACTTTGCTTTTGTAGAAGAACGTATGGCGGGAATAACCTGTGCGTTTGAACAGCACGGAACGCAAATAGATGCCAGCCACATGATAAAAGACATGTTCTGTGACAGTGCAGGATATCAGCATACGCTACGCCTGCTCAGGCAGACATCTCCACCGACAGGCTTTGTCTATGGCTCGTTGCTCAGCGCGATTGGGGGCAAGCGTGCAATCAGGGAATTGGATTTGAACGATAGAATTGCTGTCGTCACGCACGACAATGCCGTTCCTTATCTCAATCCGCGAAGCATTTTTCCTCGGATAACAATTACCTCATTCTCGATATACAAAGCGGCGAGAAGAGTTGCCCAACATGTTATCCGGATGATGGCAGACAATGCCGTTGTAGAAACCGAATTATGGGCACCGCGGCTGATATCCGTTGGCCAAACTCGAACAAACCCTTCCGCTCGTCAGTTGCCAAGGTGAGCAAGTTCGGAAATCCAATCTCGTATTGTATTTGCAGAATCCACACTGAACCTTGCCACGCTTGCATGTGCTGATGTGCCTACCTTGATCGATCGTCCGGATGTTGAATTCACAAATTCAAACATCTTTTCGTCGGTAAGGTCGTCGCCCACAGCAATAGGGCTGCGCCCCTTGAATGGCGAGGCGCTCATCAGCTTTGCTATGGCGGTGCCCTTGCTGGATGCGCTCGGATGAATCTCGACAACCATCTTGCCATCCTGGCGTGCCCATCCAAGGCCGAGCTGCACCAGGAGTGTGTCGACGAGGTGATCGACCTGCGAAAACGCTTCCGGAACCTGCCGGTAGTGCACCGCGATGGCAATCCCTTTGTCTTCAACGATTATATCGGGCACTTTTTTTGCAAGGTCTTCGAGTTTTTGTCGCGCGACGTCCAGTTGGTTCTCCTCAAGAATTTTTCGATCGATTTCCCCGTTTTCTTCGCGTCGTATTTCCGTTCCGTGCAATCCGGCAGCGGGAAACCGATAAGGAGCGAACAGTTCATCGATTGAATTTATCGAACGGCCGCTGACAAGCGCCAAGGCGCCGTCGAGGCGCAACGAAAGTTCAGCGAGTTGGCCCGGCAATGCGTGCGGAACAATCACGGCTCCTGGCGTTTCGGCGATATCTATCAACGTGCCATCAATGTCCAGGAAGATTGCCCAGGACTCGAGATCGGTTGGAAGTGGCTCACTGGTTGCATTCACTGTTTCACATCACTCCATTCTCTCATTTTCAGAACGAATTGTTGCGCTTTGCACCAGGCCAATCAATCCCTTGTGAACATTTTCGCGGAACAAAACTGGGATCGGGCAGTTAGACCTACTCGATGAAAATCAAGGAAATTGAAATGGGACGCCTGGTTGTAGTCTCAAATCGTACTGGCGATTTGGGAAAGAAGACACAAACCGGGGGCCTCGCAGTTGGCATCGGTGACGCCCTCAAAAGCAGCGGGGGAATGTGGATGGGTTGGAACGGCGATGTCGTCGACAGCCCCGATTCATCCAACACGCAATTAGAAACCTACGAGAATGTGACATCCCTGACGATATCGCTGTCGGTGGAGGAGCATGAAAATTACTATCTTGGCTTTGCGAACAAAGTCCTTTGGCCGTCGTTTCATTATCGCCTGGACCTGATGGATTACCGCACCAAGTTCGCCAAATGCTATGCAGCGGTTAATAGGAAATTTGCGAACACTCTTCATCCCCATTTGCGCGACAGCGATCTTATCTGGGTGCATGACTATCATCTCATTCCATTGGCTTCGGAATTACGGCGCAAAGGCAGCGCGCACAGAATTGGCTTCTTTTTGCACGTGCCGTTTCCTTCCGTTGATGTCTTTTCAGCGGTGCCGCGTCACGGATGGCTGCGAGAATGCCTCCTGCAATACGACTTGATCGGCTTCCAGACAAAAAACGATGTTCAGAATTTTTGCAGCTACTTGAAGGAACACTCTGAAGTCAAATTTCTTGCGCCAAATCTCATAAAGTGGCGGGGCCGCACAATCAGCATTGGGGACTTTCCGATCGGCATTGACGTGGGCCAATTCTCTGCCATGTCGCACGTGAGTGACAAGGGGATCGAACTCGAGCGTGTGCGGCGCAGCCTTCTCAAGCGCTTCCAGATCATCTCGGCCGACCGCCTCGACTATTCCAAGGGGCTTCCGGAGCGCATGAAGGCGTTCAGAAAATTCCTGGATTCGTATCCTGAGTATTTGGGCCGCGCGGAATATCTGCAGATCGCATCACCGTCGCGGGAAGATGTTTCCGCCTATGCGGATATTCGGTCGGAACTGGAGCAAATGACAGGGGCAGTCAACGGCAAGTATGCTGATTTCAACTGGGCCCCAATTCAGTACATCAACCAAAGCATACCCCGAGAGAAGCTGGCATTGCTGTTTCGGTGCAGTCTCATTGGCCTTATCACGCCCCTGCGGGATGGAATGAATCTGGTGGCAAAGGAATACATTGCCGCCCAGGACCCTGAAGATCCGGGAATTCTCATATTGTCAAAATTTGCCGGCGCTGCGGAAGAGCTTGGCGATGCGCTTATCGTCAACCCCTACGACACAAATGAAGTTGCACAGGCCATAAGAAAAGCCGCCACAATGCCGATGGAAGAGCGCAAGGCGAGACATCGAACCCTTCTTAGCCAAATTTCTGATCAAGATGCGCAGCAGTGGCAGAACGAATATCTTGCTGCGCTTCGATCGGTCCAAGCGACTGTTCCGCGATCGGCGCCGCCGTCTCTTCCAAACTGGAACGAAGGTCAGGGCGGTGTGGCCATGCCCGGGTCCCGGCACTAGAGACCTGCGAAGTACTGAAACAAATAATGAGTGAGAGCATGTACATTCCCAATTCAGCCTATCGAATCCAGCTGCGCAACGGCACCACATTCAAACAAGCGGCGAGTGCCATTTCATATCTGAAAGAGCTTGGGATCGACGCTGTCAGTGTGTCCTCTCCGTTTCAGTCGTTGCAGATTGGCGACGGCATCCTGACGGCCACAGATCCGACGGAACTAGACTTCGAATTGGGGTCCGAAAGTGGCTTCGCCCATTTGAATTCCGAGCTCGCAAGCGCGGGCATGCATCTGATTGTCGATCTCAACCCGAACCAGATGTCGGCATCGTATGAGAATGCGTGGTGGTTCGACGTGCTGGAATGGGGCCCCAGCGCGAGGCATGCAAATCATTTTGACGTCGATTGGACAAGGGCAATCACTCTTCCAGTGCTCGAACGACCAATCAACGAGGAGATTCAGGCTGATAAATTTCAGCTGACGTTCGATCGAGAAAAAACAAGTTTGGGCGTTTCTTATGCAGGCCGGTTTTTTCCCTTGGCTCCATCGAGTTATCGCGAAGCACTCAAGGGCATCAACAACAAGATTGCCGTGACTTTGATCGAAACGGCAAGCCGGGCCACTTCGACAACGACCGCCGATTTTCACACGGACCTTTTGAAAGCCTTTGACCATGCCAACATTACGGATCGGCTCGAAATGGCTTCGGGGCTGAACGACATCGCGAAGGATGCGGGCCGGATGATCGGGCTGATGTCCTTGCAGAATTGGACTTTGGTGCAAAGTAAGGGAGCATCCGAACCCATAAACTACAGGCATTCGGCTGATTCAAAACTTACCGTTGGGTTGCGCGTAGAAGATCCCGCCGTTTTCATGGATTTCCACAAGATGCCTCTTTCGCTGCTGGAAAAGACCCAGATCAAGGGTTTCAGGGTCAATGAGATCGATGAACTTGCAGATCCAGCGGAATACACCAGGCGGCTGCGTTCACACGCAGGCGAAGACATTTTCGTGGTCACTGACAAGATATTGCTGGGCGAAGAAACGTATAATGATGATTGGCACGTAAACGGCACCGCTGGTTATGAGTTTATCTCCACCGTGGCGGATCTTTTCGTCGACCATGCCGGGCTGTCCAGGCTGCAGCGCATGTATGAATATGAACTCGAACCCAGATCTGAATTTCCTTCTGAATTTCCGGGCGACTATCGGCACGCGAAAGCCAGCATTCTGCACGCGACTTTCACAGATGAACTCGAAAGATTAGTACAGCTATTGGCCGAGCTGGGCCCTCCTTATGCAGAAGAACTCCTGCTGCGCCGCGCCATAGCAGAACTCATCGCAGAGTTGCCCGTTTATCGCACGTATTCGAAGGATGGCGCACTTCCCCCGTTCGATGTCGATATGCTTCAATCCATTGCTGCGCAAATATCCCGCCGAGAGGGACAAACCGCCGATGTGGTGGAGATATTGGCGTTCATTCTTCGCATTATGAACTCGGAAGACACATCCTCCAGCCCGGACGTTGCCAGCTCGTTTATCATTCGCTTTCAGCAGTTGACGGCCGCTGTAATGGCGCAAGCAATTCAGAAATCATACAGATACGCCCGCGGCCCGATTGCGCTGGACGAATTGATGTTGAGTGCGAGCCCGACGTCTGATCCGATCGGTGCCTTTCATCGAAAGATGGTCGACAGGGCTGCAGCTATGCCATCCGGCATGTTGGCCACGTCTTTTTCCTATACAACCAAATTCGGAGAAGACGCGCGAATGCGTCTGCTGGCGTTCTCAGAGGCGTCAGGTGTATGGGCGAGGGCTGTTGACGCGTGGCGGCAGTGTCACGCTGCCAATTTGGCGACCATCGAAGCGGTGGTTGCTCCAGATCCGAAGACGGAATGGCTGATCTACCAAACACTGGCGGCAATCTGGCCGGTTTCCTTGCGCATCGACGACGACGCTGGCCTTGCTTCGGTTCGGGAAGAACTGGTTGGATTCATGGAGCGAGCCATCCGCGAATCCGAGAAACAGTCATTCTGGACCGGCGTCAATAAGCCTTACGAACAGGCCGTCATGAACTATGTGGACGGCTTGTTTGCGGACAAAGAGTTCCTTTCAGAATTTGTGGAAACGATGAGGCCATTTTGGCTGACCGGAGCGCTCAACAGTTTTTCCCAGACGGTCTTGAAGCTTACTGCTCCAGGAATCCCTGTCATCCATAATGGTGCCGAAACCTGGGATCTGTCCGTGTCGTCCGCACCGACGCGGGGCTCATTCGATTTTGACGCCTTGAAAGATCAGCTCGCTTATGCCGATCAATCGCCGTTGAATTTACTTCTGGAGGATTGGTATTCCGGCGGCGTAAAACAACGGATCCTGAAATCCCATCTTAAGATGCGCCAGGAGATGCCCCGACTGTTTTCTGAGGGGAAGTACATTCCTCTCAAAGCGGTTGGCAAACAGGCCAACCATATTGTGGCGTTCTATCGTGAATTCGAGGAACAATATGCGGTGATTGCTGTCCCCCGGCTGTGTTTCGATATGTTGAAACCGTTCACCACGCCTTTTTTGCCGCTTCCCGAATGGGAGGGGACATTTCTGCAGGTACCGGATGCACTCGTGGGTAAGCAGTTCCGGCATGTCATGACGGATAAGGGGTTCACGCTCGCGAGCAAGGTCTCCCTGGTGGAAGTCTTGCGAGAATTTCCCGTAATGACGCTGGTTTCGGAATAACGAAGGCCAATGCAAGCGCCGCCCCCTCAACACTGACGATTTCCTGAGCTCGCTCGATTGCCCATACGGCAAAGTCGCTTGGCGATTTCCACCGTCGCCGTGTCACACTCCTTTTCATGCACTTTAGTGTCGTGAACTGACTGGCGGCTTTAGTCGTTGCATATGAGCGTTCAATGAGCGTCGATTTTGGGGGAGCCGTATTCTGGCCGACCTCCAGGCCCTGCTGGTGCAAGGTAAATTGCTGCGATATCGCGTCGCCAAAGGTTTTGAAAAGGGCTTCCCGAATGCACGTGGGTTCCCGGCTCTTTGAAATGGTTCCATCCTGGCGAAAAAATAAACTCGCCCTAATGACCTAGCAAGTCGGGGTTTCGACCAGGGCGACCCCGACTTTACCGAAGAAGAACTCGCCCGTGTGCGGGAACGGGCCCGTGATTACCGACCATTATAAGCATTCCTAGTGCCGAGCGTCCGAGCACAGCCATGACAAAGGCGGTGCTCGGACTTCGGAATTTTGATCAAGGAACAGTTGGAGAAAATCATGTTCAGGAAATTCATTGTTGCATGAGCAGCTACGCTTCTTACCCTCACCGCAGTGCCGCAAGCCTATGCTCAGTCGATTGAGATCGGCCCGGGTGGAGTTCGGTTGAGTGAGCCCGCTCGCGAGCGAATAGACCGTCGTTCGATGGAGATCGATGAGCGGCAAGCCGTGCGCATCGCCAAAGGCGAAGGATTGAGAAGCGTGGACGATGTGAGAAGAACCCAATCCCGGTATCTATCTGCCCCACCCAGTGAGAACAGAAAGCTGGTCGCAGCCACCAAACATTAATAACGGATCGATGGTGTGGCGAGCAATAGCTCGTCATTTCATCAATCCTGCCGCTCGCAATGCATCTTCAATCACCCCACCAACCGGACGCCTGACTGGCCTGGATTCTTCGGTCGTCAGCGAAGGAGCAGACGATTTCGCGTTTCTTTCCGCTGAAACTGCTTCTTGCTCACCAATCAGACCCCAGGTCTTGGCAATGTGCCACGTCGATGAAATACCGACGTCAAGCATGAAGGGCCGGGCTGTGCCGTAGCCATCCAAGCCAGAGCTCTTGATCGGGATACCATGCCCCATGCCGCTTATGGCGTGAGCCTCGACCTGTATGACGCCCTCATTATCGCTCCACGCACGAGACTCATGATGCTGTACCAGTCCGGTAACGATTGGTTTTTCGCTGAGTTCATGCAAGTGCCACCACTGACCGATGATCGCTTCCATATTGATCGGATCCACCGTCTTATCCGCAGTGCCGTGCCAGACAGAAATTGAGGGCCAGGGGCCCTGGTGATCGGATGCTTGACGCACCTGGTTCGCGAGAATGCGGCTTTCCTGTAATCCGTGGCCACGCATGCGGTCGAAAGCCTGGGGTATACTGGAAGCGCTGCCGTAGGGCAGCCCTGCAATGATCGCGCCGGCCCTGAACAACTCGGGATAGGTGGCAAGAACGGCCGCGGTCATCGCACCGCCAGCCGATAAACCCGTCACATAGATATTCGCTCGATCGATGGAATGCCTGTCAGCTAGCGTTGTCACCATCTGGCTGATCGAATGCACCTCTCCCTGGCCTCGTGTGGTGTCTCCCGTAGCAAACCAGTTGAAGCAAAGATTTGCATTGTTGCTACGCTGCTGTTCGGGAAAGAGCAAGGCAAAGCCGTATTTCTCGGCGAGGTCGGACCACCCGGAGCCACTATCGTAGTCGGCCGCGGTCTGCGTGCATCCATGCAGGGCGACGACGAGCGGTACAGCAGGGCGGGTTGTGGATGGAATGTAGGTCCATGCGTGCAATTCGCCGGGATTTGATCCGAATTCCGACATGGGTCGCAAACGCGTATTTAAATTCGGCGCGAACGCGGAAAACTTGGCGCTGCGCTGGATATTCAGGCGTCTGATCGTATCGGCGATATTTCTCATGGCGGTGCCCTTTCAACCAGCGACCGGAAGGTTGCCGAGTCACTCTAACGCAGTTGCGAGATAATAGTTGCTGCATTGCACAAATATTTTCAGGAGACATCAGCAAGCGCGGACAAAGCGCCCGGTGCGGCACGACATAGCGGATCGGTGCCGGGAACCGGTAGCCCTTGTGACGCGTTACCTCGCATATTCACAACCATTGGGGGGATTTAATTGCTTGAGACCTTTCATTACCTCAATTCGCTGCCCATTGTCCCGCATGTGATCGCGCTGGCTATCGCCTATATCCTGGCGTTTCCAATTGGCCTTGAGCGTGAGACTCAAGAGCGCAGTGCTGGCGTACGGACATTCCCGATCGTAGCGCTGGCAAGCTGCGGCTTCATTCAGGGTGCCGAGAGCCTGGTGTCAGATAGTCCTGAAGCCATGGCGCGTATCGTCGAAGGGTTGATCACCGGCGTTGGCTTCATTGGTGGCGGGGCCATCCTCCAATTGAAGGATTCCGTGCGGGGTACGGCGACAGCGGCAAGCATCTGGTCGACAGGCGCCATCGGCGTCGCCGTCGGTCTTGAGAGCTACGACGTTGCATTCATCATTTCGCTGTTCACCTTTCTGACGTTGCGGCTGATGCTGCCACTAAAGAAAGAGCCGAAAGAGGATTAGTGCGGAACCAAGTGCACTGTTCTGCATTTCTGGGTATGCGCGATCTCTCTTTTGAACATGTGATGATCCAATCTCCGGGCTCCGGCACGGTACTGAACGTCTCATCCGTAAAACAGGCATCCGAACTGCTGGCCCACTGCTGGACAAAACAGTGCGGGCCAAAACATGAGGCGGCCATGGAAATATGCGCAAATGCCTTGAAAGAGAAAGCATCGGCGGAAGAGGCACGGCTTGCTTTTGTGGAAGCCGCCAAGGAAATCGACGTTTACGTGGCGGAAAAAACGCAAACGACAGCTCCGCCAAGATCGGTCAGAAACAAGGTCAACGATGCAGCGTTCTCGGAAAATGAAGAACGTCCATTTCCCCGTGGTGAAAATTGAGACCGGAAAGCCCGGCGGGCCCCGGAACATCACGTCGGTAATGGAGGGCCGCAGAACGTAGCCGGTGGCATGGTCTTGCCCGCCAGGCGTGTCTTGAGGCGATGGAGGTGGGGTTCTCTGTTTCGTAATCGTACTCACCCAAAACGGTGAGAAAACCATTCAATGGCGGTATGAGATCATCTGGCGTGATGAAACCCAATTCACACTCTTCGCAATGGGCGTAGATGTCTTGATTAGAGAGATTGCGTTGCAGAATTAGCGATCCTTGGCGGCAACTTGGGCATTGTCCGACGTGGTAAAGCTCAGTCATTAATTGGGCCGCTGATCGTCATGCGCGATTCCCCCTGCAATCAAAGTGGGACCAGGAAATGTTCTGCTTTGCAATACCCCCAACCCTTCAAGGGACGTTAACCTTGAAGTGCAATGGTAGCGCATCGGGATTCACTCATCGAACGACAGGAGACCAACTTCAGCCCAAAGAGCAGCAACTGAATCGTGCCACTTGCTAGCGATTACGGCAACTTGGATGGTGTTTACATCAGGGAGGGTCTTAGGGCACGTCTATTGCTTCGCCCTTCAGAAAACGCATTTCCGTTGTCGCCTTTTTCGATCCCGCCTCTCATTCGATTGTAGATTTTCAGGCGCCAATCAAAATTGGCTATTGTCGGCATTTTCAACTGAACAATTGCATTCATCTACCCAACCAGAATTCAGACCCCGGTTGTCGGCGCGCTGCCAAGCCGCTCGAACCGCAGGTGGCGGCCTCAACCCATCCCTTTTGCGCGAACCGGTATCCCCGATGCGACAACTTTTGAGCCAGGATCAGGTACGTTTTTTTCTGCCAGTTTTGCGACGATCGCGTCGCGGATCGGACCGGCATGAATCGACGGTCCGATTATCACGCGGTCGATCAATTCGGGCAGTTCTATTCCGGTCAGATTATCGTCGGGGCTGTTTTTCAACGGCAGTTTGTAAACTGTCTGCGGAACGCTGTCGATGACAGCCTGGTGTTCGATAAACCGGGTCGAAGGCCAGAGCAGCGGATTGGTCAAGACGCGCCATTCGCGCTCGTGGTGGAGTCCGGGGTGTTTTGAACATGTCGCCGCAAACAACAGCATCAGAAATACCATCTCGGTCAACGCGAACTTGTTCACTTGCGACAGGAAATCCTTGTTGGCCAAGATGCGGTGAGTTACCACGTTAAACTCGTCCTCAAACTGCTGCCGCGTCCAGTATGTCACTGGACTGGGATAGGCCATCAAAGCATCCGTCATCTGCATGAATGGAGCTACATTCACAACGACGGCAACGCCGACGACACCTTTTTCAAAGGCGCGCCACAGGGACAGCCTGCCGGTTTCATTCTCATCCGGATCCTGTTCGGCAACCGACAACACATAGGACTGAGTACGCAAGTTCGGAAGCCATTGGCGATATTTTTTGAGGCCTTCTTGCCACACCCCGGGGATGCACGATTCAAGTGCGCTAACCAGCGATGCTGTGCTCTCCGGAATGTTGCTCCATTGATGAAGCTGCATGATACCATTTTCGATATCGCGATGGTCATTCATGCATCGTGTGTTGCGAAACCAGACCTCTTCCTTGTCCAGAATATGAAACAAGTTTTCTGCCGTCGTATAGTGAACGAAGCGGGAATATCCTTTGATGGCCAATCGCCTCTCAAAAGTGGTCGGCATGAAAATGCTGAGCAACTTGACGACAGCTGGATCCCAGTCTTCCATAACGTATCCCCTTAAATCTTGCTGGCACGCACGTTGCCCGGTTTTGCACGGATCAGCAATGTAGGCGCTTATGCTTTGGCGGCGGATATTACCGAATACGACAGCACTTGTGTGGCTTGATCTCGAGCATGAACAATAAATTCTAATAGTGAGACCCTTGCCAAAATCACGTTTTGGCCCCAAGCGAAAGTTCGTGCCTCGGCTGAATTCATGCCAGCGGCAGTCGTCCCTTCTGCCACTGCGGCAAAGGTATTCTTGTCGCGGATTGCGGCGAGTGCTAGCATCGAACCTAGCGGGATGTCCGGATAGCCGGACGGCGAAGTTGGCGGCAACCGCCGCTGTCACGGTAGCAAGGGCGCGCTATGCCAGTCGCCGCGGTGTCAAGCCGAATGCGCGCCGCACAGCCGACCTCGAAGCACTTGTCGTGTTGTCTCTGACTGGTCCTTCGGGCGAGGAGGTTGTCCATGTCTGCGCATTATCTGGACCATCCGTTACAGCCGGGCGATCTGGCTCCGAACATCGTGCTGGATGCGATCTCACGCGAGGGGAAGGTCGCACTTGATGAATTTCGCGGCCGCAGCCCGTTGTTGATAGGTTTGTTTCGAGGCCTGCTTTGCCCGTTCTGCCGACGCCATGTCGCGGCTATGGCACAGCTCATCCCGGCCCTGCGCGAGAAAGGCGTGGACTCTCTAGCGGTGGTAAACACCCCGGTCGAACGAGCGCGACACTATTTCCGCTATCATCCGATATCCGGTCTTCTTGCTGCATCCGACCCGGAGCGAGCTTCACACCGCGCCTTCGGCTTACCCATCCTTGAGTTCACGCAGAATGAGACCAGATGGCCTTACAAAGTCGGAATGGATGTGGTCATGACAATGCGGGTTGATCGGCCGGGGGAGTTGCCTGAACCGATGGATCCGGCGGCCGCGGGCGATCTTCTCAGCGAGAAGGATGGGTACGAGATCACAGAAGCCGATCAGCAGATGAGGATACCCGGACATATGCAGCTTGTCGGCCATTTCCTGCTCGATCGAGAAGGTGTGGTGCGCTGGAGCTTCACAGAAGTTGAAGGGGAAGGCCGGAATGTGTGCCGGGCGCTGAATCCCGAAGAATTGATGTCGGCAGCTTCCCAAGTCGCACATTGACGGCGAGAAACTCGGTCGATGACCATCACCCGCGTGATTCTGTGGATAAACCATCGTCGCGATGCTCAAGCTGGCGAATCTTGAAAGCGAGCAGTCGAGCCGGAAAACAGTGGAGATCCCAGAACCGAAAGGTCGGCGCTCTCAATTCGTTCGAATAAGTTGATCACCAATGGAATGCCTGCAATGAATCTCGCCCTTCGAACTCTGAGAACTGCCATTGTCGGGCTTTTTGTCCTCGGCGGAATCATTTTCGGATCAGCCGGGACGCTGAACTACTGGCGGGGCTGGGCTTTCATAATTGTCTTCACGATCTCGACAAATCTCATTGGTGTCTATCTCGCAATCAAAGATCCAGCGCTGCTGGAACGCCGCCTGAAAGCCGGGCCGGCTGCTGAAACACGCCCGGCGCAAAAGACATTGATAACAATCGCCCTTGCTGGTGCCATTGCTTTGCCGGTTGTTTCTGCACTTGATTATCGATTCGGATGGTCGCACGTACCATCCTTTGTCTCGGTGTTGGGAAACGCATTGGTGGCTTTGGGGCTCATGATCAATCTTCTGGTCTTCCGTGAGAACAGCTACGGCGCTTCGACGATCGAAAAGATGGAGGGCCAAAAAGTCATCTCAACCGGCCCCTACGCGTGGGTCAGGCACCCAATGTATGTCGGGGTGCTGATTCTGGTTGTTGGTGTGCCACTCGCATTGGGTTCCTACTGGGGACTATTGCTCATGCTGCTTGACGTGCCCGTTCTGATATTGCGCATCCTTGACGAAGAAACGATGCTGCGACACGAGCTGGAAGGCTATTCGGACTACACTGGGAAAGTCAGATACCGGCTTGTGCCTGGTCTATGGTGAGCGAGCGACTTGGTTTTCTTGCGTCCATCGGTCGCCGGTGGTTTTGCTATACAGCCAGCTGCCGTTCGCCCGCGTCAGATCGAACGGCTGCAATGGGTGGGAAAGCGAACCCCAGCTGCCGGTTGCTGCTGATCCGCTTCCGCCCAGGTTTCATTGCCCGGGATGTCTATAGGAACTCAGTAGGAGATGTCCGTTCAAGAATACTCCAGTCAAACTTGTGCGCCCAGTCGGCGAAACTGTGCCAGCGGATTTCCTGAAAATCCCTGTGCAAAGCGGCGATATCGACGTCGTAGCCGACGCCGTCGAACCATTCGAACATGAGTGCCGCATCCTCACTTTGCTGGCGAGCCGCGGCGAGCGGGATTTCCTGATAGTTGATCAGGCGGCCGATGGCTTGCGAGAGGATTTTCGCCTGCTTCTCGCCGGATAACTGATCCCCGGCGAAATCGAAACGCTTGCCGAACACGTGCTCGCGCCGCTCAACCAAGGCGGCAACGAAAGCCCCGATATCCGCCAAGGCTACCAGTTGAAGGACGCGTTTGGGAGGCATCGCGAAAGCATGCGTGCCTTGGCGCAGCGTATCGATCGACCACGGCGCGACGATATTCTCCATGAAGGCGACCGGCGCGCTGATTGTGTAGGGGATGCCGAGCCCGGCGACATGTTTCTCGACGAGATACTTGCTATCGAAATGCGGAATGCCGGTCTTCCTATTTGCATCGGCGACGGACGAGTAGATCAAATGTCCGACGCCGGCAGCCTTCGCAGCGTCGGCGGCGAGGATCCCCTGGCGGATTTCCTCCTCTACACCGGCCTCGTAGCTGTTGCCCATCAAAAACATGGTGTCGACGTCGCCTGCGACTCTTAGAATGGATGTCGCATCACCGAGATCGCCGGCCACGACGTCGGCGCCTGCGGACGCCAGGCGCCGAGCGGCTTCGCCGTCCGGCTTGCGGGTTAGTGCTTTGACGCGATGTCCTCTCGATAGCAGTGCGTGCACAACCGCTCCACCTTGCTGACCAGTAGCGCCGGTAACCAGAACGCTTCGTTTGGTAGTCATATGTCTGCTCCATTCGTTTCCAATGGAGCAAAGTTAGGACCTGTCACATTAAACCATAATGGTCTATAATTGGGAAACATCGTCCCAATAATGGATACAATGCTCGATCTTAACGATATTGTGGTGTTCGCTCGCGTCATCGAGGCCGGTAGTTTTACAGCCGCCGCGCGCCTGCTGGGCATGCCGAAGACCACGGTTAGCCGCCGCATTGCCGCGCTTGAACGTGAGGTCGGAGTCCGCTTGCTTCAGCGGACGACACGCAGCCTCAATGTGACGGATGCAGGACGTCTCTACTACGAGGAGAGCAGCCAGGCGCTGCGGACAATCGAAGATGCGAATCTACGGCTCGCGGAAGCGAGAGCAGAACCTTCGGGCACAATCCGGATATCGGCTCCAGTCGGCTTTGGCGGTTACTTTCTGTCCAGCGCGATTTTCGATTTTCTAGCGACGTATCCGAAAACCAAAGTCGAGTTGCGCCTGACCGACGACAAGCTCAATCTGGTCGAGAACGGTATAGACCTCGCATTCCGCACCGGGACCCTTCCAGACTCCACGCTGATTGCCCGCAAGCTCGGCTCTACCCATAGAGTTCTGTGCGCCAGCCCGAACTATCTCGCGCGTCATGGCGTGCCGGTAGTTCCGGCGGACCTCGCCGGCCATCACTGCGTCATCGCGGGCCCGTCGACAGCCCATGCGCACTGGGTGTTGGAAGGCTCGCATGGCCAGGAAACGGTAACGGTGTCTGGACGCTTCGCCGCCAACGAAATGCAGGCGGTAATTGCCGCTGCAATCGCTGGCTACGGCATCGCCCAATTACCCCACCGGGTCGCCGAGGCGTCTATCAAGGACAGGCGGTTGCGCCGCGTTCTTGACGATTACACGACACCGATCGGCGGCCTGTATGTCGTATACCCGAGCAGCCGACACCTTTCGCCCCTGGTCAAGGCATTCATCGAGCTTGCAGCTGAGTGGTGGAGCACCGCCGAGCCGAAATTGGGTTTTTGTGTGGAAACGGGCGGGCCAACGTAACGAGATAGGCCCTGGTGGATACTAACCTTCCTGATAAAGGTCGGCGAAAGCTATAACGTGAAAACGCAATATGCTGAAACATCGTGCACGTTCATTGTCGGGGGCGTGCCTATCAGCCTCCGCACGGCCAAGTCGGCGCGAAAGAGGCTCCTGGATAGCGGCCGTCTCTTTATTGTTCGCCCTCCTGGGCGTAACCATTGGCAGCACTCAGGATCAAGGATGCAAAACGTTCCTTTCCCTTTTGCCAATCGTCCCAGATCTCTGCGAGCACGGCGGAAGAAAAGTAACTGGCGCCGGGTTGCAGTTTCGAGAGCCTGTGCTCGATACGGGCGACAAAGCGTCCTTCGAGGCTTCGCTCCAGATCATTCTTTGTTCCGAAATGATAGAGCAATCCGCCCTTGGTCATCCCTGCCTGCTCTGCGACTGCATTCAAGGTCAAACCTGTAATTCCGTGCGCCAGAAGAACGTCTTCGGCAGCATCAAGAATTTGATTGATTGTAATCGCACTGCGTCTCGAATTGGTCACTGCTGAAGTGCCTCCGATCGATCGCGAGGCTGCATGGTTTCCGGCAGCATCAAACCGAAGCTTTGCGAACGGTGCGCATCACCATTTCATAGTGCGTATTTATATAGATCGGGAGTTCAGGCAGCTTTGTATTATCCGCGCTCAGGAGCATATCGATTGCGTAGGTCAAAGCCGGGCTGATCAAGATTTGGCTAATATGGTCCTCGGCCCAAATTTCAAAGACGCCTTCTCGTACACCCTTCTGGAGAATCCGATCAAACATCGTCAGCAGCGGTTTGACGAACTGATCAAAATGGGTCGATACGAGTGTTGGAAAACTCCGGCCATCGGCAATGAGGAAACGAAGAATTTCGCGCGAATGCGGATTGACGGTCATGTGCTCGTAGAGCGTATCGAGAAATAGTCTCACGAGCTCATTGCACGACCGGTGCTGGTGCTGCTCCAGGAATTGGTTTTCGTCGAAGACCGGTTGCGAGAGTTTTCCAACGACGTCCTGGAACAGTTCTTCCTTGTTCTGAAAATAGAGATAGATCGTGCCTTTGGTGACGCCTGCGCGCGCGGCCACATCTTCGATTCGTGTTGCGGTATAGCCGCGCTCAACGAATTCCTCAAAGGCAGCCTGAAGGATTTCTTGCGGGCGTTGCGCTTTGCGGAGGGCTCGCGGCCCGAGTTCGTTATCTACCACGACAGGCCCCCGCGCATGTTTGGTTCCGACCATTTTCCCATCCTTATGCCGTTCAATTCCTGTAATTTAAACATTGACTGAACGGATAGTCAATAATATACCGCATTCACTTTTCATGGGATCTCTCATCATGTGGTCTGAACCAACCCAATCGCCCGTTAAGTCGTCCGCTCGACACAATCGGGAATTGTTGACACGAATAAGCCTGCTCGCGCTGGTACTAGTAGCCGGTTGCCAGCCAGATAACGCTCCTCCTCGATCGCCGACTCCCGTGGAGGCGGTTAAGGTTGCATTCTCGGATTATCTACAGACCGTATCTGTGTCTGGGGAAATACGGGCCAGGATAGACAGCGACCTGTCATTCAGAGTGAGTGGCAAAGTGATCGAGCGGCTTGTGGATGTGGGCGATCATGTCGCGGCCGGCGATCTCCTGGCGCGAATCGACCCCAAACAGCAACAGGCCGACCTTGCAGCGGCCAAAGCGGCTGTGCGTTCGGCGGAAGCGCAGGTTCGACAGGCATCGTCGGCGTTCGATCGGCAGAAGGCGCTTCTTGCACAGGGCTTTACCACTCGTAGCGCCTACGACAGCGCAGAAGAAGCACAACGAACCGCGCAAGGGTCGCTCGACGCGGCAAGGGCCCAGCTTGATACCGCCCACGATACGCTCTCCTACTCGGAGCTCAGGGCGGATGCTTCAGGCATTGTTACCGCTCGCCACATTGAAGTTGGGCAGGTAATGCAGGTCGCGTCCACCGCCTTCACGGTTGCCGTGGACGGACCGCGGGATGCCGTTTTCAATGTCTTTGAGGGGTCGGTGACAGGCAATCTGGGCGATCGCCGGGTCCAGCTTGCTCTGCTCGAAGACCCATTGATCACCAGCGAGGGAGTGATCAGGGAAGTTTCCCCTACGGTGGACGATGCTTCCGGTACGGTGCGGGTAAAAGTCTCTGTCCAAGACCCGCGTCCCAAAATGGCGCTGGGTTCGGTCGTGGTGGGAACGGCCAAGCTCCCTACGGTCAGCGCGGCGATCCTTCCTTCCTCGGTGCTGGCTTCCGACAACGGCAAGCCGGCGGTGTGGGTCATCGATCCGCAAACCCGCGCCGTCAGCCTGCGTGAGGTCGATGTGGCAGCATATGAGTCGATGAATGTGGTTATCGGGAGTGGTCTGAAGGCCGGTGAGCAAGTCGTGACCTCCGGAGGAAACCGGCTTCGGCCTTCGCAGATTGTTGCGGTTAAGAGCGAGGTTCAACCATGAGACGCTTTCTCGTCTATGGTGCGAGCGTTGCTCTTGCGGCATGCGTTCTCGCCTCATGCCAGCAAGAACAGGATGCTGCGGAGCCGAACATCGTGCGACCGGTATTGTCCACGGTCGTGAAGATTCAGCCGGTGCAAATTCGGGGGTTTGCTGGAAAAGTCGAAGCCCGTTTTGAAACCCAGCTCGGCTTTCGAACACTAGGTCGCATCGTTCGCCGCGAGGTTTCAGTTGGTGATCAGGTCTCCAATGGCCAGGAGTTGGCAGCGATCGATCCGCTCGCCCTCGAGTTGGCGGTGCAGTTAGCGGAAGCTAGCTTGTCGTCGGCGAGGGCACAACTTACCAATGCAGCCACAACGGAAGATCGCCAAAGAGCACTTCTGAGCCGGAACTCGGCGACCGAAGCAACGTTCGATCAAGCGCAACAGGCTCACGAAGCCGCCGTCGCTGCCGTTGTTCAGGCCGAAGCGAATCTGACGAAGGTGAAGGAAGACCTTGGCTACGCTATTTTGCGCTCCGATTTTGACGGCGTTGTCACATCCCTCCAGGCGGAAGTTGGACAGACAGTCACCGCGGGCCAGCTGGTCGCCGTTGTCGCGCGGCCGGATGTTCGGGAAGCAGTCGTCGATATCCCCGAAGCCATTGCGGGAACTATCAAGGTAGGCAGCAAATTCCAGGTCAACTTGCAGATTGATCCGTCAATTCGCGCTACCGGCACCGTGCGGCAGATCGCGCCGCAGGCCGACGAGGCAACGCGTACGCGCCGCACGCGCATTACGCTCGAGCAACCGCCGGAAGGATTCAGGTTGGGTACGACAATTACAGCATATCTCGCCACTGCGGCAGATTCACGAATACACATTCCGACCACGGCAATTCTGGACAAGGACGGCAAGGCCCTTGTCTGGCTCGTCGATGGAAAGCTTGGGACGGTCTCGACCAGAGAGGTCAAGCTGGACGGCCGTACCGACGCAGAGGCCATGGTGGTCGAAGGGCTGGTCGATGGCGACCGAATTGCGACCGCTGGCGTTCACAGCCTGAGCGAGGGTCAGAAAATCAAGATGACAGACGGGAAGTCACTATGAAGAAGTTCAATCTTTCCGAGTGGGCACTCGAACACCGCTCTCTCGTCTGGTATTTCATGATCATATTCACAATTGCCGGGATTCTTTCATACATCAATCTCGGGCGTGAAGAAGACCCCAACTTTACCATCAAGACTATGGTGATCTCGGCGCAATGGCCGGGAGCTTCAATCGACGATACGACAACCCAGGTCACCGAGCGGATCGAAAAAAAGCTCGAGGAACTCGATACCCTCGACTACACGCGCAGCGTCAGTTCGCCGGGCTCAACAACGGTTTTCCTGAATCTCAAGGATACCGTGCGCGGAGAGGCGGTGACCCAGACCTGGATCCGTGTGCGCAACTTGATCGGCGATATTTCCGGAGAGTTTCCGCAGGGCGTTGTCGGTCCCTTCTTCAACGATGAGTTCGGTGATGTCTTCGGAAACATTTACGGGTTCACCGCCGATGGTCTGAGCCGTAGGCAATTGCGCGATTATGTTGAAGATGTGCGACGGAAGATTTTGACCGTCCCCGATGTCGGCAAGGTCGAACTGGTTGGGGCACAGGACGAGGTCATTTATCTCGAATTTTCGACCAAGCAGATCGCCGCACTCGGCCTCGACCAGCAGGCCATCATCAGCACGCTGCAGGCACAAAATGCAATCACCCCGTCCGGCGTCGTGGAGACCGGCCCAGAGCGGGTAATGATACGTGTCAACGGCCAGTTTACCTCGGAAAAAAGCCTTGAGGCGATCAATCTGCGGGTCAACGATCGTTTCTTTAGGCTGAGCGACGTCGCCAAAGTAACCCGCGGTTATGTTGATCCGCCGACGAGCCTATTTCGCGTGAATGGCAAGGAGGCTATCGGCCTTGCAATCGGCATGAAGCAGAACGGCAATCTGCTTGAATTCGGCGAACATCTCAAAGCACAAATGAAGCAGATTACCGCTGACCTTCCGGTCGGCGTTGGGGTCCATCTGGTCTCCGATCAGCCGCAGATCGTGGAAGAGGCAGTGTCCGGTTTCACACGGGCCCTCTTTGAAGCCGTGGCCATCGTGCTGGCCGTCAGTTTCGTCAGCCTCGGCATGCGTGCGGGCTTTGTCGTCGCACTGGCTATTCCACTTGTTCTCGCCATCACCTTCATGGTGATGGAATATATGGGCATCTCTCTCCAGCGGATATCGCTCGGAGCGCTGATCATCGCCCTTGGTTTGCTTGTCGATGACGCCATGATTGCTGTTGAAATGATGGTGGCTCGGCTGGAGGCGGGAGACTCTTTACGAAAAGCCGCCACCTATGTCTATACATCCACCGCCTTTCCCATGCTGACGGGAACGCTCGTGACGGTTTCGGGCTTTATTCCTGTCGGCCTCAACAGCAGTTCCGCTGGTGAATTTACCTACACACTGTTCGTGGTTATCGCCGTCTCCCTCATTGTATCCTGGGTTGTCGCCGTGATCTTTACGCCGTTGCTCGGCGTAACACTTCTGCCCAAGACGATGAAGAACAAGCATGCCAATCCGGGCTGGTTTGCCCGGTTGTTTCAACGCATTCTCTTGCTTTGCATGCGGTTTCGTTGGGCGACAATTGCCGTGACAGTCGCCATTTTTGCCGTTTCACTCTACGGCATGGGCCATGTGCAGCAGCAGTTTTTCCCCAGTTCCGACCGGCATGAACTGATCGTTGACTGGAACCTGCCGCAGAACGCCTCGATCGTTCAAACCAAGGCGCAAATGGATAAGTTCGAGGCGGAACAATTGGCGGGAAATCCCGATATCGAGCACTGGAGTTCGTATGTCGGACAGGGTGCCATCCGATTCGTACTGTCCTTTGATGTTCAGCCTGCCAATCCATTCTTTGGCCAGACGATCATTGTAACCAAGAGTTTGGAAGCACGTGACCAGTTGCGGGATAAATTCCAGCAATGGCTCAAGGACCAGTTTCCCGGCACCGATGCCTTTGTACATCTCCTTGATATCGGTCCGCCGGTCGGACGACCCGTTCAGTACCGCGTCAGCGGCCCGGACCTTCAGCAAGTACGTAATTTCTCGCAACAGATGGCGAACCTCCTTGCCGAGAACCCGTCGATCGGCGACATCACGTTTGACTGGAACGAACCGTCGCGCGTTATCAAGGTGGATGTGTTGCAAGACAAGGCTCGGCAGCTCGGCATTACGTCCGAGAGCATTGCCTCGGCATTGAATGCGGTCGTTGGAGGCACCACGGTCACACAGGTCAGGGATTCTATCTATCTGGTTGACGTTGTGGCGCGTGCCCGCGCCGATGAACGGGGATCGATTGACCAGCTTCGCAATATCGAATTGCCGACCAGCAATGGCCAATCGGTACCCGCCGCTGCCGTTGCCAACTTCCACTATGAGCTGGAGCAGCCTGTCGTGTGGCGTCGCGCCCGCCAGCCCACAGTCACCGTGAAAGCAAGTATACCCGGTGCACTTCAGCCTGCGACGGTTGTTTCGCAATTGGCTCCAAAAGTGAAGGAGTTTACCGAGAAGCTTCCGGCTGGCTATGGTGTCGTTGTTGGTGGCGCTGTCGAACAAAGCAGCAAGTCTCAAGCCCCGATTGCCGCAGTTGCCCCCCTGATGCTGTTTGCAATGGTCACGCTTCTGATGATCCAGCTGCAAAGCTTCCAGCGACTGTTCCTTGTCTTCGCTGTTGCGCCGCTGGCCATCATCGGTGTGGTTGCGGCGCTGCTGCCAAGTGGCGCACCTCTCGGTTTCGTCGCACTGCTCGGCATTCTGGCGCTGATCGGCATCCTGATCCGAAACTCGGTCATTCTCGTTGTTCAAATCGAGGAATTGCGACGAGAGGGCAAAGACCCCTGGAGTGCCGTCGTCGAAGCAACCGAACACCGGATGCGGCCGATCATGCTGACGGCTGCCGCGGCCAGCCTTGCTCTCATTCCAATAGCCCGCGAAATCTTCTGGGGACCGATGGCATATGCGATGATGGGCGGCATTATCGTCGGAACAGTACTGACGCTTCTTTTCCTGCCAGCGCTTTACATCGCCTGGTTCCGGATCAAGGCGCCGGGAACGAGTTCGCCTGCCGGCCATTCGGAGGTGGTAGCAGACAGTCCGATCGCGAGCGAGAGCCTATGAAGGTGGGCAAACCGTCGAAACCTGTGAGATATACCGCCATCGCGCTGTCTTTCATGCTCTCGGCTTGTGCAACGCATCCTGGAAACGTGCTTGCGCCGGTCGCAGGGACTGCGCCGGATGCGAGTAGGGTGGACATGCTCGTCGCGACGACACGGGAACCGGTAACCGATCCGGGCGAACTCTTCTCCGGCGAGCGCGGAAAAGCAATTTCGCTGACAAATATCGTCGTCTCGGTACCACCCGACAAGAAGCGGAAAATCGGAGAGATCCAGTGGCCCGCCCGGCTCCCAGGTGATCCCGCGAGGGACTTTGTGACGCTCAAAACGGAAAAACTCGGCTCTGAAAGTCAGGTCCTCGATTGGCTAAAACACAACCAGGGACGAAAGAAGCGCGTCCTTGTTTTCGTACACGGCTTCAACAATTCCTATTCCGACGCAGTTTATCGTTTCGCGCAGATTGCGCATGATGCCGGGACGGATGCCGCGCCCGTCCTGTTCACCTGGCCGTCGCGAGCGAGCGTGTTCGATTATGTCTATGACAAGGAGAGCACGAACTTTTCCCGTTTTGCACTGGAAGAGCTACTTCGTCAGGCGGCGAAAAGTCCCGATGTAACCGAGGTCACGGTTCTCGCCCATTCGATGGGAAGCTGGCTTGCAGTGGAAGCGCTGCGTGGCATGGCCATGCGAGACAATGGCATCTCACCAAAGATCAGGAACGTCGTCCTCGCATGGCCGGATATCGATGTCGATGTGTTCCGGCGCCAGCTCATCGAAATGGGCCCTAAGCGCCCGCAATTTACAATCTTCGCCTCAAGGGGCGATCGAGCGCTCGCCGTTTCCAAATGGATTTCAGGTGATGTTGACCGTGTCGGTTCTGCCGATGTGCGGCCTTACGCATCCCAACTCAAGGCCCTCGGCATCACCGTCATTGATACAACAGACGTCAAGGCGGGCGATCCGCTCGCTCACAACACCTTCGCCGAAAGTCCGGAAATGGTGCAGCTTCTCGGTAAGCGCCTGTCCGGGCAGTCGCTCGATACAGGCGAAGTCACACTTGCCGACCGGGTCGGGATAACCGCACTGGGAACAATGCGGGTGGTGGGCTCAACTGCGGGTGCGGCAGCGACGGCGCCAGCCGCCATAGTCAGTCCTGCTGCGCGTCGCGAGTTTACTCGGCAGTTTCAGCAGGTCGGCACTTCACTTTCCCAATCGTTGAGCGGGCAAATAGCATACTAGGGTATAAGGCCATCGTGGGACACCGCTTGCGAATTGGCGTGGCTCGGCGAAGAGCTAACGCCTCACGTTCTACGCGCCAATTCAAAATCCCTGCTCAGAACGGTCGCCGTCTGATGGTTCTTGGATAGGTCGCGATGATCGTAGATTGCTCAGCGCGGTCACACAGACGATCGTTCGCGCCACCAATCCTGTGCTTGCAGTTTCCAGTAGGTGAGTTGCGCAGCGGTCAAGCCGCCAATGCCTCCAGCCCACACAAGACCAAACGGCTTGAATAATTCATAGCGATCGGACTCGCCCAGGATTGCCTCAGCGATCACCTTGCCGCCAATCGCTGTCGTGTTCAGTCCATGACCCCCAAATGCCGTGCAGTACCACACATCCGGGTGCAGTTGCCCGATCTGGGGCATGAGATGTCGTGCATATGACATCAGCCCTGACCAGGAAGTTTCGATTTTCAAGTCAGCGAGTTGCGGATAGGTGCGCGCCATTTCCCGGCGTAGTTCAGCGGCTAGGGCTGCAGATGACGCGGCCCTCGTGGTGATGCGCCCGCCCCAGAGCAGACGCTTGCCGCCCTCGACGACGCGATAATAATCCCCGGCTCGCCGATTATCGCCAACTGCGTCGGTCGTGGTGATGGCTTGGCGAATAAGATCCGGAGCTTCTTCTGTCATCATGACGTAGGTGGCGATAGGCAGAAAGCTGCGTTTCATTTTCGGAATTAGTCCCGTCGTATACCCTCCGCCTGCGACGACGACGCGCCGCGTTCTTATCTCTCCCCGAGCCGTCCGGACGATTTTCTCGGATCGACTGAAATCACATGATAAGGCCGGGCTGCCTTCAAATATTCTTCCGCCCAGTCGCTCGATTTCCCGCGCTACAGCGCGAAGATAATTGAGCGGATGTATGTGAAACGCCTGCGGATCGCGTAGCGCCTGAAAATAGCGTTTCGAGCGAAGGACATCCTGCACTTGGTCCCGGCTCATGTACTCGACAGAATAATCGAATTCGCGCTGGAGATAGTCAGCACGCGCGAGAAGAGTTTGGCTGTTCTCGTAACGAACTACGCGCATAATTCCGTGCGTGGGTGCTGCGGCGACAATGTCCAATTCACCGATTGTATCGCGCACAAATTTCATGCCTTCGATCGACAGGGCGTGCAGTTTGCGGGCGTGGTCAGCGCCCACGGCACGCTCGATCGCATCGGCGTCCTTGGCATAACCCGGACTGACAAAACCGCCATTGCGTCCGGAAGCGCCCCAGCCGATGCGTTCGGCTTCCAGTATAACGACTGCCTGGCCCGCGCGTAGCAATTGCAGAGCTGTCGTTATGCCTGCGAGGCCACCTCCGATGACGCAGGTGTCGCATTCCGCAATATCTGACAATACTGGAAAGGCGCAATTGTCGTCGATGGTTCGCCGGTAGAAAGTATCGATATAGCTCATTCGCGCTCGCTTATGGGTTGCCGTGAGGCGGGTGATCGCTGATAGGGGCGAAGCGATTGAAAACGCTGTGCCACATATATCTCCTGATGCTTCGACTATCTCCTGATGCTTCGACCGATCAGTGACGTAGGATTTTGCTCAGGAAGGCGCGGCTTCGATGAGTTTTAGGGTCGGAGAAAAACTCTTCGGGTGTCCCGGTTTCAACAACCGCGCCTTCATCCATGAATACGACCCGCTGTGCAACTTTACGGGCAAAACCCATCTCATGTGTCACCACCATCATGGTCATGCCTTCTTCGGCCACTCCTACCATCACGTCGAGTACCTCGCTGATCATCTCAGGATCGAGTGCCGAAGTGGGCTCGTCGAACAGCATGATTTTTGGGCGCATGCAGAGGCAGCGGGCAATGGCGACCCGCTGCTGCTGACCGCCGGAAAGTTCGGCAGGATAGGCATTGAATTTCTCGGCCAGTCCGACTTTCGCCAGCATTTCGCGTCCTGCAGATTCGGCTTCAGGGCGTGGAATTTTCCGAACATGGATCGGCGCGAGCGTGACGTTTTCGAGCGCTGTCTTATGCGGGTAGAGATTGAAGGACTGGAAAACGAAGCCAATCTCCGTGCGCAATTCGGTCATGTTGGTGGCGCGATCACCCAAACGCTGTCCATCGACCACAAGACTGCCGTCCTTGATCGTCTCAAGACCATTGATGCAGCGGATGAGGGTGCTCTTACCCGAACCGCTCGGCCCGCATACGACAACGACCTCACGCGGCTCGACGCTGAGCGTAATGTCCTTGAGAACGTGGAGCGCTCCGAACCATTTGTTGACGCCGCGAAATTCGATCATATCAGGCTGCCTTCATTGGTGGAGTTCGAATACTTCACAGTTGCACCTCGCCGTGGGCAGCATTCATGCGTCTCTCCAGCCGGCGGGCGAGCAGGATGAGCGGATAGCACACGGCGAAATAGCCGATGCCGACAATGGCGAACACGAGCAGCCCGTTGGGTACGCGCTGAACCACGAGCCAGCCGACACGGGTAAGGTCCGTCAGGCCAATAGCGGAGACGACGGACGAATCCTTGATGAGGAGAACGTATTGCCCAACGAGCGGCGGCAGGGAAACCCGCATCGCTTGCGGCAATACCACCTGCCGCATCCGTTGCCACTGTGACAGGCCGGACGCGAGCGCCGCCTCGACCTGACCCGTCGGCACGGAACGGATGCCGGCGGCAACGATTTCGCAAATGAAGCAGGCGGCGAGATTGGTCAGCGCGATGATGCCAGCCGTGAATGCGTCAAGTTCCACACCTAATTCCGGCAGGATAAAGAAGATAAGAAATATCTGGACGAGGAACGGTGTTCCCCGGATGAGATCGATCCAGACCCCGATGACCCTACTGATCAACCGGTTGCGGCTCGTTCTTAAGACGCCGAGTGTGAACCCGATCAAGGTACCGAGCACAAGGCTTATCCCGGACAGGGCAACAGTCATGCCAAGACCGCGCAATGCCAGAGGGTAGCTGCCGATCAGGCTTTGGAGCTGGAACCAGATCATGTGCGGCTCCCGATCGGTCGCACGCCGAGCCAGCTTGCCGACAGAACCGCCAGTAACTTCAATCCGTAATAGAGCACGAGATAGCACGCGGCAGTCGTAATGAAACCCTCAGCGGGCATGAAGCGGTCGGAGGCAAGAAGCTGACCGGCTCGTGTCAGTTCCGAAACGGAAATCAGTGAGAGCAATGCGGAGTCCTTCACCAGAACGATGGCCTGGCCGAGGAGGGGTGGAATGGTTACCCGGATGGCCTGCGGCAAGATCACAAGACGCATACGCTGGGCATAGGTCATACCTGAAGCCACGCCAGCCTCTACCTGTCCGCGCGAGATCGACAGGATGCCGGCACGGATGATCTCGGCAATGTAGGCGCCGCTGTTCAGGGACAGTGCCAGAATGCCGACGAAGAGCTCCGGCAACACCACGCCCAGTCGGGGCAGGCCGAAATAGAGAAAGTAAAGCTGTGCCAGCAGCGGCGTCGCACGGATCGCGTCGATATACATCTTGGCGGGAAGCTTCAGCACCTGTGAGCGCTGCAAGTTCATCGCACACAGGATGATGCCAACAGCAAGAGCACCTGCAAACGAAACGATGGAGAGCCAAAGCGTCGCGACGAATCCCTCCCCGAACAAGGGCAGGTATTCGACGATGGTGCGAAAGCTGAAGTTTTCAAGCATGCCGGGACGATCCCTCAGGCGGCGAAACGAGCGCAGTCACAAAGCGGTCGGATGGCTTACATGGGACCTGACAGGCCCCATGTAAAACCGTCCGCAACCACAATTGGCTAGTGGTCTTTCTTCCAGTCTTCAGAATTGACCCAGTAATCCAGGTTCTTCTGCAGACGGCCATCGAGGGCGACCTGATCGAGGAAGAGGTTCATCCAGACAAGGAGATCCTGCTCGTCGTAGCGCGTGGCGAAAGCGAGGGGTTCTTTCGATAGAGTTTCCGGCATGATCGTGAAGCTTCCGGCTGGATAGGCAGCCTGCTGACCCTTGACCGCCGACACATCGTTCACGCCGCAATCGGCCTGGCCGTTATTAATCGCATCAAGCAGGAGCGGACCGCCACCCTTGTAGCTTTTGATATCGGCATCCGGAAAAGTCGCCTTTGCCACTTTCTCACCCGTCGCGCCGAGGAGCACGGCGATCTTCGTGCCTTTCGCCTTGCATGCTTCCATTGTCCCGAACTTGCTGTCTGCCTTGGCGAAGACAGTGCTGCCCGTGTACATGAAAGGCTTGGTGAAGGCGACTTTCATCGCTCGTGCCAGTGTCGGGGTCATGTCCGCAACCAGCAGATCGGCCTTGCCGGAAAGAAGCGCCGGGATCAAGCCGTCCCAATCGTAATCCTGGAACGTGATTTTTACGCCCATTTCTTTCGCCATCAGTTCGGCAAGCTCGACCGAGCTGCCGGTGCGCTTGCCAGCCTGATCGACCATGGAAAAGGGAGGCCCTTGTGTCTGAACAGCGACCCGAAGTTCTCCGCGCTTGGTAATGTCGTCGAGAGTTCCGGCGTTTGCGAGGCTGGCGGTGGTCAGCAGCGCAAGTCCTGCTATAAATAGTTTGGCGATCTTCATTGGTATTCCTCCGTGTTATATTTATTATGTTCCCACCCTATTTGGGCTATTTGCTTCTGACGTCCGCAATCGTCCTCACCAGGAAACGTCGCAATAGTATTTTTTATATCAAGAATTACGATGTGCGTTTTGATCACCTAGTTTCAAGACGACACTTCGCGCGAGGACGCTTCTATGCCGCTCGACCAACAGCCCTTGGGCAGGCTCACCCATTTGTTGCACGCAGCCATGACAACGAACGTTTCGGTGCGCGTGATCTCTCCCGGCTCACCCACTCCCGGAATTAGTTCGCTGGTGACGCGATAGAGGTCAGCGACATCGCCAGCCACGACGACATCGACGATGATGTCGAAACGGCCGGTTACAACACAGGCCGAGTTGACGAACGGGAGCTCGGCTATCCGCAGCGCGATCTCGCGGGCGCGGCCATGCCCCCGGGCATTGATACCGACGATCGCAGAGATCAATTCGGGTCGCTCAGACAGATTTAGCAATCCGACAATTTTGATAAGGTTCTTGCTCAGGAGATTACGAAGACGCGAGCGCACGGTTGGCACTGATATCGCCATCTTTTCAGCAAGACGATTCACACCGAGCTGCGCATCTCGCGACAGCAGTTCGACCAACTTGCGATCCGTTTGATCCAAATGCTCTCGCAAGCGCCACACTTTCATAAATTGAAAAAATTGGAAGGATGTATTTCTATTATTGGAAGTATATATACTAAATTTTTTCCAATGCAATGTTTTGACTGTCCGTTGTCATGAATGAGGATTAAACACGAGACAACCACATCATCTCGAGCGAATAGACATTACGCTACAATCGAAAGTGCTCGAAATTCGCCTGTTATCGGCATCCGCACGTTACGGTCTTGAACAAACACCGGAATCAGAGCGTAATTTGAAGGGCTTCTTGCCCTTGCGGTTCGCTAGTCCACTCCTTTCGTCGCGTCCTCAACGACCGCTATTAGGCCGGTTGCGGACTCAATCTCAACGCGCAGATCAGTTTCATCAAATTTTTTAGTTGTGTTGAGTGCCTGGTGCAACGAGCCAAAACGAAGACGATAGTGTGCCGGAGACAAGCCCGTCGAGCGGCGGAACAGGCGGCCGAAGAAGCTCGTGTCCTCATAGCCGGCTTCATTGGCTATGGCTTCGATCCGCATATCGGTGGTTTCCAGCATTTGTTTGGCTTCTTCGAGCCGCAGCGCGTGCACATAGTCGAGGGGTTTCATGCCCGTCGCCTTGGCAAAGCGGCGGATAAACGAGCGTTCCGGCAGTCCGGAACGTGCTATCATGGCGGCGACCGGGGCGCGTGTCTTGTAGTTCATTGCCAGCCATTCCTGGCATCTGTTAATCACTGCATCGGTCGTCTGTCGCAGGCTCATGAGCGATGCAAATGGCTGCTGACCCATGTCATGCCACTGCAGCATGTAAACCTTGGCAACCTCCATCGCTTCCTTTAGACCAACAAAACGGGCGATAAGGTAGAGGGCAAGATCCTGCCAGCTCGATCCGCCGCCCGCCATGACGATGCGCTGCGCCTCGCCACTCAGCACGAGCGACCGATCCATCCTGACCTTAACGCCCGGATAGTTGTTCGTGAGAGTCGCTACATAGCCCCAATGAATTGTCGCCTCACAATCGGTGAGAAGCCCGGCTTCACCCAGCAGCACCGCACCTGAACAGGCGCTTGCCAGCATGGCGCCATTCGCATGGGACTGCTTAAGCCACCCTGCCTCGGGATCATAGCTTCCGGCTATGCTGTCACCAGGATTGACGAAGAAATCCGGGATGCACACGATGTCCGGCTTCGGGCATGATTTGAAATCATAGTCGGGCTTCACCCAGATTCCATTCGCGGCAAGGAACCGTTTTCTCGTGCGGGCGGCGATGTATGGGTACATGCGTTGTTCGCCAGCCTCGCCCGTCACGATAAAGGACCAATCACGGCCGGGAGAAGAAAACAGATCGAACATGCCGTACAGCGCGGATGCCGTAACTTCCGGCACAGCGAGAATGGCGACATTGATACGACTATTCGATGCGGGCATGGCAGAATTGACCGACTTTCAGCATTTCCGACTTTAGTACCGAACATCCGGCAGTGCTAGGTTCCCTGTTACAGGAGGAGCTAAGATGACACTTGACGAACTCCGCCGCGTATTGCACGGCGAACTGCTTGAGCCGGGAGCTGCTGCCTACGATGATGCCCGTATCGTGTGGAACGGGATGATCGACAAGCGACCAGCCCTGATTGCCCGTTGCCGCAATGCGGCCGACGTGCTGGCATCGGTCAATTACGCGCGGGTTCATGACCTTGCGATCGCCGTCCGAAGCGGCGGACACAATGTCGCCGGCTATGCCGCATGCGACGGCGGGCTCATGATCGACATGTCGCTCATGAATGCCGTTCGGATAGCACCTAGACTGGATGAGGCTTATGTTGAAGGCGGGGCCACATGGGCAGACGTGGATGCCGCAACCACACCTTTCGGGCGTGCCACCCCAGGCGGGCTGATTTCGATGACAGGCGTTGCCGGACTAACCCTATCCGGCGGCATTGGCTGGCTCCGGGGTACGCACGGCCTGAGCTGCGACAATATCATTGCCGCCGACGTGGTCACCGCCGACGGCCGTCTGATCCATGCGAGCGACACGGAGAATCCGGGCTTGCTGTGGGCGCTGAAAGGGGGAGGCGGCAATTTTGGCGTTGTCGTGAATTTTGCGTTCCGTCTCCACCCGATCGTCGACGAGACAATGTTCTGCGCTCCCGCCTATCCTGAGGAGCGGGCCAATGAAATTCTTCCGCAATGGCGCGACTACATGGCGACGGCTCCGGACCGGGTGAGCGGTCTGGCGGAGTTCTCTACCATTCCCCGTGATCCAGCCTATCCCGAAGACACTTGGGGAAAACGTGTGTTGGCACTCGCCACCGTCTATGATGGTCTGGCCGAGGAAGGAGAGCGTGTCATGCAGCCTTTGCGCAGCTTGGGCGAACCACTGCTCGATTTCAGCGGCCGCATGCCGTACCGCGTCCTGCAGACCCTCTATGACGGGTTGTTTCCCAAGGGCCGGGACCGCTGCTACTGGAAATCGACGTACCTTAGGAACCTGGACGACGATGTTATTGAGGCGATCACCGTGCACCTGGCGAAGCGTCCTTCTGAGATGACCTATGCTTCGATCTGGAAATTTGGTGGTGCGGTGCAGCGTGTTGCCTCCGCCGCCACCGCGTTTGGTGATCGATCCATGCCCTACATGCTCAGCCTCGATGCGATCTGGTCCAACTCTGGCGATGACGATGCCAACATCAGTTGGGTTCGCGATGTCTGGCAAGAAATGCAGCGCCATTCCACGGGCCGCATGTACCTCAACTTTCCCGGGCTCGGGGAGGGCGACAATCTCGTGCGGGACGCATACGGTGCGGAAACCTATGCACGGCTTCAGGAGGTCAAAAGGACCTACGATCCCGACAATCTCTTCCGCCTGAACCAGAATATTCTGCCGGAATGAGACCCGTCAGACTACCTGGTTCAGTTTCTGAAAGCGAAACTTCGCCCTTGCCCATTTTGCTGAAACTCGTTCGACCCCTTTCGCTTGCATTGCGGACCTTAACGAAGGACCTTCATCGCGGTGCGGTGGCCAACTCTTCGGTTCGGCGAAAATACCGATCGGCGGATTTGTCGTCGCCCTTAGCCCTGCGCCAGCAAAGCTAGGTTGTAATTCGTTTCCGGATCAGAGGGTCGCAGGCGAAGTGCCGTCAGATAGTGCTCTTCGGCGGCAGCCAACTCCCCGCTCTCATGTAGAATGACCGCTAAATTATTATGTGCCTCGGCGTATTCGGGCACAATCATCGCTGTTGGCATTCCGGCAGGCGTCTCGGATTCTTTAGTTTGGCGAGTTGTTTTTCGTTAAGACAAAGTGGAAAGCCCGCAAGGCGCATCGTCTCAACGAGGCGCTTCTGCTCGGCCTCGTTGAAGCTGGGGTCAGTCGCGAAAAGTTCGGCATTCAGATCGGGAAATGCCTGCAAAGCCTGTTGAACCCAGGATTTCGCCTCATCAAATCCTGCCAAGTGCTGCCAATGCGCCGGCCCTCAGGACCCATCTGCTGTGGGTGTAATTGGCAATCGTCTGACGGTCGAGCATACGCAAACTCTCCTCATAGCGGCCGGCCATGAAATAAGCCTAGGAGAACTGGCCCGAGGCCCACTTCGGGAAATGTGGATCGAGCTGCATCACTTGATCCACCAGTTCAGCACCACGCTCGGGCTCGCCAAACGTCGACGCCCAGCAGTATAGAAGATCAGGATTTCCGCTGCGGCCCGGGGCCAGACGGAGAGCCGTGTCGAACTCCGCCTTCGCCCGGACGAAGTCGCCCTTAACCCCCAAGCTCGTGCCCATGACGGCGTGCGCTTCTGGATCGCTAGGATCGAGCCTGACCGCCATTTCGCCGATACCAGAGGAAGCGCCAGTGATCAGTGCGGTATCATGCGAGTTCTTAGTCATCACAATCTCCATCAAGTTGAATTTGAAGCCCAATTAGAGCAAGCCTGTGCTCTCAAATGTCGTATATACATTCGACTGAGCGTAGGAGCTGACCGGTATCCACATGGACGCCTGACTGGGCTTCTCCTGAAAATTAGTCCTTCTTGTCCCAAACATTGCAGCGCCTCTCGGGTCAACATTAATGGGCATCGGCACCTCCCGCTGCTTTCGGCTTTTCGGCGAACAACAGGGCGATAGCCGCAATTGCGAGAAGGACACCGATTACCGCAAAGGTGTCGCCGAAGCCGAGGATCAGTGCCTGGCGCTTGACGAGCCGGCCAAGGGCGACCACGGCTTGCTGGGCGGCGAGGGCGTGATCGGACACGCCATGGGCCACGAAATAGCCGGTCAACTGGTCGAGGCGTTGGTGAACTTCATCCCGCCCCAGGGTGACGGATTGACCGATAATGTTGGAGTGGAACTGTTCACGCTTGGTCAGTACTGTTCCAAGCGTTGCCGTTCCAACGGCACCGCCGAGATTGCGCAGCATGTTCGTCAAACCCGATGCGGCAGCGGCATCTGCCGCGGCGATCCCGGCCGTGGTAATTGCCGTGATCGGTGTCAGAACGAGGGCTTGGCCGATTGCACGAACGATGTTCGGAATCCAGAACTGGTCGCCTGCGTTGTCGGGCGAAAGCATGACGTTCATGAAACAACTGGCAGCGAAGACGCTAATCCCCAGGAAGCCAATGTAACGCGCGTCGAAACGCTTCATCAGCATCGGAACAAGCGGGATAAGAAGCAACTGCGGCAGCCCGGTCCAGGCAAGCACATTTCCAATCTGCTCGGCATTGTAGCGCTGCACCTGCCCAAGGTATTGCGGCAGGATATAGACCGTACCGAACAGCGCGACACCGACGAGGACGTTCACCACCACACCAATGGCGAAATTGCGCTGCTTCAACAGGCTGAGCTTAACCAGGGGCTTTTCGACTGTCAGCTCTATCCAGATGAAGGTTGCGAGGAACGCGACGGCTACGGCGCTGAGCTTCAGGATGAAGGGCGACGAGAACCAGTCTTCTTTATTGCCTTCTTCAAGCACGGTTTGAAGCGCCGAGAGACCCACCGCCATGGTGAACATGCCGGCCCAGTCACCTTCTTTCAGCAGATGGAGTTGCATCGGCGTCTTGTCCAGCGTTGCGGCCAGCGCGATGGCCATGACAGCGCTTGGTAGCGCGTTGATAAAGAAGATGGTCTGCCATCCGTAGTTCTCGGTCAGATAGCCGCCGATCGTCGGGCCAATAGCCGGAGCGAAGGTGACCGAGAGGGCGAAGAGGGCGAGGCCGACCGGCTGTTGCGATTTTGGCAGCTTCGTCAACACCATGGTGAAGGCCATCGGAATCAGTACACCACCGGCAAAGCCTTGCAGGCCGCGCATGACAATCATTGAACCAAGATCATGCGCGAAGGCACAGGCTATGGAGAACAGCGGGAACAGGATCGTGTTCACAAGGATGTAGCGGCGAAACGAAAACACGTTGCTGAAATAGGCGGTGAGCGGAATGACAACGATTTCACCGATCAGATAGGACGTGGAAATCCAGGCACCGTTGTCGAGGCCTGTGCCGATACCGCCCTCGATATCGAGCAGCGAAGCATTGGTGATCTGGATGTTGAGGATCGCCATGAACGCGCCGATCATGCCGGCGAGAACAGCAACCCATTCCTTAGTGCCTGCGCCCGGTTGTGGGACCGACGCAGCGTTAAAAGTGATGGCAGACATGACACGATGCTCCTCTCGCGGCCCTTAATGGCTCTGGCGCTGGATAGCGTCCGCCTTGGTGTCGATGCTCGGTTGAACGGACATGCCAGGCCGCAGGTCGCCGCCAGCAGCGCTGTCGGAATCGAGGACGATCTTCACGGGAATGCGCTGGACGACCTTAGTGAAATTGCCGGTGGCGTTGTCGGGCGGCAGCAGCGCAAATTCCTGGCCGCTCGCGGGAGCAAGGCTATCGACGTGGCCGTGATAGACCCGATCTGGAAACATATCGACGTCGATATCGACCGGCTGGCCGGCATGCACGTCGGTGAGCTGCGTTTCTTTATAATTGGCGATAACGTAAACCGAAGCGGTTGGCACGACCGTCATCAGCTGCGTCCCTGCCTGAACGTACTGGCCGACGCGTAGCGTGCGGTTGCCGACGACGCCGTCGACGGGCGCTATAATTGTTGCGTAGGACAGGTTCAGTTCGGCCTGGTGCTGAACGGCGAGATCATGCTCCAGGGCCGCTTTTGCCTGTGCGAGCTCTGCTTTTAGAAGATCGACCTGCTTCATCGCAGCGTCTAGCGCAGCGCTATCGCGAACGACGGTGGCCTTCGCGGCGGCTATTTGCGAAGCGGCCTGCTGGGCATTCTGGATGTTGCCATAGCCGCTCGTGGCAAGCGTTGCGTACCGCTTGTTATTCTGTTCGGCAAAGATCGCATTGGCCTGGTCGACATCAATTGTGGCGCGCGCTGCTGCGATAATGGAATCCTGGATTGCAAGGGAGGCTTGCTTTGCTTCGATCGTTGTCTCGGCGGCCGCGACATCGCCCTTCGCCTGCTCGAGCGCCGTCTTGAAATCCCGATCGTCGATGCGGGCGAGGGGCTGCCCTGCCTTCACGGCTTCGTTGTCCTTGACGAGGACTTCGGCGATATAACCCGAGATTTTTGGCGCAACCGAACTGTTGTCAGCCTTTACATAGGCGTCGTCTGTCTCCACGTGGAAACGGCCCACCGTCCAGTAATCGTGGCCGTAATAGGCGCCAGCCGCGATCAGCACGATCACGGCTGTCCCGAGCAATAAACGGCGCCCGCGCTTGCGGACCGGCTTTTCGCTCGCAGCGGGCGAATAGAAAGCTTCTGGAACATGAGCGGGTTTGCCCGCATCGGCGGTTGGGACAACTTCGACAGGTTGAGCTACGTTGTTGTTGAAGGCTTGCAGCTTGCTCATTGTGGTCTCCGAATTTCCGGTCGCCGTCACATGGGCTGCGGCCTTTGGTTAATGAAAACTCCATTTAAGAAACTTGACGTTTTCCAAAATACGCCGTATAAATGCGTTGTCAATAACATTTTGGAAAATGATTATGGTCGTAAATCACAAAATTGAGAAACGCCCGCGGGGCCGACCGCAAGTTCGTTGCGACGATGATACGAAAAGTCTCATCATCGAAGCTGCCAACGGACAGTTTCACGAATGCGGCTACGCGGCGGCAAGTATGAGCGGGATTGCGCAAAACGCCGGCGTTTCGACCAAAACCCTGTACCGGCTGTTTCCCACCAAGGCAGACCTGTTTGCCTGCATGATTTCCGATCGCATTGGCCGCTTCTTCCTGGCGATCAATCCGGACGCCCCTACGAACGAAGATATGAGAGCAGGTCTCGAACGCATGCTGACCGCCTATGGCATGCTGACACTCTCGGACGACACGATTGATATCATTCGTCTCGTCATCGGCGAATCCGATCGGTTTCCGGAACTCGCGGCATCTTTCTATGAACGGGCAATCGTCAAAACGAATGCAGTGATGGAGGCCTGGCTTCGCGAACAAGTCGAGCATGGACGTCTTGCGCTTGACGATCCGCACGCTGCCAGCGGCATGCTGCGCGGAATGATGGTCATGGAGCCGCAACGCGCGGCCATGTTGCGCCAGATGCCAGCGCCCCAGAGTGAGGAAATCCGGGCACGCGCGAAAATGTGCGCGAAACTATTCCTGAAGGGATGTGCAGTCTAGCAGCTGATCCTTGGATCAGAGCTCTGTTATGCCAGGAAACACGATGAAGACGGATTGTCCAAACAAAATAGCAGGCACTCCTCTTGACAAAGTGCATACACACATATATGTTGGCGAAATGATCAAGTCGTCATCCATGGTCGCGTGCAACAGCTTCGCTACGAGGCAGGCGGCACGCTACATCACCAGGCTCTATGAGCGACACCTCGGGACAGCTCACGTTACGAGCACGCAGTTCTCGATACTGGTGTTGCTCAGCGAGACGTCGGGAATGACGATGAGTGAGCTTGCCGACGCATTAGTCATGGAGCGGACTTCACTTGTGCGCGCCATCAAGCCGATGGAAAGAGATGGCTGGCTGAAGGCGGAGCGGGTATCGCAGGATACGAGAAAACTTGTATTGTCGCTGACCTTACAAGGGCAGAACAAGGTCCAGGAAGCCTTGCCGTTGTGGCAAAAGGCTCAACAGGAATTTGAGGCCCAGGTCGGATCTGAACGAGCCGCCCAATGGCGGCATGATTTTCTAGAGTTGACGCGCGGAACGTAAGCTTTCTTGGCAGAGCAAAGCCGAGCGCCGATTAATGTGTATATACACATTAAAATGTCAATCACAAACAGAACGTAAGGAACATAGCCATGATTAGATTTCTGAAAACTGCAGGTAGTGTCATCTTCTATGGCATGATTGCTACTACGTCACCGGTTCACGCCAGTGAACAGCTTCCAAGTGTAAAAGAAGGGCAGGGCGTTGTGACCGCGCTCGGACCCAATGCGTCGGCCATAACCTATTGGGTCAGCCAGGCAGATGGTTGGCACGTCGTGACGACTGTCGATACAAAAAGTGCGGAAACCTCGGAGTCAGGCAATCACGCCGTTGTAAGATTTTCTGCGGTGCTGCAGCCGGGCCAGTCCCAATCGATTTCGATTCCGGTAACCATAGGCGAGCGGCAGCCGGAGCTGCTCATCCGCCGCGTTGCGGACCGGATCGAAGTCGAGCCAAACTCCGACTTGTTGAACTAATTCGACAAATCCGGACCTCGGCGCTATCCCCCAATCAGCGCCGAGGATCTGCGCCTTGTCCATGCGCAAGACCGACGCAAGTTGGGTAGCGGTTGTTGTCCCCGCCGCCGTAATTTATGAGGCGACTTTATGCATAGCGATCGTATGACCGCTCTTTTGAATAGCGCTCAGCCAGCAGCCCGAATTTTAAAACATAGAACAAATTTAAAGCGGCGGAGCTCGTTTATTGATTGCATCAATCATTTCCGATCAAGTGTCCATAACATCTGACTATGATGATGCTATCAACAAAAATATGTATGCAACGTGCAACTTACTGGTAGCACTCGACAATGCTGGGAAGGGTCCACACGGTCGCTTCACTTACTCAATGCAGTCGAGGCGAACCAGCGCAAAATAGTCAGCCCGTATGCACGATCCTCTCTTTCGCGCTTATCCGCAGGAAATTTACGAGGCCCTAAGTCCGACTGATCTGGAGAGCTCGGAGCCTGCCGCGCATCCCAATGCGGCATTGGTCCGAAATCCCTCAGAAAGTTTTCAACCTTTTATCCAACTTTTCACATCCTAGTTGGCCGTCATCGACACTTCGATTATTCCGTTGAATCGAAGTCGTCCTCCCTGCCGTGCAGCAGGGCGACGAGTGTGTGCAGGCCGCTGTCGAGCTGATCCATTGTCGGCGCAGCCAACGCCAACCTGACGGCATTCGGCGCATGACCGGGCGTGACGGCGAATGTCGTCGACGGCGTCAATGCAATGTCGCGTCTCGCTGCGGCAGCGACGAAAGCCTGGGAGCGCCAGTGTGCTGGCAACGTCAGCCACAGATGATAGCATTTTCCATTGGTCTGTATTTCGAAGCCCGAAAGGCGGTCAACCGCCAGTTTCTGACGCGCGCGTGCGTCTAGACGTTTCAGTCCAGCCAGCTCGGCAATCGTCCCGCCGCTCATCATCCGTTCCGCGGCCGCAAACGCAAATCCTGATGCGGTCCACCCGCCGGAACGGACCGAAGCGATCACGCTTTCCCGCAATCGATGCGGAGACACGATAAAGCCGAGCGTTAGACCCGGAGCGACCTTCTTGGAGAGACTGTCGATGAAAATGCAGGCGTCCGGCGCGAGTGCGGCAAGCGGCGGCTCATCATCGAGGAAACCGTAGACATTGTCCTCGATGATCGGAAGCCTGAGCCTTTCGACAACACGCAGCAGATCGGCCCGGCGCGCCGCAGGCATCGTCATGCCCAACGGATTCTGGATCGCCGGCTGAATGTAGATGGCCGAGAGATGGGCCTCACGGTGCGCCTTTTCTACCGAGTCTGGCCGTACACCGTCTTCGTCCATCGCCATTGGCACGAGCGCAATACCCAACCGGGCGGCGATACCCTTGATGAAGGGGTATGTCAGAGCCTCCACCCCGCAACGGCCGCCCGTAGGAACGACTGTAGCGAGAGCTGCGGCAATGCTCTGTCGCCCGTTGCCGGTGAATACGAGTTGTTCAGGGGCGGGGGACCAAGTGCCCTGCGACAGGTATGCGGCCGCAATGCTTCGGCTAGCCGGTGTTCCGACGCTGGTCGCCTGTCTCAACGCAGTATCAAGCGCGGCAGGTTTTTCGAGGCCATTCAGGCTTTTTGCGATAAGCGCGGTCTGGTTGGGAAGCATCGGGTAGTTGAACTCAAGGTCGATCCGGATGGCGCGCGGCTCAGATAGTGCCGCCGCGCCGCGCCTGGCATCGCCGGAGATGAAGGTGCCCCTGCCGACTTCGCCGACGGCAAGGCCACGGCGCAACAGCTCGGCGTAGACGCGGCTCGCCGTCGAGACGGCGATCTTGCGCTCATAGGCAAAGCTGCGCTGTGGAGGCAGGCGGTCGCCCGGCCTGAGCGTGCCGTCAGCGACTTCTTCGGCAATAATGTCAGCAAGATTTAAATATTCGGACTTCGACATTTATTGCTCCGAGTACAATGTTTTAATTGCACCGAGTACTCTATCGGAACATAATGGCTACGTCAAACCGGATTGCACCGGGAATTGCCAAGGTCTGTGGTCAATGAACACGCGGCGGCGCTCAGCAAGCGCTGGTGCCGGCGGAGTCGCATTACCGCAGAGCAACATCTGGAGGTCAAAATGTCTGCAACCCTTTCAACCATCGTGAGGCCGGCGCACGGCGCATTTCTTCGGACATTCAACGCTTGTTGGCAGCGGATCGCTCGCTATTGCGTCCGTCGCGCTGCCATTACAAGCCTGCGCGAACTCGACGACAAAGCACTCCGGGATTTGGGCATCGTGCGCTCTCAAATCGAAGCGGCTGCTTATGGCTTCGTGAACAACCCCAACCGGGCGAGGAGGTGATGATGGCCACCCCGGTTGCACCGGAGCTGACCGCTGCCACGATCTTGGTCGCGTTTGCCGGTGTATTCCTGATCAGCTTCATGAGAGGAGCGTTCGGTGGCGGATTCGCTATCGTCGGAATTCCCCTGTTGTCGATTGTAATGGATCCGGTTACCGCGGGCGGTCTGCTCGCACCCCTGTTCATCGCGATGGATCTGTTCGCGCTGCGCTACTGGAGGCCCTCGACGTGGTCGAGGCCGGACCTTGTGCTGCTCGTGCCGGGACTCATGGTCGGCATCGGGTTCGGCTATGGGCTTTTCCGCTTCCTCGACCACCGGGCCATCGCGATCGTGATGGCCGTGATCACCCTGATCTTTGTAGGCCTCTGGTTTCTGAGGGGCGGACAGGTGACGACCCGTCCGCGTTCGACGCCGAAGGCGATCGCTGCGGGTCTTACCTCAGGAGTGACCACGATGGTGGCGCATTCGGGCGGGCCGCCGCTTGCGATGTATCTGTTGCCCCTTGGCCTCAGCAAGGAAATCTACGCGGGAACAACGAGTATGTTTTTCACCGTAGGCAACGCCACCAAGGCGGTGCCGTGGCTGTTGCTGGTGAAGCCGACCGCCGGTGTCTGGGCATTGATGGCGATTTGTCTCTTGGCCATCCCCAGCGGCGTCTGGCTTGGGTGGCGGCTTAACGGAAGGCTGGACCAGCGTCAGATCTATCGCACCTGCTACGGATTGTTAGTTTTGACAGCGTTGAAACTCTTGTGGGATGGCGTTTCCGGATTTCTAGTTTGAGCGCAGTGGCACGATCCGGGCAGGAGTTGGTCAGGCAAATGTTAAGAGCAAGTGATACATTTGCCGTAATTATTATGGCCGCTGGCTTGCGGCAATAGCCCACTAGAAAGGCGTAACTTGCCGGCAGTGGTCCTAGCACTCATTAAATACACGGAGGAGATGAACCATGAGTGATCAAATCCAGGCAGATCGTCTCCATTTGGACGATCTCCATGTGGGGCAGCGCTTTGTCAGCGCCACTCACACGATCGATAAAACACAGATCAGGACGTTCGCCGCGCAATTCGATCCACAATTGTTTCATACGGACGAGGAGGCAGCCAAGAGTACGCTCTTCAAAGGTTTGGCAGCAAGCGGATGGCACACAGCCGCTATCACCATGCGGCTGAATGTGGAGGGCGGCCTGCCGCTGGCCGGCGGGATCATTGGGGCAGGAGGAGAAATAAACTGGCCGGCACCGACACGCCCAGGCGATACGCTGCACGTGGAAAGCGAGGTCATCGAAGTCACGCCGTCCCGATCAAAGCCGGATCGCGGTATCGCGGTCATCGTTAGCCGGACCATCAATCAGCGTGGCGAAATCGTCCAGACGCTCACGGCCAAACTTGTTGTTCCACGTAGAGCTACAGGCTGATCGTTGCAGGCATGCCGACTTTGCCAAAGATGGGATTTAGCAATAAAGGTGGGAATGCTTGCGGCGAAGTCTCGCTAATCGTGCAGAGGCCGACCAATGAGAGGCTATCGAACGGCAGCGTTCATTTCACAGGCAGAGACATAGGTTGGCGCTAGATTGCATCACATCTGCAAACTACGCAGGCGGCAAAAGTGCGTGATCTGTTATCTAAGAAACGCGTCCACCTCTTGAGTTCCGCGAATAGGCGATCTGCGTGGTTCGAATTAGCCCCCTTTAAGTCCACTCAGTCCAGAAAAGTGATGTTTGAAGCATTCTCGGAATTGATGGGGTTCACGCCCATTGAAATTGAGTCACGATCGCTTGGAACTGTTTCGCGTTTAGAGTCTATGGTTGCATCATCATTGGCGTTGCCCTGCGATGTCGGCTTTTTCCCACGGGCAGGTTCGTCGTTCGCAAAACGCTCGTGAGAGCATCGTTAAAAACGCAAAATGGGTGACGCATGGCGTTTTCTGGTGATCCGCGCGCGGGCAGGACCGGAGCGAGGAGGAGGCCAGGGCGAGCTTGCGCAAACGCCCTCTGCCATAGAAATCCGATCGCCATGACGTCCCCTTGCAAGAACCGCTGATCCGGGAGATTAGGCCCGAGCTTCGAGAATGAGGTTGAAGGGCGTCTCGGCAGCACGCCGAAAGTGTGTGAAGCCCGCTTTGCGGAATACTTCGGCGAGGCGGGCTTCGCCTGCCTGCGCACCAAGCACCATGCGGCCACCCTCAGAGATCGCGTGGGCGCAGCAGAGCGTGGTCGACGCGGCGTAATAGAGCCTGGCCACGGGTGAGACGTTGTCTTCGGCCCGATCGTTGGCGAAAGGCTCCACAAGCATCACGGTGCCGCCGGGTGCTAGGGCCTTGGCCGCGTGTGCCGCTGCGGCGAGCGGGTCGCCCATGTCGTGCAAGCAATCGAAGAAGCAGATCAGGTCGTAGCCGGTTCCCGGATATTCATCCGCCCGAGCTGTAGCGAAGGTTGCTTGGGCAACGCCTGCCTCAGCAGCGATCTGTCGAGCCTCGGCCACCGATTCCGGATGCGTGTCGAAGCCGCAGAAATGTGACACCGGGAAGCCTTGTGCCATAAGCACAGTCGAATGACCGTAGCCGCAGCCAACATCGGCCACGAGAGCGCCGGCCCGAAGCTTATCGACCACACCGTCGAGGGCCGGCAGCCATTCCGAAACCAGGCTGCCGCGATAGGCATTGCGGTAGAAGGCTGCGACCCCGCAATAGAGCCGCCCGTTATGATCTCCCCAAGGGACACCTTTGCCGGTCCGGAAAGCCTCCACCGCCTTGTCCTCGTCGAACCACATCGATGCAGGGACGGCCCAAGCGTTGGGAATGAAGACAGGGCTGTCCTCGTTGGCAAGGACAAAGGCCTGCTCCGGCGTCAGCTCATAGGTGTCGCTGATAGCGTGATATACAACGTAGCCGCCGGCGACCTGTGAGCCAAGCCATTCGCGCACGTAGCGTTCAGCGCAGCCGGCGCGGCCGGCCAGCTCCCGCGAGCTGAGCGGGCCGGTCCCCGCCATCGCCTTGTAGAGGCCGAGCCGGTTGCCAATGCTCACCATCACGCCGCCGTATCCGGCCGACAGATCGCCGACTGCGCGCGTGAGGAACGCATCGAGTTTAGCGGGGTCGATTGCACCGGGTTGGATACTGTCCATGTCCATGTCCATGTCTCCTGTTAAGCACCCAGAGGACCTGAGGCTTGGCAGAGGATCGCAGTTACGTTGACAGAGTGGCAGAGCGGGACTGGCCAGAATCGGGTCGTTCATGCCAGATGGCATTGCAACACAGGTGAATACTACTGATCCCCGGAATAGTGGCACGATCGCTATCTCGGTGTTATTCTGTCGTTCTTGCGTCCAGGGGATACGGAATGCCGCCTCACACCGCCTCGATGAGATCGGAGCCACTGCATGTGAGCCTCGTCGCTATTCCCGAGGCAGTGATGTCGACGCTGAGCGGCATCTTCGACGTGATGAACGCCTTCGCGATGATGCCTCCGTCAGGCAACGCCAGGTTCCATGCGCCGCCCTTTCGGGTCGAGATCGTGGGGCTCCGACCTGGCTCGCTGGAACTCGCCAGTCACGTACCTGTTATGGTCCAACGCAGCGTCGTCGCACTAGATGCAACCGACATCATCATCGTCCCTTCGATCTTGCTGGGGCCGGAGGGCTGGAAAAAGGGCCGACATCCGGAACTGGTGAATTGGCTGCGTGCGATGCATCGCCGAGGCGCTCTTCTCTGCTCAGCTTGCTCGGGCATTTTCCTGCTCGCCGAGACAGGGCTCTTCGACGGCATGGATGCGACAGTACACTATGGCTACGCCCGCGCCTTCGCGGCCGCCTTTCCGGCGGTGCCGATCCATCCGGAGCGCGTCCTGGTCATTTCTGGCAAGCGCGAGGATCTGGTCAGTTCCGGTGCCTCCATGACATGGCACGATCTGGTGTTGTACCTGATAGGCCGCCATGCTGGGGCTACCGAGGCACAGGCCGTAGCCCGGTTCTTCGCTCTGCAGTGGCATCAGGACGGGCTCGCGCCCTACATCGTGTTCGAGGGGCGCAACGATCATGGCGACCTCGCGGTCCAGGCCGCCCAGGAATGGATCGCCGCGCATTTTCCGGTGGCGAATCCTCTGGAAGAGATGATCCGACGCACCGGGCTCACCGAGCGCACCTTCAAGCGCCGGTTCACAACGGCGACCGGGCTGAGCCCGCTCGCCTATGTGCAGCGCCTGAGAATCGAGGACGCCAAGCGCCGCCTCGAGCGGACGGAGGCTTCGGTCGATGAGATCAGCTGGCAGATCGGCTATGAGGAATCCGCTTTTTTCCGCCGCCTCTTCAAGCGAGTGACCGGCCTGGCGCCGGGGGCCTACCGCCGGCGCTTCAAAATTCCCGATTACGCCCGGCCGCGCCTCCAGACGGCGCCACTCGACGGCTAAATGGTTCAGGGCAGCACCAATCAAAATGTGGCCTTATCGGCATTTTCAAAGGAATAGTTATGATAGCAGAGCATGATATTGCGACGGTTAGACTGCAGTATCGAGGAGACGAACATGTTCGAGGCAAAGGCCATCGCTGGCAGATCTGTTGCAACGTTTTGGTTACTGGCAGCATGGCAAGGGAACTGTCGATTATTTTCAGAGAGTTTCGATGTTCAAGGGCCGCCAGTTCGACCAATCTGTGATCCTGCTCTGCGTACGCTGGTACTACGCACAAGGCTTAATGTGGTGGGTACTAAGGTGGTTCTGCAATTGATGAGTTGATAACATATTGAGATATAATGATAAATTATAATTAATGGCGGAGAGAGCGGGATTCGAACCCGCGTTACGCTTTTGACGTAAACACACTTTCCAGGCGTGCGCCTTCAACCACTCGGCCACCTCTCCGCAATACGTCCGGCATGGGCCAGGCGGGTTAATTTTTCTCAGCCGGAAAGATCCGGCTTCGAGAGCACCGTCAACCATCGGTCACTCAGTCTGGATATGCACGCAACGCTTGTCGATGGTTAGCCGACAGCGACCCCGTGCGGCGCGCACTATAGTCAGAACAGTCGCTTGTTCAACTCCTATTTCAACATAATCGCGCTTTGCTGCGATTTCATCGATTCTCCGCTGAAATTGCTAAGAAATTTCTCGCACATTTCACCTTCTGCTATCAAAATACAGGTAGAATTGAATTCATTCTGCTGGTGTCGGGCGCTACAATGACGTTCCCTTTGGCCGAAGAGACCTCACGTATTTGGCGACTTATTTTTGGAGATAGATGTGATCCGATCGCTTTTCAGGCTTCTTGCCTACATTGCCCTCAGTCTGGCGATCATTGCCGCCGTTCTTGATGCCGCTCGCTCGGTCGGCGCATCGCACTTGATCATGACATCGCTGCAGGATAGCTGGCAGTCCGTTTCCGCGTCATCGCTCGCCCTTGCCGAAGCCAGCATCAAAACCCATATTTATCCCATCCTGTGGGACCCAATGATGCTCTGGGTGCTGGAAACGCCGACCTTTGTTGTTTTTGCCCTGCTCGCCTTTGTGCTCTATGCCCTGGGTTACAGGCGCCAGAACAGGGTAGGGCGTTTCGCAGCCCGTTGAAGCATTATGGAACCGCCCCTTTCGATGGAGGTACCTCGATGTTCATCATCGACATGTTCAACAAGAAAACCAAAATGCCCGAGGCTGCTCAAGCTCTACCGGGGCGAGCTACTCCCGTTGCCACCGCCGAAACACATTTCGTCAATGGACACGCGCTGAAGGGCCCATGGCCCGACAATCTCCAGACCGCCATGTTCGGCATGGGCTGCTTCTGGGGCGTCGAGCGGCTGTTCTGGCAAGTGCCCGGCGTGTATGTCACCGCCGCAGGCTACGCCGGCGGCATCACGCCAAACCCCACCTACCAGGAAACATGTACTGGACTGACCGGGCACAATGAAGTTGTGCTGGTGGTGTTCGATCCGGATGTCATTTCCTATGACGAGCTATTGACGTTGTTCTGGGAAGAGCATGACCCGACGCAGGGCATGCGGCAGGGCAATGATATCGGCACGACCTATCGCTCGGGCATCTATACGTTTACACCGGAGCAACACGCGGCTGCAGAAACAAGCCGCAATGACTACCAGAAGGCGCTCAGCGTTGCTGGCCGTGGCAAGATCACCACGGAGATTCTGGAGGTGCCGGAATTCTATTATGCCGAGGACTATCATCAGCAATATCTCGCCAAGAATCCGGCCGGCTATTGCAGCTTGCGTGGCACCGGCGTTTCCTGTCCCATTCCGCAGGCAAAGGCGATCTAACAGACTGACCTGACTGGATTTCAGAGCACCGCTTTCGCGATCGAATGATACTCCGGGCAATATTTGACCATAAGGCAAAATTTCGCGTGAAATTTGCCCGCTGGCATGCAAGATTGCTTTCGGGGCGGCTGCCGTCTGACGTGGCCGCAACGATTTTAAGGCTCAACAGAAAGTTGATCCTGCTCAACAAAATCCAGAGGGTTGGTATCAAATGAAGCGTATTGTTCTTGGACTCCTGGCTGCCACAGCACTGTCCGTCTCGGCCTTTGCTGCGGATGACAAGCCAGCCGTTATTTACGATCTTGGCGGAAAATTCGACAAATCCTTCAATGAAGCCGCGTTTAACGGTGCGGAGAAATACACGGCCGATTCCGGCGTCAAATATCGCGAATTCGAAATCCAGAACGAGGCGCAGCGCGAACAGGCGTTGCGCAAGTTCGCATCCGACGGCAATTCACCGATCGTGATCGCCGGTTTCTCTGCAGCTGCCGCGATCGAAAAGGTTGCTGGGGAGTTCCCGGATACCAAATTCGTCATCATCGACGCCGTCGTGGAAAAGCCGAATGTGCGTTCGGTCGTCTTCAACGATAATGAAGGTTCCTATCTGGTTGGCGTGATCGCTGCCAAATCGTCCAAAACCGGAACCGTCAGCTTCATCGGCGGCATGGATGTCCCGCTTATCCGTAATTTCGCCTGCGGCTATGTTGGCGGCGTCAAGGCCACGAATCCGGAGGCCAAGGTGATCCAAAACATGACCGGTGACACGCCGGCTGCCTGGAACGATCCGGCAAAGGGCGGCGAAATCGCCAAGTCGCAGATGGACCAGGGTTCGGACGTCGTCTTCGCTGCTGCTGGCGGCACCGGCATCGGCGTTCTGCAGGCAACTGCCGACGCCGGCAAGCTTAGCATTGGCGTCGATTCCAACCAGAACGGCCTGCATCCAGGCAAGGTTTTGACCTCCATGCTCAAGCGCGTTGACGTTGCGACCTATAATGCCTTCAAGGACGGAGCAGACGGCAAGTTCACCGCCGGCGTCAATGTTCTCGGTGTCAAGGAAGCCGGCGTTGACTATGCCGTTGACGACAACAACGCCAAGCTGATGACCGATGACGTCAAGAAAGCGGTCGAGGCTGCCAAGGCCGACATCATTTCCGGCAAGGTCAAGGTCCACAACTACAATACGGACAATGCCTGCCCGTACAAATAAGCGCTGATTCTTCAACGCCTCAAGGCCGCCGGCTAATTCATCCGGCGGCTTTGTCTTTCAGCCTGCAGCAAAAGTGTCGATCGAAGCTCAAGGAGAATGCCCATGACTGCGTTTGCCGTTCTTCTCAGTATTCTTGCTGCCATCACCATCGGCGCGATCAGTCCCGGTCCAAGTTTCGTTCTTGTATCCCGGATTTCTATCGCGTCATCGCGAACGCATGGCCTTGCTTCGGCTTTGGGCATGGGGGTTGGCGGCGCGTTGTTCGCGGCGCTGGCGGTACTTGGCCTGACAGCTCTGTTGATGCAGTTCGAATGGCTTTATCTCATGCTGAAGCTGCTTGGTGGGGCCTATCTGGTTTATATTGCCATCCGCATTTGGCGGGGTGCATCCGAGCCTTTGGCCTTGGCGGACACAAACGCCCCCACGGGAGGACTATCGATCTCCCGCGCATTTTTGCTCGGCTTGAGCACGCAACTCAGCAACCCGAAGACATCGATCGTCTACGCCAGTATTTTTGCCGCTCTTATGCCTCCAGCGCCACCGCTATGGCTCCTCTTTGCCTTGCCGCCTATGCTTTTTTGTGTGGAAGCCGGCTGGTACGCGGTCGTTGCCTTCGTATTCTCAGGCTCGCGCGCCCGGCTGATCTATGTCCGTTTGAAGCTGTGGATCGATCGCGGCGCTGGTGCAGTCATGGGTGCGTTAGGACTGAAGCTGATGGTCGAAGCTTTCAAGACGAGAGCCTGATCAAACTTCGCGCCAGAATGACAAGACCGGCATCGTCGCCGGTGAGTGTTTCGAAATCCTGCCAGCCGAGAGGCCGATAATAGTCGGGCTCGCTCGTGTAGAGATAAAGCTGTGTATGACCCAAATTGCGCGCCGAATTTTCAGTGGCGCCGATCAATGCTTTTCCGACACCCTGACCCCGCATCTCGGGCATCACATAGAGGCTGGCCAGCCATGGCTTCAAATGCGCATGGCTTTCAAGGTCATTGTCGATCAGAAGCGCGACGCCCACGGGCAATCCCGATGCGAAGCCGACAAATGCCTTCTGCCCGCTTGACGGATCCAGAAACCCGAGAAACCCTTCGACGGTCTCTTCCATCGTGCGACCGGCGGATTGGCCCCATTCTTCGAAATTCCAGCGCGCGCAGAGCGGCACGAGCTCCGGATGATTTTCCAGCGGTTCAACCCGGATCATCATTTGAATGTACTCCGCTCTAATAATGCGGCGGCTTGGTTACGGGAATATCGGGCGCGGTCTGCTCTTCAAGGACGAGAAACCGGTCGGTTAGAGCATCGAGCTTGCGGCGCATGCCTTCGATGACCTTCCACTGCTCGGTTACCTGGCCGGAAAGTTCCTCAATGGTCTTTTCCTGCTCGGTCACCAAAATCTCGAGGCGGGTCAAACGGTCCGTGTTATCGGCTGTCATTGCTCGTCTTCCTTACCCTGTACCCCTTTCTCTAATCCGGGTTTCGTCGCGGTTCAAGTTCGAGCGACTTGATGACTATTGAATCTTGCGTTTCTTGACTGGAAAGAAAAAAATCCCGTGTTAGGGTCAAAATTCGAAAAGACGATAAAAGCTGAACAACAGCGGATGGGGACATGGCCGAACCGGCGATTGAACTTATTGGAATTGATAAGCGTTTTGGTGCAGTCCATGCCAATCGCGACATTCATCTGCGTGTCGAAAAGGGCACGATCCACGGTATTATTGGTGAGAATGGCGCCGGCAAATCCACGCTGATGTCCATCCTCTACGGCTTCTATCAAGCTGATAGCGGCGAAATTCGCATCAATGGATCGACCGCTAAGATTACCGATCCCAATGCCGCTATCGCACTTGGCATTGGCATGGTGCATCAGCACTTCATGCTGGTGGAAAACTTCACAGTGCTGGAAAATGTCATGCTGGGCGTCGAGGGTGCCCCGCTGCTGAAGAACGGCATTGCCAAGGCCCGAGCCGAGCTGAAACGGCTTGAGAGGGAATATCAGCTCGATGTGGATCCGGATGCGATGATCGAGGAACTCCCCGTCGGGCTGCAGCAGCGCGTGGAAATCCTGAAGGCACTCTACCGCGGCGCGGAAATACTGGTGCTTGACGAACCGACAGGCGTGCTGACCCCGCCGGAGGCGGACCATCTTTTCCGTATCCTTGAACAGTTGAAGGATCAGGGAAAAACGATCGTCCTCATCACGCACAAGCTGCGCGAGATCATGGCGGTGACGGACAATGTTTCCGTCATGCGGCAGGGCGCTGTCGTTGCGACGCGCAAGACCGAGGAAACCACGGTGGAAGAGCTTGCCGAGCTGATGGTCGGTCGCCGTGTGCTCCTGCGGGTGCAAAAGGGCGAGGCCAAGCCGGGGGAAATCAAGCTTTCCGTCGAGAACCTCACAGTCCGCGACAGCCGCGGTGTGGTGATGGTGGACGACGCATCCTTCACGGTCCGTGGCGGCGAGATTGTCGGTATTGCCGGTGTGGCGGGCAATGGTCAATCACAGCTGATCGAAACCATCGCCGGTATCCGCACGGCTGTCTCTGGCCGCGTGCTTCTCGACGGGCAGGTCATCGATATTACGGGAGCCGCGGATCCGGGCGAGCTGCGCGATCGCGGCCTTGCCCATGTGCCGGAAGACCGTCATCACATGGGCCTGGTTCTGGCTTTCGAGGAATATGAGAACTCCATCCTCGGCTATCATGACGATCCGCTCTATCTCAATGGACCGTTTCTCGATCTCGACGCCATCCAGGCCGATGCGCGCAAGAAGATCGAGAAATATGACATCCGTCCGGGTGACCCCCGCCTGAAGACTGCTAATTTCTCTGGCGGCAATCAGCAGAAGATCGTCCTCGCGCGCGAAATGGAGCGCGACCCGGGCGTTCTCATCATCGGTCAGCCGACCCGCGGTGTTGATGTGGGCGCGATCGAGTTCATCCACAAGCGCATCATCGAAATGCGCGATGCGGGCAAGGCGGTCCTCCTCGTCTCGGTGGAGCTCGACGAAATCCGCTCGCTCTCCGACCGCATTCTGGTGATGTTCGCCGGGCGTATTGTCGGTGAACGCGATTCTGACGCCAGCGAAAGCGAGCTTGGCCTGCTTATGGCAGGTGTTGAACAGCAGGAGGCGGCGGAATGACGACGCAGGCACTGGTCGTCATCGATGTGCAAAACGCCATCGATGATCCGAAATGGGGCCGGCGCGGTCAGCCGGAAACCGAAGCCGCCATCGCCCGGCTGCTTGCCGCCTGGCGCGAGCGCCGCTTGCCGGTCATCCACATCCGCCACGATTCCACCGACCCGACATCGCCTTACAGGCCCGGCACGGAAGGCAATGAGTTCAAGCCGGAGGTAGCGCCGCAATTGGGTGAGCCGGTCGTCGACAAGCGCACCAACAGTGCCTTCATCGGTACTGACCTTATGGATGTTTTGGACGAATTGCAGGTGCACAGTCTCGTCATCACGGGCGTGCTGCTCGAAAACTCCGTCGACGCCACGGTTCGTATGGCAGCTAACCTGGGATTCGAGGTCACCGTGCCCGAAGATGCCGTCGCGAGCATCGACCGCAAGGATCATTGCGGCAAGCACTGGGCAGCTGAAGATGTCCACGCTTTGGCCCTTTCCATCCTTGATGGCGAATATGCCCGTATCTCAACCTCCGACGCGATCATCGAGACCTTGCCATGAGCCAGCCCTTTGCCAAATTGCCTGCCTGGGCCGACTATGGCCTCCTGCCGCTGATCAATCTGATTGTCGCTTTTTTCGTCGCCGGCCTCGTGGTCCTTCTGGTTGGTGAAAGCCCCATCGATGCGGCGGTTTTGATGGTCAAGGGCGCTTTTGGTTCGGGCGATGGTGTCGGCTACACGCTTTATTACGCGACGAATTTCATCTTCACCGGACTCTGCGTCGCGGTCGCCTTCCATTGTGGCCTGTTCAATATTGGCGGCGAAGGCCAGGCCTATATCGGCGGTCTCGGTGTTTCGCTCATCGGCCTCGGCCTTGGCGGCTTTCTGCCCTGGTGGTTGACGTTTCCTTTGGCAATCCTGGCCTCGGCACTGGTCGGTGCCCTGTGGGCGCTGATTCCGGCATGGCTACAGGCCAAGCGCGGATCGCATGTGGTCATCACCACCATCATGTTCAATTTCATCGCAGCAAGCATCATGGTCTATCTGCTTGTGGGTGTGTTGAAGCCGATGGGGAGCCAGGCGCCGGAGACCCGTGTTTTCGCTGAAGGCGGTCAGTTGCCAGGTCTTGGCTGGCTGCTCAATCTTGTCGGGCTCAATATGCGTTCGGCTCCGCTCAACATCAGTTTCCTGCTTGCTCTGCTGGCAGCATTTCTGGTGTGGGTGCTGATCTGGCGCACCAAGCTCGGCTATGAAATACGCACCATGGGCTTCAGTCCCAAGGCCGCGCGCTATGCCGGCATCAGCGAGCTGCGTATCATCATCATTACAATGATGATTTCGGGTGCACTCGCAGGCATGATGGCGCTCAATCCGATCATGGGCGCCCAGCACCGCATGCAGCTGGATTTCGTTGCGGGTGCTGGTTTTGTCGGCATTGCCGTTGCACTGATGGGCCGGTCGCATCCGGCAGGCATCGTCCTTGCTGCCATCCTCTTCGGCATGCTCTATCAGGGCGGCGCCGAGATCGCCTTCGACATGCCAAACATATCGCGTGACATGATTGTCATTATTCAAGGGCTGGTCATTCTTTTTGCCGGTGCGCTCGAACACATGTTCCGTCCGTCGCTTCAACGCATTTTCCAGCGGATCGGCCGGGCGAAACGCGAGACCGCGCCCGCTGTCGCAACGGGAGGAGGCCAGTAATGGATTCGCTCACCACCATCCTCCAGCTGTTCGATTCGACGATCCGGCTCTCCGCTCCCTTGCTTCTGGCGTGCCTGGCGGGGCTCTATTCCGAACGCGCCGGCATTTTCGACATCGGCCTTGAAGGCAAGATGCTTGCCGGCGCTTTTGCCGCTGGTGCGGCCGCCACCTGGTTCGGTTCAGCCTATATCGGCCTGCTTGCCGCCGTTCTCGTCTCCGTCGCGCTTGGCCTCGTTCATGGCTTTGCCTCCATCACCCATCGTGGCAACCAGATCGTCTCGGGCGTTGCGATCAACTTCATCGCCGCCGGCACCACCGTCATCCTTGGCCAGGCATGGTTTCAGCAGGGCGGACGAACACCCTCGCTTCCCAACGAAGCGCGTTTCAACCCGATCAACCTTCCGGGCGCGGAAGCACTGAAGGATGTGCCCGTCATCGGCCAGATCTATTACGAACTGATCTCCGGTCATTCGATCCCGGTCTATCTCGCATTCCTGCTCGTTCCGTTCACCTGGTGGGTACTCTACCGTACGCGCTTCGGTCTGCGTCTGCGTGCCGTCGGGGAAAACCCGGCTGCCGTGGACACGGCCGGCGTGTCCGTACCCTGGCTGCGCTACCGCGCGGTCATCTGCTGCGGCGTACTTTGCGGCATTGCCGGCGCCTATCTGGCGACAGCCCAGGGTGCAGGTTTCGTCAAGGACATGACCGCGGGCAAGGGCTATATCGCGCTCGCAGCATTGATCTTCGCCAAATGGCGCCCGGTTCAGGCGATGTTCGCTTGCCTGCTCTTCGGCTTTCTCGATGCGGTCGCAATCCGCATGCAGGGGCATCCCCTGCCATTGATCGGGGAAGTGCCCGTGCAATTGATGCAGGCCTTGCCCTATATTCTCACCATCGTGCTGCTCGCCGGTTTTATCGGCAAGGCGATCCCGCCCAAGGCGGGTGGTGTAGCCTATGTGAAAGAAAGATAGAATGAGCAAGGACCTCTTCGACGCGGCCTTTGCCGCCATGCAGAAAACGCATTCGCCCTATTCGCGGTTTCCGGTAGGAGCCGCCATTCGTACCAGCGACGGGCGCATCTATTCCGGCTGTAATATCGAGGTCATTTCCTATCCGGAAGGCTGGTGCGCCGAAACCACCGCCCTGTCGCACTTCGTCATGGGTGGCGGCGGTACGATCACCGAGATCGCCGTTGTCGCCGAAAAGAAGGCGAAATGCACGCCTTGCGGCGGTTGCCGTCAACGCCTGGCCGAATTCGCCGGACCTGAAACGCGCCTGCATCTTTGCGACAACAATGGCATTGTCGAAACGCTCACCATGAAAGAACTGTTTCCCTACGGCTTCGAAGCGGAAGTACTCGGCAAAGGTGCAGCATGATCGCACCTGCGACCGGAGCAATTATCCAAAAGCTCAATGGCCTGGCGCCGCGTGTTGCACTGGTGCTTGGATCCGGCCTTGGTTCATTGGTCGATGCCGTGGAAAATGCCATCCGCATCCCCTATGCCGACCTTCCAGGCTTCCCGCATAGCGGCGTTTCTGGCCATGCCGGCGAGGTCGTCGCAGGTTATCTTTCCGGCAAGCCGGTCCTGGTGCTGGCGGGCCGCGCTCACTATTATGAAAAGGGTGACGCCTCGGTCATGCGCCCTGTCATCGCTGCGCTTGCCGATCTTGGCATCGAGATGCTGATCCTGACCAATGCTGCCGGTTCAGTCCGCCACGATCTTGCACCCGGCAGCGTGATGTTGATCGAAGATCATATCAACTATTCCGGCCTCAATCCGCTCATCGGCGAGCCCTCTGACCAGCGTTTTGTTGGCATGACGACAGCCTATGACAGCAAGCTCAAGGACGCATTTGCCGTCGCGGCCGGCGAGGTGCAAGAAAAGCTGGCGATGGGCGTCTACATGTGGTTTTCCGGCCCGTCTTTCGAAACACCGGCGGAAATTCGCATGGCACGCACGCTTGGCGCTGATGCGGTCGGCATGTCCACTGTGCCGGAGGTCATTCTGGCACGTTTCTTCGGGCTGCGTGTCGCTGCCTGCTCGGTCATCACAAATTATGGAGCAGGCATGACAGGTGCGGAACTCTCGCATGAGGAAACCAAGGATGTCGCGCCGAAGGGTGGCGCACGGCTGCAGAAGATCATTCGGGCACTGGTTCGGGAGATCGGCTAAGCGATGTTGTTGCCCCAGGAAATCATCCGCCGCAAACGTGACGGACAAACACTGGATGCGGCGGACATAACCGCCTTCGTCAATGCCATGAGTTCGGGTGCAATCACCGAAGGCCAGGTTGCGGCCTTTGCCATGGCAGTGTTCTTCAATGGCATGAAACGCGATGAAGCGGTGGCTCTCACGCTCGCCATGCGCGATTCCGGCGATATTCTTGACTGGTCCGATCTGCCCGGTCCTGCGGTTGACAAGCATTCGACTGGCGGTGTTGGCGACAACGTCTCGCTGATGCTTGCGCCCATAGCCGCTGCCTGCGGCGCTTACGTTCCAATGATTTCCGGCAGGGGGCTCGGCCATACGGGCGGAACGCTCGACAAGATGGATTCGATCCCCGGTTATCGCAGCCAGCCGGACAATGCATTGTTCCGCAAGGTAGTGTACGAAGTTGGCTGTGCGATCATAGGGCAGACAGCCAATCTCGCGCCGGCCGACAAACGCTTCTATTCCATCCGCGATGTCACCGCGACGGTGGAATCCATCCCGCTCATCACCGCCTCGATCCTGTCGAAGAAACTTTCAGCCGGACTCAACGCTCTGGTATTGGATGTGAAGTCAGGCAACGGCGCCTTCATGGCCAGAAATCGCGATGCGGTGTCGCTTGCCGAGAGCATTGTCGCGGTGGCTCAAGGAGCCGGCCTGACGACGACCGCGCTTCTGACCGATATGAACGAACCGCTTGCTCTTGCTGCCGGCAATGCTGTCGAGGTGAGGAATGCTGTCGATTTCCTGACCGGGGATAGGCGGGACGCCCGTCTCGAAGCGGTCACGCTGGCGCTGGTTGCTGAGATGCTGGTCTCGGCAAAGCTCGCACCAAATCACAAGGTTGCGACGGAAAAGGCACGCGATGCCCTGAGCAGCGGCAAGGCGGCGGAAATTTTCGGGCGCATGGTGGCAGGGCTTGGCGGTCCGACAGATTTCATTTCTCGCATCAGCCATCATTTGCCGGTCGCACCGGTAACGCATGAGGTGAAAGCCCCCCAGACGGGTCATGTCTCGTCAATTGATACCCGCGCGATTGGTGTTGCGGTTGTGACGCTCGGTGGCGGCCGAATCCGTCCGCAGGATCCCATCGATCATGCGGTCGGAGTAACGGCCCTTCAGCCTATTGGCGCCCGAATGGACGAAGGCGAACCGGTCGCACTGGTCCATGCCCGCAGCCATGATGACGCCGCCGCAGCCGTGCGCGTCATCGAATCTGCTTATGGTTTTTCGGAACGCAAACCGCGCACCATCAATCCGGTATTCCGTCGCATCGGCGCCTGACTCACTTAGTCCCGTACATGCGGTCGCCAGCGTCGCCGAGACCCGGGACGATATAGCCTTTTTCATTCAAATGGCTGTCGATGGCCGCAGTGAAAACCTGCACGTCCGGATGCGCCTTGGTAAAGCGTTCTATACCTTCCGGCGCGGCGAGCAAGCAAAGGAATCGGATATTGCTTGCCCCGCGATCCTTCAGCTTCTGAATGGCGGCTATGGCGGAATTGGCCGTTGCCAGCATAGGATCAACGACGATGATCAGCCGGTTGACGATATCTTCGGGCGCCTTGAAGTAATATTCGACCGGCAGCAGCGTTTCGTGATCACGATAAAGGCCGATATGCGCAACGCGTGCAGCCGGCACGAGATCGAGCATACCTTCGAGCAGGCCGTTGCCGGCGCGCAGGATCGAAGCGAAGACCAGCTTCTTGCCTTCGATTACCGGCGCATCCATCTCCATCAAGGGTGTCTGGATCCTGATGTTGGTCAATTGCAGATCGCGCGTCACCTCATAGCACAGCAGGAGCGAGATTTCCTTGAGCAACCGCCGGAATCCCGCTGTCGAGGTATCCTTGTCGCGCATGATTGTAAGCTTGTGCTGGACAAGCGGATGGGAAACGATCGTGACGCCCATGGGAAGTCCCCTTTACTCTGAATTCACATGACCTTAGCTGCTCGACACCGATCCCGCAAAGAGCTCATCGGCAACGCGCACAGTTTTGTCGGGGTAAAGACGTTCGAGCAGCGCTGTTCGCGTATCTTCGTCGACAAAGGCGGCCTTGATTGCCGTTTCAGTCACCTTGTTGAGCATATCATCATCATAGCCGAAATAAGTCGCCGCGATCTCGTATTCCCGTGCAAGGTCCGTGTGGAAGTAGGGCGGATCATCGGAATTGAGGGTCACAGGCACACCGGCTTTTGCAAGCTCTGCAAAGGGATGCGCAGGAAAATCGCTATAGACGCTAAGCGAAATGTTCGACCCAGGGCAGCATTCGAGCAGGATTTGTTCGTCCGCCAGGCGTTTGACCAGATCGGGATTCTCGATCGCGCGTACACCATGGCCGATGCGCCCGGGTTTGAGTGCGTCCAGCGCGTCCGCAACGCTCTCCCATCCCGACAGTTCGCCCGCATGCACAGTGATCCCGAGCCCCGCACTGCGCGCCAGCGCGAACGCCGCTGTGAAATCCTTGGGGGCATGCATCCGCTCATCGCCCGCCATGCCAAAACCCGTGACCAGCGGGTGCGGATTGTCAACGATGTACTGCGCTGCTGCCAGCACGGCGTCTGGCCCTTTGTGGCGCAGGCCCGTCGCAATCATGCGGCCCTCAATGCCCGTCGCCGCCTTGGCGCGGCGCATGCCCTCGGCAAGACCTTCAATATAGGCCCGCGGGTCAAGCCCGGCGCTGATGGCATGATCTGTCGAGATGAACACCTCTGAATAGATGGCATCCTGCCTGCTCAATGACAGAAGGTAATCCTCGGCAAGATCGGCATAATCCTCTTCGGTTCGGAAGAGCATCGATGCCTGATCATAGGCACGCAGGAAGGAGGTGAAATCGTGCCAGACGAATTTGCCGCCCTGGACAAAGCTGGAAACATTGGCGCCATATTTGACAGCCTTTCGCTCGACCAGACCCGTGGAGGCGGCTCCTTCAATATGGCAATGCAATTCGGCTTTCAGGACCATTCCGGTCACTCCAAAAAAATTAAACAAATTATTCAACGCGTCGCTTCACCGCGCAACAGGACAATAGCCTTATGTGTTTCAATCTTCTATGGTCCGGGCAACGCAGATCAACAGGTAAACACAATGAGCCAGCAACGCACCGGGGCCCATGGCGGCATGGAAACATCCTTCGGCTTTCAGGATGTCAGCGATGGGGAAAAGCAGGCACGCGTCAATGATGTCTTCCATCGCGTCGCCAAGCGCTACGATGTGATGAACGACCTGATGTCGGGCGGCCTTCATCGCATCTGGAAGGATTCGATGATCGCCTGGCTGTCACCTTCCAAGACGGCGAATTGGAAAGTGCTCGACGTGGCTGGCGGTACTGGCGACATCGCCTTCCGGATCATTGAAGCTTCCAACCGCAATGCCCATGCGACCGTGCTCGATATCAACGGCTCCATGCTCGGCGTCGGGCGCGACCGTGCCGAGAAAAAAGGCCTTGCCGACAACACCGAATTTGTCGAAGCCAATGCCGAGGTGCTTCCCTTCCAGGATGCGAGCTTCGATGCCTATACGATCGCTTTCGGCATCCGCAATGTCCCGCATATTGACCGCGCCCTGTCAGAAGCCTTCCGTGTCCTGAAGCCGGGCGGGCGGTTCCTTTGCCTCGAATTTTCCGAGGTTGAACTGCCGGTCCTCGACAAGGTCTATGACGCCTGGTCGTTCAATGCCATTCCGAAAATTGGCAAGGCTGTGACCGGCGATGCCGACAGTTATCAATATCTCGTCGAGTCGATCCGCAAGTTTCCGCGTCAGGCTGATTTCGCCGAGATGATCCGCCAGGCTGGTTTCGAACGTGTGAGCTGGCGCAATTTTACCGGCGGCATCGCTGCGCTGCATTCCGGCTGGAAGTTGTGATTTCAGAGCTCTTTCCGACCATATTGACCTATTCTGTTTCTCGGCTGGCGAGACAATCCACGCGGAAGGTGGCGAGGTCGATGTGGTGCATCGGGCGAAGCCGCCTGACAAAGTGGGTGTCCGCCAGCCGGAAACCCGAAGGGACGGGGCCTGTTGCTCCAATCCCGGCGCAAAGCCACTCGCCCGCACCAAAAGTGCGGGTCTTCCTGTCTTTGCTTGTTCTTGTCACAACATGCCTCCGTCAGAATAGGTCAATATGGTCGGAAAGAGCTCTTAATGAGTAAGCTTGCAGCAACATTTCGCCTGATGCGGGCCGGATGGATCATGACGCGTGAGGGCGTCATATCTGCCTTGCCTGCGGAAGGCTTGAGCGGTCTTCCTGCGTTTGGTCATCGCATGGCCGGGCTCTTGGCCCGCCGGCGTGCAATGACCGCCCAGCGCTCCGAGCGTATGTCGCGCGCCATCAACAAACTCGGTCCATCCTACGTCAAGCTTGGCCAATTCCTGGCAACGCGGCCTGACGTGGTCGGAAATGAGGTGGCGGACGATCTTGCGCTCTTGCAGGACCAGCTTGATTTCTTTCCGATGGAGGCTTCGGTCAAGGCAATCGAAGGCTCGCTCGGACGGTCAGTCCAGGATCTTTATGTAAGCTTTAACGAACCAATGGCTGCCGCGTCGATTGCGCAGGTGCACCCGGCCTTCGTCAGAAGCAATGGCGAGCTCAAGAAGGTCGCCGTCAAGGTGGTGCGCCCGGGTGTCCGCCAGCGGTTCAACAATGATTTGGAGAGCTTTTTCCTGGTGGCGAAATGGCAGGAGCGTTATGTGCCTGCCACGCGCCGCCTGCGTCCCATCGAAGTCACGCGTACGCTCGCGCAAACCACCCGTATCGAAATGGACATGCGGCTTGAGGCGGCGGCACTGTCGGAAATTGGTGAAAACACCAAGGACGATCCGGGGTTCCGTGTTCCAACTGTGGATTGGGAGCGCACCGGACGCGACGTGCTGACGCTCGAATGGATCGACGGCGTGAAAATGTCGGACATCGAAGGTTTGCGCGCTGCCGGCCATAATCTCATCAAGCTCGCGGAAACGCTGATCCAGTCGTTCCTGCGCCACACATTGCGCGACGGCTTCTTCCATGCCGACATGCATCCCGGCAATCTCTTCGTCGATTCCGATGGTCATATTGTTGCGGTGGATTTTGGCATTACCGGCCGCCTGGGCAAGAAGGAACGCCGCTTCCTTGCCGAGATTCTCTACGGGTTCATCACCCGAGATTACGCACGGGTCGCCGAAGTGCATTTCGAAGCGGGCTATGTGCCGCATCATCATGATGTATCGAGCTTTGCCCAGGCAATCCGCGCCATTGGCGAGCCGATCCATGGCCAGCCGGCGGAAACGATTTCCATGGCGAAACTGCTGACACTGCTTTTCGAGGTCACCGAGTTATTCGACATGGAAACCCGGCCCGAGCTCGTCATGCTGCAAAAGACCATGGTCGTCGTTGAAGGCGTATCACGTACGTTGGATCCGCATTTCAACATGTGGAAAGCCTCCGAGCCGGTTGTCGGCGGCTGGATACGCCGCAATCTCGGCCCGCAAGGCATTCTCATTGATGCCCGCGACGGTGCGAATGCTCTACTGCATCTTGCCCGCCAGGCGCCCGAACTCCTGGCACGCGCCGATCGCTTGTCACAGGAACTCGACCAGATGGCGGCAAATGGTCTGCGCTTTGACGAACAGACAGCCAAGGCAATCGGCAAGGCGGAGGCGAGGCACACTCGCTCCGGGCGTATTGCTCTGTGGGTGATTGCAATTTGCCTTGTCATGATCACTTACAAGCTAGTCTCTTGAAGAAATACTGCCATTGGTGATATCAATGATTGCAAATTGCGTGGTGTCTTCGCGAAAGTGCAATCATATGGCCAGCATCACAATCCGCAATCTTGACGACACCATCAAGGAAAAATTGCGCCTGCGTGCCGCCGCGCACGGACGTTCGATGGAAGAAGAGGTCCGGCTCCTTCTCGGCGATCTGGCAAATACCACGCCGTTCGGGACTGTGGCTGCCGTGGTGGGCGAGCCTTCCGCCGTGTCGGGCTCATTATCCGGCCGGCGCGTACTTCTGATCATAGGCGGCGGTATCGCCGCCTATAAATGCCTTGACCTCATCCGGCGATTGCGCGAACGGGGCGCCCAGGTGCGGCCGGTCGTGACCAAGGCGGCGGAAGAATTTGTGACGCCGCTGGCTGTCGGCGCGCTCGCCGCTGACAAAGTCTTCACCGAGCTTTTCTCCCGCGAGGACGAGCACGATGTCGGCCATATCCGCCTGTCGCGTGAAGCCGATTTGATCGTCGTTGCGCCGGCGACGGCCGATCTCATGGCCAAAATGGCAAATGGTCTTGCGAACGACCTGGCATCTGCGGTGCTTATGGCGACCGACAAGCGCGTCCTGATCGCCCCGGCAATGAACCCGAAAATGTGGGACCATCCGGCCACGAAACGCAACCGCGCGACTCTGGAGAAGGACGGCATCCGTTTTGTCGGTCCGAACAGCGGCGAGATGGCGGAGAGTGGTGAAAGCGGTGCGGGCCGCATGGCCGAACCGCTGGAGATTGTTGCGGCGATCGAGACGCTGCTCGACCGCCGTCCCAAGCCGCTGACAGGCAAGACCGTCATCATGACCTCGGGCCCGACCCATGAGCCGATTGATCCGGTGCGCTATATCGCCAATCGTTCCTCCGGCAAGCAGGGCCACGCTATCGCCGCAGCACTGGCGAGGCTCGGCGCCACGGTACGGCTGGTTTCCGGTCCTGTGACAATTCCTGACCCCGAAGGCGTTGCGGTGACCCGCGTCGAGTCCGCGCGTGAGATGCGTGATGCGGTGGAGCAGTTCCTGCCCGCCGATGCCGCTGTCATGGTCGCTGCCGTGGCGGACTGGCGCACGGCAAAGGAGGCTGGCGAAAAGATCAAGAAAAAGCCTGGTGAAAAAGCCCCAGCACTGCAAATGGTCGAGAATCCCGATATTCTGGCCGGCGTCGGCCACAGTAAATTGCGACCACGCCTCGTTGTTGGCTTTGCCGCGGAAACCCAGGATCTGCTGAAGAACGCGCGCAAGAAGCTCGACAAGAAGGGTGCCGACTGGATCGTGGCCAACGATGTCAGTCATGAGACCGGTGTCATGGGCGGCGATCGCAACGCCGTGCGCATCGTCACCCGTTCAGGCGTGGAGGAATGGCCGGACATGAGCAAGGACGAGGTGGCCGAACGACTGGCTGCCAGGATCGCCGCTGCATTGCAGACGGTGGAGGTTTAGGGCTAAGACCGATAACCGTGAAAACGGAGTACCATCCATGATTCCCACCCTTGAAACCGACCGCCTTATCCTGCGTCCCCATCGGCGCGAGGATTTTGAGGCGGTTCACGCCATGTGGCAGCATCCCACGATCTACACGCAGATAACGGGAAAGCCATCGACCCGCGAGCAATCCTGGGCTCGCCTCTTGCGCTATGCCGGTCTCTGGCCCCTGATCGGTTATGGCTTCTGGGCAATGGAAGACAAGGCAACGGGACGCTTTGTCGGCGAGCTCGGCTTTGCCGATTTTCAGCGGGAGATCAGTCCGCCGTTCGGTGACGCGCCGGAAATGGGGTGGGTCCTTGCGCCGGAAATTCACGGCAAGGGCTATGGCAGCGAAGCGCTTGCGAGGGTTGTCAACTGGGGCGATACATTCTTCAAGCAGGATCGGGCGCTTTGCATCATATCGCCGGAAAATTCCGCCTCGTTGCGAATTGCCGAAAAGAACGGCTTTAACAAGGTCCTCGAGACAACCTATACAGATGAGCCCGTCATACTTTTGGAACGGGCGTTTCGCCCCAACTAATTGCCGTCGAGGCTGGCACGGCGCCGGCCTCGACATTGTGTAAGTAAGCCCTTACGGTTCTATTCGACGATAATCTGGGTGTATTCCTTTCTGAGTCGTTCGAAGTTGCCCCAGAATCCCGACGGCTTGTCTCCATTGAGATGATCGATGAGCACGCCGAGATGGGTGTGCCAGCCGCTCGCAACCATGACCATGGAATCGGCACTGGCAAGGCGCGTATGCGTTACCCTCAGCGAAGTGTCGGGGCCTTTCGCTTCGAGCTCGAACGTGACCTCGGAATCCTGTCCCCCGTCGGGCCAGGTAATGCTCAAGACATGTGGCGGTTCATAACGAAGAACCTTGCCCTCATTGGATGTGCCTTCCAATTTCTTGAATTCGGCCGGTGTCGTTTCGTCCGTAAGTTGCGAATGGTAAAAGGTCAGTTTGACGTCACCGCCGACATAATTGGCCATCGGGCCCTGCGCCAGCCATTTCTTGCGCTTGTCCGATTCCGTCAGATATGCCCAGACCCGTTCAATAGGGCCCGGCAGGATGCGTTCGATGCGAACCGTACGAGGCGCGGTGACAACGCCGAGCCGATCATTTCCAACATGCTCGTTCATTTCTGTCTCCTTGACGTTTTTTCAGGTGTTGATGGGTTCTTTGGCAGTTTCTCGGCCGTCTGAGCTGCGGCGTGATCCTCGGCGCGCAGGATTTCCTCAAGATCATCCAGACGCGCAGTCCAGAACCTTTCATATGTGCGCAGCCATTCCTGTGCTTCGGCAAGCCGCGCCGCTTCAAGCTGGCACATATGCGTCCTGCCCTGGACATGCCTGCGGACCAGCCCGGCACCTTCCAGGACCTTGATATGTTTCGATGCGCCCGCCAGCGACATGTTGAAGGGTGTCGCGAGATCGCTGACCGAACGCTCTCCGTCCGTAAGCCGATGCAGCATGGCCCTTCGTGTCGGATCGGAGAGGGCATGGAAGACGGCGTCGAGATGGGGTGTCTGAAATTCAACCATATGGTTTAATATCATCGCAAGCGTTATTAGTCAACCATTTGGTTGAATAACTTTCGCTTGCTATCAGATAACGAGAAAACCCTGTCCCAGAGGGTCGTTCTCTTCGACGACAAACTCCGCCTTGCCGCTGTAATAGGCATGGCCGGAAACGCGTGCGGTGATGGCATCGAAATCGCCGGCCTTGGTCTGCGAGGCAACAAAACCGGCAAAGCGCGACCCGACGATGCTCTCGAACATGCGTGCATTCCCTTCGCGGATCTGGCCTTTGGCGTGCATTGCTGCCAGGCGGGCTGTGACACCTGAACCGGTGGGCGAGCGGTCAAGCTGGGCATCGGCGAAGATACACACGTTCTTCGTCGGGCCTTCATTCCAGGCATCAACGCCATCCGTCAGGATCGAGCCGTAGAGGAACGCCAGATCCTTGTGGTCGGGGTGGTCGAGCGGCACCGCCTCTTTTACCGCTTCCGTCAAAATGGTCGCAGCCTCGATAAACTTTCGTGCCGGATCGCGGCCAAACTCGAGGCCGAATTGGTGGCAATCCGCCAGTGCATAGAAAGCGCCGCCATACGAAACGTCGAATTTGACCGTGCCGAAACCAGGCAGGTCGATGCTCTGGTCCGTAGCGAACAGGAAGGCCGGTACGCTATCGAAAGAAACGCCGCCGGATTTGCCGTCCCGCACTTCTACCGAAGCCACGACCATTCCGCAGGGACATTCAATGCGAACCGTCGTCACCGGCTCGGTCTTGGGCACGATACCGTAATCAACTGCATAGCGGCCAAGCGCGATGATCGCATGGCCGCACATGGTCGAATAACCCTCATTGTGCATGAACAGCACCGCGAGGTCAGCGCCGGGCAGATTCGGCTCCACCAGCAAAGCGCCATACATGTCGTAGTGGCCGCGGGGTTCGAAGATCAATATCTTGCGCAAGTGATCCAGCTTGTCGCGGACATAGGCGCGTTTTTCAAGGATCGTTGCCTTGGGCAGTCCAGGGTAACCGCTGGTGATGATACGCAGGGGCTCGCCGCCCGTGTGCATGTCGATGACCTTCAACGGCCCGTCCATCAGGCAATCCCCAGCAGCGCAGGCAGGTTGCGCATGTCGTCAAAAAGAATGCCGCCCGCCGCAGTCAAACCTTCCACATCCGCATGTTCATCGCCGCAATAGGAGAAGACTCGCATACCGGCGGCCGTGCCGGCTTTCGTACCGGCAACACTGTCCTCGATCACAACCGCCTGGGATGGTTCGCAGCCCATCTCCTTTGCCGCATGCAGAAACAGGTCGGGAAATGGCTTGCCGCGGGCCACCATGGAGGCGCTGTAGAGCACGTCCTGGAAATGACCGATAAGACCGGTCTTGCCGAGCGTGATATGCATCTTTTCGACATTGGCGGATGAAGCCACGCAATAGGGGAGTTCAGCCTTTTTCACTGCCGTAATAACGTCTTTAATGTAGGGGATGGCTTCGACACCATTTTCAAAAATGATGGGGATGGCCTGATACCAGCGGTCCACAAAATCCTCACCGAGTGAATAGCCTTCCGCCTCAACCTTCTCCTTCACCGCCCGCATTGGCATGCCGCAAAGATTCTTGCGGGCCTCTTCGAAGGTGATTGGATAGCCGGACGCACCGAGCATCTTGACGAGATGGTGATTGGCGAGTGTTTCGGTATCGACGAGAACCCCGTCACAGTCGAAAATAACCAGATCGGGGCGCGTCATTTCAACTATCCTTATCCGTGCCTTGTGAAAACAGCTGTTGCAGATCGCTAAATGGCACGCCTGTCTTGGTAAATTCGAAGGTGCCCTTGTCCAGAACCTCGCGCACAGCATCGCGTACCGCTGTAAAGGCAGCCGTCGTCAGGCGCGGGCCGAGTGAAATCCGGCGCACACCGGCTGACGCGAGTTGGCTGACCGTAAGCGACGCCGGAGCCAGTACACTTACCGGTTTTGAAACCGATGCGCAGATCGTGCGGATGCGCTCGAGATCGGAAATACCCGGGGCAAACAGCACATCGGCGCCAGCCTTTTCGAAGGCTTGCAAACGCTTGAGCGTGTCGTCGAAATCAGTCTTGCCATGCAGAAAATTTTCGGCGCGGGCTGTGAAAACAAAATCGCTCCTGAGCGCACGCGCGGCTTCGGCAGCGGCAGCAACACGTTCGACGGCCAGCGAAAAATCATAAATGGGCTTGTCCGGATCGCCCGAAAAGTCCTCGATGGAACAGCCGGCAAGACCGGCCGCTTCGGCAGCAAAGATTGTCTCTGCAGCGCTGTCGGCACTGTCGCCCTTGCCCTTCTCCAGATCACCGGAGATCGGTAGGTCCGTTGCCGCAACAAGATCGCGGCAATGCTGCATCATTACATCGAAGGTGATTCCACCGTCCGGCAATCCACGTGAAAACGCGAAGCCTGCGCTGCTGGTCGCGAGCGCCTTGAAACCCAGGGAGGCGAGAAATTTTGTCGTCCCCGGATCCCATGGATTGGGCATGAGAAAAATCTCGGGTCCTTCATGCAGCTGACGGAAAACCCTGCCCTTGTCCATGACGACCTCCCAGTCGAATTCAATCAAGAAGTGCCCGTTGACCCGAACCCCCCGGTACCGCGCGCCGTGTCGCTGGCATGCTGCCGCTCTTCGACAGCAAGCTGGACAACCGGTGCCAGAACGACCTGCGCAATACGCATGCCGCGTGTCACATAGAAATCGTCATCGCCGAGGTTAATCAATATTACTTTTACCTCACCACGATAGTCGGAATCAATCGTTCCGGGTGTGTTGAGACACGTAATTCCGTTCTTGAGCGCAAGGCCTGAACGGGGCCGGATCTGCGCCTCGAAACCATGCGGGATTTCAAAGATCAGACCAGTCGGTACCAGAGCCCTGCGGCCCGGCAGGAGCAGCAATGGCCTGTCTTCCGGCACGGCAGCGCGCAGGTCCATCCCGGCTGAACCGGCTGTTTCATAGGAGGGCAATTCAAGACCCTGTCCATGCGGTAGACGGACGAGGCCGAGGGCGGGGTTTCGTGGATGAGCGGAATCGGTTTCTTTAGACATGAAGAGACCTTTTTCACCAGACTGCAGGAACCGTCAACTCACAAGATTTGACACGTCCATTCTTTGCACACAATCTGATTTTATCCCCAGTCTCGCGCTGGCGATTCCCAAGAATGAAATCACACGGTATTGTCAGTCATCGCGTGACCAAAACCAGGTGATTCATGTGTCGTTGGGCAGCCTATCTCGGACCTCAGCTCTATCTTGAAGACGTTATTGCCTCCCCCTGTCATTCCCTGATCGCCCAAAGCCACGATGCGCATGAGGCCAAGACCCGCACCAATGGCGATGGTTTTGGTGTCGCTTGGTATGGCGAACGGGATGAGCCAGGCCTCTACCGCGATATCCTGCCGGCGTGGTCGGACCAAAATCTCAAGAGCCTGTCGCGTCAGATCCGTTCTCACCTCTTTCTCGCCCACGTACGCGCCTCGACCGGCGGCCCCACCAGCCGCATGAACTGTCATCCCTTTGTCTCCGGCAAATGGAGCTTCATGCACAACGGCCAGATCGGTCATTTCGACCGCTTGCGGCGCGGATTGGAAGCGCGTCTCGACGATACGCTCTACGCCCAAAAGCTTGGCTCGACCGATTCCGAACTGATCTTTCTGCTGATGCTGCAGCATGGTCTCGACAACGATCCGGCCGAGGCGCTGGTCGGGACTGTCAACGCTATCGTTGCGGAAGCCGAACGTGCCGGTGTGCCAGCCTTCATCCGGCTCACCGCTGCCTTCTCCGATGGCAAGCATCTCTACGCAGTCCGCTATGCCACGGATCGTTTCGCGCCGTCGCTCTACACGGCGAGCCTCGCGGCCAGCGCCGGCCTTTGCGTCGTCTCGGAACCTCTCGATGGCGAAGCCGGAAACTGGATGCCCGTCCCGCCCAATAGTTTTGTGACGGTCAGGAGCACCAAGCGAATTGCCATCGAGCCGTTCATGAGCGAAGAAAAATCCGGACAGCTCGTCGAAACCGTCTGACCTGCCATTCAGAATTGGCAGTCGACGGCAAGGGCTGCGGCTGATAGAAGGCGCGCAACCATTCCCTTATCGAGTTTGAGCCTTCTCTATGTCTTCTGCCGACCATCCCGTTTCCAAGCGTCGTACTTTCGCGATCATCGCGCATCCTGACGCCGGTAAAACCACGCTGACCGAAAAGCTGCTGCTGTTCGGCGGCGCGATCCAGCTCGCCGGTGAAGTCAAGGCCAAGAAGGACCGTATCCAGACCCGTTCCGACTGGATGAAGATCGAACGTGAACGCGGCATCTCGGTCGTCACCTCGGTCATGACCTTTGAGTATAAAGACTGCATCTTCAACCTGCTGGATACGCCCGGCCACGAAGATTTCGCGGACGATACCTACCGCACGCTCACCGCCGTCGATAGCGCGGTCATGGTTATCGATGCCGCCAAGGGTATCGAGGCGCGCACGCTCAAGCTTTTCGAAGTCTGCCGCATGCGCGACATCCCGATTGTCACCTTCGTCAACAAAATCGACCGCGAAAGCCGCGACCCTTACGAAATACTCGACGAGATCGAGCAGAAGCTGGCGCTGGATACGGCCCCAATCACCTGGCCGATCGGGCGCGGCAAGAGCTTTGCCGGAACGTACAATCTGCAGAACAACACGGTGCGTCAGCGCGATAGCGAAGATGTCCCGACGCCGGTCAACGGCCCGGAATCGTCTGGCGCCTCCGGTCTTTTGCCCGAAAACGAGCGTCAGGCATGGATAGACGAGGTCACGCTGGCACGCGATGCCTGCAATCCGTTCGACCTGCAGTCCTTCCGTGAAGGTCACATGACCCCGGTCTACTTCGGCTCGGCACTGCGCAACTACGGCGTTCGCGATCTGATCGAAGCCTTCTGCGACTTTGGCCCAAGCCCGCGAGCGCAGGATGCCGATACGCGCCGCGTCGAAGCGACGGAAGAAAAGATGACCGGCTTTGTTTTCAAGATTCAGGCCAATATGGACCCCAATCATCGTGACCGTATCGCCTTCCTGCGTGTGTGCTCGGGTAAGCTGTCGCGCGGCATGAAAGCCAAGCTGGTACGCACCGGCAAGCCGATGGGCCTGTCGGCCCCGCAATTCTTTTTCGCCCGCAGCCGCCAGATCGCCGATGAAGCCTGGGCCGGTGACGTAGTGGGTATTCCCAACCACGGCACTCTGCGCATCGGCGATACGCTGACAGAAGGCGAAGACCTGCTGTTCCGCGGCGTGCCGAACTTTGCCCCGGAAATCCTGCGCCGCGTGCGGCTCGACGATGCGATGAAGGCAAAGAAGCTGCGCGAAGCCTTGCAGCAGATGGCGGAAGAAGGTGTTGTTCAGCTGTTCCTGCCGGATGATGGTTCGCCCGCCATTGTCGGCGTTGTCGGCGCGCTGCAGATCGACGTTCTGACCGAGCGGCTGAAGGTGGAATATACACTGCCCGTCGGCTTCGAACCGGCACGCTTCACCATTGCCCGCTGGATTTCAGCCGACGATCCGGCTGAATTGCAACGCTTCATCAATGCCCACCGCGCCGATATTGCACACGACCTCGACAATGATCCGGTGTTTCTGGCGCAGAATTCCTTCTCGCTGTCCTACGAGGCGGAGCGCTGGAAGGCGATCCGCTTCGCTGCGATCAAGGATTATCAGGTCCGCGAAAAAGCCGCCTGATACTTGCGTTAGGTTCGGAGCTCCCGGCGCAGAATCTTGCCGACATTGCTCTTTGGTAACTCCTCGCGGAATTCGACTGAGCGCGGGCGCTTGTAGTTGGTCAGCCGCTCGGCGCAGAACGCCTTGACAGCGTCCTCGGTCAGCGCCGGATCCTTGCGTACGACGAATAGCTTGACCGTCTCGCCCGAATGTTCGTTGGGAATTCCGACGGCAGCAGCCTCGCGGATGCCGGGGTGCTCCATCGCCACTTCCTCGATCTCGTTCGGATAGACGTTGAAACCCGAGACGAGGATCATGTCCTTCTTGCGATCTACGATTTTGGTGTAGCCGCGCTCGTCCATGTAGCCCATGTCGCCGGACCGGAAGAAACCGTCCGCTGTCATGGCCTTCTCGGTCTCGTCCGGACGGTTCCAGTAGCCGGCCATCACCTGCGGTCCGCGAATGCAGATCTCGCCGACCTCCATCAAGGGAAGTTCCTTTCCATCATCGTCGCGGATGGAAAAATCCGTTGAGGAAAGGGGAAGTCCGATCATTCCGGAAAATTCCGTCGCATCCAGCCGGTTCGCCGATGCGACAGGGGAAGTCTCCGACAAGCCGTAGCCCTCGGTGATCAGGCAGCCTGTCACTTCCTTCCAGCGTTCGGCCACCGGCTTTTGCACCGCCATGCCGCCGCCAAGCGACAGGATCAGTCCCGAGAAGTCCAGTTTGCGGAAGTCTTCATTGTTCAGAAGCCCGTTGAACAGCGTGTTCAGGCCGGGGAAGATGTGCATCTTGTGCTTCTGCAGTTCCTTCACGAAGCCCGGTATGTCGCGCGGGTTCGGAATGAGCACGTTCAGCGCGCCCTGTTCCATGCCCATCATCGCGTTCACGGTCAAAGCGAAGATGTGATAGAGCGGCAAGGCACAGATGAAGGTCAGATCGCTGGGTCGCGGCTTGATGCGGTATGCAACATCGCACCAGAGCCGCATCTGTGCGACATTGGAGACGATGTTGCTGTGGGTCAGGATCGCACCCTTGGAAACGCCTGTCGTGCCGCCGGTATATTGCAGGAAGGCAATATCGGGCCCCTTCACCTCAACAGGTTTGAGGTTCAGGGCTGCACCCTTGGCCAATGCCGTCTTGAATGGCGTGTGACCTGGCAGTGACCAGGCAGGCACCATCTTCTTGACCCGCCGCACGACGAGATTCACCAGATGGCCCTTGAGGCCCATCATGTCACCCATCGCCGCTACGACCACATGCTGTACCGGGGTCTTGGTGAGCACCTTCGCCAGCGTCGCAGCAAAGTTTTCGAGGATGATGATGGCTTTCGCGCCACTGTCTTTAAGCTGATGCTCAAGTTCACGTGGCGTATAAAGCGGATTGACGTTGACGACAGTCAGGCCGGCCCGAAGGATAGCGGCGATGGTGATGGGGTACTGCAGCACATTGGGCATCATCACCGCGACGCGATCGCCTTTGACAAGTCCGCGCGACTGGAACCATGCGCCCAACGATCGCGAGTAGCGGTCGAGTTCGGCATAGGTGATGCTCTTGCCCATGCAGCTGAAGGCCGGCCGGCTGCTGTATTGCTTGAAGGTCATGGCGAACAAATCGCCAACCGACTCATATTGCAAAGCGGCGATATCGGCGGGTACGCCGTCGGGATAGGATTTCACCCACAACTTGGGCGTAGCCTTTGCCGTCTTGCTTGCAGGTTTCGCGGCATCAGCTTCCGGCTTTGGTGCTGCCGGTTTCGCCGGTGCAATTGAAGCCTTTGCAATCACCTTCGCAGGCGCTTTTGCCGGGCTGCTGGCCTTGGCCGTTTTCTCTCCTGCCTTTGCGGCAAGTACCTCTGTCTTTGACGCCGGTGTCTTGGCTTTGGCTGCCGGTTTCGCCGGTGCCTGGGTTGCAATCGGAGTCTTGGCAGTCACCTTTGCGGCCTTTGTCTTCGCAGGCGCTTTTGTCGGGCTACTGGCCCTGGTCTTATCTGCTGCCTTCACAGCAACGGCTTCGGTCTTTGGCGCCGGTGCCGGGGTTGCAATCGGAGCCTCGGCAGTCACCTTCGCAGCCTTTGCCTTCGCAGGCGCTTTTGCCTGGCTGCTGGCCACGGCCGTCTTGACACTACCGGTTGGCTTTTTCGAAGCTGGTGCAGCGGTCTTCGCCGCCTTGTCAGGTGCCGCTTTCGCGCTTGTGCGCGCGGGCGCTTTTGCCGGTGTTGTCTCTTTGGCCACATTAACCTCCCAGTTAGCTTTCTTTGAAGCCGGTACACGGTTCCCCAAAACCACGCCCATGCTACTCAACAATTCTATCTATTGCGAGAGGCGCCACCCATGCAAGTATTTACATTGACGTAAACGTAAAAATGATTGCGCCGCTAGTTATTGCAATTCATCCAAAGGGCATCATCCGGGCGCAAAGTTGCCATGGTTCGCCTCGACAAAGCACCCGCACTTCCTTCATCCTGTTCATCGATCGAAACTGGATTCGCCGTGGAAACAATAACCGTTGTCCTGCTGATGCTCCTGGCCGTCGTGGTCAGCGACTCCATCATCCGCATGCTGCCCCTGCCGGTGCCGCTGCCGCTGGTGCAGATTTGCCTTGGTGCGGCAATTGCTTCGGTCACCACCATTCGGGTGGAGCTTGATCCGGACATTTTCTTTCTGTTGTTCCTGCCGCCGCTCCTATTCCTCGATGGCTGGCGTATCCCCAAGGAAGGGCTTTTCCGCGACAAGGGCATCATTCTTGAAATGGCGTTGGGCCTGGTCATCTTCACCGTGCTTGGTCTCGGCTTCTTGGTCCACTGGATGATTCCATCTGTTCCGCTTCCCGTCGCCTTCGCTCTGGCGGCCATCGTCTCACCGACAGACCCGATCGCGGTATCGGCCATCGCGGCCCGTGTGCCGATCCCGTCGCGCATGATGCACATTCTCGAAGGCGAATCGCTGTTGAATGATGCCTCCGGCCTCGTCTGCATGCGCTTTGCCGTTGCGGCCATGCTCACCGGCTCATTCTCGTTATCCGAAGCCTTCTTTACATTTCTCTGGCTTGCCTTCGCCGGCATTGCCATCGGCGTTGGTGTCACCCTCGGCGTTACCCGTGGCAAGGCGTTCCTGACCAGGCATCTCGGCGAGGAGAGCGGGTCGCAAATCCTTATCAGTCTGCTCATTCCTTTCGGCGCCTATCTCCTAGCCGAACATGTCCATGCTTCAGGCATTCTCGCCGCCGTCGCTGCCGGCATCACCATGAGCTATGCCGAAAACACCGGCCAGTCGCTGGCACTGACAAGGGTGCGGCGCACGGCCGTCTGGGATACGGCGCAGTTTGCCGCCAACGGCGCCATCTTCGTCCTGTTGGGCGAACAGCTTCCGGGCATATTTTACGGCGCGGTCGAAAACGTCCAGCATGTCGGTAACTCAAGTCCCTGGTGGCTCCTGGTCTATGTGGTAGTGATCTACGCAGCCCTTGCAGCGTTGCGCTTTACCTGGGTCTGGGCGTCCTGGCGCATCGCATTGTCGCGTCCCGTGAACCGCCGTCAGGCAGTCGTGCGACCAAGTTGGCAACTCGTCGCCACCATGTCCTTTGCAGGCGTTCGCGGCGCGATTACCCTTGCCGGTATCCTGACGCTGCCGCTCTTTCTTACGGACGGAAGCCTTTTCCCCGCCCGCGATCTGGTCATTTTCCTTGCGACGGGTGTCATCATCCTTTCCCTGATCATGGCAAGCGTCTGTCTTCCCCGTCTCCTCAGGAATATCGACCTGCCCATCGAGGATTCGAACCAGAAAGAGGAAGACTACGCACGTATTGCCGCAGCGGAAGCGGCAATCATGGCGGTCGAGCGCGCGCAGCACGATCTGGCGGCCGGGCGAGCCGATGCTGACATCTATGCCGATGTGGCCACGCAGATCATGGAGCTTTACCGCCAGCGCATCGACGGGCGCATGCATCTTGGCGAGGAACGCGAACAGACGGCACGAAGCGAGGAGATCGGAAAGCTGCTCCATATTACTGCGCTGAAGGCAGAGCGGCAGGAAATCTACCGTCTGGTGCGGGCGAGACGGCTGGAGAGCACCATGGCCACCAAAATGGTCCGTGATATCGATCTGCTCGAAGCGAGGTATGGCTAGGCTCTTGTCAGACTACCTGATCTTCCAACACGAGCTGTGCACCCTTGGCTCCAACCATCATCGCGGCGGCATTGGTATTGCCAGAAATGATGTTGGGGAACACCGAGCAGTCGATGACACGCAAGCCTTCCAGGCCGTGAACCCGAAGGCGCGGATCGACCACCGATTGCGACGGATCGGGTCCCATGCGGCAGGTGGAAACCGGATGATAGACGGTGCCACTGCGCCTTCTGAAATCCGCAATCAATTCATCGTCGCTCTGGCAGGCGGGACCGGGCAGCAATTCCTCGACGATCAATTTTGACATTGTGGGTGTCGCGGCGATCCTGCGCAGGAACTTTACGGCATCGAGCATCTCGGCCACATCATGGCCGGTAGAAAATGCGTTCGGTATAATCCGCGGCTGCTCCAAGGGATCGTTGGAGCGAATATGGATCGAGCCGGTGCTCGTCGGGCGGCAATTGGAGAGACCGATGGAAAAGCCCGGCCAGGGATCAGGCGTCAGGATAGGCCGTTCGCCTGCCTTGGGTACGACGGTCGAAAACGCCTGGAAATAGAGCTGCATGTTGGCGCGTTTGCGCGACGGGTCGGTGCGGAAAAAACCGCCGCCCTGGTTCATGCTGATTGAGAGCGGTCCGGTTCGCAACAGCAGGTACTCGATACCGGCGAGCGCCTTGCCCCACCACGGCCGCAGCACCTGGTTCAGCGAAGGAACATTCGCCCGGTAGGTGTAGTTGATGCCGAGATGATCCTGCAGGTTCTCGCCAACCTGCGCATTGTTGTGCACCACGGGAATACCAAGCCGGCGCAGACGCACCGCATCGCCGATGCCTGAAAGCTCGAGCAGTTGCGGTGTGTTGACCGATCCGCCAGAAAGAATGACCTCGCGGTTTGCGTTCACCCTCTCGCGCTTGCCGCTACGCTCGAATTCGACGCCGGTGGCGCGGTTTCCTTCGAAAAGGACGCGGGTCACCATCGCCTGCGTGATGACGGTGACATTCGGGCGCTTCATTGCAGGCCGCAGGAATGCCCGCGCCGCGGACATACGCCGCCCGCCCTTGGTCGTCAGCTGGAACGCGCCAACGCCCTCCTGTGTCGCCCCGTTGAAATCAGGATTCCAGGCGAGTCCCGATTCCTGGGCGGCCTTGATCAACTGGTTGGCCAACGGGTGGAACAGCTTCGAGCAATCGGTCACCTGAAGCGGCCCGCCGCGTCCGAGACTGTTCGATGGTCCATCATGGTTCTCAAGCGAGCGAAAAATCGGCAGAAGGTCCGAAGCACCCCAGCCGGGATTGCCGTGGTCGCGCCACTCGTCGAAATCTTCCGAAGCGCCGCGAACATAGACCATGGCGTTGATCGAACTCGATCCGCCGAGCACCTTGCCGCGCGGCCAGTAGTCGGCATTGCCGCCGAGACCCGGGTCAGGCTCGGCCCGGTACATCCAGTTGACGGACTTGTCGTAGAACGTCTTGCCATAGCCAAGCGGCATCGAGATGAAGAACCGCCGGTCAGAGCCGCCTGCTTCAAGGACCAGTACGGAGTATCGGCCGTTTGCCGATAGGCGCTCCGCCACGACCGAACCGGCCGATCCGGATCCAACAATGATGAAGTCAAACGAGCGCATTCATTCCATTCCGGATGCGTTATTGCATGCGGGAAGGATACCCGGCTTCAGCTCCACAAACCCAAACGGCTTTCCGCCATGGCTTATGGAAATTACGACAGGGCAGGGGGTTTTGCACTCAGGTTCCGCTAACAGCCTGGTTGAAATTTTCGAAGAATTGCGTGGCGAGTTTCTTCGACGTCGACGAAATCAGGCGGCTGCCGAGCTGGGCGATCTTGCCGCCGACATCCGCATTGACTACATAGGCCAGCACTGTTTCGGCGCCCTCCTCAGTCAGGGTCACATCGGCACCGCCCTTGGCAAAACCTGCAATGCCGCCTTTGCCCTCGCCGGAAATTGTATAGGAAGAGGGTGGATTGAGATTGGTCAGTTCAACCTTGCCGTTGAAACGCGCCTTGACCGGGCCGATCTTGACGCCGACAGTGGCTTCAAGCTCCGTGTCGGAAATCTTCTCGAGGCTTTCGCATCCCGGAATACATGCTTTCAAGACTTCCGGATCGTTCAAGGCCTTCCAGACTGCGTCACGCGATGCGGCAATTCGCTCTTCTCCCGTCAAATCCATGCTCAAGTCCCTCCCTGGTGCAAAGAAGCTAGGGCATTTCCCAACCAAATAGAAGCGTTTCGATGCCGTAGGTCGGCCGGCATTTGCCGAACACATTTGCCCCGGCATTGAAAGGGCGGAGATTTTTGTCTGGATCGATTGAACTAAAACCGTTCCGGTGGCAGTTTGCCCACCATCAAGCGTGACTTCAGGAGACAGACATGGCGTCAGGACAAGCGAAAGACCTCAAGCGGTCGATTCAGGCATTGAAAGCACATTGGAAAAGTGGCGCACCGAAGAATATGCGTACGACCTTTGCCGATGATCCAAAACGCTTCTCCCGCTACTCGCTCCAGCTTGACGATCTTCTGCTCGACTGGTCGAAATGCCTTGTGAACGACGACACGCTTTCACTGCTTGCCGATCTGGCAAAAGCGGCCAGTGTCGAGGCGCGTCGGGATGCGATGTTTGCCGGCAAACCAATCAACAATACCGAAGGTCGGGCGGTGCTGCACGTTGCGCTGCGTAATCGCTCGGGCAAGCCGATCAAGGTCGATGGCGAAGATGTCATGCCCGGCATCAAGGAGGTCCTTGACCGCATGGCGGCCTTCTCAAATGGCCTGCGATCGGGTGCCATCAAGGGCGCAAAGAACAAGCCGATCACCGACGTGGTGAATATCGGCATCGGGGGGTCCGATCTTGGCCCGGCCATGGCGACGCTCGCCATGTCGCCGTATCATGACGGGCCAAAGCTGCATTTCGTCTCCAATATCGATGGCGCACACATCGCCGATACGCTTGCCGGTCTCGATCCCGCGACGACGCTGATCATCATTGCCTCGAAAACCTTTACCACCATCGAGACCATGACGAACGCCAGGACGGCGCGCAAATGGATTGCCGATGCGCTTGGTGAGAAGGCTGTTGGCCAGCACTTCGCCGCCGTTTCGACCGCTCTCGACAAGGTTGACGCTTTCGGCATCCCCGCCGACCGCATTTTCGGCTTCTGGGATTGGGTCGGCGGCCGCTATTCGATCTGGTCGGCCATCGGCCTGCCGCTGATGATTGCCATCGGCCCAGAGGATTTCGGCCGGTTCCTTGATGGCGCCCATGCGATGGACGAACATTTCCGCAAGGCTGCTTTGCCCAAGAACCTGCCGATGATGCTCGGTCTTGTCGGCTACTGGCACCGCGCCATCTCCGGTTATACCAGCCGTGCCGTAATTCCGTACGACCAGCGCCTCTCGCGCTTGCCTGCCTATCTGCAGCAGCTCGACATGGAGTCCAACGGCAAGGGCGTCACCGTCGATGGCAAACCCGTTTCCGGTCCCACCGGCCCGGTCGTCTGGGGCGAGCCCGGCACCAACGGCCAGCACGCCTTCTTCCAGCTCCTGCACCAGGGCACGGACACGATCCCGGTGGAATTCATCGTCGCAGCCAAGGGCCATGAGCCGCACCTCGATAACCAGCATGAGATGCTGCTCGCCAATTGCCTTGCCCAGTCCGAAGCCCTGATGAAGGGCCGCACACTGGAGGAAGCCAAGGCCCAGCTTGCGGCAAAGGACCTGCCGAAATCGGAAGTGAAGCGGATCGCGCCGCACCGCGTCTTCACCGGCAACCGGCCGTCGATCACGATCGTCCATGACAAGCTCGATCCCTACGCGCTCGGACGGCTGATTGCGCTCTACGAGCATCGCGTCTTCGTCGAGGCGCAGCTTTTCGGCATCAACGCCTTTGATCAGTGGGGAGTGGAACTCGGCAAGGAGCTGGCAACGGAACTCCTGCCGGTCGTTTCCGGCGAGGTCAAGCCGAAGGACAAGGACGCTTCCACGCAAGGGCTTGTCGCGCACTTGCGCAAGCGCCGGGGCAAATAAGGCTAATACAGAGCTGCGCTTATCTCTCCCACAAGGGGAGAGATAACGCGGCATCGGCTATTGGAAGTGACTGAGGAAGAGACGCAATGAAGACGGAAATGATCCAACTGGCCGGCGATGTGCCGGGCAACAGCATCGAACTGCGGGTCCTGCGTTTCGAAGGCAAGAATGAAAAGGCTGTGACAGCCTATCTGCAATCATCCTTGCATGGTTCGGAATTGCCAGGACAGGCCGCGCTGCATTTCCTCATTCCCATGCTGGAAAAGGCCGAGAGGGAAGGCCGCGTTGCTGGCTACATTACCGTCGTCCCGCAGGCCAACCCGATCGGCTCGGCGCAGTGGCTGGCGCATCAGCATCTCGGCCGCTTCGAATACTTCTCTAACGTCAATTTCAACCGGTCCTTTCCCCTGCTGGAGACGTTCGACACGTCCGGTCTTGCACCGGTCGATGCGCCGAAAGCCCTGGCCGAACGGCTGAAGGCGCAGCTCCTGCGTCTGGCATTGCCCCACGAAATCGTGCTCGACCTGCACTGCGACGATGAAAGCGAGAGCTATCTCTACATCCACCAGGCTTTTCTGCCGGAAATGTACGATCTTGCCTCGGCTTTGGGCTCGACAGCGATCCTCTCCTGGGACAGCACCGCCGATGCCGCGTTCGAGGAAGCATGCGCCCACCCGGTCTTGCAACTGCCCGAGGCACAGCGAAAGGCTCGTGCCGTCACGACGGTCGAGTTCCGCGGTCTGAACGATGTCGATGTCGAATCCGGCAGGGCCGATGCCGAGGGCCTTTACCGGTTCCTGGTGCACCGCGGCGTTGTTGTTGATCATGGTGTAGAGCTGAAGGTCGATTTCAACGGCCCTGTGACACCGCTCGAAAATGTCGAGATGATCCGCGCGCCGCAGGGCGGCATGATCCTGTTTCATGTCGATATTGGTGCCGAGGTGGAAGCCGGAGCCAAACTGGTGACGGTGGTGACGGTCCCCGGTGATCCGGACGGCGACATCACCTTGACCGCACCCCAGGCGGGCCGCATCCTCACCCGCCGCAGCCATCGTTATACAAGGCGCGGCGATGACCTGATGAAACTGCTGGGCACCAAGCGTTCTATCAATGCCAAGCCCGGCTCCCTGGAGGCTTGATGGGAACGACCCGCTCGTCGCACATCCGCGGCATTCTTTTCGACAAGGACGGTACGCTGGTTGACTTCAACCGCACCTGGTTCGGCATCACCATGGAACTGGCGCACAAGGCGGCGGATGGCGATGAGGTGCGGGCGCGGGTGCTGGTCGAAGCTGGTGGTTATGATTGGGAAATGGAAAAATTCCGCGGTGGCTCAGTTGTCGCTGCCGGAACCATTCACGACATTGTCGATCTCTGGCACCCGGAACTGACGCTCGAAGAAAAGCGGGCGCGTATCCGTGACTATGATGACTATGCCGTGCGCGAAGGCTCGCGCCGCGCCGTCGGCATCGAGGGCCTGCATGTAACGCTGGAGGCGCTGGTCAAGCAGGGTTTTGTCCTCGGCATCGCCACCAACGATTCGGAAGCCGGTGCGCGGGCGACAGCCGAAGCGCTTGGCCTGACATCATTGTTCACCGTCATCATCGGCTATGATTCCGTGGCGCGCGCCAAGCCGCATGCCGATCAGCTGCATCTTTTTGCCGCGAATACTGGTCTGGCGCCTGCTGCCATCGCCATGGTGGGCGACAATGCCCATGATCTTGAGATGGCCCATGCTGCGGGCGCCGGCCTTGCTGTTGGCGTCCTCTCTGGGAACAGCACCCTCGACGATCTCGGCCCGCTCAGCGATGCCATTCTTGGCTCGATAGCGGAACTGCCGCAGTTTCTAGCGCATCGGGAGAATTCCGCGCCGGCGTGAAGCGTCCGCCGTCAATTGCCATGATGACAATGATTTGGATGCTTGAAGCCATTCATGGTGCTATCAATTCGCTATGATCATAGCGTTGAAGCGAGGGCCGCATGGACAGTCAGGGTTTTGCCGTTGGAATAGCCGATGTGGAGGCTGCCGCGACGCGGCTTGAGGGCCAGCTTGTACGCACCCGGCTGATCGAATCCGAAGCCTTGAACGCCCGATACGATGCTCGCATCCTGTTCAAGCCGGAATGCCTGCAGCGCACCGGCTCGTTCAAGTTTCGCGGCGCCTATAACCGCATCAGCCAGTTCACCCCGCAGGAGCGTGAGCGTGGCATCGTGGCGTTTTCCTCGGGTAACCATGCGCAGGGTGTCGCCAGTTCCGCCCGGCTTTTCGGCATCAAGGCCGTCATCATCATGCCGAGCGATGCACCGCAGACCAAGATCGCCAATACGCGGTCCTACGGCGCGGAAGTTGTTCTCTTTGACCGTTACAGTGAAAGCCGCGAGGCCGTGGCGGTACCATACATCGAAGAGCGCGGCATGGTTCTGGTGCCACCCTATGACGATCCTTCCATCATGGCAGGGCAGGGTACGATCGGTCTTGAGCTGATCGCGGAGGCCAGGGAACGTGGACTGACGCTTGACGATGTCTTCGTGCCAAGCGGCGGCGGTGGTCTGATCAGTGGTATTTCGGTTGCGGTAAAGGCGGGCTCGCCGCAGACGCGCATCTGGGGCGTTGAGCCGGAAAATTTCGATGATCTGCGCCGCTCGCTCATTGCCGGCGAACGCGTAAGCAACGAGAGCGGCCATCGTTCGATCTGCGATGCGATCCTGACGCCGCAGCCGGGTGTTCTGACCTTCCCGATCAACAAACACAATCTAGCAGGCGGCATAGCCGTTTCCGACAACGCGGTCAGGGCCGCCATGCGCGATGCCGCCAACTATCTGAAATTGATTGTGGAGCCTGGCGGCTGCGTGGCGCTTGCAGCTTTGGCAACGGGCGAAGTGGATATCAGGGGCAAGACCGTTGCGGTGGTTCTTTCCGGTGGCAATGTCGATCTCGATATCTATGGCGGGCTGATCGCGGCTGCATGAACTATCGCAGGTAGGAAGAAACAAGGGAAACTGTCATCATACTGTTACTCTGCCGTCATAGCGGGTCGATACGGTTGAAATCCGTTCTCCCAGCCAGATAGCCAGAGGTAAACGCCATGAACGACCAATCTCAGACATTCCGCACAAGCCTTCTCGAGGAAAATGACGGTCCCGGCCACAACCCGACCGACAATGCCACCATGGGCGAACTCATTGCCGCGCGGTTTTCGCGCCGCGGGTTCCTGAAGGGCTCGCTTGCCGTTTCCGCCATTGCCGCAACCGTCAGCCCGATGGCGCTGATGCTCGCCGACGACGCGCGTGCCGAGAGCAAATCGGCCTTCACTTTCGAGGAAGTCGAGGCAGGTATTGACGAGAAACACCATGTCGCTGCCGGCTACGATGCCGATGTGCTCCTGCGCTGGGGCGATGGCCTGTTTCCGGATTCGCCGGAGTTCGATCCCTTGAATCAGACGCCGGAAAGCCAGGCCAAGCAGTTCGGCTACAACAATGATTATGTCGGCTACATTCCGATCGACGGTTCCTCTGAGCACGGCATCCTCGTCGTCAACCATGAGTACACCAATGAACATTTGATGTTCCCCGGCATCGTCAAGGTTGTCGAGGGCAAGCTTGAGGTTTCACCGGCTGACCAGAAGCGTGTCGATATCGAAATGGCTGCCCATGGCGGCACCGTCGTCGAGATCAAGAAGGTCGATGGCAAGTGGCAGGTCGTCAAGGACGGCAAGCTCAACCGCCGCATCACCGCGAACACGGAAATGCAGCTTTCCGGCCCCGTTGCCGGGCATGACCGCGTCAAGACCAATGCCGATTCGTCCGGCAAGAAAGTCTTCGGCATGATCAACAATTGTTCGGGCGGCGTCACACCCTGGGGTACCTACGTTTCGGGCGAAGAAAATATTCACGGCTATTTCCTCGGCAAACTGCCCGAGGACAGCAAGGAGGCCGCCAATTACAAGCGCATGGGCATCCCGGAAGGCGTCTACGACTGGGGCAATTTCCATGAGCGCTTCGATGTGTCGAAGGACCCGAACGAGGCCAACCGTTTTGGCTGGGTGGTCGAGATCGATGTGAACGATCCCAATTCCATTCCGAAGAAACGTACTGCCATGGGCCGTTTCAAGCACGAGGGTGCTGATTCCATCGTCGCCAAGGATGGCCGTGTCGTCTTCTATCTCGGCGATGATGAGCGTTTCGATTATGTCTATAAATTCGTCACCAAGGGTAAGTTCAATCCGGATGACCGCGCCGCCAATCTCGATCTCCTCGATGAAGGCACGCTCTATGTCGCCAAATTCGATGTCGACGGCACCATCGCCTGGCTGCCGGTTGTCTTTGGTGAGGGCCCGCTGACCGAAGCCAATGGCTTCCACTCACAAGCCGATGTCCTGATCGAAACCCGCCGCGCCGGTGATTTGCTCGGTGCAACGAAAATGGATCGCCCTGAAGATATTGGCCCGAACGGCGTCAATGGCAAAGTCTATGTCATGCTGACCAACAACACCAAGCGCAAGGACGATCAGGTTGATGCTGTCAACCCGCGCGCCAAGAACGCCTTCGGTCATATTGTCGAGATTGCCGAGGAAGATGGCAATTTCGCCGCCACCAAGGGCAAATGGGAAATATTGCTGAAATGCGGTGACCCGTCCGTTGCTGATGTCGGCGCCTCATTCTCCACCGACACGACGAAAAACGGCTGGTTCGGCATGCCCGACAATTGCGCGGTCGATGCGGATGGCCGCTTATGGGTGTCCACCGATGGTAATTCGCCGAAGGAAACCGGCCGCACCGACGGAATATGGGCGGTAGATACGGATGGCCCAGCCCGCGCCACGTCGAAGCTGTTCTTCCGTGTTCCCGTAGGCGCCGAAATGTGTGGGCCGCTCATGTTGCCGGATATGGCAACCATGATGGTTGCGGTCCAGCATCCCGGCGATGGTGGCGAAGATTGGAAAGGTTTCGGCCGTCCATCGTACTATGAGGACCTGTCGACCCGCTGGCCGGATTTCAAGGACAATATGCCGGTGCGTCCGTCGGTCCTCGCCATCACGAAGAAGGGCGGCGGCAAGATCGCGGTTTGAGTGGTCAATTCGTGGTTTTGACGAACGAGTGGGTTGATTTTGCGATGCACCTCCCTCTCCGTCATCCTCGGGCTTGACCCGAGGACCCACGACAAAGAAACGGTCCCGTTTCCATAAACTCGACGGAATCCAGCCGAGTACGGGTGTTGGTGCATGTTCTGTTGAAGGCAGGGTCCTGGAATGCCTTACGCGGTAATATCGCAGCGCCTTACGCACTAGAGAAGGGTCATGATCACCCCTCAACAATCTGAGGGGTGATCATGCAGCATTACTGCTTTGATGCTACCGTCACGGTCGGGTTGTCCCGCCCGAGATTCTGCAGCTCGATGTCGGCAATAGCCACCTTGCCGCTCTCCTTGGGGAAGGTGAGTTCCAGCTTTTTGAGGTTCGTCATATCGACCTTCACAAATGCTTGAAGCGGAATCGCCACCATGTTCAGCATCCTTACCTGGCCATCGGCGTAAGGCTTGTCGGCCGTATCGTCGATCAACGGCAAGTCCTTGTCTTTCGGCACGTCTCCCCCTTTCTTCTTTCTCGGAGCGTTATAGAGCGCGTCACTGAAGTCGCTTGCCTTGACGGTTGCCGTTTCCTTGCCGTCGCTGAGCGTGACCTCCACCTCCTGGCCCATGGGTCGTACCACGGCGATGCGGAATGTCAGCGAATCATAGCCCGCAGCGGAAAGGCCGGTGATGTCTTCGACGATCGATGCACCCTGTTTCGACGGATCCGTTTTCGACCAGGAAAGCTCGGCATGGTCGGCAATCGAAAGAAAGCCGCCACTGTTACTCGATCCTGCATAGGCGAAGCCTGCGAGCAATTGGGGGCTGCAGGTCCCAATCGTAGTCTCGCCTAACGGCATGGTGCAACTGGCGATACCGTTCTTGTCGAAGCCTGAAAACGTCGCCGCGTTGCCGAGTGCGTTGCGCGTGAGACTGTCGGTTTGATTGAAGCGGTGGATCAGCTTGGCGTTGCCGCCATTCGTCTGCACGGTCAGCACCGCGCGCTCGTCGCAGACTTCGTCTCCTACCGGGCAAGCTTCTGGCGGCAGTTGCTCGGTGCCATTCCAGTAATAGCCGAAATTCTGCTCACCGCCGACATGATAGCGCATAAAGGAATTGATGATGAATTTTCCACCGCGCCTCTGATCTTCCTCGTTCAGACGGACTGTGTCTTTTCTGCGCGGCTCACAATATTCGTTGGAAACGGGAACGAAATATTCTGCAACGTCAAATTTGCCGAAATAATCATCGTTTGTCCAAATGGTATTATAGTAATTGTGGTTGGCACCACGCACGAGGATCTGATAGCGCGGTGCTGTGTCGCCCGCGGGACCAAAGCGGTTATGATCGTAGGCCCGGGCGCCTTGGAGATTGTCGACGTCACCGTCGCAGGAGGGCAGCAGGTTTGCCAGCGGTACCTGGTCCAAGCCGGAATTGCCTGCAAAATCCGTCGGCGCCAGCATGAAGGCACCTTTGAATGCATAGGTCTCTGCATCTTTACCGTTCGCATACTTGCTGCCGGCAGCATAGAAGAGGTTGTATGTCTCGGCGGCGATTTTGAATTTCGCTTCGTCAATACTGGCTGGCCTTGTCCCCGCCCGTGGGATGACCGCGTCAGCGAGCAGAGTGTAAGCAAAGGGGTATGCAAATCGAAAGGCATCGGGATTGGCCTTCAACGCATCTTTCAGTTGCTTTTTCGTGACGCCCCGGCGGGTCTTGTTGAACAGGATCGTATTGGAAACGGCTTGTCCGCCGCGCGAATGGCCCATGATGCCGATGCGGGAAAAATCCATCTTGCCCTTCAATGGATTGAGCAGTCCGGGCGTTTTCCCGTCTTTTTCGAGCTGGCCATTTTCGTTGATCTGGCGCAGACGGTCGAGCGTTCCCAGGACGAGCTGCGCGCGTGAATGGCTCGACGCATCCCCTCCCGATGCGGTCAGTGTTTCGCCATTGATTGCATTTGCGTCGATCGAAAGCACGATATAGCCATGGTCCGCCAGTTCCTCGGCAAGGTAATTGTAGCCTTGGTAGTTGTCGAACTGCGGACCATGGTGCCCGTGCAGGAACACAATCACCGGACGCGGCGTTGTCGTTGTCGATTTAATCGGGTTTGCGAGCTCTTTGGGATATCGAATCCAGCCCTTGATCGGCGTGATGAAGACCTTGCGATTGCTGAAACCGCTCCAATCCCCGCTCGCCTCTGCGACGAGATCGCCCAGTTCATATTTGATCGTCGCCGTCGTCGTATACGTCTCACCATCGACCCTGTCCGTATCCGTGTCCGGGGCAATTCCGGTGAGGCGGGTTGCCGGTATCAAAATCGTTTCTTCCTCGCCACCCTTGGGTTCGGACGGCGGCGGGTCGGTCACCTCCGTCGGCCGCAATTCAGTGTCCGGAACCACCGTGACGGTGCCAAGAACCGGTTCATCTGCCACTTTCGACTCGTCGACACGTGGCTCCGGCAACACCGTATCGAATGTCGAACCTTGATCCGCTTGTTTCTCGTCGCCGCCATCGTTGCAGCCCATCAAAACGCCAAGGATGACGCCAAATAAACACGCGCGGCGCGTGCCGGATTCTACCCATTGCCTCATGTTGAAAACTCCCTGGGCCAACGCCCTCAAAATACATAAATAAAAACAACGATATCCGGCTTATGAGCCGACCCGAAAACCCGGTCTGCTCACAAACTTACAATTTCAAAAGCAAGGGCTATGCCAGACAGTGCGGGCTTAGACCAATGGACTAAGTGGTGCTGTCCGGCCAGTCGAAGGCCTGCTCACTCAAATGGCGCGCATGCTCCCGCACGTCACCGGGCCAAAGCTCTGTCAGGTCCGTGAACTGCTGATAATTGCCGGCGTAGAGCGCCTGCGCGGCCTCTTCGTAGTGCGGCTGGTTGCCGGCCATCGCCATCATGAAGCGGTCGGTCGCTTCCTGCGCCTGCCGCTTGGCAGAGCGGCCGCCTGTTGCGTTACGTGCCGTATCGACCAGCTTGCGTAACGTAACGGATGCGCCGCCCGGCTGGCTGTTCAGCCATTCCCAGTGCCGCGGCAAAAGCGTTACCTCACGTGCCGTAACGCCAAGTTTCGGCCGCCCCGGCTTGCGCGGCTCGTTATCGTTCAGCCGCGCCACGATCTCCGCATCGCTGCCGCGCAGGTCGAACTCGACCTGCCGGCCAGTCGCATCGTCGAAGATCAGGATCGTCTCGTGGGTCTCGCCCGCGCGCTTCACGCTGAGGGCCACCTCGGCTTGGCTTCCGCTGGCAATCTTCCGCGTGCCCTGAAAGGCCGTGCAGCTGTCTTCCGTCGTTTCCATAATCTCACCACCTGTTTGATGGCGACCTTTTACCCGGGTAAAACACCGCCGTCAATATACCCGGGTAAAATTAATTGCACCCATTGGCTGCGCGGCTCACGCCCGCCCTTCCAAAACGCCCCGAAATGCTCTATGTGGCGCGCATGAGCACTCCACTAGATCACATCCGTAATTTCTCCATCGTCGCCCATATCGACCATGGCAAATCCACCCTTGCCGACCGCCTGATCCAATCGACCGGCGGGCTGGAGCAGCGCGACATGAAGGAGCAGGTGCTCGACTCGATGGATATCGAGCGCGAGCGCGGCATCACCATCAAGGCGCAGACCGTCCGGCTCAACTACAAGGCCAATAATGGCGAGGACTATATCCTCAACCTGATCGACACGCCCGGCCACGTCGATTTCGCCTATGAGGTGTCGCGGTCGCTCTCCGCCTGCGAGGGTTCCTTGCTCGTCGTCGATGCCTCGCAGGGCGTCGAGGCGCAGACCCTCGCCAATGTCTACCAGGCCATCGACAACAATCACGAGATCGTCGTGGTGCTGAACAAGGTCGACCTTCCTGCCGCCGAGCCGGAGCGTATCCGTGAGCAGGTCGAGGAAGTCATCGGCATCGATGCGAGCCAGGCCGTGCTGATCTCCGCCAAGACCGGCCTTGGCATTCCGGATGTGCTGGAAGCCATCGTCAACCTGCTGCCGCCGCCGCGCGAAGGCGATCGCAGCAAGCCGCTGAAGGCCATGCTGGTCGATAGCTGGTACGATGCCTATCTCGGCGTCATCGTCCTCGTACGCATCATCGATGGCGTGCTGAAGAAGGGCCAGACCATCCGCATGATGGGCACTGGCGCCAAATATCCGGTCGAGCGCACCGGCGTGTTCACGCCGAAGATGCTCGCCGTCGACGAGCTCGGACCCGGCGAATTCGGCTTCATCACCGCCTCGATCAAGGAAGTGGCCGACACCCGCGTCGGCGATACCATCACCGAGGACAAGCGCCCGACCGATACGATCCTGCCCGGCTTCAAGCCGGCGCAGCCCGTGGTCTTCTGCGGCCTCTTCCCCGTCGATGCGGCGGATTTCGAGGATCTGCGCGCCGCCATGGGCCGCCTGCGCCTCAATGACGCCAGCTTCTCCTATGAAATGGAGAGCTCCGCCGCGCTCGGTTTCGGCTTCCGCTGCGGCTTCTTGGGGCTGCTGCATCTCGAGATCATCCAGGAACGGCTGGAGCGCGAGTTCAACCTCGATCTCATCGCCACCGCGCCGAGCGTCGTCTACAAGCTCAACATGACCGACGGCACCCAGCGCGAGCTGCACAACCCCGCCGACATGCCGGAAGTGATGAAGATCGCCACCATCGAGGAGCCGTGGATCCGCGCGACGATCCTCACCCCCGATGATTATCTCGGCTCCATCCTGAAGCTCTGCCAGGACCGCCGCGGCATCCAGATCGACCTGAACTATGTCGGCAAGCGCGCCATGGTCACCTATGATTTGCCGCTCAACGAGGTGGTGTTCGATTTCTACGACCGGCTGAAGTCCATCAGCCAGGGCTATGCCTCCTTCGACTATCACCTGTCGGATTACCGCGAGGGCAATCTGGTCAAGATGTCGGTGCTGGTGAATGGCGAGCCGGTGGACGCGCTGTCGATGATGGTGCACCGCGCCGCCGCCGAGAAGCGTGGCCGCGACCTTTGCGAAAAGCTCAAGGACCTGATCCCCAAGCATATGTTCAAGATCCCGATCCAGGCGGCCATCGGCGGCACGGTGATCGCGCGCGAAACCATCTCGGCCCTGCGCAAGGACGTGACGGCCAAGTGCTATGGCGGCGACGTCTCGCGCAAGCGCAAGCTTCTGGAAAAGCAGAAGGAAGGCAAGAAGCGCATGCGGCAGTTCGGCAAGGTCGAAATCCCGCAGGAAGCCTTCATCCAGGCGCTGAAGATGAGTGATAATTGAGGACTCCTCCACCCCTTACCCTCCCCCTTGTGGGGGCCGAAGGCGGGCGAGACCCGTGGCTCGCCCGGGAAGAGACTGCGAAGCAGTCGGGAGGGGTCTTTTGGAGGGCTCGAATCCGCACTGCGGTTGGCAAGAGTTGCCCCTCCCCGTCGCTTCGCTCCGACCCTCCCCACAAGGGTGAGGGCAAGGTCCCGTCGAAGCCCATGTATTCCTTCGCCTATAATCTTATGCGCCCAGCCACTCTCTCGCTTCTCGCCCTGATCCTGTGCAGCGTTGCACTCGCCGGCTGCACCACAACCGCGCCGCGCACCCCGCCTGCGGCCATGCCCGCCGTCCAGGGCGACCAGCCTGAACCGCCAACGCCCGGCATCAAACCGCTGACGGTGGAACAGGAAGAGCAGGTCGGGGGGTGAGTTTCATTGGTGATGGAGAACAAATACTGGCGACTAAGTTGCCACTACTACATGAAAATATTGGCTATCCGATAGGTCATAGCCTGTGAACTTACAGCATACTTTGCGGAAAGCCTGAGGATATCCTCGTCGCTTTCTAGGTCAATCGGATTGTCAGCAAGTTCACGCAAAAGAAATCTCTTAGGCATCAGAATTTCGGCAGCAAACTGATTTGCTTCGATTTCCTTCTCATCAACAGCCAAAGAAGAGGTCGCGTCGGCTGCTTTTGGATGCCTGCAGTTCACAACCAGTTGTATCTCGGTGACTTCTTTTCCTGTTCCGCCGCTGTCCTCACGGCCAAGCAATATGACCACATGGCAGACGGGTGCGCTTATTGCTCGCCCACCTGTCATACACGTTAACGGAGAACTACCATGGCTACTAATCCTCCCAAGGGTGATGGTCATCGCAACGGAGCAGTTCGCGATCGTTCGCAGACCTACAATCCCAAAACCGAAACATGGACAAAACGCGACTCGGATACGGGTCGTTTCATGGACGGCAAGAAAGACGGGACGCCATTCAAAGGCGTACGAAAAGAGAAGTAGGTTCTCGGCAATCCTCGGGTCCGCCCGAGGGTAGCAATCTTTCTAGCACCACATACCAGCCATGCACATATTGCACTGCACAATACCCAAGCTCGCGCTTATCTTATGCCTGTTGAAACAGTGCCATAAGGGAACGGGCCATGAGCTTTCTGATTGATTTTGCCACGCGCAGCCGCCGCAACAATGACAGTGCCTACCGTGAGGCTTTGGCCATGCTGCAGGGCATGAGCGCCAATGACCGTGCCGATATCGGCATCAAGCAGGCGGATTTTGCCCGCATCGCGCGCGAGATGAGCCGCCGCTGAGTTGTGCGTGGTTCGACAAGCTCACCATGAGGGAAGTGGGTGGGCTACATCGATGGTCGCCAACGTTGCAGAACTTCACTCCCTGCAAACAACACACCTCCCTCATGGTGAGCTTCATCATAGCGAGCCTGCCGAGATACGAACCACGCACTGTGCCGTGCAATGCGTGTTAGGTGAACAGGGCGGCGCTGCGATGAGACGGGTGCGGCAGGAGTTGAGCCGCCGCCGCTGAAATTTGCGCCCCAGCCGGGCTCTGAGGGAAGAAGGGCAGGCTTGGGAGGATGCTGCCCGCTTCGGTCAGGCCCGGCTTGAGGCGCGGGGCGCAGGAGGAATTCCAGGAAAAGTGGAACCGGTTTTCCGTTTAGCTACGCCGGGTAAACTCCATCACCCAGTTGGTTTCCCAGGTTTCCCCGCCATCCTTGGAGAACGCTTGCGCCCAGAGCGGCATGTCGGGCGAGGGCGTCCACAGGAAGCGCACGCGCACCGGCACGCCGTCATCCGTGTCGTCGCCGTAGAAAACCCCCTTGCCATTGTCGAAATGGCCGATGATCGGCGGAAACATCACATTGCTGCGGCTGTCGGACCAATGCAGCGACCACGACCCGTCGCGCGGGTTGAACAGGCGCACGGTCAGCCCGGCAAAACCCTTGGCCGGTATATCCATCTCGTCGATATTCGCCGTGCCTTCCAGCACCTTGTACACCTTCGACGTAGCGGGAAACTCATCCCACTCGTCCGATTGCTTGAACCGCTCCTTCAGCCGCAGGTTGCGAATGTTCCAGTCGCCGATGAGAAAATCGAAATCCGCCGCGCTGCCAAGTGTCTGTATCTCCGTATCCATCGCCGTGTCCTCCCGCGCACCATTCTGAGTGCTTTTCGTGGATGAATATAGCGCAGGGCTCCTGACAACCTTATGTCAGGAGGTGTCAGGAGGAGAGGGGTATTTTGGAGGCTGCTATCTCCCCTTGCGGGGAGCCGAAGGCGGGCGAGACCCGTGGCTCGCCCCGGTAGCGGTTTCAGCATCTTAGCGTAGCTAAGTGCTAGAAATCACAAGAGAGGGATAAGTTTTTGCACCCGCCAGTAAACCCCTCACTTGGATTTTCTAAGGGTTAGCTGCGCTAACGCCAAGAAAATCCTTTCTCTCCCGCAAGGGGAGAGATAATCGCCATCGGCTGTCGGCGCTCAACTTGCCCCCTGCAGCCCACCATCTCCCTCATGGTGAGCTTGTCGAACCACGCATTGTTGGATCGGCACGCAAAATAATCCCCCCAACTTATCCACGCCCTCCAAACCTCGTTTATTCTATCCCGGTCCTTTCCACGGGGAACTGCTTCCGGAGCCGTTCGAAGCGGGGAGAGGACCGGCGCCTCCGATGGCGGGTAACGGACCCGCTGTCCGGGGAAGTTGCGTCCAAGGGTTCCCCTGCCGGTACTAGGACCGGTGCGTGCTGGACGAGCACTGTGAGGGGCGGTGGGTCAGGTAAGGGCTACGAGCCCGGCCGCTGCCGTCGCGACGCGGAACGGATGCGATAGAAAAACGCCGGACGGGCGGTCTTCGGATCGCATATCACTACCAAAAGACGCGCTTCGACGACCGCCCGTCTTCCCAACCATTCAATGGCCAGACGCAAAAGCGGGCGTGGCAAAGCGGGCCCATAGGTTGAACGGAGCAGAGAAGGAACCGTCGATGAAGCAGGCTTATCGCATGAAGGAATTTCGATTATCACCCCCCGTGAAAGTCGGGGTGCGCCAGAACCCCTATGGCGATCCCATGCCCCCCTCGGAACTGCGCGCTCTCGAAGAACGAAGCAGCCTGCTTCTTGCCATCGCGCAGAGCGTGGCAACGGTTTTCGGTTACTACAAGACGTGTCGTCGCAAGACCTGCCAGCGGCACCGCTGCTGCAAGGAACGCGAGTCCGAATTGCGAGATTATCCCGACAGCGCGTTTCCTCCATGTGTTCCCGGGAAAGACACCACCAGTTTTTTCGTGGTGAGCGTCCAGATCATGCGTTGGGTCAACGCGGGCAAGCCCGTAACCTATAGCGAAGACGGCAGCTTCCAATGCGATGGGAAAGTGGTATCTAGAAAGACATGACAACGAAACCGCGCATCACCATTACCTATTGCACGCAGTGCAGCTGGCTCCTTCGCTCCGCCTGGATGGCGCAGGAGCTGCTCTCCACCTTTGGCGCCGACCTCGGCGAAGTGGCGCTGATCCCCGGCACCGGCGGCATCTTCGAGATCCATGTGAATGGTGATCTCGTCTGGGAGCGCAAGCGCGACGGCGGTTTTCCCGAGGCCAAGGTGCTGAAGCAGAAAGTGCGCGATATCGTCTGGCCCGAGCGCGATCTCGGTCATTCCGACGGGCATACCAAGGTGGAGGGTGCGTCCTTCGACAAGCTCAGGATGAGGGAGGAGGAGCCTGCCATGGACAAAGTGGAGGGTGCGTCCTTCGACAAGCTCAGGATGAGGGAGGAGGAGTCTGCCATAGACAAAGTGGAGGCTTCCAAGATCCCTCATGGTGAGCCTGTCGAACCACGCATGGTGGGAATCCCAGCTTCCCGAGGCGGGGCAGACGGGGTCCCCGTCAGCGACGAGCAAGGCGAGGAGCTTAAGGACGGGGCAAAGACTCTATGAGTAAGCCCGACGTTACCACGACGAAACTGGACGACGCCGCCCGCGCCGGCTGGTTGTATTATGTCGCGGGCAACACGCAGGACGAGATTGCCGCCAAGCTCGGCATTTCGCGCCAGTCGGCGCAGCGCATGGTGTCGCTGGCCGTGTCGGAAGGGCTGGTCAAGGTAAGGCTCGACCATCCGATCGCCCATTGCCTCGATCTTGCCGAACAGCTCAAGCAGCGCTTCGGCCTGAAGATGGCGGAGGTGGTGCCGACCGATCCGGGCTCCAGCTCGACGACGCTCGGCGTGGCCGATGCGGCGGCGGCGGAAATGACGCGCTGGCTGAAATCGGAAGCGCCGATCGTCCTCGGCATCGGCACTGGCCGCACGCTGAAGGCGGCGATCGAATTGCTGTCGCCGATCGAGTGTCCGCAGCACAAGGTCGTGTCGCTGACCGGCAATATCGCGCCCGATGGTTCGGCGGCTTTCTACAACGTCATTTTCAACATTGCCGACAAGATCAAGGCGCGCTCCTTTCCCATGCCGCTGCCGGTCATCGCCTCGTCGCCGGAGGAGCGCGAGCTGTTGCACAGCCAGGCAATGATTCGCCCGGTGCTGGAATTGTCGGCGCAGGCCAATGTCGCCTTTCTCGGCATTGGCGATCTCGAGGACGATGCGCCGCTCTTCGTCGACGGCTTTATTTCACGCGAAGAATTGCTGGCGCTGCGCGGCGCCGGGGCGGTCTGCGAGATCGTCGGACGCGCTTTTGATCGCAATGGCGTGCCCATCGAGGGCCTGACAAATGACCGCGTCGCCAGCGCGCATATCCCTTCGCGCGAGACAGCCATGGTCATCGCCACCGCCAAGGGGCCGAAGAAGATGCCGGGCATCGCCGCGGCGATAAAGGGCAAGCTTATCAATGGCTTGATCACTGACGAGCGTACTGCGGAAGCGCTGCTTTCCGGCGCCTGACTCTCATCTCCTGACCATCATTGCTGCAGCGCAGCGACGAATTGTACTTGACTTGTTTTGCCGTTGTGTGAGTATTTGCCCATCAGACAAGCAATTGCTCATAACATTCGGGAGGAATGAGATGTTATCAAGAACGCTTCTGCTCAGCGCCGTGTCTGCGCTCGCCATGGCGAGTTTCGCGCATGCGGAAACGCTGACCATCGCTACGGTCAACAATGGCGACATGGTTCGCATGCAGAAATTGACCGAGGACTTCACCAAGAAAAATCCGGACATCCAGCTCGAGTGGGTAACGCTCGAGGAAAACGTACTGCGTCAGCGCGTCACCACCGACATCGCCACCAAGGGCGGCCAGTATGACATCATGACCATCGGCACCTATGAAGTGCCGATCTGGGCCAAGCAGGGCTGGCTTCTGCCGCTCGACGGCCTGGGCGATGCCTATGACAAGTCCGATCTTTTGCCGGCTATCAGCGACGCCGTCTCTGTCGATGGCAAGCTCTACGCCTCGCCCTTCTACGGCGAAAGCGCCATGGTGATGTATCGCAAGGATCTTGCCGAGAAGGCCGGTGTGACCATTCCGGAAAAGCCGACCTGGGACCAGATCGCCGAAGCGGCGAAGAAGATGACTGACAAGTCGACCGAGACCTACGGCATCTGCCTGCGCGGCAAGGCCGGCTGGGGCGAGAACATGGCGCTCCTGACGGCGACGGCCAATTCCTTCGGCGCACGCTGGTTCGACGAAAAGTGGACCCCGCAATTCGATCAGCCGGAATGGAAGAAGGCGCTGCAGTTCTACGTCGACCTGATGAAGGAAGCCGGACCTCCCGGCGCCTCCTCCAACGGCTTCAATGAAAACCTCGCGCTGTTCCAGACCGGAAAGTGCGGTATCTGGATCGATGCCACGGTCGCGGCTTCCTTCGTGACCAATCCGAAGGAATCCAAGGTTGCCGACAAGGTGGGCTATGCGCTCTTCCCGACCGGCGGCGTCGAAAATCATGGCAACTGGCTGTGGGCCTGGAACCTCGGCGTTCCGGCTGGCACCAAGAAGGCGGAAGCCGCGCAGAAGTTCGTCTCCTGGGCAACCGACAAGGCCTATACCGAGCTCGTCGCCAGCAAGGAAGGCTGGGCCAACGTTCCTCCGGGCACGCGCAAGTCGCTCTATGCCAATCCGGAATATGAGAAGGCCGCTCCCTTCGCCAAGATCACACTCGACGCGATGAATGCAGCCAATACGAGCAAGCCGACCATCAAGCCGGTTCCCTATACGGGTGGCCAGTTTGTCGCCATCCCTGAGTTCCAGGGCATTGGCACAGCCGTCGGTCAGCAGTTCTCGGCGGCGCTTGCCGGTTCGATGACTGTCGACCAGGCTTTGCGGGGTGCGCAGGCGCTGACGACACGTGAGATGACCAAGGGCGGCTACATCAAGTAGGATCCTCCTGGCTCCGGACGGTTCCTGACGCGAATGTCAGGAGCCGCCCGGGCCTCCTTTTGCATTATCACTTTGACGTTCACTGCATTGGAACCTGACCATGGCTACGCTTCAGACACGCGCAACTGCCCGTTTCATGATGTCGCCCGCCGTCATCCTGCTGTTTCTCTGGATGATCGTGCCGCTTGTCATGACGCTGTACTTTTCGTTCCTGCGCTACAATCTGCTGATGCCGGGAACCGAGGAATTTGTCGGCTTTCTCAACTATCAGTACTTTCTGACCGACCCTGCATTCTTCACCGCACTCGGCAACACCCTGATGCTCGTCGGCGGCACGCTGCTGATCACCGTCATTGGTGGCATCCTGCTGGCGCTGGTGCTTGACCAGCCCTTCTTCGGGCAAGGCATCGTCCGGCTTCTGGTGATAGCACCGTTCTTCGTCATGCCGACGGTGTCTGCTCTCGTGTGGAAGAACATGCTGATGCATCCGGTCAACGGCCTGTTCGCATGGATCGCCCGCTCATTCGGGCTCCAGCCAATCGACTGGTTCGCCGAGCTGCCATTGTTCTCGATCGTCCTGATCGTTGCGTGGCAATGGCTGCCTTTCGCCACGCTGATTCTGCTCACCGCACTGCAATCGCTCGACGGCGAACAGATCGAGGCGGCAGAGATGGACGGCGCCGGGGCGATCTCGCGCTTCATCTATCTGGTGCTGCCACATATGTCGCGGGCGATCACCGTTGTCATTCTTATCCAGACGATTTTCCTGCTCAGTGTCTTCGCCGAAATCCTGGTCACGACCAATGGCGGTCCGGGCATCCAGACGACGAATATCACCTACCTGATCTATATGCAGGCGCTCCTGCAGTTCGATGTGGGCGGTGCCTCGGCCGGCGGCATTGTTGCAGTGATCCTCGCCAATATTGTCGCCTTCTTCCTCATTCGCCTCATCGGCAAGAACCTCGAGAGGTAGAGCCATGGCCCGCGCCGTCACCACACGACATAAGCTGACATTCACGATCCTCGGTTGGGCAATCGGTCTCCTGATCTTCTTCCCAATCCTGTGGACTTTCCTGACCAGCTTCAAGACGGAGGGAACAGCAGTCGCAACACCGCCGCAGTTCCTGTTCTTCGACTGGACCCTGGAAAATTATCACGAGGTTCAAATCCGTTCCGACTATATGAAGCACGTCACCAATTCCGTGGTGATCTCGGTGGGGTCAACGCTGATTGGCTTGGCTCTCGCCATCCCGGCGGCCTGGGCCATGGCATTTTCGCCAACCAAGCGCACCAAGGACGTCCTGATGTGGATGTTGTCCACCAAGATGATGCCGCCCGTCGGCGTTCTGGTGCCGCTCTATCTGATCTTCCGCGACTGGGGTTTGCTGGATACACGCCTTGGTCTTGTCGCGGTCCTGACCATGATCAACCTGCCGATCATCGTCTGGATGCTCTACACCTATTTCAAGGAAATACCGGGGGAGATCCTCGAAGCGGCGCGCATGGACGGCGCATCGCTGATGAAGGAAATTGTCTATGTGCTGACGCCCATGGCTGTGCCCGGCATCGCCTCGACCATGCTGCTCAACATCATTCTGGCATGGAATGAGGCGTTCTGGACACTGAACTTATCCGCTGCCAATGCTGCGCCGCTCACCGCCTTTATCGCGTCCTACTCAAGTCCAGAGGGCCTGTTCTGGGCCAAGTTGTCAGCCGCATCCACCATGGCGATTGCGCCTATCCTGATCATGGGATGGTTCTCGCAAAAGCAGCTGGTTCGTGGCCTGACCTTCGGCGCAGTGAAATAGGTTTTCAGGGAGGATTATTATGGGAAGTATTACGCTCCAAAAAGTATCGAAGTCATTTGGAACCACTGCGGTCATTCCAGAAATCGACCTTGAAATCGATGACGGTGAATTCGTTGTCTTCGTTGGTCCTTCCGGTTGCGGAAAATCGACCCTGCTGCGGATGATCGCGGGTCTCGAAGATCTGAGTGGCGGCAGGATCGTCATCGATGGCAAGGACATGTCCAATGAGGCGCCGGCGAAACGCGGTCTGTCGATGGTGTTCCAGTCCTATGCCCTCTATCCGCATATGAGCGTCTACGGCAACATCGCCTTTCCGCTGAAGATGGACGGGCAGGAGAAATCCGCCATCGACAAGAAGGTCAAGGATGCGGCGCATATCCTGAACCTGACCAATTATCTCGATCGCCGGCCGGGACAATTGTCCGGCGGCCAGCGCCAGCGTGTCGCCATCGGCCGCGCTATCGTGCGCCAGCCCAAGGCGTTTCTCTTCGACGAGCCGCTGTCCAATCTCGACGCAGCCCTGCGCGGAAATATGCGGCTCGAGATCAGCGATCTGCATCACCAACTGAAGACGACGATGATCTACGTGACCCATGATCAGGTGGAAGCCATGACCATGGCCGACAAGATTGTGGTGCTGAATGCCGGGCGTATCGAGCAGGTCGGCTCACCGCTTGAACTTTACCGCAGCCCGAGAAATGTCTTCGTGGCCGGGTTTATCGGTTCTCCACGCATGAATCTCATCGAGGGACAGGAAGCTGCCAAGCAAAATGCGACGACGCTGGGCGTACGGCCGGAACACGTGCGCATCACGAAGACCGAGGGTGCGTGGAAGGGCACAGTGGGAGTGACCGAACATCTCGGCTCCGACACCTTTATACACGTTCAGGTGGACGGGGTTGGCAAGATAACCGTGCGAACCGACGGCGATTTCAGCACCGAATTTGGCCAGCAGGTCTATCTCACGCCGGAGCCGGCACGGCTGCATCGCTTCGATGCTAATGGGCAGGCTATTTGATGACAACGAGTAATTGAAATGAACAGACTTGCAGGCAAGACGGCTTTCATAACGGGTTCGGCGCGCGGCATTGGCCGTACGTTCGCGGAAGCTTACATGCGCGAAGGCGCCGCCCATGTGGTGATTGCTGACATCAATCTGGAACGTGCACAGGAGACGGCAAAGGAACTTGGCAGCCAAGCACACGCGGTACGCCTTGATGTTACAAATCAGGCATCGATCGATGCAGCGGTCAAGGAAACCGTTGACAAGTTTGGCGGCATCGACGTGCTCGTCAACAATGCAGCGCTGTTCGATCTGGCGCCGATCGTCGAGATCACGCGTGAAAGCTACGACAAGCTCTTTGCCGTCAATTTCTCCGGCACATTGTTCACATTGCAGGCCGTTGCCAAGGCAATGATCGCCCGTGGCAAGGGTGGCAAGATCATCAACATGGCCAGCCAGGCTGGCCGGCGCGGCGAGCCGCTCGTGGCGATCTATTGCGCCACCAAAGCGGCGGTGATCAGCCTCACCCAGTCAGCTGGGCTCAACCTGATCGAGCACGGCATCAATGTAAACGCGATCGCGCCGGGCGTTGTTGACGGAGAGCATTGGGAGGGCGTGGATGCGCTTTTCGCCAAATATGAGAATAGGCCACGGGGCGAGAAAAAGCGTCTCGTGGGCGAAGCCGTTCCCTACGGGCGCATGGGCACCGCAGAAGATCTGACAGGCATGGCGATTTTCCTCGCGAGTAGCGAGAGCGATTATATCGTCTCCCAGACCTACAATGTCGATGGCGGCAATTGGATGAGCTGACGTTTCCCGCGCCGCGGCAAGAGCGGCGCAGGCGCATCTTACATGAAAAGAGGGGTTAGGCCCGATGACTGTTAAACTCTCCAAAGCCACGCTGCAGAACCTGCCGAAGAATGTCGGCGTCCCCAGCTATAGCCAGTCCGATCTGAAAGCCGGAATCATCCATTTCGGCATCGGCAATTTTCATCGCGCGCATCAGGCAGTTTACCTCGATGAATTGTTCAATGCCGGGTCAGATCATGAGTGGGGCCTTGTCGGTGCTGGCGTTCTCGCCTCCGACGAAACAATGCGACAGAAGCTGCAGGCGCAGGATTGGCTGACGACTGTGGTCGAGCAGGATAGCGGCCACAGGACTGCGCATGTCACCGCGTCGATGATCGACTATCTGCAGCCTGGAGACACCGCAAATACCATCGCGCGCCTCGCCGATCCAGAAATTCGCATCGTATCACTGACGATCACGGAGGGCGGTTACTTCATCGATCCGGCATCGGGTGTGTTTAATCCAAAGCATCCGGCAATCATTTTCGACGCCGCCAATATCAAAGACCCGAAGACCGTCTTCGGCCTGATCCTCGCCGGTTTGATGCGTCGTCGCGGCGAGGGCACCGCGCCATTCACCGTGATGTCCTGCGATAATATTCCGGGCAACGGCCATGTGACCAGCGATGCCGTCAGCGGGCTTGCCGCGTTGATCGACCCGAATTTGGCCCAATGGGTTAAGGACCATGTCGCGTTCCCCAACAGCATGGTCGATCGCATTACGCCTGCAACGACAGACCGGGAGAGGGGACTGCTTGCGACGGATTTCGGTGTCGAGGATAACTGGCCAGTCTTTTGCGAACCATTCAAGCAATGGGTATTGGAGGATCATTTTCCGGCGGGACGCCCGGCCCTGGAGAAGGTCGGTGTGACCTTCGTCAAGGATGTCGCGCCCTTTGAACTGATGAAAATCCGCATTCTCAACGGCGGCCACGCGGCCATCGCCTACCCAGCATCGCTGATGGATATCCATTTCGTGCACGAGGCCATGGAAGAACCGTTGATCCGCAACTTCCTGACGAAGCTCGAACGTGAGGAGATCATCCCCGTTCTGCCGCCGGTGCCGGGCACTTCCTTCGACGACTATCTCGACCTTATTGTGAAGCGGTTTTCCAATCCGAAGATCGGCGACACCATTCAGCGCCTGTGCCAGGATGGATCCAACCGCCAGCCGAAATTCATCCTGCCGACGACAGCGGACAGGCTGAAGGCGGGAAAAGGCATAACTGGACTTTCGCTGGTTTCTGCGCTCTGGTGCCGATTCTGTGCCGGGACGACCGATAGCGGCAAGCCGACGAACTATCTCGATGCAAGCGCCGAGCGATTGAAAGTGGAAGCTTTGAAGGCAAAGGGCGATCCGAAGGCATTTCTGGCAATGACCGATATATTCGGCGAAGTCGGTGTATCGCCGATTTTCGTGGAATCATTCTCGCGAATCCTGCGGACCCTGTGGGACAAGGGCGCGCGCGAGACTTTGAAGCTTTACCTTGCCGACAAGCTCTGAAATGGCAAAGCCCGCTCTTGTCATTTTCGATTGTGATGGTGTCCTTGTCGACAGCGAACCCATTTCCATTGCTGTCCTGCTTGAGATGATCGCCAAGAGCGGGACCACATTGTCCGAGGATGACGCCTATGACCGGTTCCTCGGACGCAGCATGACAACAATCAGCAAGATCTTGCATGAGGAATATGGCTTTGCTGCAAGCGAGGCAGACCTCGACGAGATGCGCGCCAACCTCTTTGCCCGTTTCGAGCTGGATTTGAAACCCATTCCGGGCATTGCTGAAACGCTACGCGCACTTGATGTGCCGCGATGCGTCGCCTCGTCGAGTCAACCGGACCGCATTCGCTTGTCCCTCAAACTCACGGGGCTGCTCGATCTTCTCGATCCGCACATCTTCAGCGCCACCATGGTCAAACGCGGCAAGCCGGCGCCGGACCTCTTTCTGCTCGCGGCAAAGACCATGAAAACTTCACCGAAGGATTGCGTCGTGATCGAAGACAGTCCCGCCGGGATTGAAGCGGCGAAAAGTGCGGGGATGCGGGTCTGTGCCTTTACCGGCGGTACGCATTCGCGCGGCGGACGGTTGGAGGCGGCCCTTGCGTCTCTTAAGCCAGACCGTATATTCAACGACATGTTGCAATTGCCCCGCTTGCTCAGAGATCTTTCGATAACTTCACCCTGATGGCCAGCTGATGCGATTTTCTGCGCTTCCGGTGCTCATGGACGCTGACTTATCAGGTTGAATTGTCAAAAGGCCTCACATGACAGCAAGTAATATCGAAAGTTCGTTGATGCCGAAATTCGTCTGTGCGGTGGATGTTGGAACAGGAAGCGCCCGTGCGGGCATTCTCGATGCGACGGGAAATCTTCTTGGCCGCGTTGAGCATCCGATTTTGATGAACCGTCCGCTTGCAGATCATGCAGAGCATGATTCAGAAGATATCTGGAAGTCGGTATGCATAGCGGTACAGGGCGCCATCGCAGCATCCAAAGTCGATCCATCCGATGTTGTCGGCATCAGCTTTGATGCCACATGTTCACTCGTTGTACGCGACGAGGATGGCATGCCGCTGACGGTCTCGACGTCGGGCGAGCAACGCTGGGATACGATCGTCTGGCTTGATCATCGGGCTCTGAACGAGGCAGATGAATGCACGGCAACGGGCCACAGGGTACTGAGCTATCTCGGCGGCGTGATGTCGCCGGAAATGCAAACCCCCAAGCTCATGTGGCTGAAACGGCATCTGCCGGATACGTGGAACAAAGCCGGCTACTTCTTCGACCTCGCCGATTACCTGAGCTGGAAAGCTTCAGGCTCACTTGCTCGCTCGCAATGCACTCTGACCTGTAAATGGACATATCTCGCGCATGAAAGCGAAGGCTGGCAGCCGGACTATCTTGAGACGATCGGCCTGGAGGACATGATAGCACGTGGGAACCTCCCTGATCATGCCAGCCCGATGGGTGCATTCGTCGGTACGTTGACGGTCGATGCAGCCAAGGCTTTGGGACTAACCACCGCATGTCACGTCGGGGCTGGGCTGATTGATGCCTATGCCGGTGCGCTCGGCGTTCTGGGCGGCTTTGCCGGGGACCTTTCGGAAATCGACCGGCACCTTGCCCTGATCGCGGGCACTTCAAGCTGCCTGATGGCGCTGTCGCAGGAGCCAATTTCCTTCAGTGGCGGCTGGGGCCCGTATTATGGCGTGGCCCTGCCGGATTGCTGGCTGAGCGAGGGCGGCCAGTCGGTGACTGGCGCCTTGCTGGATCATGTCATTCGCTGGCACGGCGCAGTCGGTGAACCAAACACGGCGATGCACAAGAAGATCACCGACCGGGTAATGGAATTGCGTGAAAAGGAAGGGCTCGATCTGGCCGGCAGGCTGCACGTTCTTCCTGATTTCCATGGCAACCGCTCGCCACTTGCCGATCCGCATGCGGTGGGCGTCATCAGCGGTCTCACGCTGGACGCGTCATTCGACAGTCTCTGCCGACTCTATTGGCGTACTTGTGTGGGTATTGCGCTCGGCGTGCGCCATATCCTCGATGCATTGAATGACAAGGGTTATGCCATTGACACCATGCATGTTACAGGCGGGCACGCGAAGAACCCGCTACTGATGGAGCTCTATGCCGACGCAACGGGTTGCACGGTGATCACCTCCGCCGCAGAGGATGCAGTGTTGCTCGGTACCGCCATGGTGGCAGCAACGGCGGCGGGGGTTTACGCTGATTTGCCTTCAGCCTGTATTGCTATGAAACAGGGTGGCCGTCCACGCCAGCCGGACCAAACAGCACGCAAGCGCTTTGATCGCGACTATCGCATTTTCCTCGAAATGCATGCCCAGCGGAAAGTACTGGACACGCTTCAATAAAGTTTAGTGAGCCTCATCCCAATTGTGCGCGGCGCGCGCATCGACGTGCAGCGGTACGGACAGTGAAATCGCAGGCATGGCGGCGTTCTCCATGACCGCGCGAATGACCGGAATTGTCGCCTCCACCTCCGCTTCCGCCGTCTCGAAGATCAGTTCGTCGTGCACCTGCAGGAGCATGCGCGCCGAGAGTTTCGCTTCGTCCAGGGCTGGCTCCATGCGTACCATGGCGCGGCGAATGATATCGGCGGCCGAACCCTGGATGGGCGCGTTGATCGCGGCGCGTTCGTTAAATGCCCGGTGTTGCGGATTAGATGAACGAATCTCCGGATAGTGCGCGCGCCGCCCGAAGATTGTCTCGACATAGCCGTGCTGGCGAGCAAACGCTTTTGTCGATTCCATATAGTCCTTGATGCCGGGGAAGCGTTCGAAGTAAGTGCGGATGTATTGGCCGGCTTCCTCGCGCGGAATGGACAGCTGATTGGCGAGACCGAAGGCTGAGATGCCGTAGATGATACCGAAATTGATCGCCTTGGCGCGGCGACGTACTTCGGAAGGCATATCCTTGACCGGCACGCCGAACATTTCCGATGCGGTCATCGCATGAATGTCGATGCCGTCGGCAAAGGCCTGAGTCAGCTGCGGAATTTCGGCGACATGCGCCAGGACGCGCAATTCGATCTGGCTGTAATCGGCGGAAATCAGCTTGTTTCCGGGCTCGGCAATGAAGGCGGTGCGAATCTTGCGGCCTTCGCTGGTGCGCACCGGGATGTTTTGCAGGTTTGGCTCGGATGAGGAGAGGCGTCCCGTAGAGGTTGCCGCCATGGCGTACGAGGTATGCACGCGCTTGGTACGTGGGTTGATATAGCCCGGCAATGCGTCGGTATACGTGGATTTGAGCTTGGTCAGCTGACGCCAGTCGACGATCTTGCGCGGTAGCTCATGGCCTTCGGCGGCAAGGTCTTCCAGCAATTGGGCCGAGGTGGACCATTGACCGGTCTTGGTTTTGGAACCGCCGGGAAGACCCATCTTCCCAAAAAGGATATCGCCCATCTGCTTCGGCGAACCGATATTGATCTTTTCGCCGGCCAGCCGGTAAATCTCTTCCTCGATGGCGGCCGCCGACTGGGCGAGGTCGCCGGACAGGCGCGAAAGGATCTGGCGGTCGACGGAAATACCGCGCTCTTCCATGCGTGCAAGCACGGGTATGAGCGGCCGTTCCAGCCGCTCATAGACCGACACCAGCCCATCGGCGACGAGACGTGGCTTCAATAGCCGCCAGAGGCGCAAAGTAACGTCGGCATCTTCGGCCGCATATTCAGTAGCGCGCTCGATCGCGACCTTGTCAAACGTAACTGACGACTTACCTGAACCAATCAGGTCCTTGTAGGCGAGGGGCTTGTGTCCCAGCCAACGGTCACAAAGATTGTCCATGCCGTGGCTGCCTTCGCCGGCATCAAGCACGTAGGAGATCAGCATCGTGTCATCGAGCGGGTGAAGATCGATGCCGTGACGATGCATGACGAGCCACTCATACTTCATACTATGTGCGATCTTGAGGACCGAGCGGTCTTCAAGAAGTGGCTTCAGCATGCGAAAGACGTCACGCTCGGGTATTTGATGCTCCACCAGTCCACCCCCAAGGAGGTCGCCCTCACCAGACTTGTGGTTGATGGGAATGTAGGCAGCGCGTCCTGGTCGCGTGGCGAGCGATAGACCGACCACTTCGGCTTGCATGGGATCGGCCGAATTGGTCTCAGTATCAAAAGTCACGATGCCGGCAGCCAATGCTTCGTCGATCCAGACCTGCAGCGTCGCAATATCGCGAATAGTTATATAAGCGCTTCGATCGAACTTCGCGGCAAGCGTCTCGTCGGTACGCGATTTGGCAAGGTCAGCAGGGGTTGCGGCTACATTCGATGCAGATTGCTTGGGCGAACCGACCGCCAGATTTGTTTCTGCCGATGCTTGACGGCCAGGAACTTGCTCATCGGCCGGCGCCACTTCAACGTCAGGTCCATGGGCCTCGGCCACCGCTTCGATCTTCAAGCGTGCCGGTTCAATCTCACTCGCATCGACGCCCGTTGCTTCGGCAGCGCGACGGGTCAATGAATTGAATTCCATGGTCTTCAAAAAGCCGATGAGCTTTTGACCGTCTTGGGGCTCCAGGCCGAAGTCCTCGATACCGACGTCAATTGGCGTGTCTTTCTTCAGTGTCACCAGCTGGCGCGAGATACGTGCCTGATCCGCATATTGAAGGATGTTCTCGCGCCGCTTTTGCTGCTTTATCTCGCCAGCGCGGGCAAGAAGCGTATCCAGATCGCCGAACTCCTCCAGCAATTGCGCCGCGGTTTTCGGTCCGATACCCGGAATGCCGGGTACATTGTCAGTCGAATCGCCAGTCAGCGCCTGTAGGTCGATCATCTTTTCGGGCGGAACGCCCCATTTCTCGATGACGTCCGGAATACCGATCTGCTTGTCCTTCATGCTGTCATACATCGACACGTTCGGTGTGATGAGCTGCATGAGATCCTTGTCGGACGAGATAATCGTCACCTCAGCGCCGGCTTCCTCAGCCATACGGGCGTAAGTAGCAATCAGATCGTCGGCTTCATAACCTTCCTTTTCGATGCAGGGCAGGTTGAATGCCTTCGTTGCCTGGCGGATCAATCCGAACTGCGGGATCAGGTCTTCCGGCGGTGCCGAGCGGTTCGCCTTGTATTCAGGATAGATTTCCTTGCGGAATGTATGCGACGAATAATCGAAGATAACCGCGAAATGCGTCGGCGTATCGCGGACCGATGTGTCCCTCGCCTCCCTCAGCAGCTTCCACAGCATATTGCAGAAACCAGAGACCGCACCGACCGGCAAACCGTCCGATTTGCGTGTCAGTGGGGGGAGAGCATGGTAAGCCCGAAAGATATATCCGGAGCCGTCGACGAGGAAGAGATGATCACCTTTTTTCATGGGCGATAGGATTAAATGATGATCTGCAAAAAGGGAATGACATGTCTTTCCGTTTCACCAGAAGATGCATTGGATTTAAGTTTATCCTGACACAGACGCATCACACGTTTGTTACAAAGATGTAATGTCGAGTGCCCTTGAATTGCCACGGTTTGCCCCCCAAATCCAAGGTGTCGACGTTAGATCGACGTCCGGGTCAAAAGGCTCGTCCCCCGCCTCACCCCGGACAGCGGCCAGCCTCATCCCCCTCTCCAGGGCTGACCGCAAATGAGTGTAGTGATCTGGTCGCCTGTGGTCCCCCCGCCACGGCGACCATTTCTTTTGTGAGCCAGCCGCTGGCACTTTTTTGTGCCGCCGCCGCCAAAATGCGCTAATAAGAATTCCCTTCATGAGTCCCGGTCCAAAGAAATCAGGAAATACCATGCCAGCTCTCGAACCTGTTTTGAACGCGATTGATACCAACCTTGACAACAGCCTGGAGCGGCTTTTCGACCTGCTGAAAATCAAGTCCATCTCGACCGATCCAGCTTTCAAGGCCGAATGCCGCAAGGCTGCCGAGTGGCTGGTCGCCGATCTGAAATCGATCGGTTTCGAGGCTAGCGTGCGCGACACGCCGGGGCACCCGATGGTTGTTGCCCATCACGACGGCCCGAGTGCTGGTGCCCCGCATGTCCTGTTCTATGGGCATTATGACGTTCAGCCGGTCGATCCATTGGAATTGTGGGAGAACGACCCGTTTGCCCCGGCAATCAAGGATGTTGGCAACGGCCGCAAGATTCTTACCGGTCGCGGTACTTCCGATGATAAGGGCCAGTTGATGACCTTTGTCGAAGCCTGCCGCACCTACAAGGCAGTGCACGGCCAACTGCCTGTGAGGGTCTCCATCCTGTTCGAAGGCGAAGAGGAGTCAGGCTCGCCATCGCTCAAGCCGTTTCTTGAAACCCATAGAGATGAACTGAAGGCGGATTTTGCTCTCGTTTGCGACACCGGCATGTGGGACACTCAAACGCCGGCCATCTCTGTCGGTCTGCGCGGTCTCGTTGGCGAGGAAATCGTGATCAAGGCCGCCGATCGCGACCTTCATTCGGGTCATTTCGGCGGGGCTGCCGCCAATCCGATCCACATTCTCACGAAGGTCCTTGCCGGTCTGCATGATGAAAATGGTGCAATAACAATCCCGGGCTTCTATGAGGGTGTCGATGAGACGCCTACCCAGATTTTGCAGATGTGGAACGGGCTGGGTTCGACGCCAGAAAATTTTCTCGGCCCCATCGGGCTTTCCATTCCTTCGGGCGAAAAAGGCCGCTCCATCCTCGAATTGACCTGGGCACGCCCGACTGCCGAGGTCAATGGCATTACTGGCGGCTATACCGGGCAGGGGTTCAAGACGGTCATTGCGGCTCAGGCTTCAGCGAAAGTGTCGTTCCGCCTCGTGCACAAGCAGGATCCCGCGAAGATTCGCGAAGCTTTCAGGGCGTTTGTTCGCGAACGCGTTCCAGCCGATTGCTCTGTGGAGTTCCACGAACACGGAGGTTCGCCAGCCATCCAGCTCTCCTACGAATCGCCATTGCTCACCAAGGCAAAAAACGCCTTGAGCGACGAATGGCCGAAACCGGCTGTACTGATCGCCATGGGGGGGTCGATCCCGATTGTTGGCGACTTCCAGCATATGCTCGGCATGGAATCGCTGCTCGTCGGTTTTGGTTTGGAGGATGACCGGATCCATTCGCCCAACGAAAAATATGAGCTGAACTCCTTCCACAAGGGTCAGCGGTCGTGGGCGCGCATTCTTGCTGCGCTTGCCAAGTAATCAGAAGAGATAATCCGATGGCCATCCGCTTTCACCGCAATGATCTTCCAGACCTGAACCACTATCAGGTTGATGCTGTCGCAATCGACACGGAGACGCTGGGACTTAATCCGCATCGTGACCGACTCTGCGTCGTGCAAATCTCACCCGGGGATGGTTCGGCGGATGTCATTCAGATCGAAAAGGGCCAGAAGGCAGCGCCCAACCTGGTAACGCTTCTTGGTGACGATGCCATCACCAAGATTTTCCATTTCGGCCGCTTCGACCTTGCCGTACTGTTCCATACCTTTGGCGTCATGCCGAAGCCGGTTTTCTGCACCAAGATCGCCTCGCGTTTGGTGCGTACCTATACTGACCGGCACGGATTGAAGGAAATTTGCAGCGAATTGCTGGATATAAACCTCTCCAAGCAGCAGCAATCGTCAGATTGGGCAGCGCCGGAGCTGTCGCAAGCGCAGCTTGAATATGCCGCGTCCGATGTTCTCTATCTGCATCGTCTGCGAACAATCCTGCAGCAGCGGCTGGATCGCGATGGGCGTGCCGAGGAGGCTGCGGCGTGTTTCGAATTCCTGCCCACCCGCTCCAAGCTCGATCTGATGGGCTGGGCGGAGCAGGATATATTTGCGCATAGTTAAGGTAGACGACTGGCCACTATTCTGCCGACGCCAATGCCTCCCTGCGAACAGGAGGGCTATCGATATGGGCCCATTGTGGCCGTTTGAACAGAAATTGCCCGTAGCCACTCCATTGGATAAGTCCGTACAGGATGACTGGGCCGAGCACCCCGCTGATGACGGTCAAGAGCGAAATCGTACCGATATCTGTGACGACACCGCTCTTGAGCAGAATAGTGCGGGCAAGCGCCATTGGCAGGAAAAAGGCGAGGTACACGACGATCGAATGCGCACCGAGCCAGCGCAGTGGCGTCACGATCTTTTTCCATGAGGAAAGGGAGCCGGCGATCAGCGCGGAGACCGATACGATGGCAAGGGCCCCAGCGGCGCCGGTAGCCAGCGAGATCAAGGGTACACTGCTCCAGCCGCCAAGCCCGCCCGATGTATAGCTCTCTCGCGGTATCCAGGCGGCAAAAGGCTCAGATGCAGGATGAAACACCAGCCAACCATTGACGAGAGCCCAGACGCCAAGAATGCCCAACGCTGTTTGCGGGCGTTGCCGCAGCCAATCGGCAAGCCGGAAAATCATCGGGGCAAAGGCGTAGCCGGCAAAGAAGTAGACAAAACGGCTGCAGAATTCGTCAATGACCAACCAGCCGGTGTGGATAGGCAATGTTTCGAGAATTGCAGCAATGATCAGAATTAGCCAGACATTGACACCCTTGAGAAGGCGCGTGACGACGAAGAACACTGGCAAGAGATAGATGAACCATAGGGTGCCGAAGGGCTGGATAAAGGCCAGAAGATAGGCGGAGAAGGCACTGCTTATACCGCTTTCCGCAACGATGCCCGGTGCCTTGAACAGGAACTGGATGGTCAGCCAGAGCATATAGAAATAGCCGAAGTGCACGATCTTGCGATCGGCGTAGCGCAGCCAGGGACGATCAATCACGAGACCCAGAAACAGGCCCGATATAAGAAAAAAGTCTGGCATGCGAAAGGGCTGCGCGAAAGCGACGACAGCATGCATCCAGCCACGTGCTCCGGCTTCGTTCTCTACGCCGAGAACCGAATGCATCATTACGACAAAGATTATGCAGATGCCTTTGGCAATATCGACCCAGTCGACGCGCGTCTTTTCGCCGGTGCTCATCGCTCATTGTCCCCAAACCAATTTCCCTTTGATACGGGAAAATGGAAAAGAGGAAGTAAAATTCGGGTGATGATTGACCTGGAAATGGCACCAGGGCCCGGAAAACAAAAAAGCCGGGCAAAGAGCCCGGCGAATTGTGAACGCTAATGCGTCCAGAGGGGAACACGCAACGAGCGAAAAATGGGAGGAGAACCGCTCGTTACGCAAGACTGAAAATAGAGCTCCCCCCGGCTCTTTTCAAGAGCTGCAAGATAATATTTTACGCGCGCGAGCATTTTTTGTCTGCGACGACCAATTTGGCCTGGTTTTAGCTGGCTGGCTGCGCAGTCTGACCGGAAAACTCCTGCATATCCTTGCAGACGCCATGGCCGCGAAGCTGACAGCCGCCGAGGCGATACTGGGCCTCCGCGGCAGGTGCAGGATTGAGGCGTGCAATGGCGCCGCCGCCGCAACCGCTCAAGATCGCCATCAGACCCGCAAGAACAACAAGACGCATTGGTTCACTCCGTGATTGTTGCGGTCAGACTAGCGTTGCCGGACGCTTTTCTCAATCAGGCGACGAGGTCCGCTCGCAATCCAATAAACCGGGCTTTAACCGCACCTTAAATCGCCGCATTTACCCTGCAACGGGTCGCGGATCATTCTTGCGGCTCATTTGGGGCGGGATTTCTTATCAATGGCACCACGCGACAGGGGCAGACAACGCATCGAGCCGGGGTTCAGTTCAGACCGCCGTTCGGGCGATGATTTGCGCGCGGATCCGGAGGACAGGCCAGTGGCGAAACGCAAGACCGCACGCAAAACCAGCAAATCAAAACGCGGCAGGTCCCGCCGTGGCAATGGCGGCGGCGGGTTTTTCAGCCTGTTGCGACGCATGGTCTACTGGTCATTCGTATTGTGCATCTGGGGCGGTATTGCCGTGGCGGGCACCGTCATCTATTTCGCGGCAAAGATGCCGCAGACGACCACCTGGTCGATCCCCGATCGCCCACCCAACGTCAAGATCGTTTCGGTGGAAGGCAATCTGATCGCCAATCGCGGTGCCTCCGGCGGTGAATCGATCAGCTTGCACGACATGTCACCTTACTTGCCTGAGGCGGTGGTCGCGATCGAGGATCGCAGGTTCTACTCGCATTTCGGCGTCGATCCGATCGGTTTTGCCCGTGCCATGGTTGCCAACGTCATGTCAGGACGATTGGTGCAGGGTGGCTCGACCATAACACAGCAGCTGGCCAAGAACCTGTTCCTGACGCCGGATCGTACGATCGAGCGCAAAGTGCAGGAAGTCATGCTTGCCCTGTGGCTGGAGCAGAAATACACCAAAGACCAGATTCTGGAGATGTATCTGAACCGGGTCTATCTTGGCTCGGGCTCCTACGGTGTTTCCGCTGCGTCCCGGCGCTATTTCGACAAATCGGCCAAGGAAGTCACGTTGCCGGAAGCGGCTCTGATCGCCGGGCTCCTTAAAGCGCCATCACGGCTGTCGCCCGCGCGCGATCCGAAAGCTGCCAGTGAACGCGCGCAGCTTGTTCTCGCTGCCATGCGCGAACAGGGCATGATCGGCGACAAGGAGCTGAACTTCGCGATGAAGCAGCCGGCAACGCGTGCGGCTTCCTATTGGAGCGGTTCGGAGCAATATGTGGCCGACCGGGTGATGGAAGAACTGCCGGCTCTGATCGGCGATGTACGCAATGACGTCATTGTCGACACGACGGTCGATCTTGGGTTGCAGAAACTCGGCGAGGCATCAATCCGTGACCTGATCAGCAAAAACGGTGAGAAGCTCAACGTTTCGCAGGGAGCGATGGTTTCGGTTGACGGCACTGGAGCTGTGCGAGCGCTCATCGGCGGTTACGACTATGCCAACAGTCAATTCGACCGCGCAAGCGAAGCCAAGCGTCAGCCGGGCTCGGCCTTCAAGCCGTTCGTCTACCTCTCGGCGCTGGAGCAGGGCTTTACACCCGAATCCGTGCGCAATGACGCGCCAATTCGCATAGGCAACTGGACGCCCGGGAACTACAATGGCAAATATTTCGGCAAGGTCACACTCGCCGAGGCGCTGGCACGCTCGCTGAATTCGGTTTCTGCGCAGCTCGTCATGGAAGTCGGGCCAAAAACGGTGGTTTCGACTGCGCATCGTCTCGGTATCGAATCCAACCTTACGTCCAATGCCTCGCTGGCGCTCGGAACATCAGAAGTCACTTTGCTCGAACTGACCGACGCCTTCGTGCCGTTCGCCAATGGCGGTTACAAGGCGCCGGTCCACATTATCCGCCGTGTGACGACCAATGAGGGCAAGGTGCTCTACGAATTCAAGAGCCCGGCGCTGAATCGGGTCATCGACCCGCGCAATGTCGGCATGATGAACGCAATGCTGCGACAGACCGTGGAAAGCGGCACGGCGACCAAGGCAAAATTTGGCTGGCCTGCAGCCGGAAAGACCGGCACCAGCCAGAATTTTCGCGACGCCTGGTTCATCGGCTATACGTCAAACCTGACAACCGGCGTGTGGTTCGGCAATGATGACGGCAAACCGACAAAGAAAATTACCGGCGGTTCGTTGCCTGCCATCGCCTGGAAGGATTTCATGGTCGCCGCGCACAAGGGCGTGCCCGTGACGCAACTACCGGGCGATTACCAGCTGCGCCAGCAGGTCAATGATGGCAATGATATCCTGCCCGGATCCGGCATCGATCCATCGGTACCGGCAGCCGAGGGTGTTCCTTCCGCGCAGCTTAATCCAACTGGCCCCATGCCGCAGGTCGATCTTGGCGATCAGACAGGCTCGACCCGTCCGGTGCCGCCGGCGAATGTTGGCGGCAATGGTGGTCAAAAAGGCCGCAAGACGACGCTGTTTGATCTGATCATGGGAAACTGATCGCTCCGGTCAGCTGGTCAGCGTGCGTTTCACCGCCGATTTCCAGCCTGCAATTTTGGTCTTGCGGGTTTTCTCGTCCATTTTTGGGGTAAACCGTGTATCGCGTTCCCAGGTTTTGGCGAACTCACGGCGGTTCGGCCAGATGCCGGCTTTTGACCCGGCTAGCCAGGCGGCGCCAAGCGCTGTTGTTTCGAGAATGACCGGACGATCCACGGGCGCATCCAGAATATCGGCGAGACGCTGCATGGTCCAGTCAGACGCAACCATACCGCCATCAACCCGCAGCACGGTTTTCGTATCGGAGGATTTCCAATCCTTGCGCATGGCATCGAGCAGGTCGCGCGTCTGGTAAGCAACCGATTCAAGCGCTGCACGCGCAAATTCCGCTGGGCCGGAATTGCGGGTAAGGCCATAGATCGCGCCGCGCGCTTCCGCATCCCAATGCGGAGCGCCAAGCCCGACGAAAGCCGGGACAAGGTAGACGTTTTGGCTAGGATCTGCCTGATCGGCGAGTTTACCTGTCTCGGGCGCTGAACCGATGAGCTTCAGCCCGTCCCGAAGCCATTGCACCGCTGCACCCGCGATAAAGATGGAGCCTTCCAGCGCATAGGTTGTTTTGCCGTTGAGACGGTAAGCAATCGTTGTCAGCAATCGGTTCTTTGACAGGACCATATCACTGCCCGTATTGAGAAGAGCGAAGCAGCCGGTGCCATAGGTGGATTTGAACATGCCAGGTTCGAAACAGGCCTGACCGATGGTCGCCGCGTGCTGGTCACCGGCAACACCAAGAATGGGGATCGCAGCGCCGAACAGATCGGCTTCGGCAGCGCCGTAGTTGGCAGCACAATCCTTGACCTCCGGCAGCATGGCGCGGGGGACGCGAAGGATTTCCAGCAGCTCATCATCCCACTCGTTTGTCGCGATATTGAACAGCAGCGTGCGCGAGGCATTGGTGGCATCGGTTGCGTGCATCTTGCCGGCGGTCAGTCGCCAGATGAGGAAACTGTCGATTGTTCCGAACAGCAATTCGCCATTGGCCGCGCGTTTGCGCGCGCCGGGAACCTTATCCAGGATCCATGAGAGCTTGGTACCGGAGAAATAGGGATCGAGCAGGAGGCCTGTCTTCCGGGTGAATTTCTTTTCGAGGCCCTGCTTCTTCAGCTTCTGACAGAAGGGCGCTGTACGCCTGTCCTGCCAGACAATAGCATTGTGGATAGGCTTTCCGGTTATCTTGTCCCAGACGATGACAGTCTCGCGCTGATTGGTGATACCGATCGCGGCAACGTCCCCTGCCTGTATCTTGGCATTCTCGATCGCTACTGCGCATGTGCTGAGAACAGACTGCCAGATTTCCTCTGGATCATGCTCGACCCAGCCGGATTGTGGATAGATTTGCGTGAATTCCTGTTGGCTCTTGCCAACTACCTTGCGATCTTTGTCAAAAATTATGGCGCGGCTCGATGTGGTGCCTTGATCGATGGCCAGGACGTATCCGTTCATGCTCTCCCCCTCATTTGCGCGCCAGGATATTTGCTTCGCTTGAGGGGATCAATCGTTGCGACACGATATGCCTCGAATTTTGCAGTGCAATGGGCTAATGGTTCTGCAACGGAGAACTCCCATGTCGAATGATGAACCACGCAAGGTACTTGTCCTGACGGGCGCAAGCAGGGGTATCGGCCACGCGACCGTCAAACGTTTCTCACGTGCCGGTTGGCGCGTCATTACCTGTTCACGTCAGAGCTTTGACGATAATTGTCCCTGGCCCGCAGGTCCCGAGGATCACATCAAAGTGGATCTTGCTGATCCAGCTGATGTCGACCATGCGGTCTCGGAGATTCGGCAAAGGCTTGCAGCGGAAGGCGGCAAACTGAATGCGCTGGTGAACAATGCCGGAATTTCGCCGAAGAACGGTTCTGGCGACCGGCTCGATTCGATCGAGACGCCAATGCAGACTTGGATGACGGTATTTCAGGTGAATTTCTTTGCGCCGATCATGCTGGCGCGCGGCCTGTTCCAGGAGCTTGAGGCAGCACAGGGATCGGTGGTCAACGTGACCTCGATTGCCGGCAGCCGCGTTCATCCCTTTGCAGGGACCGCCTATGCGACTTCCAAGGCAGCACTGGCCTCGCTGACGCGCGAAATGGCGTCGGATTTTGGTCCGCACGGCATACGCGTCAATGCAATTGCGCCGGGTGAGATCGATACGGCGATCCTGTCGCCCGGGACCGATAAGCTGGTCGAGCACCTGCCATTGCGCCGTCTCGGCAAAACGGCAGAAGTCGCCGAGACGATCTATTTCCTTTGCACAGAGTCGTCGTCCTATGTGACGGGTTCGGAAATCCACATCAACGGCGGCCAGCACGTTTAAGGATCGACCCTCCCCGCGAGGGGAGGGCATTGCACCCAACCGTCAAACGTAACGATTGACTACGTTTTCCAGATATTCCTGGCGGCCAGAACGGGGCTGGGGTTGGATTTTCTGGTCTTCGACACGCTTGGCGATGTCCTCGAGCGAGAGCTTGCCGGAGAGCATGGCCTGTGCGTCTGGCTTCGACCAGCCTGCATAGCGATCTTCGACGAAGCCGGTAAGAGCCTTGTCGTCGATCATCTTCGCTGCTGCCTTGAGGCCGCGTGCGCAGGTATCCATGCCGCCGATATGCGCGATGAGCAGATCCTGCGGATCGATTGACTGGCGGCGCAGCTTGGCGTCGAAATTGGTGCCGCCCGAGGTGAAGCCGCCGGCCTTGAGGATTTCGTGATAGGCCAGTGCCACTTCCGGAACATTGTTCGGGAACTGATCCGTGTCCCAACCAGACTGGTAATCGTTGCGGTTCATGTCGATGGAACCGAAAATACCGAGAGCGGCAGCCGTTGCGATCTCATGTTCGAAGGAATGGCCGGCAAGAATCGCGTGGCCCTGTTCGAGATTGACCTTCACTTCATTTTCGAGACCGAAACGCTTGAGGAAGCCGTAAACGGTCGCCGCATCGTAATCATACTGATGCTTGGTCGGTTCCTGTGGCTTCGGTTCGATGAGGATCGCACCCTTGAAACCGATCTTGTGCTTGTAGTCGACAACGAGACTAAGGAACCGCCCCATATGGTCGAGTTCACGCTTCATGTCGGTGTTGAGCAAAGTTTCATAGCCCTCGCGACCGCCCCAAAGGACATAGTTCTCGCCCTTCAGCCTCTGCGTGACATCGATACAGGTTTTGACGGTCGCCGCTGCGTAAGCGAAGACATCCGGATCGGGATTGGTCGCTGCGCCGGACATATAGCGGCGGTTGGAGAAGAGGTTGGCCGTGCCCCAGAGCAGCTTGGTGCCGGTCTTTTCCATTTTCCCGGCAAAATAGTCGGCGATCTCATAAAGGCGCTTGTTGCTCTCCGCAATTGTTTCGCCCTCGGGACGAACGTCCGCATCGTGGAAGCAGAAATATGGCGCGCCGAGGATTGAGAACATCTCGAAGGCGACGTCGGCCTTCAGTTTGGCGCCGTCCATCGTGTCGTTGAACCAAGGGCGCTCAAAGGTTTGACCGCCGAATGGATCGCCGCCCGGCCAGACGAAGGAATGCCAGTAGGCGATCGCAAAGCGTAAGTGATCTTCAAGGCGCTTGCCCAGCACAATCTCGTCTGGATTGTAGAAACGATAGGCAAGCGGATTGGTGCTGTCCGGCCCCTCATACTTGACTGGTTTTGTATCACCAAAAAATCCGCTGCTCATGACTGAACTCCTTTTAATGCTGGATAGAGATTGTGATAGCGATTGTACGCCGCGTCGAATTCGGCAGTGAGTCTTGTTTCCGGTTCGATGGTGTAATCGGTTGCAGGTGCGGCGCAGATTGCACGTGGATCGGCCTTCTCTGCTGCGATAAGGCCTAGGCGTGCCGCACCAAACGCCGCACCGAAATCACCGTCGGCAGGGACATCAACCGGTATATTGAGCGCCGTTGCGATAGCCTTAAGCCAATAGGTCGAGCGGGAACCGCCACCGACTGCAGTCACACGCTCGAGCTTGGTACCAGCCGCAGCAAGTGCGTGAAGGCAATCGCGGAAGGCGAAAGCGACGCCTTCGAGTACGGCCTGTGTCAGCGTTGCCCGGTCGCTGGCGTGTTCAAGGCCATGGAAGGAACCGCGGATGGTCGAATCGTTGAGCGGTGTACGCTCGCCGGAAAGATAGGGCAGGAAGGTCACGCCAGTTGGCGCGCGCAATTCATCGCCGAGTTCGCCAGTGAGCTCCGCCGGCTTGCGCGACGTGATGCCCGCATACCAGTTCAGGGCATCTGTTGCCGAGAGGATCACGCCCATCTGGTGCCATGTGTCCGGGAGCGCATGGCAGAATGTGTGAACTGCACTCTCTGGATTGGGCAAATAGGCACTGTTGGCGGCGAAAAGCACGCCGGATGTGCCGAGCGAGACAAAGGCATGACCTTCGCCGACAGTCCCCATGCCGCAAGCAGATGCGGCATTGTCACCGGCGCCACCGGCGACCACGACCGTGCTGCCCATGCCCCAGCGCGCGGCAAGGTCAGCCTTCAACACGCCCGAAACGTCGGTTCCCTCGACCAGCGAAGGCATGTGGCTGGTATCGAGGCCGGTTGCGGCAAGGAGGTCCGCCGACCATGCACGTTTGCCGACATCGAGCCACGAGGTGCCCGCCGCATCTGACATTTCCGACACATGCTCGCCGGTCAGCCACAGCCGCAGATAATCCTTTGGCAACAGCACGCGGCGCAGCTTCGCGAAAATCTCGGGTTCGTTGTTCTTGACCCAGACGATCTTCGGTGCGGTAAATCCGGGAAAAACGATATTGCCGCTGAGTGCACGAAATCGCGGATCTCTGTCGAGTTCAGCAGCTTCCTCATGGCTGCGCGTATCGTTCCACAGAATGCAGGGACGGAGAACTTGATCATTCGCGTCGAGCAGCGTTGCGCCGTGCATCTGGCCGGACAGGCCGATGCCCTTGACGGCAGCCAGCTCCTTGCCATGCGTGGCTTTGAGCGCCTGGATGGCATCCTCGGTTGCCTTGATCCAATGGGAAGGATCCTGTTCAGACCAGCCGGAATGCGGGCGCGAGATATCGAGCGTCCCGGTGCCGGAACCGACGACGGTTTGGTTCTCGTCAATCAATAATGCCTTGACGCCGGACGTGCCTAAATCGAGACCTAGATACATGGGTTTCCTTCCCTGAGTATTTTCTTACACGGCGCGTTTGAGTGGCGCTTCCTTGATGTCGCCGGGCGCGAAGATTTGCGTATCGAGATGAAGCAATGATGTCATCATGCAGCCCTGCAGAATGAGCGGATGCTCTTCCGGATAGCACCGGATATTGAGATCCTGAGTTGAACCCCATCCCGATGTGCCGGAAACGATGCCGCGCAGTTCACCTTCAATGAGATCGAAGACGCCGGCGCCCGGCCCGACCAGCGCGACGGGAACCGGGTCAATGAGGGAGAAGAGGCTGCGTAGGCCGGAGCCAATCGCCTGTCCGGCCTTGCGAAATGCTGCCCTCTCTTCACCATCGGCAGCCCGTGCACGATCGGCAACATCACCGAAAGTCGCCGCGTCGACATCTTGTGCCGGCTGGGTGTTTTCATCCTGACCGGACGTCCTCCTCAGGATGGCATAGTCGCTCGCATAGGCCTCGATGCATCCGTGCCGACCACAGCGGCAAAGTGCGCCGTTGGGAACGTGCAGCATATGACCGAATTCGGCGGCGGAGGAATGTGCGCCAACAAATTGCTGGCCTTTGAGGTAGAGACCCATGCCGATACCGTGGGAGAGCAGGATGGCCGCAAAATCCTCGGCATAATGCTCCGAGTCGATCCAGCGCAGTGCCTCGGCGATCATGTTGCAATCGTTGGCAACAGCCACTGCAACACCGTATCGTTCCGAGAGCGCTGCTCCAAAAGAGATATTGCTGTCGGGTGTGATTGGCGACCAAAGCATGGTGGCACTTGCCGCATCCGTTACGCCCTGCACGCCCATCGAGATATGCATCAGCCGTCCTGCAGTGGCTGGCCGGTTCTCCAGCAGATTGTCGAGCATCAGGCACATGGACCCGATCAGATCGTCGGTTGTCGCTTCGAGTGTGGGAACGCGCCGGAACTCCTCGGCGATCATCTGCCCCTTGTAATCGAACAGGACCGCATGGACGAGATTGAGTGCGAGCTCGACGGTTGCAACTGTAGCTATCTCCGGGTTCAACGTGAGCGCAACTTGGGGTCGTCCTCGGCGGTTGGATGTGACATCGCCGTCGCGACTTTCACCAATTATTCCCTCTGCGATGAGGGCTGTCGTGATGGCCGACACCGTGGATGGGCTGAGGCCGGTCTGGGCGACAATATCCGTGCGCGACAGGTGTCCGTGACGGCGCAGCGCCGCCAGGACAAGTCTTCGATTCTGGCGCCTGACATCGTCCGGTCGCGCGATCTCATCGATCAGCAAAATGATTTCCTCCCGAAATCTTTTTTTGTGCGCCGCAAAATTATTGTTGCGTTGCAATAGGTTATCCTACGCAAAACCAAGTTGACATGGAAATGGTTTTAAGTCACTATTTTTTTCGAGCCTCGAAATAAAGAGGTTTAGGTGCTGGCCGGAGGTGAAAGGCTTGCATCGATCAGTCAACGTGCTGCATGCACTGGGAGGGTTACCATGAAGAAATATGCAACCGCATTGGCGGGCGCTGCTGTCCTTGCCGTCTCCTTTGCCGGACCCGTTCTGGCGAAAGACAAGATCGTTGGCGTGTCCTGGTCGAATTTCCAGGAAGAGCGTTGGAAGACCGACGAAGCCGCTATCAAGAAGGCACTGGAAGCCAATGGCGACAAATACATTTCGGCTGACGCACAGTCTTCAGCTTCCAAGCAGCTGACAGACGTTGAAAGCCTGATCTCGCAGGGTGCCAACGCCCTGATCATCCTGGCACAGGATTCGAGCGCTATCGGACCGGCTGTCGAGAAGGCGGTTGCTGAGGGCATTCCGGTCGTTGGTTATGACCGCCTGATCGAAAACAAGGATGCGTTCTACATCACCTTCGACAACAAGGAAGTTGGCCGTATGCAGGCGCGCGGCGTTTTTGCTGTAAAGCCGGAAGGCAATTACGTCTTCATCAAGGGTAGCTCGGCTGATCCGAATGCTGACTTCCTTTTCTCGGGTGCACAGGAAGTGCTGAAAGAGGCAATCGACTCCGGCAAGATCAAGAATGTCGGTGAAGCCTATACGGACGGCTGGCTGCCTGCCAACGCCCAGAAGAACATGGAACAGTTCCTGACTGCCAACGACAACAAGGTCGATGCAGTGGTTGCGGCCAATGACGGTACTGCAGGTGGCGCGATTGCTGCGCTGCAGGCACAGGGTCTTGCCGGCACCGTTCCCGTTTCCGGCCAGGATGCCGATTTCGCCGCGCTGAACCGCGTCGCGCTCGGCACGCAGACCGTGACGATCTGGAAGGACTCCCGTGAACTTGGCAAGCAGGCTGCAGGCATCGCCTCGGCTCTCGCAGATGGCAAGAAGATGGAAGAAATCCCGAGCGTTCAGAAGTTTGCCGGCGGCGTCAACAAGGTTGAAGTCAATGCTGTCTTCCTGACACCCGTTCCGGTCACCAAGGACAATCTCGATGTCGTCATCGATGCCGGCTGGGTGAAGAAGGACGTCGTCTGCCAGGGTGTAAAGGCAGGTGCCGTACCGGCCTGCAAATAATACTGGTAAAATCTGTTAAGATTGAGCGCCGCTGGTCCACTGGACCAGCGGCGTTTTAAAAAGAAAATTGAAACTGGGAGAATAATATGAGTGATCCGGCCATCAGTCTTGACCGGGCCCGTGCTTCCGAACTTGGCATTGTTGCAAGGTTCTTCAAGGCGACGGAGCTCGACACACGCCTTCTCGGAATGATCGGAGCGCTGGTCATCATCTGGCTCGCCTTCCAGTTTCTTTCAGGCGGTCAATTTCTGACGCCGCGCAACCTGTGGAATCTGTCGGTGCAAACATCATCAGTTGCCGTGATGGCGACGGGTATGGTTTTGATCATTGTCACCCGCAATATTGACCTTTCGGTCGGGTCCGTTCTCGGTTTTGTCGGCATGATCATGGGCGTTACACAGGCCGAGTTTCTGCCGAAGCTGATTGGGTTCGAACATCCCGCCACATGGATCATCGCTCTTGGCATCGGCATTGCGACTGGCGCTTTGATCGGCGGCTTTCAGGGATTTATCATTGCGTTTCTCGGCGTTCCCGCCTTTATCGTTACGCTCGGCGGACTTCTGGTCTGGCGCGGTGCTGCCTGGTGGGTTACATCGGGCCGCACGGTTGCGCCCATGGACTCTACCTTCCGCCTCATGGGTGGCGGACCTGAGGGTTCGATCGGCGCGACCTGGAGCTGGGTCGTTGGTATCGTCGCTTGCCTCGCCATTGTCGGAATGATCATCAACAGCCGCCGCCAGCGCAAACGGTTCAACTTTCCCCGCCGCCCTGTTTGGGCCGAGGTGTTTATGGCCGCTGTTGGATGTGGGCTTGTGCTCGGAGCAATCGCTCTCGTAAATGCCTATTATTGGCCGATCGGCATCGTGCGCAAATATGCCGAAGCCAACAACATTACCATTCCCGATGGTGGATTGTTTATCTCGCACGGTATCGCAGTTCCTGTGCTGATCGCCGTCGCGACGGGCATCATCATGACCTTCGTCACGACCCGCACGCGCTTTGGCCGCTATGTCTTTGCGATGGGCGGAAATCCGGAAGCCGCTGATCTTGCCGGTATCAACACGCGCTGGGTAACGATGAAAATCTTCATCATCATGGGCATCCTCTGCGCTATTGCCGGCGCGATCTCCACCGCGCGCCTGAATGCCGCGACCAATGCGCAAGGCACGCTTGACGAACTCCTGACCATCGCTGCTGCAGTTATCGGTGGCACATCGCTGGCTGGCGGCGTCGGTACGATAGCCGGTGCAATGATTGGTGCCTTGCTGATGCAGTCACTGAGCTCCGGCATGGTGCTGCTTGGTCTCGATACGCCTTTGCAGAATATCGTTGTCGGTCTCGTTCTTGTTGTTGCCGTCTGGCTCGACACGATCTATCGCCGCCGTACCGCTTGAGGGAGGAACAATTATGACCAACACACAGGCACCTCTCATCGACATGGAAAACATATCGATCGCCTTCGGTGGTATCCGGGCGGTCGATGGAGCGTCGATCAATCTCTATCCTGGCGAAGTGGTGGCTCTTCTCGGCCATAATGGTGCCGGCAAGTCGACGCTGATCAAGATCCTCTCGGGCGCCTACAAGCGTGACAGTGGCACGATCAAGGTCAATGGCGAAGAAGCAGCAATCAGCAATCCACGCGATGCCAAGGGTTACGGTATCGAGACCATCTACCAGACATTGGCGCTGGCGGACAATGTCGATACGGCTGCCAATCTCTATCTCGGCCGCGAGTTGATGACGCCCTGGGGCACACTCGACGACGTGGCGATGGAGCACAGCGCACGCGAAGTCATGGGTCGATTGAATCCACGCTTTCAACGCTTCAAAGACCCGGTCAAGGCACTCTCCGGCGGTCAGCGCCAGTCGGTAGCCATTGCCCGCGCGATCCTCTTCAACGCACGCATCCTGATCATGGACGAGCCCACCGCCGCGCTCGGACCACAGGAAACGGCGCAGGTTGGCGAACTGATCAAGCAGCTGAAAAGCGAAGGAATCGGCATCTTCCTCATCAGCCACGACATTCATGACGTCTTCCATCTTGCCGACCGCGTGGCGGTGATGAAGAACGGTCAGGTTGTCGGCACCGCCAAGGTCGGCGATGTCAACGAGGATGAAGTGCTCGGCATGATCATTCTCGGCAAATGCCCGCCCGGAGCGATACCGGGACCCGGCGCCGTGAACTAAAACTTAATAAAAAGGCCGCTTCTAGCGGCCTTTTTATTGGATGATGCTGGGAAAATCAGATCGATTCGACCTGCTGAACTTCCGGAACGAAATGCTTCAGGAGATTCTGGATCCCGTGCTTCAGGGTTGCCGTGGATGACGGGCAGCCCGAGCAAGCGCCCTTCATGTGCAGGAAAACAGTGCCGTTTTCATAGCCGCGGAATGTGATGTCGCCGCCGTCCTGAGCGACGGCCGGGCGTACCCGGGTTTCAAGCAATTCCTTGATCGTATCGACGATTTCGGTATCGGCGCTATCGAAAAACTCGCCATCTGTCTCGCGCTGTGCGGTGTCGGCAACCTGGGATGCATTCGCCATGACCGGAACGCCGGACATGAAATGTTCCATGATCGCGCCGAGGATGGCGGGTTTCAGATGCTGCCACTCCGGGCCTTCGGTCTTGGTAACTGTGACGAAGTCATAACCGAAAAACACGCCGGTAACGCCGGGAACAGCAAAAATCTTGCCAGCAAGCGGTGAAGCTTCACCGGCACTTGCCGCGTCGCGAAAATCAGCAGTTCCTTCCTCAAGCACCACCTTTCCAGGCAGGAATTTCAAGGTCGCCGGATTAGGCGTTGCTTCAGTTTGGATAAACATGGCGGATCTCGCGTGTCTAGTTTAGAACCATTCAAAGGGGGATATAGGCCTTTAAACCCAACTCTTCAAGTCAAGATTGTATCACGTTTCGGCGAAGCAATCATGTAATCGCGTCGATATCTTCATCGGAGAGGTTATAGGGTACGACTGTCACCGGAATGGAAAAGGATTCGCGCCCAGCAAGTGACTGTACAAGAGGGCCGGGGCCTTCCTTGCCGGAACCGGCAGCCAGAACGAGAATGGCGATGTCCTGGTCTTCTTCGATCAATTTCTGGATCTGTTCGGATGTTACGCCCTCGCGCACGACAAGTTCCGACTCGATCCCGATCGTTTCGCGTACACTGGCGGCGAACTTGCTGAGCGTAGAATTGGCCCGCTCCTCGGCTTCAGCACGCATGATCTGTTCGACGCCCAAAAACGCCTGAAAATCAGCTGAATCGATGACGAACAGCAGCAAAAGCACGCCGCCAGTGGTCTTGGCCCGGCGTGAGGCATAGGCAACCGCTCGTTCACACTCCGGCGTCTCGTCGATGACGGCCAGAAATTTGCGGCGGTGACCCGCCTCGCGGCTCAGACGTTTTGATACCATATGCCCAACCTGCCCTATGCACTGATCGTTCGCAAGACCTGCCCCGGCTGCTGCCTAGTCCTGCAGAAAGCCCATAATATCACGGACATTGCGCAACGTCTTCTCGGCAAGAACGCTTGCGCGTTCGCCGCCATCTTTCAGAATCGAATCGACAAAGCCGGAATCGGCCGAAATGCGACGCATCTCCGCAGCGATCGGCGAAAGCTTTTCCACCGCAAGGTCGGCGAGAGCTGGCTTGAAGACGGAGAACTGCTGTCCGCCGAAATCGCGGATGACACTTTCCTTGTCGCTATCAATCAGCGCGGCATAGATTCCGACGAGATTGTCCGCTTCCGGGCGTTCCTTCAAACCTTCAACATCGGATGGCAATGGTTCCGAATCGGTCTTTGCCTTGCGGATCTTCTTCGAAATCGTATCCGCGTCATCGATAAGATTAATGCGGGACAGATCGGAAGGGTCGGATTTCGACATTTTCTTGGTGCCGTCGCGCAGGCTCATGACGCGTGCGGCGGGACCGCCGATGACTGGCTCCGTTAGCGGAAAAAAGCTGGCAATCGTTTCGTCGCCGGATTGCGTCTCGACGCCGAGGCCAAGTTCCGCAATGCGGTCCGAAAAATCCGTATTGAATTTCTGGGCGATGTCGCGCGTCAACTCCAGGTGCTGCTTCTGGTCTTCACCGACAGGCACATGGGTGGCACGGTAGGCGAGAATGTCGGCAGCCATCAGGTTGGGATAGGTAAAGAGGCCAACAGATGCGTTTTCACGGTCCTTGCCGGCCTTGTCCTTGAACTGGGTCATGCGATTCAACCAACCCATGCGGGCAACGCAATTAAAGATCCAGGCAAGTTCGGCATGCTGGTGAACGCGGCTCTGATTGAAGACAATATGCTTCTTTGCATCGATACCAGAGGCAAGGAAGGCGGCCGTGACTTCCCGCGTGTTCCGCATCAGTTCCGCAGGGCCACCCCAGACGGAAAGAGCCTGAGTGATCGCATGCTGGTCGACAACACAGTAAATGCAATTATTGCTTTCCTGCAGCGCAACCCAACGGCGGATTGCACCCAGGTAATTGCCGAGATGCAAATTGCCGGTTGGCTGGACACCGGAAAAGACGAGCGGTTCAAACGTGCTCATGAACTGTCCTTGATCGTTCGGGGATCGGGCCTTGCGGGCGCCGATAGCAATGAAGTCGCGGTTTTGGCAGAGGGGCGCGCTGTATTCAAGCCTTATCGACGCCAAGCCCTATTTGAGTTCCAGCAGATCCCATTTATTGCCATAGAGGTCTTCGAACACCGCTACACTTCCATACGCTTCGTGACGCGGTTCTTCGAGGAAACGCACCCCGGCTCGGACCATCTTGGCGTGATCATCCGTAAAATCGTCGCTATACAGAAAAAATGCGACGCGACCACCGGTCTGGTTGCCGATGCTCGCTTCCTGCGCCGATCCATCCGCCTTGGCAAGAAGCAGCCGGGCGCCATTATTTTCGGATGCGATGACCACCCAACGCTTGGTATCGGAGAGTGGCGTATCAATGACAAGGGAAAAGCCGAGCACGTTCGTATACCAGGCAAGCGCCTCGTCATAGTCGCGAACAACGACCGTGATCAGGCCAACGTGCCGGCTCATGGTGCAGTATCCTCCGGCGGCGTTTTTGCCCTGCGTTTCACATTGCGGCGTATCATGCTGAAACTGGCGCCGCCCGTACCGAAGGCAAGCGCGAAATAGAGTATCATAGACAGGACGACCAGCGACATTACTGCGACAGCCTGCGTATACAGCGGCGCATGCGGTGCAAGTGCGGGACCCATCCACACAATTGCGTAATAGAGCGCAAGCCCCATGAGGCCGGCGGAAACGAACAGACGCGGAATACGTGTAAGAAGCGGGATGTCGCGGCCCCAATGGCCACGCCAAACAAGCGTTGCGAAAAGCAAAAGCGCGTTGGTCCATCCGGCGACGACTTCGGCGGTTGCAATACCCGTCTCCGCCAGGATCGGGAATAGGGTGAGGGCTAAAGTAACATTCACAACCACTGCAATAGCGGCGAAGATCATCGGCGTGCGCGTATCCTCGCGCGCGAAGAAGCCGGGCAGAAACGCCTTGATCAACACGAAAGCCGGAAGGCCAAGCCCGTAAATCGCAAGAATATTGCCGACGGTGTGTGTCGACGCGGTAGAGAAATTACCGCGTTCGTAGAGCATGCGAACGATGGGCTCCGACATGACCAGCAACGCAGCCGCAGCGGGTAGCGTCAGGAACAAGGTGAACTCCACCGATCGGTTCTGCAGGCTGCCCGCCTCCTTCAGATTACCGGAGCGCAAGGCACGGGCTAATTCTGGCAGGAGAACGGTTGCGACCGCGATGCCGACCACACCGAGAGGCAGCTGATAGATCCGGTCGGCATAGGCGAGGGACGAGATGGCACCCGACTTGGCCGAGGCAATATTCGTATTGATGAGCAGATTGATCTGGGTGATGCCACCGGTGACGGCGGCCGGCAGGGCAAGCACCAGCAGACGTTTGACATTGGCGGTCAGGTGCGGCAACCGGAACCCGATGGAGATGCCGGCATTGCGTACCGCGAACCAGACAATAGCAAGCTGAACCACACCCGAGACCATTACACCCCAGGACAGAGCATAGCCCACTTGCCTTCCATCCTGGCCCTTCAGCCAGGCATAGCCCAGCACGCCAATCAGGATCACGTTCAGAAAGACCGGCGCAATCGCCGCAGCGAAATAGCGGTGCAGGGAATTCAGCATCCCGCTCATCATCGCTGCAAGCGACATGCAGGCGAGATAAGGGAACATGATGATGGCCATCGACACAGTATTGTCGAACTTCATCGCATCCTCGACGAAACCGGGTGCGATGACGAAGCGCACGATCAGCGGCATCGACAGTTCCATCAGGATCGTCAGGCTGAGGAGCACTGTAAAGAGGACACCAAAGACCTCTTCGGAAAAGCGCCGTGCACCCTCGAGACCATTGGCTTCGATTTCCTTCGCAAACAAGGGTACAAAGGCTGCGTTGAATGCCCCTTCCGCAAAGAGCCGCCGGAAGGTGTTGGGAAAGCGGAAAGCCGCATTGAAAGCATCTGCTACCGGACCTGTACCCAGTGCGCTGGCCATCAGCATCTCTCGGGTGAAGCCGAAGACGCGGCTCATCAGCGTGCCGGACGCTACAGTCGCGAATTTCTTGACCAGACTCATTCTACTCTGCCGACATGAGGATATTTTGCCGTTGTGGCTGCGCGGTTGTGATGTCGCCTTCACCAAAGATAGCGAGCAGTTTCTTGCGGATGCGGTTCTGTCTTGTCGCGTTGGTGATCTGATGGCCGACGAGGTCGGTGACGTAGAACACGTCGATGACCTTTTCACCGAAGGTCGTGACATGCGCCGAGGCGATATCAAGCGATAGATCGGAAATCACACCGGTAATTTCCGAAAGGAGGCCGGGGCGGTCCAGCCCCTCCACTTCGATGACGGTGAATTTGTTCGAAAGCGTATTGTTGATTTCGACGCGCGGTGTGATCCGGAACGCCTTGACGGCGCGTTTCGGTTTGGTACGGGCGGCCAGCATTTCCGGTAGGTAAGACTTCCCGGACAGTACGTCCTCGATCAGGCGGCCAACCCGCATTGCACGGCGCCGTTCGTCATCATCCGTCGGAAATTCGCGACTGATGAGGATCGTATCGAGCGCGCGTCCATCACTGGTCGTGAATATCTGCGCATCGACAATATTCGCACCGGCTGCAGCACAGGCGCCAGCGATGATGGAAAGCAGACGCGGATGATCGGGCGATAGAACGGTAATTTCCGTTACGCCCTCGAAATCATGAGTTTTGACCATGGTTGCAAGGGTTTTTTCGCTTGAGTCGGACTCGCGTACGAAGTTGGCGTGGCGAATCTGGTCATCGAGGCTGACAGTCAAAAGGTAGTTTTGATAATGCAGTGCCAGATAGGATTGGCGCTCGACCTGAGGCCAGGACGAGAGCGCATGGTCGAGTTGCGCGCGAGCATGGTCGGTGCGCTCCTTGCGCGAGACTTCCGAAAAGCCACCGGTCAGCATCAATTCCGTCTCATAGAAGAGATTGCGCAACAACTGGCCCTTCCAGCCATTCCACACGCCCGGTCCAACGGCCTTGATGTCGCAAATCGTGAGAACCAGCAGCAGCTTCATCCGGTCGAGGGTCTGCACGATCTCGGCGAAATCCTCGATCGTCTTGCGGTCGTTGAGATCACGCGACTGTGCCACCATACTCATAGTCAAATGCTGTTCGACGAGCCAGGCAACGGTTTCCGTATCGGTTTTCGACAGGCCAAGGCGCGGGCCAACGCGCCTCGCGATGCGGGCACCAACGATGGAATGATCTTCCGGACGGCCCTTGGCTATATCATGCAGCAGCAAGGCCACGTAGAGGAGTTTACGGTCCTTCTTCAGGCCGGGCATGATCTGGTTGGCGAGGGGGTGTTCCTGCCCGAGATCGCCGTGATCGATTTCCGACATCACCGCGATACAACGCAACAGATGCTCATCGACAGTATAGTGATGATACATATTGAACTGCATCATCGCGACGACCTTGCCGAAGTCGGGAATGAACTTGCCGAGAACGCCGGATTCGTTCATGCGTCGCAGGATGAGTTCGGGATTGCGCTCCGAGGTGAGGATTTCAAGGAAGAGCCGGTTTGCCTCGGGATTTTCCCGCAAGTCGGTCTTGATCAATGAAAGTGATCGCGTCACCAGTTGCATGGCATCCGGGTGAAATTCCAGCCCGTGCTCGTCGGCCAGATGAAACAGGCGGATCAGATTGACGGGATCCTTATGGAAAACACCGTCATTGGCGATGGTGATGCGGTGATTGTCGACAACGAAGTCGCTTGTGCCAGCAAGTTTGCGCTTGCGCCGTGAGAAGGTAAGAAAAATCCGGTTGAAGCCCGGAACATGCTTGGCCTGTTCCTCTTCCAGCGCCGCGCAGATGATGCGGGTGAGGTCCCCGACTTCCTTGGCGACGAGGAAGTAGTGCTTCATGAATCGCTCGACATCGCGCTGGCCGGGATGCGCTGTGTAGCCGAGCCGCCGGGCAATCTCGCTCTGGATATCGAAAGAAAGTCGCTCCTCGGCCTTGCCGGTCAGGAAATGCATGTGGCAGCGCACTGCCCATAGAAGATCTTCCGCCTTACGGAAAATCTTGTGTTCAGCAGGGGATAGGACGCCAAGTGTTACCAGCTCGTCGCTCGTCTTTACGCGGTAATAATATTTGGCGATCCAGAACAGCGTATGCAGATCGCGCTGGCCGCCCTTGCCTTCCTTGACATTGGGTTCAACCAGATAGCGTGTTGCGCCCGCCTTGCGGTTGCGTGCATCGCGTTCGGCGAGCTTGGCCTCGATGAACTGTGGGCCGGTTCCCTTGACGACTTCCTCGTCGAAGCGTTGCACCAGTCTGGTGAAGAGCTCTTCATTACCGCAAAGATACCGTGCTTCAAGGATCGTGGTCCGGATGGTCATATCGGACAGCGAAAGGCGGATGGACTCGTCAAGGTTTCGCGTGGCGTGACCGACTTTGAGCCCCGCATCCCAAAGCATGTAGAGAATATACTCGACGACCTGTTCGCCCCAGGGTGTCTGCTTGTAAGGCAGCAGAAACAACAGATCGATATCCGATCCAGGTGCCAAGCCACCACGCCCGTATCCGCCAACGGCGATAATAGTCATGCGTTCCGCTGTGGAGGGATTTACCGCGGGGTAGACGTGGGTGATGGCGAAGTCGTAGAGGGCCGAAATAACCTGGTCCATAAGCCAGGAAAGCCGGATAGAGCAGAGTGTACCACCTGCGTCCTTCATCAGCATTTCTTCCGCAGTCTTGCGGCCCGCGCTCAGCGTTTCTTTCACCAACTGCAATACACTGTTGCGATCGACGGAAGCTGCGCCTTGTTTCTTCGCGGATTTGACCAGATCTTCAAACTGACGATGAAGTTTGGCCGGGTTGAGTATCTGTTCCAGTTTCAGGTCTGAGGCGCTCATGAACACGACTTTACGAATGATGGCCGCACGCTATAGCGCGAATTTACTTCAAACGAAACGATTACATTTGAAGTGAGCGTTTCTCGTGGCATTCAAGATGTCGGGTTTGTGGCCAGGCCTTTCAATCGGTAGAGCGTATCCAGCGCTTCGCGCGGCGTCATCTCGTCCGGATTGACCATGGAAAGGGCGGAAAACAGAGCGCTATCTTTGCCTTGAACTGGCTTTGGCGGCTGACGTTTCACCTCGACCGAGAATAGCGGAAGATCGTCGATCAGCTTGTCCGCCTTGCCGGAAGTCTCCCCCGCTTCGAGCTGGTGCAGAACGTCGCGGGCACGGTTGACCACTGCCTCGGGTAACCCGGCGAGGCGGGCGACCTGCACACCATAGGACCGGTCAGCCGCCCCCTTGGCAACCTCATGCAGGAAGACGACATCGCCGTCCCATTCCTTGACCCGCATCGTCACATTGCTCAGCCGTTCAAGTTTTTCCGAAAGCGCGGTCATTTCGTGGAAATGCGTAGCGAAGATTGCCCGGCACTGGTTCTTTTCGTGCAGGTATTCGACCGCCGCCCAGGCAATGGAGAGGCCGTCGAACGTGGCGGTGCCGCGACCGATTTCGTCGAGGATCACCAGCGAATGGTCGCTGGCCTGATTGAGGATGGCAGCGGTTTCCACCATTTCGACCATGAAGGTAGAACGCCCCCGCGCAAGATCGTCGGAAGCACCGACGCGCGAAAACAGACGGTCGACAATGCCGATATGGGCGGAGCCTGCCGGAACAAAGGAACCCATCTGCGCCAGGATCGCGATCAGCGCGTTCTGGCGCAGGAATGTTGATTTACCGCCCATGTTTGGGCCCGTCAGCAGCCAGATTGCGCCTTTGCCCGCGCCTTCTGGAGAGAGATTGCAATCATTGGCGACGAAAGGATTGGCTGCCTGCCGCCGAAGCGATTGCTCAACAACCGGATGGCGCCCCGCGACAATCTCGAATGCAAGGCTGTTATCGACGAGCGGACGGCAGTAGCCCTGTTCTTCGGCAAGAGCTGCCAACGACACGGAAACATCAAGAGCCGCCAAGGCTGCGGCACCTGCTCGTATCGCGTCGGCATTGGCAACCGTTTCATTGGTCAGAGCTTCAAAGATGCCAAGCTCGATGGAAAGGGCGCGTTCAGCGGCATTGGCGATCTTGGTTTCGAGTTCTGCCAGCTCCGTTGTCGTAAATCGCATGGCATTGGCGATCGTCTGACGGTGGATGAACTTTCCCTTGGCTTCATCGGTATCGGTCATGACCGAGCTGTTGTTAGCGGTCACTTCGATGAAATAGCCAAGCACATTATTGTGCTTGATCTTCAGCGATTTAATCCCTGTCGCTTCCATATAGTCGGCTTGGAGGCCGGCGATAATACGCCGCGAATGATCGCGCAGCGCCCGCATTTCATCCAGTTCGCCGTTGTATTGTGCCCGCACAAATCCGCCATCACGCTTCAAAAGCGGCAACTCATCGGCGAGTGCCCGATCGAGATGCGTCGCGAAATCAATTGGCAGCCCACCAAGACACTCGCGGACCAGTGCGAGTTCAACAGGCAACTCCTCTCCTTGAAATAGCTTGGCGATTTCCCCTGCGGCTTCGAGGCCGCGGCCGAGAGCACCCAAATCGCGTGGGCTGCCACGCCCGACGGCAAGCCGCGACAGGGCGCGAGGCATATCAGGTACCCCCTTCAGCGCTTCGCGCATCAAATCGGCCAGTGATTGACGTGCGAGAAAATAAGAAACGGAATCAAGCCGTTCCGCAATAATCATCGGATTGGTGAGGGGCGAGGTCAGCCGTTCCGCGAGAAGCCGGGCACCCCCGCCCGTCACCGTGCGATCGATCGCTTTCAACAGACTTCCATCACGATTGCCGGAAAGCGTGCGCAAGAGTTCAAGATTAGCTCGTGTAGCGGGATCGATGAAAAGTGATGAGCCTTCCGACTCCCGCTCGGGCCGCATCAGAGGGGGGCGCTCGGCAATCTGGGTCTTCTCGACATAGGCAATGGCGCCAGAAATAGCTGAGAGCTCGGCACGCGAAAACTGGCCAAAGCCATCAAGCGTGCTGACATCGAAATAACGCTGGATGCGGTTTTCCGCCGTGGCACTGTCAAAGAGACTCGGCGGCTGCGGGCTCACGGAACGACCGATGACATCGAAAACCGGCCGCAGATCCGGGTCATGGAATACCGGGTCCGCGACAACCAACTCGCGTGGATCGACTCGCAGAATGTCGGCGAGCAGCCGGGAGGGATCGGTCTCACTGACACGGAATGTGCCGGTGGAGATATCGATCCAGGCAAGCGCGAACTGGCCCTGGCCGGATCCCTTGATGCGGCCGAGCGTCATCAGGTAATTGGCTTCCGACGGATCGAGGAGCCTTTCCTCCGTGATCGTTCCCGGTGTTACCAGGCGCACAACGTCCCGTTTGACGACAGATTTCGCTCCGCGCTTCCTCGCCTCGGCCGGATCCTCGATCTGTTCGCATACGGCGACACGAAAGCCGCGCGCGATCAGCTTTTGCAGGTAATCGTCAGCGGCATGAACGGGCACACCACACATCGGGATATCTTCACCGAGATGTTTGCCGCGCTTGGTCAGCGTAATGCCAAGCGCCCGCGAAGCTTCGACCGCATCATCGAAAAACAGCTCGTAGAAGTCACCCATGCGATAGAACAACAGGCTATCGGGATTCGTCGCCTTGATCTCGATATACTGCTCCATCATGGGCGTTGGTCGCGCCAATGGCTCAGCCTCGTAGGGCGAAGGTTCGTTGTAAGATGCCAGTTCGGCCAAGACAGTCTCCTGATATTCAGGAGCAATCTATTCGCTATCGCAGGATTTACACACCTCTAAGCAGCTCATCGATCGCTTTTCTCCACAGATGATGAGGTGACCGCGGAATGTAATATGACTTTAGCCGAAGCGTTTCGCTTCAGCGGCATAATGACTGATATAGCGTTCCGAAATGCGGCTGACTGGCAGGATAATGAAGACATCGGTTGTACCAAAATCGTGATCGACCACAGCGCCGTCGCCAATCATCGCGCCAAGGCGCAGGTAACCCTTAATCAGCGGCGGCATGGCAAACAGCGCGACCCTGGAGTTGATGGCCTCGGTGGGGACAAGATCCATTGGCTGGTACAGTGCGGGCAACGCGCGAACATCCCAATCGGGTGTGGCACGGCAATTGTGCTGCAGGAAAGACAGCGGCAGTGCATGGGCGGCCGGAACCGTACCGTGGAAGGACGCACACCCGAACATCACACCAATGGAATGGTGTCGGCAATAGGTCCATATGCCCTGCCACAGCAACTCAACGGTCCGTTTTGACCGGTATTCGGGCAAGACACAGGAACGCCCAAGTTCGAGAAATCGCAATTCGGGCTTCGCAGCTACAAGGCGGTCAATCGAATATTCGCTGGCTGAATAGAAGCCACCTGTCTCAAAGGCTTTTTCCGAGCGCAGAAGCCGGTACGTACCGACGATCTGCTTATGCTTGGGTCCTGGAATCGACGTATCATAGACAAGAAGATGGTCACAGAAGGGATCAAAGCGATCGGCGTCGCGCTGTTCCATTGTCGCAGAGCCTTTGGCCCCGAGCTCATCAAAAAACACTTTGAATCGGAGCTGCTGCGAAGACGCTATTTCGTCCTCTGTCTGCGCAAGGCACACTTCCATTGTGCCGATGCGACCTAGCACCGAAACAAGGCGTGGCGCCGTAAACGGCGAGGGTGTTGAATCAACCTGCGACATCATGCGCTGATCTTTAGTAGCTGATGCAGGTTCAAGCAAGGCAATGCCCATAGCGATTCGCTCTCTTACGAGGTTAATCGGTAAATCGTTTATCTCTGAATACAACAAATGGATGACGGCTACATGACGTGGAAACGGGCTAATTTCCCGTATTTGCGTCAGTTTTCTCCTGGCTCCCCGCCTCGGGCACGCCGGTCGCGCAGCCAGACAAAAATTTCCTCGATCACCACCATTGCCGCACCAATTGATATGCAGGCATCGGCGAGATTGAAGACGGCAAACGACCACGATGGCAGGTGGAAAAGAATATAGTCGACGACATATCCATGCAGACTGCGGTCAATGAGATTTCCGATCGCACCGCCAATAATCAGCGCAAAGCCGAAGCGGGAAATCCAGCGTGCTGATGCGGTGCTCCACCAAAGATAGCTGACAAATCCAATGACAATGACCGTCAGTCCGATCAGGGCAAGATCGTGGAGGCCGCTGAGCATTGAAAAGGCGATGCCATTATTGTGAACACGAAAAAGTGCCAGAAAGGGCAAGAGATCAATCTGTTGCTGATAGTCCATGCCGGTCTCGACCAGATATTTGATGATCTGGTCGCTGATTACAGCGAAGGCAATGACGGCAAAAAGACTGTAAATGGATCTATTTTTCATCAATCTTTTTTTCTTACGTTCCACTGTCGAGCTTCAGTGCGTCACGCCTGATCTCGAACAACATGACGCCCGTTGCAATGGCAAGATTAAGCGAATCGGCACGGCCTTCCTGTGGAATGCGTGCGAGTTTGTCGCAGGCAGAGGCCAACGGGTCAGGCAGCCCCTGCTGCTCGTTGCCCATCATGAGGATGACCGGTTTGTTGGCATAGGGAATCGTGCGGTAATCGACGGCACCTTTAAGGTGGGTTCCGACGACCAGTCCCGAAAAACTCTTTCGCCAGGATAGAAATTCAGCTTCGGTGGCGCGTACCAGCGGCATGGCAAAAACCGAACCCATGGTGGCGCGAACAGTTTCCAGCGAAAACGGATCAGTCGTATCGCCAATCAGGATGATCCCCTTAGCACCCACGGCATCTGCCGTGCGGATGATCGTTCCGAGATTGCCTGGATCCCGCACGCGATCGAGCGCGACATAGACCTCGTTGCCCTGCGGTTTGATTGCGGACAGGGAATGGACTTTCTGTTCAAAAACACCGACGACCATTTGCGGGTTGTCACGCCGCGTGATGGCAGCGATTATCTTTTCGCTGACTTCGAGTACGTCACCGCCCTTGGCAATGGTCCGGGCAGCGACCTGCTCGACGAGAGAATTGCCCTTGCCAGCCTTGGAGTAGACCAGGGTTCTGATCGTCCAACCAAGATCAAGCGCATCAATGATCAGTTTCAGGCCTTCGGCAAGAAAAACACCCTGCTGGTCGCGGAACTTTTTCATCGCCAACGCGCGCAAATCCTTGACGATCGGGTTGGTCAGGCTGGTGACTTCCTTGACCTTGCCGGGGCGAGCAAGTCCGCTGCCCCGCTGGTAATCTTCGTGTCTGGTCATTTCGCACCCCAGCGGCTGAAAAGGGAGGTGGAGAGGGCGCGCGCCGATGAGCGTTCGCGCAGGATAAGCTCACCGGACTGTACCTCGCCGCCAAGACCGGTGAACGCGTCCCGCATCAGCTCATGGATGGCGAAAAACGAGGCGCGAATTGAATAGGCGGTCAATACCACAGCAAGTGGGTTAGGCGTGAGTATGGCGCGACAGAGATCGACCATATCAGGCAGATTGTCGAATAATTGCCAGACTTCGCCATTCGGTCCGCGGCCATAGGCCGGCGGGTCGAGCAGGATAATATCGTAGCCGCTGCCGCGCCGTTCTTCGCGGGCGACGAATTTCATCGCGTCCTCGCAGATCCAGCGAATGGGTTTGCCGGAAAGCCCAGCCATTTCCTGGTTTTCCCGTGCCCAGACGATGGCTTTCTTCGATGCATCCACATGCGTGACTTCAGCGCCGGCACGTGCTGCGACCAGCGAGGCAACACCCGTATAGCCGAAAAGGTTCAGTACTTTGACAGGGCGTTTCGCGTTGCGGATCAGGCTATCCATGTGGGACCAGTGCGTACCCTGCTCAGGGAATACACCCACATGCCGGAAGGACGTGAACCGGCCAAAAAACGGGATACCGTCAAAGGCAAGCGGCCAGGTCTCGCCGAGCGGCACTTTAGGAAAATGCCAGCGGCCGACACCTTCCTCATCCGTATTGCCGGTAAAGATCGCGTCAGCCTTGTCCCATTCGGCCCTGTCCGAGGCGGGGAGCCATATGGCCTGACCTTCGGGCCGTACGATCCGGTAGGGGCCGTATTGCTCAAGCTTCAGCCCATTGCCACTGTCGAGTAACGCATAATCGTCCGAAGGAAGAGTTTCGAGGATCAACCCGGTTTTTTCCTGCGGACGCGCGCCGGTGCGCCGGATCAGCACCCGCTTCGGCTGCGGTTCCGCACGTGGCGTGGTCTTTGTCTGCACATCGCCATCCGAAATGCGCGTTGACTTGGCAAATTGCGGGCGCGGCTTGGTAGCGCTCTGCCGATGTGCGGCGCTTGTTGGAATATTGCCTTTCGGACCTGTGCCCTTGGCCTTCCTGATTTTTCCGCCAGGCGATTTCAAATCGTGCTTTCCTCGTAGTGCTTTGGAGGTTTCCTATGCCATGACGAGGAAAGGCGAAAGCAAAAACGCTCAAGCTGATGCTGAGATTGCCTTTTCATAGATAAGAATCCCCGCGGCAAGGTCTTCCAAGGCCGCGCCAACTGACTTGAACAGCGTGATTTCGTCTGCTGATTGACGGCCGTTGATAGTTCCACGCGTTAAATCAAACAAATCGCCGATCACGTGGCTTGTCGTCACGATGCCGGCCTTGATAGGTTGCACGATATCGCCGCCTTCTTTCAAAGCGCCGTCCTTTGTATCGACAAAAACCCGGGCGCGCTTGACACACTCGTCATCGCTCTCGCGCATCGACGGCGTAAAGGCACCGATCAGATCGACATGGGCGCCTGGTTTCAGATGCCTGCCCAGGATGAGCGGCTCTGTGGAAAGCGTTCCGGCGCTGATGATATCGGCTTCAGAAATCGCGGCATCCTTGTCCTTGACGGCCTTGGCGTTGAAGCCATCCGCAACGAGATCGGCGGCAACTTTTTCCGCACCGGCGAAATTGCGGTTCCAGATTGAGATTTCCGTGATGGGTCGGACAGCGCTGTGCGCTCGTGCCAGAAAGCCGGAAAGTGCGCCCGCACCAAGCACAACGAGCTTTGACGCATCCGCGCGCGCGAGGTAGCGGGCGGCCAGTGCCGATGCACCTGCCGTGCGCCACAGCGTGAGGCGTTGCCCATCGATCAGCGCCTTGGGTTCGCCGGTCTTGCCATCGAGCAAAAGATAGACGCCCATGACAGCGGGTTTCGAAACGACGCCATTATCAGGCGATACGGTAACGATCTTGACGCCCATGTAACCTTTCGAGGAATCGCCGAGGGCATCGAAATCCGACCAGGCAGGCATCAGTAGCAATGTGGAGGCAGCGCCGTCCGGGCGATCAACAGTGTGATGGTGGCGCACGGGCTGGATAACGCCCTGGCGGAATGCCTGCTCGATCGCAGTGATCATGTCCGGCCAGTTCAACAGCCCGTCGACCTCGGCCGGGGAGATCAGTTTCATGATAAATCCTTGATTATATGTCGCTCAATAGAGCGAAGGAAGATTCGGTGTAGAGGTCGTCTCGGCCGCGGCTTTTCGCGCTTCCTTACGCAAAAGCTCTGCTTCCAGTTTGCGCTGGCGCGCCAGCTTCCGGTGTTTTCCCTGATTGTACCAGGTCGCCAAACTGCCAAGAACCAGCCCGATAATGAGGGCGATAAATAGCCAGACGAACAATGGGGCAGAATAGGAAAGGAGGGGGTTTCCGGGATTGAACGGGTCGATCGTAAGGGACACCGCTCCGCGATTGGCCACCGACAATGCGATCAGAATGATGGCAAGCGGCACAAGAATGAGGGCGACGACAATGCGATTGACCATATTTCTCTCCTGGGCGCCGCTTCAAAACGCGCGGTGAATGCGCCTCACCCCTGGGTGTTGAGCCTGTCGCGAAGTTCCTTGCCGGTCTTGAAGAAAGGTACCCACTTTTCCTCGACATCGACACTTTCACCGGTGCGTGGGTTGCGGCCGCTGCGCGCCGGGCGGTTTTTTACTGAAAAAGCGCCAAAACCGCGGAGCTCGACCCGATTGCCTTCAGCCAGTGCGTCGGTGATCTCGTCAAAGATGGCACCGACAATGTTTTCCACGTCACGTTGAAACAAGTGTGGATTGCGGTTGGCAATGATCTGTACGAGCTCTGATTTGATCACAGCGAAATCCCTTCCGGTTCAAGATCAGGCGGGCATAGTCAAAAAGCTACAAACTTAACGACTATGTCACTGATCTTATGTGTTTAATATCTTATTGCGCCCCGACAGGCTTGCCGTCAACGTGCCAAACAGAAACGAGCCCGTCAAGGAAGATACGATCTCCGGTCAATTCCCGCAGTATTCCAGCACTTTCCTGCGGAATGCCGAGAAATTGAGCAAGCATTTTCAGCGCGGATTGGGAGAAGAACAGACCGAGCGACGACTTTTCGACAGGTTTCCATTCGATAACGGGCAATTTGTCATTAACGCCCCTGGTTTTTAGCCAGCCGATGGCTTTGTCTTCGCCGCCGAGCTCATCAACGAGCTTGTTGGCAACCGCCTGACGCCCGGTAAAGACTGACCCGTCGGCCAGCGCCAGCGCTTGTTCGTGAGTGAACTTGCGCCGTTCCTGTACGAGGCCAACGAACCAGTCATAGGAGTCGATGATCATGCGATGGATCATGGCTTTGGCTTCGTCACTGGCGGGATTGAAGAAGTTGGGCTCTGCCTTGAGCGGGCTCGATTTAATTGTCTCGACCTTGACACCGAGCTTCGTGAGGAGTTCCGAGATGTCGGGATATTGGAACAGCACACCTATAGAGCCGATGATCGACGATTGACGGGCCACAATGTGATCGGTGGCGCTGGCAATCATATATCCGGCCGAAGCGGCCAATGTCCCAACCTGCGCAACGACGGGCTTCTTCATGGCAAGTTTGCGGACAGCTTCGTAGATCGCCTCGCCGCCGGCCGTCGTACCGCCGGGGGAATCGATAGAAAGGATGACACCTTTTACCGCATCCGAATCCTCAACATCCTGCAGGCGTTTGAGCAATTCATCATTCTCAAAAATTGTTCCCTCGACGCGAACCTTGGCGATATGCGGCGCAGATTTGCCGGAGAAACTGTCTGATCCTGTCGTAAAGAAATAGAGAGAAATCAATGCAAGGGCGAGAAGAAGGAGCGTGAACGCCCGCCAGAATGTCAACTTTCTGCGGAGCCGTCGTCTGTCGATAATTGCGTCAGCGGTATTTGCCATCGTCCTATCCGTTCGCTCTCAAGTTCGGTTCGGTACTCTTCTGCGACAACATCTTATGGAAGTCCAGACGTCACACTGCGTCGTTTGATCGGCACACGCACCTTGTATCTCGTTCAATGACGGCATACTTGTTGCCTCGAATACAACTTGTGCGACAGGTACTCGTCCATTTCATCGAAAAATAACCATATTGGCGTTCAACTAGCCATATCATTGTAATCGGTAAGCGCAGCCAGTCTTATGTCCATCGAAAGAAACGATCTGCATCCGGAACGTGATGCTACCGCTGATGCTGACCACCATGCCGAGGTGGCACGGCAATTTGCTGCCTCCGATAAGGATTCCACGGTTTTTCGCGCAGCTGAACGGCATTCCCGGCGTGTTCGCTTCTTGAAGTTTGCTTTGCCGACCGTCGCCTTGATTGGCGCAGCGGTGTTTTCCTGGTTTACTTTCTTTTCAACATCCAGCGTGCCAAGCAATATTTCGCTCGACAATGCTGGAATCGAAGACGGCAAGCTGGTTATGACCAATCCCAAGCTCGACGGGTTCACCAAGGACAAACTGCCTTACAAAATGAGCGCGGTGCGGGCATTGCAGGAAGTGGGCAATAGCAACGTGATTTCCCTCGAAGGGATCGATGCGGAAATTCCGCTTGGCACAGAGTTGCGTGCTCAGGTTAAGGCGAAGTCCGGAGTCTTCGACAATGCGAACCGGCAGTTGACACTCGACAGCGACATAAGCTTGACAACATCCGATGGCATTACAGCACGGCTACAATCGGCTGATATCGATATAGCCGGGAACGCCATGTCGACCGATCAACCGGTCAGCATAAACAACAGCAATTCGAGTATTACCGCAGACAGCATGCAAATCACTGAAAACGGTAAAGTAATGACTTTTGAAAAGCGCGTAAGGCTTGTCATTCAGCCTACAAAGCTGCAAGAAGGTGGCAAGGAAATCAAATCGCCAGAGTAATGTCTGAGAGTGATTGCTGATTTCAAGGGAATATCCTGGATTTAGGAGAGAAGACGATGTCGTGCGGGGCAAGACTGATCAGCATTTCGACCGTTGCATTGGGTATATTGGCATCTTCCATGATCATTCCTGCTGCGGCACAGGATGCCGGCGCTGGGAAGGGCATCAAGCTCTCTGGCGACCAGCCGATCCAGATCGACGCAGACAAGCTGGTCGTGCATGACAATGAGGGCACCGCGACCTTTACCGGCAATGTCACAGTTGTTCAGGGGGCAACGCTGCTGAAGGCTGGCTCGATGATTGTTTACTACGTCAAGGGCGCCAAGAAAGACTCTGCCGACGCCACTGCGGCTGACGCGCCGAAAACCGGCGGGCTTGCCGGACCAGCGTCGCAGGACATCGATCATCTCGAGGTCAATGACAAGGTTTACGTGAAATCCGAGGATCAGGTCGCGACTGGCGATCACGGCACGTTTGATATGAAAACGGAAGTGCTGGTTCTGACCGGTAACAAGGTTGTCCTGACACAGGGCGACAATGTCGCCATCGGCTGCAAATTGACTGCACAGCTCAAGACTGGTGAAGCCCAGCTTGAAAGCTGCAAGAGCGGCCCGACAGGCCGCGTCTCCATCGTTGTCGCACCCAAGAACGCGCCGAAGAACTGAGCCTGTAGTGTCCTTGTTTTCGCGTCGCTCCACCAGCAAGATTTCCGTGCGGCCAGACTCCAGCGTTTCTGAAATGCGACCTGCCGATCCAGCGGCAAAGGATCGTATGAAGGGGACACTGGTCGCGCGTGGCATCACCAAGAGCTATAATGGCCGCCAGGTCGTGAACGGCGTCTCCTTCGGGGTCCGCTCTGGCGAAGCCGTTGGCATTCTTGGGCCTAACGGTGCGGGTAAGACGACGTGTTTCTATATGGTCACCGGTCTTGTGCCGGTCGACAAGGGCACAATCGAAATTGACGGATTCGATGTGACGACGATGCCGATGTATCGCCGTTCCCGGCTCGGTATCGGCTATCTGCCTCAGGAAGCATCGATTTTCCGCGGTCTTTCTGTCGAAAACAATATCAAAGCCGTTCTTGAGGTGGTCGAAAAGGATCGGAGCGCGCGAGCGCAAGAACTCGATTCTCTTCTCGAGGAATTTCATATCGCCCACTTGCGCAAGGCTCCGGCGATCTCGTTATCTGGCGGCGAGCGTCGCCGCCTCGAAATTGCCCGTGCTTTGGCGTCCAGGCCTAATTTCATGCTGTTGGACGAACCTTTTGCCGGTGTTGATCCGATTGCCGTTGCAGATATTCAGCAGTTGGTGCGCCATCTGACTGGTCGCGGTATTGGAGTGCTCATCACCGACCATAATGTGCGCGAGACACTCAAGCTGATCGATCGGGCCTATATCATTCATGCTGGTCAGGTGCTTACCCATGGCCGCCCGGATGAAATTATTGCCAATCAGGATGTTCGCCGGCTTTATCTCGGTGATCAGTTCAAGCTCTGATTTTTCCTGTTTTAGGGCTTTACTTGTAAAAAATTGCGCTTCTAACACTCGTTTTGGTTGAAAATTAGCGTGGCGCGACGTTTTTTGACTTGTTGTGATTGACAAGCAAGGATTGGGCCAGTTCTGTACATCCGCAAGGAATTTCGTACAGGAGCGTCTTCGTTTATCATGGCCTTGTCGCCAAAACTCGATCTCAGGCAAACTCAAGCGCTGGTGATGACGCCGTTGCTCATGCAGTCGATTCGGCTGCTGCAACTGACGCACGTTGAACTCGAACAGTTCATCGAACAAGAGATCGAAAAGAATCCCCTGTTGGAGCGCGATGAGACCTATGGCGAACGTTTTTCGCTCGACGAACGGAATCCTGGGGATGATCGCGGCTCTGGCGAGGCAGGTGATTTCAACAGGGTTGCCATAAGCGGGGACTCCGACGCGCATGAGGATCGCCCCGATCCGAATGGGCAGAACGATCATTGGCTCGTCAGTGGCGAGTCGACAAGTTCCGGCTCGATGTCCGATACGTTCGACAGTTCCCTTGAGAATATTTTCCCCGACGATCCGGGCACACAGGATTTTATTGCGGGCGATCTTGCCTCGCAATGGAAGTCGTCGTCAGGCGATGGTTACGTTTCCGTCGGTGGCGAAGGCTATAATCTCGAACAGGTAACGGCGTCGCCACTCACCCTGCGCGATCATGTCGGCGAGCAGATCATCTTTGCCTTCGAAAATGCTGCTGACCGCATCATTGCGGCGGAACTGGCTGATCATCTCGATGAAATGGGATATTTGCGCGCTGATGTTGACGAGGTCGCCGAAAGGCTCGGCGTCGACGTGGCCCATGTTGAAAAACTCATTGCCGTACTGCAAGGGTTCGAACCGGCCGGGCTTTTCGCGCGGGATCTCGCCGAGTGCCTGGCTCTGCAGCTTCATGCAAGGAACCGGCTTGATCCGGCCATGAAAACGCTGTTGCAACATCTGGAACTTCTCGCAAAACGCGATTTTCACACTCTGAAGAAACTATGTCATGTGGCTGATGCGGACATTCTCGACATGCTGCAGGAGATCCAGCTTCTCGATCCAAAACCAGGAACAGCGTTTTCTTCCGGGATAGCCGACAGCATCATTCCTGACGTACAGGTGGATGTGGCACCCGACGGAACCTGGCGGATCGAACTCAATCCGGATGCCCTGCCGCGCGTGCTGGTCAACAACAGCTATTACGCAACGGTATCGAAGGCCAAGGTATCGCCTGCAGAGAAAACGTTTCTCAGCGAGTGTTTGCAGAATGCCAATTGGCTAACCCGCAGTCTCGATCAGCGTGCTCAGACGATTCTGAAGGTCGCCAGCGAGATCGTTCGCCAGCAGGAAAACTTTCTTCTGCATGGCATTGCCCACTTGAGACCGTTGAATTTGCGCAATGTGGCCGATGCAATTGGCATGCATGAGTCGACCGTCAGCCGTGTTACGGCAAATAAATATATGCTGACCATGCGCGGTGTCTTTGAACTGCGTTATTTTTTCAATGCGGCCATTTCCGCAACTGAGGGGGGCGAGCAGCATTCCTCGCAATCGGTTCGCCACCAGATCAGGCAACTTATCGACGCTGAAGCGCCGGATGACATTCTATCGGACGATACAATCGTCGATCTGCTGAAGGAACAAGGGGTCGATATTGCCCGGCGCACTGTTGCCAAGTATCGGGAGGCTATGAACATTGCTTCTTCTGTCCAAAGACGGCGCGAGAAAAAAGCCCAAACCTCTGTGCGCAAGAGCGATGGAAGGTCTGGATTCGTCCGCCACGCGGGTGTAGGATTCACGCGAGTGGGCAAGTGAGCCGGACCAAAGAAGTTCGGTCAGGGAGAGAAGCGCCGGTAATTTGCGACAATCGGAGCGAAAGCGCGCGTTAGGACATGAAGAATCAAAGGTGAAATGTGATGGAAAGCTCGCACGGAATGTGCGGGATGTCTTTGCTCGGCTCTCAACAACAGTGTAGATTGGCTCGGGCAATGAAAATCACAATGAAGGTGAGGTATCATGAGTCTGCGTGTATCTGGGAAACATATGGACATTGGTGACGCTTTCCGCATTCGGATTGAAGAGCGGATCGGGGAGATGGTGACCAAATATTTCGATGGCGGATATACCGGCCACGTAACCGTGGAAAAGCAGGGATCGCGATTTATTGCCGACTGCCTCATCCGCTTGGATACGGGTACGGTGCTGCAGGCAGCAGGCGAAGCGCAGGATCCGGTTCTTGCCTTTGACGCAGCGGGAGAGCGTGTCGACAAACGCCTCCGCCGCTACAAGCGGCGCTTGAAATCGCATCAGGCCCCAGGTTCGAATGGTGTTTTCGATGACGTTTCCTACCGCGTCATGGCGCCCGTGCCGGATGATGATGAAGATATTCCAGAAGACTATGCTCCAACCATCGTCGCAGAGACGTCGATGGCACTCAGAAGCATGAGTGTGGCATCAGCGGTCGTGGAACTCGATCTGAAAGATAGTCCTGTGGTTGTCTTCCGCAACTCTGGAAGTACGCAGGTTAATATCGTATATCGCCGCCCTGACGGAAATATTGGCTGGATAGATCCCTCGGCAGTGGCCGGCCAAAACGCTGCCCGGTAATGAGCAAAACGGATTCGTAGCGAAATTTGAACTATCGTTCGCGCTCGTGTAAGAGCGCGGACGGTAACTGGAAGGAAGAGAGATAATGGATCTGGGTGATCTCATTCAGCCTGACGCTGTCCTGCCCGCATTGAAAGTCAATTCCAAAAAACAGCTTTTGCAAATCATGTCGGAAAAGGCAGCCGCCTTGACCGGTTTGAGTGAGCGAGAGGTATTTGACACCGTCATGCAGCGCGAGCGCCTTGGCTCCACTGGTGTCGGCAATGGAATCGCCATTCCACACGGGAAGATCAACAGCGTCAAACGCATTGCTGGCGTTTTCGCCCAGCTCGAGACGCCTGTCGATTTCGAAGCGCTCGACGACCAGCCGGTCGATATCGTGTTTCTGTTGCTTGCGCCCGAAAATGCCGGTGCGGATCATCTCAAGGCCTTGTCACGGATCGCCCGTATGCTGCGGGATCCAGAGCGTATTGCAAAACTGCGCACTGCCCATGATGCGAGCCTGCTCTATGAGCTTTTAACGTCGCAGCCCACTTCAAACGCGGCTTGATTCACCGTTTATGCGTTTCAGCGAAAGCCGCCTCCGGGCGGCTTTTTCATGAGGAACGGTCGATCTTCCGCCCGTAAAGCTCAAGCCGATGATGGATAATGTCGTAACCAAGAGATCTGGCGATCTCCTCCTGCAGCTTTTCGATCTTGTCCGACTTGAATTCAATAACTGCGCCCGTATCGACGTCGATCAGGTGATCATGATGTTCACCGTGCGCCTGCTCAAATCGTGAGGGCCCGCCATTGAAGGCGTGGCGATGGATTGCTCCCATCTCCTCCAGCAGATTCATTGTGCGATACACGGTTGAGAGTGAAATGCTGTCATCGATCTCGATGGCGCGATGAAAGATCTTCATCGCGTCCGGGTGATCTTCCGTTGATGTCAAAATATCGAGAATGATCCGGCGTGGACGAGTGATGCGCACGCCTGCATTGCGCAGCTCTTTTTCATAATCCGGCTTCTGATTCAGGGCATGTTTCATGCGCGCAATTATGCGCCAGATCGGCGTCAGTTGCAAAGATTCTCAACTGGATAATCCAGCGAAACAGTTCGCGTGTTTCATTCAGGCCCTTCTCACGGCGAGAAAGAGACCGCCGCCAGCGAGTGAACGCGGGCGGCGGATTGATGTTACCCGGTAATGGCGGCGGCATCACTGACTGTGCTGCTTGGCGGCACTTCCACAAGTACCTTGTGCTCGCCTGAGGTTTCCAGCGGAATTCCACCATCGGCCTTGGTCAGCTTCTTGCCGTTGACGGTGACCTTCTTGCCGCCCTTGGCGGCCGGCTTTACCTCGACAGTGTAGCGGGCATCACCGTTGCGCAGTACAAAACTGAAACCGTCCCAATCCGATGGCAAGGCCGGATCGACGAACAGCCGGTCGTTCTGCCGGCTGATGCCGAGAATGCCTTCGGTTGCAACGCGATAAAGCCAGCCGGCCGAGCCAGTATACCAGGTCCAGCCGCCGCGTCCGCGCATCGGATCGACCGAATAGACATCCGCAGCCACCACGTAGGGCTCGACCCGATAGGATTCGGCCTTTTCCGCGTCCAGCGAGTGGTTCACCGGATTGAGTTTCCTGAACCAGCGATAGGCCTCATCAGCATCGCCAAGTCTCGCCATGGCAAGCACGGCCCATGTTGCGGCATGGGTATATTGCCCGCCATTTTCACGTACGCCAACCGGATAGCTCTTGATGTAGCCGGGATCGTGCCGCGACTTGTTGAAGGGCGGTGTGAACAGCTTGATGATATCCACTTCGTCATCGACGAGATGCGTTGCCACCGAATGCATGGCCTGCTTCGCCCGGTCCGGTTCGCCATAACCAGACAACACGCTCCACGACTGCGCGATGGAGTCGATCTTGCACTCTTCGCTCTTCTTCGAGCCAAGCGGTGAGCCATCGTCGAAATAGCCACGGCGATACCATTCACCATCCCAGCCGTCCTTTTCGAGAGCCGCCTTCAGGCTTTCGATATGAGCTTCCCAGCGCTGGATGCGATCCGTATCCTTGAAGTGTCTGGCGATGGGCAGGACGTCGCGCAACGTGCTGATCAGGAACCAGCCAAGCCAGACGCTTTCACCCTTGCCCTCTTCGCCGACACGGTTCATGCCATCGTTCCAGTCGCCGGTCAGCATCAGCGGCAGGCCGTGGGAGCCGGTACGGGCAATGGCGAGATCGAGCGCGCGGGCAGCATGCTCGTAGACGCTGACCTTCTCGCTGGAGATTGTCGGCTGATAGAAGGCATCGTGCTCGCCATCTTCCAGCGCCCGCCCCTCGATGAACGCGACCTGCTCGTCGAGAATGCTCATATCGCCAGTTACCGAGGTATAATGGGCGATGGCGTATCCGAGCCAGACAACGTCGTCGGAGATCTTCGTTCTCACACCGGCCCCTGTTGTCGGCAGCCACCAATGTTGAACATCACCTTCCTTGAACTGGCGGGCGGACACATTCAAAATCTGCTTTCGAGCAAGCGATGGATCGAGAATGAGCATGGACAGCGTGTCCTGCAGCTGGTCCCGGAAGCCGAAGGCACCACTTGCCTGGTAGAAGGCCGAACGCGCCCAGATGCGGCAGGCAAGGCTCTGATAGGGCAGCCAGCGATTGACCATCACGTCGAATGCATCGTCCGGAGTATCGACCTGCAATCCATCAAGGAAGTTCGTCCAGATCGCTTTGGAGGCCGAGAGCGTTTCCTCGAATGGACGCTTGTTATGTTCCGCGAGGATGCGGCGTGCCTCGTCGGCATTGCCGGCATCGCCCATATAGAACAGCACTTCCCTGGTTTCACCGGCAGCAAGTTCGATATCGATTGCAAGCGCGGCACATGGATCGCCACCCGCCTCGACAAGGTTCGACAAAGTCTTCGCCTGAAGCACGGCTGCTGGCCGATCGACCGTACCGAGCGCGCCCAGGAATTCGGCGCGGTCGGCTGTAACGGATTGCGGCTTCACATTGCTGGCGAAGAACGCAACGTTTGTGCGACGGTCGATGCCGTAGGGGTTGCGGGCGAACAGTACGCCAGTTTCCGTGTCACAGGACGGCACGATGAACGGCGCAGTCTTGGCCCGGGCATTGCCAAGCATCCACTCCACAAAGCCGTAGACGCGCAGTCGCTTGGCCGAACCGCCGTGATTGGTGATCTTGAGGCTTGATACACGTACTGGCAATTGCGGATCGACGGTATGGGTCAATTCCAGCCCGACGTTGCCATGACGCGAGAGGAAGGTTGAATAGCCCTGTCCATGTCGCGTTTCGTACTGGACGGAAGGATCGCGCAACACTGAAGCCGTGGGGGCGAATGCTGTGTTTTTATCGAGGTCCAACACGTAGATCGCTTCACCGGAACGGTTGATAACCGGATCATTCGACCATTGCGTCAGCTGGTAGTCACGGCTGTTGCCGGACCAGGTAAAGCCTGCCCCTTCCGCCGAGACATGGAAGCCGAAGCCGGGGTTGGAAATGACGTTGATCCAAGGTTGCGGCGTGTGGGTGTGGTTTGCGAGACGAATGACATATTCGCCGCTCGGCATGTCAAAGCCGCCAAAACCGTTCCAGAAAGCCAGATCGTCTCCGGAAGTTTTCGACCGGCGTTTGCTTATCAATTGCGTCGGTGCGGGAGCGATACCGCGCATCTCGTCAAGACCCGTGTCGACCGTTGCAATGACCTTCCCTCCGGCGTCGGCAACGGGAACAAGATCTGCACTGAGGCCTTCCATCCGTTTCAGCTGTTCGGCCAGCGAGCCGTTCTGTGCATGCATGACGATACGGGCCGAAGCCAGCAGGGTGTTGTAGCTTGCATCACTCATCTGGTCGCGGCGAACAGTGAAAATATGAACGCGTGGTCCCAGCTGGGCACCGCGCGCACGGCTGTTTTCGCAGATCGCTTCAAGACCACGCTGAAAATCCTGGGCGTAGGAAAAGGAGCGTTCGTTGATGACGACCACATCGACAACGAGACCCTTTGCCCGCCAATATTCATGCGCCCGGAGGAGGTTCCGTAAGGTCTCCATGTCAGCTTCATCATCGATGCGCAGGGCAAGGATCGGGAAGTCACCGGAGATGGACATCGGCCAAAGTTCGGATTGACTGCCAAGACCGTTTGCAATGCTTTCGGATGGCATCCGCAAAGTCTTGTCAGGATAGATCAGGCTGGTTGCAACGCGCTGAAAGACTTGCGCCTCGTCGGGGTTGATCCCGATATGATGGAGACGCACCTGCGAACTCGTCCAGGACAACGAGAATTCGCGAGCGAAGCAATCCGGATGGCGGAAGCGTCCAACGACTTCTTCCAGCTCCTGCCGGTTTGAGCGCACGAGCGTCCAGAACACCAGCGTAACCTTCTTGTGTGCCGGTACGCGAACGCGACAGCGCAACGAAGCGATCGGGTCCAGCACAAATCCCTGGCTGCCACTCAGGGTCGCGCCTTCGTCGAAAGCCGCGGGATTGCGCAGGGAACGCCCGCGCCCAATAAAGGCTCTCCTGTCGGTTTCGGCCTGGACTTCGCGCATGGCACCCGAACTGTCGCTAACCATATGCGCAACATGAATGTCCGGTTCGCCGTTGCCGCGCTTGCGGCGCGTAGCGTAGATCGTATCGCCGCGCTGATCGATCTCGGTTTCCACGAACATCTTGGCAAAAGCCGGATGAGCCGTGTCTGTATCATCATTGGTCAACACCAGTTCTGCATAGGACGTCACTTCAATGATACGGTCCTTGGTCCCTGTATTGGTGATGACGATGCGACGGCCTTCGCCATCGGAATCGGAGGCGACAATGGCCTCCACTGTGGAATGCAGCGTGCCGGTTTCCTTGATGAACTCCGCCTTATAGTCGGTGAAGATCGTCGTACTTTTTTCGCCTGCAACGCGCACCGGATCACCCGTCGCCGACCACCATTCGCCATTTTCCATATCCCGCAGGAACACGAAGGTGCCGTAGCCGCTTTCCAGCATGTCAGGCTGAAAGCGCGTGATCGCAAGTCCATTCCAGCGGCTGTAACCGCCGCCATTGGCCGTGACCATGACCGAGTAATGGCCATTCGACATGAGCTGCGTCGCGCGGGGAGCACTCAGCGGGTTCTGTATGATGTGGATGGAAGGTGTCTCTTCGCTACTCTCGACCGCCTTGCGCATCGGATTCTCGGCTTTGGCCTGGAGAACTGGAATCTCACGCGGTGCCTTCTCCTGCAACAGAAGCTCTGCGGCTTCGATGACAGGGTCGGCGTGGAAACGGTCACGCATACGGCCTTCAAACACGACATTGTTAACGGCGACGATCGACATGCCGTGATGGTGCGCCATGTAATTGCGGACCACAGCATATTCTTCGTCGTCTCGAACACGTGACTTGGTAAAATCCACGGCGTCGTAGAAACCGTACTTGCCAAGAGCACCCATGTCGCGCAGGCGCTGCAGATTCTTGACTGCTGCCGCAGGCTGATACTGGCTCGCCATGATACTTGCATAGGGGGCCACGACATAATTCTTGGAGAGCCCGCGCTTGAGACCAAGCGTGGGGACACCGAAGTTGGTGTACTGATAGTTCATCTCCGGATCACGCGCATTGTAGGCGGCTTCCGAAATGCCCCATGGCAGGCCCTTGGACTCGCCATATTCGATCTGACGCTGAACGATCAGCTTGTTGGTCTGGTCCAGCATGCTGCCGAGTGGTTCGATCATGACCAGAGGCGGCATGAGGTACTCGAACATGGACCCGGACCAGGAGATCAGCGCACCACGCCAGCCAACCGGGACCAGCAGGCGCCCAAGCCGGAACCAGTGATCGACCGGGATGTCGCCCTTGGCTATGGCGAACAGGCTCGCCAGACGCGCTTCGGAAGCCAGAAGATCGTAGCAGCTTGCGTCCAGCTCATTGGTCTCCACACGGAAGCCGATTGACAGCAGGCGCCGTTCCTTGCGCTCAAGGAAGGTAAAGTCCGTATCGAATGCCAATTGCCGTGCACGTGTCGCAAGCGTCACCAAACGCTCACGCAAGACGTCCGTGCCCTCATGCGTGCCAATGGCATCGTCCGTATGAGCCTGGCACGTCTTGACCAGCAAGAGTGCCCATTCATTGGCCGTTGCGCTGACGGGACTTTCAAGTTCACCGTGCAATTCTTCGGTGAGGCGTTGAATGTCGCCGGCAAAAAGTGACAGGTTGATCGTGCGCAGAGAAGCCGTCTCCGGCTCTTCCTTGATCGTGGTGATTGCTCGGCGGAAATTCGAAACGCGCTCATCGAGACGGCGGCGCAAGGGTCTGAGAACCCGTCGGTCATCCGGAATATCGCTGATCGCTTCTTCCAGAATATCGCTAACGTCGAGAACACCATCGAGATCGCTCTGTAGATAGACCGAGGGTGCCTCTGCCCATTTCTCAAGCGCGGAGGAAAGGGCAACGAGATGGCCCGCAAGATTGCCGCTGTCTACCGCCGAAACATAGAGCGGAAGCAATGGCCGCAAGGTGGTTGTCTCATACCAGTTGTAGAGGTGGCCGCGATATTTCTCCATCTTCTCAAGGGTGTCGAGCGTTTGGTCGATACGCGTCAGCGTTTCATTGAAGCCGATCCAACCGAAATCCCGTGCTGCGACAGTCGAGAGAAGATACATGCCGATATTGGTCGGCGATGTGCGCGTGGCGATGACCGGATGAGGATCTTCCTGGAAATTGTCCGGCGGAATGAAATTCTGCTCCTTGGTCACGAATGTATCGTAATAGTGCCAGGTCCGACGGGCATAGCGGCGCAGTTCGCCCTTGTCGGAAGAGCGAACATTGAGATCGTCCAGCGGTTTGGCTGACCGGCTGACCAGCCATGCAATCGTCGGCGAAAGGAACCAGATCACTGCAAAGGGCACAGCGAGGAACCACGCCCGGCTGTGAGCAGCAAGTGGCAGGCCAATGGCAACCACGGCAACAAGCATCGCAGGCCACATCAGCTGCGTGTAATAGCTCAATGTGTCGGGGGAACTGGTCTTGGCCTGGGCAGCGGCGCGCCATTCGAGAAGGTGCTTACGCGAGATAAACAGGCGATAAAGCGTGCGCACGATCGCATCGGCCATCAAGCAGGCCATGTTGGCGAGGAACGTGATGCGCAGTGCAATATCTGCTGCACCCGAGAAAATATCGGTAAAGATCGCCTGTACATGCCCCTTGAGCGACAGGTTCATGTCTGTCGGCACGAGATTGGTGAACAGAATCATCGTCGGAACGATGAACATGCTGAAGATCAGGAAACACTGCCACAGAGTGGCGAGTCCTGGCGGGAGCAATGTCCACCCGGCTATGGCTGCAATGATCCAGAATATCGGCGCCAGGGAGCGGCGCAGATTGTCGACCATCTTCCAGCGCGTGACAGCCGTCACACCGGGCTTGGTGCTGAATAGATAGGGCAGCAGCTGCCAATCGCCGCGAGTCCAGCGATGGTGGCGGGAGATGTCGACGTTGTAGCCGGTCGGATAATCCTCGACCACCTCGACATCGCTGACGAGAGCACTGCGTGCATAACCGCCTTCGAGCAGATCATGGCTGAGGACAGAATTTTCGCCGATCTTGCTGTCAAGAGCTGCTTCAAAAAAGTCGACGTCGTAAAGTCCCTTGCCGGTGAATGTTCCTTCACCAAGAACGTCCTGGTAAACGTCGGAAACCGCGAAGACATAGGGGTCGATGCCGCGGTTTACGGAGAAGACTCGCTGCAGGAACGAGGCATCGTCGCCGGTGGTAAGCGAGGGCGTCACCCGCGGCTGAAGAATGGAATAGCCGCTGACCACGCGACCCGATTTCGGCCTGTAGATAGGACGATTGAGCGGATGCACCAGCTTGCCTGCGAGGCGGTTGACCGAATCCGGTGTCAGCCGTGTATCGGAATCGAGCGTCATTACAAATTTGATGTCGGTCGGCACTTCCTCATTCGTGGGGAAATAGGTCGTGTCCTTGTCGCCGCGCAAAAGCATATTGAGTTCGTGCAGCTTGCCCCGCTTGCGCTCCCAGCCCATCCAGCAATTCTCTTGTGCATTGAACAGGCGCTTGCGGTGCAGCAGGAAGAAGCGAGGATTGTTCTGGGTGTAATGGTTGTTGAGCGCAGTGATTTTTTCGCGCGCATAGTCGAAAATATCGAGATCGTCGTCGGTCTGCTCGACCTTGCTGTCGGCCCAGTCGGTCAGGAGCGCAAAATAGACCTCGCCTCGCGGATTGGTGAGATAGTGCACCTCGAGATTGCGGATGTGTTCATCGACGGAATCACGCGATGTGATCAATGTCGGCACGGCAACAAGGGTCTTTGCCTCCTGTGGCAGTCCGTTCTTGTATTCGAAGCCAATGAGCCGCGTTGGCGGCATGAACATTGGTATGATCCAGTTGACGAACCCGTTGGCCGTCTCCATCGTGGGGAATACAGCAAGAAGGGTGAATAGCAGCGTCAGATCGCTGGATAGGCCGAAACGCCGCAGCCAATAGTGGATCAGGAGCAGGATGGCGATCGAGAAGAACGACGCCGGCGCCCAGAGCCCTGCCAGGCCAAGTTTGCGGTAAAAGCGCACCCAGCGCTCAAGAACTGTCGGCCTATAGCTACAGGTTGCTTCAAGTTCCGCGCGGCCTTCGCCGGCAAGATAATAGCCGACGTCCCGTTTCCGCTGCTCGGTGACACCAACCTCGGCACCTGTCTCTTCCGCGCTCTTATGTGCGAGATCGAGGGCTGCCTCGGTAATGTCCTGTTCGCTCTTGCCCGAACGGCGGGCAATCTTTTCAATGGCAACGCGATAGGCATTGCGCGAATGGAAATCGAGCGCATCAAAATTGGAATGCTCGCGCAGCACGGCGTCCACGCCGCTGACAGTTTCGAACCAGGTGATCCAGTCGACGTCGTCAATGGATTTCAGGCTGCGGATGAGATTGCCCATCGTCACGCCGCCGGTAGACTGGCGCGTATGTTCCTGGATGATGGCATCTTCAGCATCGCTGCCGTTCTTTTCGAGCTCTTCTTCGAGCCATGCCACCGCCGCACCGGAATGGGTAGCGCCGCCGCGCAGTCGATAAAGCAAATGGGTGGCAAAGGTACTGTCGCGCGCCGCAGTGGCATACTGGGCCAAAAGCTGCGGCAGCGTATCCTTGTCGGAATTCAGGGTGATTTCATCGGCGACACTGTTGGCGTAGGCGCGCATACGGCGGGCGCGCTCGACGCGTAGGGACAGGCGCCGGGCATTTTCGATCAGGATAAACCGGACGGCAGACGGCAGCGCCCACAATTCACCGATATGCAGCGGCCCGACGGTCTGGAAGCCTTCAACGATGGCACTCAGGCTGTTCAGCGAAAATTGGCTGTCGGTATGGGCGACATACAGCCATGCAAGCGCCATGACCCGCGGAATTTCCGGCTTGCTTGTCAGTGACGGCAATTGCCGGAAGAATTTTTTGGGAAGGTCGCGCTCGACCTGCTGGATATTCTGGTCGACGAGGTAATAGTTGTCGAGCAACCATTGTGCCGCCGGTGTGATGGTCTCCCCTTTGCGCGCTGCGGCATCGGAAGAACGATAGGAATGCAGGATCAGACGGGCGTTTTCAACGGTTCGCTGCTCGAAAACCATCGGCTCGTAATCGGGCAGGCGGACATCCTCGCCTCTCGCCACGCGGGCTCCCAGGTCCCTCAGATCATCAATGGACTTATAATGAGCTCTGATGGGGTTGGGCTGGACAGAAAGGATCTGACCAACAGTTTTCTTCTGGGATGCGAATGCTTGAAAAAAACTCAATACGGGCATTTGCCTTCGTTTCGGTTGGGAAGAAAAAATCTTCGAGATTGCAACACAGAGTTGGTGATGGGTCGAGTACCCATGAGTCAGTTTACGATCTAATCAGGTCATGGCAATTAAGCTATCACCACTTTTGTTGTTAGCGATCAGTTTTGATGAAAATGAGTCAGATTTCCATTAGGCTTTGTGTGTAGTTTTGAACCATTGCCGCGAAACACGCGGATTGTTCGGAAAGTTCGCTTCCAAACAAGAAAGACCGGGATTTGCTCAATCCCGGTCCTCGTGTTCGATGCTGTTTGTGTCAGCTCTTTGGAAATGTCCGCCAATGCTTGGGACGGAATGCAATCCCGCTCATTTCCTTCGCGGGATGTTCGGCAGAAATTCCTATTTCGATGCGTTCGGAAGCTCCGCCGACTTCAAGCTCGACCCGCCTTGTCGCGCCCACACGGCGGCTTGCCACCACGGTTCCGGTGATGCATGCGTCAGAATTTTCAACAAGTTCGACATCGTGGGGCCTGAAGTATAGCGATGCGTCGCCGTCGGGAAGATCGCTCTTGAGGCCAATCTTCCGGTCAGCAAGCCACAATTCGCCGTTTTCGACACGGACCCCGAGGACGCTCGATTCGCCGATGAAACTATAGACGAAGGGTGAATTCGGCTTGTCATAGACCTCATCGGGAGTCCCGATCTGCTCGATCCTGCCTTGGCTCATGACGACGACACGGTCCGCCAGTTCCAACGCCTCATCCTGGTCATGCGTCACAAAGACTGTGGTGTGCTTGGTCTTATCGTGGATCTCGCGCAGCCAGCGGCGCAATTCCTTGCGCACTTTTGCATCAAGTGCACCAAAGGGCTCGTCGAGAAGCAGTATCCTGGGTTCGATCGCCATCGCCCGGGCGAGGGCAACGCGCTGGCGCTGGCCGCCGGAGAGCTGCGCTGGATAGCGCTTTTCGAGACCGGAAAGCTGAACGAAATCCAGAAGTTCCGATGAGCGCCGGCGAATTTCCTCGCTGCTCGGGCGATTGGAATTGGGCCGAACCTTCAGACCAAAACCAACATTGTCGATCACCGTCATATGCCGGAACAGCGCGTAGTGCTGGAAGACAAATCCAACATTGCGCTCCTGTACCGATTTCAGTGACGCATCTTCGTCACCGAAGAAAACCTTGCCTTCAGTTGGCGACTCAAGGCCGGCAATCAGCCGCAAAAGCGTTGTCTTCCCCGATCCGGATGGTCCAAGCAGGGCGATCAGCTCGCCCGAATTGATTTCAAGCGACACGTCGTGCAGCGCTGGAAAGCGATCGAATTCCTTGCGTACACCACTTACGCGAACGTCCATTTTTATTCCTCTCAGTGTCCGCCGGCTGCGCGAAGCTCCGTCCCGTATCTCAGCTCCAGGAGAGACTTGAGAACGAGAGTTACCAGCGCAAGCAACGCCAGAAGCGAAGCCACCGCAAAAGCAGCGACAAAATTATATTCGTTGTAAAGAATTTCGACATGCAGTGGCATTGTGTTGGTCAGGCCGCGAATATGGCCTGAAACGACGGACACTGCGCCAAATTCCCCCATGGCCCGGGCGTTGCACAAAAGCACGCCATAGAGCAAGCCCCATTTGATATTGGGGAGGGTGACATGCCAGAACGTTTGCCAGCCATTGGCACCAAGCGAGAGGGCTGCTTCCTCGTCCGTTGTGCCTTGTTCCTGCATCAGCGGGATCAGTTCCCGTGCAACGAAGGGGAAAGTGACGAAAACGGTAGCAAGGACGATGCCGGGAACCGCAAACAGAATTTCAATTCCGTGCGATTTGAACCAGGGTCCAAGCACGCTGTGCGAGCTGAACAGGAGCACGTAGACAAGGCCGGAAATGACCGGCGAAACTGAAAACGGCAGATCGATCAAGGTAGTCAAAAACGCCTTGCCCTTGAATTCGAACTTGGCGATTGCCCACGCTGCAACGACGCCAAAGATGACATTAAGCGGTACCGCAATGGCTGCCACGAGCAAGGTCAGGCGTATCGCAGCGAGCGCGTCGGCTTCGGCAAACGCGGCGAAATAGGCGGCAGGTCCCTTCCGGAAGGCCTCGACAAAAACCGAAACGAGCGGCAGCACAAGGAATAGCCCGAGGAAAATCAGGGCTGTACCAGTCAACAGGTAGCGGGCCGTTCGTCGTTCTGTCGTCGCATGCCGGGCCATGGCCGTCGGGTCGGTGGTTCGCGGCTGATCAACTGCCATAACCATACCTCCTGCGGCTCCAGGCCTGAATGAGATTGATCACAAAGAGCATGAAAAACGAAATCATAAGCATGATCGTGGCGATCGCCGTCGCTCCGGCATAGTCGAATTCCTCCAGACGGATCACGATCAAAAGCGGCGCAATTTCGGAAACGTAAGGCAGGTTGCCGGCGATGAAGATGACGGAGCCATATTCACCAACAGCACGGGCAAATGCCAAGGCGAAACCGGTGAGAATTGCCGGTTGCAATCCTGGCAGAAGCACCTGGGTAATTGTCTGAAACCGATTGGCACCGAGCGTTGCGGCAGCCTCCTCCACCTCCTTGCGAATTTCTTCCATCACTGGCTGCACTGTCCGGACAACGAATGGAAGACCGACGAAAATCAGGGCGATGGTGATACCGACCGGTGTAAACGCGACCTTGATGCCTAGAGGCTCCAGCAAATGCCCAATCCAGCCATTCTTGGCATAGATCGACGTCAGCGCGATACCTGCGACGGCCGTTGGCAGCGCAAAGGGCAGGTCGACGATGGCGTCGACGATGCGTCGACCCGGAAACCGATAGCGTACAAGCACCCATGCGACAACAACGCCGAAAACGACATTGATCACAGCCGCCACAAGGGACGTGCCAAAGCTGATCTTCAGGGCGTTTACAGTGCGTGGGTCAATGGCGACATGCCAAAATCCTGAAAAGCCCAAGGATGCGGAGCGCCATACGAGGCCTGTTAAAGGGATGAGTACAATCAATGCGAGGTAGGCAAGAGTGAAGCCGAGTGTCAATCCAAACCCTGGAATGACACTCGGCCTCTTAAACCGCCAACCCGCTTTCGCGAGGTTGGAAATCATGCTGTTACTGTTTCGGCTTATAAATCTGGTCAAACGTTCCGCCATCTCCGAAGTGGTAGGGCTGTGCTTTCGCCCATCCACCGAAGATTGGATCATCGATCGTCACCAGTTTCAACTCCGGTAATTTTTTCACTAGGTCGGCTGGGACCAATTCCGGTTCTGCCGGACGGTAGAAGTGCTTTGCGGCCAGTGTCTGACCCTCTTCCGAGTAGAGATACTGAAGATAGGCTTCTGCCGTTTTGCGCGTGCCTTTCGCGTCGACATTCGCATCAACGACGGCAACCGGTGGTTCGGCCAGAATCGACTGTGGCGGAACGACGATATCAAACTTGTCGGCGCCGAATTCGGCCAGCGAAAGATAGGCTTCGTTTTCCCAGGCTAGCAGCACGTCACCAAGTTCACGCTGGGCGAAGGTGGTCGTCGAACCGCGGGCACCGGTGTCAAGAACCGGAACGTGCTGGAACAGCGTGCTGATATAGTCCTTGATCTTGGCTTCATCGCCGCCAAATTGGCCGTAAGCCCAGGCCCAGGCCGCCAGATAGTTCCAGCGCGCACCGCCCGAGGTCTTCGGATTCGGCGTGATGACTTCTACACCGTCCTTGACCAGGTCGCCCCAATCCTTGATGCCCTTCGGATTACCTTTTCGCACAAGAAAGACAATTGTCGACGTATAGGGGGCAGAATTGTGCGGATATTTAGTACGCCAGTCGGGATTGATCTTGTTGGTCTTGGCGATGGCTGAAATATCGCTTTCGAGCGCCAGCGTCACAACATCGGCGTCGAGCCCGTCAATGACAGCGCGTGCTTGTTTACCCGAACCGCCATGGGAGGTCTGGATTGTGACTGTCTCACCCGTGTCGGCCTTCCATTTCGCTGCGAAAGCCGCATTGAAGTCCTTGTAGAACTCGCGTGTCGGGTCATAGGACACGTTCAAAAGCGTAGTGTCCGCACGGGCAGCAGACATCGGCTGAAAGGCGACCGTTGCTGTGAGCAACACAGCCGCCAGTGATAGGGAAAGTCGGGAATGTTTCATGCCTGCCTCCGTATGATTAGAACTGAAGCGTAGCAGAGCCCCTCCAAATAGGGGCGTTAGAAAGAATTCCTTTTATATGGAAAAATTAGAATATTCTACCAGATCATCATAGGCTACTGAAACAGTCGTCTATTCCACAGGAGCATAGGATTTCCGCCCTGCCTCTGAGAGCTGCGTAATGGTGTACGGAAGCGGCCGTAAAACCCTCGAACCGACCCATTCTCGAGAAGTGCTTATTGCCGAATAAACCTTCCAGGCCGGATCGCCCCTCTAGACGACAGCTATTTGCGAAACAGAAGTTTCATCGGCGTAGCGTCGGCTATTTTCATATAGCCGGCGGGCTGTGCATCGGTAAGTGCCTGCGTCTTGATCGGCATCACGAAAATTGCTGCCGTCAAAAGCGCAGTCGCGGCGATGGAAAGGCGGCGTTCCATGCGTGAATTGATGATCATGCTCTTTCCCTTTCTCAATGATATTTCGCCCGAAGGGGGCGGGAAATGATGTCGTCGATAGCGGATTTCGGAATCGGCAAAAGCACCTGATCCAATTCGACCAGGGTTTCAGCAAAAGTGATCGCAGCGTTCTCGACTTCCTCCTGGCGGGAGGGGCATGCCATGGCATTGAGGCAGGTTCGTGCCGCAACCATGTCGCAATTCTGAAGACCGGCGATCAACCCCAAAGTCAGGCATTCTTCCCGGCAAACATGATGTGAGCCGAACGGAAAGGTTTTGAGCGGACAAAGCGCACAATGGCGCAAGGTGCGGATGAAAAATGACAGCTCGGAAAGCGCACGGTTGCCGTTACGGCTACCGAGGAGTTCGCTGTAGAGGCCGTAGGCCATCTCCCATGCGATGACAGAACCAGTTTCGAAACCGGCGGCCCAACGCCGGTAACCCTCTAGCACTAGCTTTTCCGGCGTGCGGTCGAAATAGCAGCCTGTGCCATTGCCGGCTTCAGATGCGCGCGGATACATCGTTACCCCCATCCTGTTCATTGTTGCATGTCAGGGCTGGAGGCCCGTTGCGGCAGATAGGGACGGCTGGGTGCGTCAGCCTGTTAGGGCCCGAAGTAGAAGATAAATGCTGCCTGCGCAGCAGGGAAACCACGCGCAAGCGTGGCAGAAAAAGACCTATCATAGGGTCCTCCAATCGAAAGGGTTCAAGGCCCAGACATCAAAGGGATGCGCTCTTGCGCTTTTTGCATAAAGGCTTTGGAAAATTGCAATGTCAAACATTAATTGTTTAAAACCTATAAAAATATCAATAGGTTAGAATAATTCTAGGAAATTATGAGTTTTTTAGTATACAAATGTCGGCATTGACAGGAAATGAGCATATTCGCCCCCGCCGAACGGCGGTCCGAAGGGGGCAATGTCGTGTCCGGATCAACCTGCAATCAGCAGCCGTAATTTCTTCATGGCGATGTCCGGGCTTTCCTTGTAGTCGATCGTGCTTTTCAGTCGGGCATCGCGATCGAGCAGCATGACGGATGCGGTATGGTCCATCGTGTAGTCGCCATTTTCAGTTGGCACTTTCTTGGCATAGATCTTCCATCCCTTGAGAAGCTTTTCCACTTCGTCCGGCTTGCCGGTGATGCCGGTGATTCGGTCCGTGAAAGCGGATGTATAGCCCTTCATTACATCAGGCGTATCGCGTTCGGGATCGACGGAAATGAAGAAGACGCGCAGATCCTTGCCTTCATCGCCAAGCGTCTTGAGCCAGCCAGCCATTTCGAACAGCGTGGTCGGGCAGACTTCCGGACAATGGGTGAAGCCGAAGAACAACGCCGTCGGATGGCCTTTGAAGGCGGCTTCGGTAATCGGAGCGCCATTCTGATCGATCAGGGTAAAGGGCACGCCAAGTTGCGCGCCTTCAGCCTTGTTGCCGAAACGGGTATTAGCGTAGGTGAACACCAGAAAGAGCGACAGGGCGGCAATGACCGCCCACAGCCCAAAGCGCAAAAGACGAAAATTCATCAGTTATGTTCCATGCCGGCTGCGTTTGCCGGTCCGACCATGAATTGGACCTCGACCTTGCCTGCCTTGGCAAACTCAAGCGTGACAGGCACCATATCGCCCTCTTTCAGTGGCGCGGTAAGATTGATCATCATCAGATGCGTGCCGCCTGGGGAGAGCTCAGCGGTGCCGCCGGCGGGGACTTCGAGACCGTCTTTCAATTGACGCATCTGCATCACATTGCCGTCCATCTTCATTTCATGCACTTCGACACGTTGGGCCGCCGGGCTCGAGCCGCCGATCAGGCGATCGGCTTCCTTCGACTGACTGGTGATCGTGACATAGCCGCCGCCAACCTTGGCGCCCGGCAGCGTGGCGCGCGCAAATGCTCCGCTCAATACAAGATCGCCCACTTTTACAGGGGCCATCATATCGTCGCTCATCGCGGCAGCGTCGCCTTTGCCCATGGCGGAATGGTCATGTGATTGAGCCGCGGCAAAGGAAGCTGAGCTGGCCAGCAGCGCGAGCGCGGCAATTCGGGAAAAGGATCTCATTGGATGTCTCCGATTGCTTAAGAGAATACACGTTTCAAAGGCGAGGGGATGCGTGTGACTAGCTGGTCGAGAACCAACATGGCCAGGATAGCGAACCCGGTAAGCGGAAAGAGGATGCCGAAGCCGAGAATGATGAGCTTCAGCGTGACAAAGACACTCTTTTGCGATGGCATCGGCGGGACGCCGAGCCGGCCTGAAGGCCGACGCCTCCACCACATGACAACCGCCGAAAGCGAAGTCAGGACAATGGCAAGGCAGGTCATAAGCATGACGATCTGGTTGGCCAGGCCCAGATACTCGCCTTGGTGAACGCCGATGCCGAATTCGATTGCCCTGGCCCCCGCGCCATAATCGGCAAACTTCAGATCAACGAGCGGTTTGCCGGTATACTGGTCGAAGTGGATCGTTCGTTGCTTGGCAATATCGTCCGGGAAAATGGCCGCCGTATAGACCCCCTTCTTGCCGGACGGGAGCGAAACCTCGAAACCCGGTGCCATGCCTGCAGCGTTAGCCGAAGCAACGACCTGATCGAGACCGATAGGCTGTGCGGTGTCGCTTGGCGTCGATGTCGGCACCGGAGCGCTTTCGACCGTCCATCCGGCATGGGTCAGCACATCCTTGGTGGGGATCTTTGAAACCGGCACATCGTCCCAGAGCTGCGCCGGATAACCGAGGCCAGCGCTCGACAATGTCACGTTGACCTTGTCGCCCCAATAGCCCGACCAGGGCATGCCTGTTATTGCCAGGAAGAAGATCAGGGCACCCGCTGTGGCGCCGGTCACCGCATGAACATCCCGCCAGAACACGCGTTTGTCGGGCGTGCCCCGCACGCTAATGACGCCGCCGGTCTGCTTGCGCGGCCACCAGAGATAAAAGCCGGTAACGACGAGAATGAGCGCGAGCCCGCCGACCGCCTCGACGATGCGATTGAACGCGAAACCGAAATAGTCGAGGCTGTGGATCTTCTTGACGACCCAGTTGAATTCCTCTTTCTCGCCGACCTTGCCAAGAACGGAGCCGCTATAAGGATCGACGAACACGAGAACATTGCCGGTATTGGTGCCGACAGTAACGCGAGCCGATTGCGTTGGCACAGTGGGAGCACGATAGCGCAATACTTTCGCCCCCGGTATCGCGGCCTTGGCATCGTCGGTCAGCAGCGATGGAGCCAGAGCTTCGCCGCGCGGCTGCACCACATTGCGATAGGCGAAGGCCGTATTGTCGATCTCGTCCTTGAACAGGTAGAGACTGCCGGTGATGGCCAGGTTGAGCATGAAGGGGATGACCAGAAGGCCGGCGAAGAAGTGCCAGCGCCAGATGGCGCGGTAGAGCGAAAGACTGATGTCATTGGGCTTCTCGGAAGCCAGGCTTGAGACGGTCATAGGTGTTCCATTCGTCTGACAGCAAAGGTGGCGGACTGCATCTGCAGGCCGTCGCGACGCGCCGCGGACGGCGCATTGTTTCTGTCAGGCGAGGGGAGGTGCTTGTGGCGGAGCCGATGGGGGATAGAGGCTGCGCGCGATCAGGATCGCTTCGCGCTGTATCGCAAGCGATTGAGCCGGCTGTACTTTTGGACCAGCCGTGAAGGTCGGTGCGGGCAGAATGAACGATGCGGAAAGCCGGCAGGCCTCGCAACCGGTGCCATGCCAGGCGCTCTTGTGCAGGTCCCTATCGTCGATGCCTGGGAGACAAAGTACGGGAACAGTGCCATCTGGCAGCGTATAGGCCGCAAGATCGATCTGGTCAGCGCGCTTTGCTTCGATCGGCTGGTGCGCGAAAGCAACGAACACGAGCGCCAATGCGCACAGCATGCGCACCGCCAATCGCCAATCGTTCCAAATCTTGCGCATCAACGCCTCATATTCCAGTCAGATGCAGACAAGTACATTAGCCCGGCGCCGAAATCTATGCGGCAAAGCGACAGCGAATGTTTAGATACTGGTGATCTCGACCAGCCATGCGTTCTTGGGGATGCTGGTGAATGCCAACCCTTCGGTAGCAAACAGATGAATTACATCGTCTAGCCCAAACGCATCTCGTGGCGAAACCTCCGCGGCCGAGCGGAAAAGCACAAATGTTTCCTCTGCATTTGCCACGATCCCGGCTTGGTCAAGCCGTCTGACATTGGCCGAAAATCGTCCGCGCCGAACCATGACGTTGAGATCCGTGACTTCGCGAATAACCTCGGCGCTGGTCGGCACATCGCCGGGGAAGGCGATGGCCGGAGAGGTCGGGCCAATCAATGTCGCTTGGCCGCCGCCGATCGTTAGCCGCATCTCGCCGTCCAACACGGCGAGAACCCGGTCAACATTGGCAAACGCGGAAAAAGGGCCAGAGCTTGGCACTTTTGCCATGCTGATGCGCCAGTCGAAATCGCTAACCGTTGCACCTGACGGTGAAATCGCGATCTCGGTCGTGAATCCGCCGCCATTTTTCCATGGCATTTGCCGGTGATCGCCGGCGCGCAGAATGCGCATCAGCCAAGAATACCCGGCAGGTTCAGACCCTTTTCCCTGGCGCATTCAATGGCGATCTCATAACCCGCATCGGCGTGACGCATCACCCCAGTGGCAGGATCGTTCCACAGCACGCGACCAATACGCTCCGCAGCATCGTCGGTGCCGTCACAACAGATCACCATGCCGGAATGCTGCGAGTAGCCCATGCCGACGCCGCCACCATGATGCAATGACACCCAGGTGGCACCTGAAGCGGTATTGAGCAACGCGTTCAAAAGCGGCCAGTCGGAGACCGCATCGGACCCATCCTTCATCGCTTCCGTTTCGCGGTTGGGCGAGGCGACGGAACCGGAATCGAGATGGTCGCGACCGATGACGATCGGCGCCTTGAGCTCACCGGTGCGCACCATTTCATTGAAGGCGAGGCCAAGGCGATGGCGGTCACCGAGACCTACCCAGCAGATACGGGCCGGCAGACCCTGGAAGGCGATGCGCTCACGAGCCATGTCGAGCCAGTTGTGCAGATGCGTGTTGCCCGGGGTCAGTTCCTTTACCTTGGCGTCGGTCTTGTAGATGTCTTCCGGATCGCCCGAAAGCGCCGCCCATCGGAACGGACCAATGCCCCGGCAAAACAGGGGGCGGATATAGGCGGGGACGAAGCCGGGGAACGCGAAGGCATTTTCCAAGCCCTCGTCCTTGGCCACCTGCCGGATATTGTTGCCATAATCGAGGGTCGGTATGCCCCGGTTCCAGAATTCGATCATCGCTTCGACATGTTCACGCATCGATGCACGCGCGGCTTTCTCAACGGCCTTTGGATCGCTTTCGCGCTTTTCGCGCCATTCTGCCATGGTCCAGCCCTTCGGCAGATAGCCGTTGATCGGGTCATGAGCGGAGGTCTGGTCGGTGACGATATCGGGACGCACGCCGCGGCGCACCAGTTCCGGAAGCACATCCGCCGCATTGCCAAGCAAGCCGACGGATTTGGCTTCGCCCGCCTTGGTCCAGCGGTCGATCATCTCCAGGGCTTCATCCAATGTTTCAGCCTTGGCATCGACATAGCGGGTGCGCAGCCGGAAATCGATCGAGTCGGGATTGCACTCGACCGCCAGGCAGCAGGCACCGGCCATGACGGCGGCGAGCGGCTGCGCGCCGCCCATCCCGCCAAGTCCGCCGGTCAGGATCCATTTTCCCTTGAGGTTGCCGCCATAATGCTGGCGGCCTGCCTCGACAAAGGTCTCATAGGTGCCCTGAACAATACCCTGCGTTCCAATATAGATCCACGAGCCGGCGGTCATCTGGCCATACATGGCCAGACCTTTCTTATCGAGTTCGTTGAAATGGTCCCAGGTCGCCCAGTGCGGCACGAGATTGGAATTGGCAATCAGCACGCGGGGGGCATTGGCATGGGTCTTGAACACACCGACCGGCTTACCGGACTGGACGAGCAGCGTCTCATCCTCGTTCAGCGTCTTCAGCGTGGATACGATCTTGTCGAAATCGTCCCAGGTACGGGCCGCACGGCCAATGCCGCCATAGACCACCAGCTCATTGGGGTTTTCGGCAACATCCGGATCGAGATTGTTCATCAGCATCCGCAGGGGCGCTTCGGTCATCCAGGATTTGGTGTTGAGCTGATTGCCCCGGGGGCTGCGGATTTCGCGGATGTTGTGCCTTGGATTGTTCATTTCCTGCTCCCCAATTTGATGGCGGTCTGTTCGATGATTTCGAGAATGTCCTGGAGATGCCTGCGCAATTTTTCCGCCTTGGCCTCATCAAGGGCAAAGGGCGGTGTTTCAGTCGCCAAATGCGATGATTGCGTCAGTTCCATCTGGATGGCGTGGATGCCAAGGTCTGGCTGGCCGTAGTGGCGCGTCGTCCAACCACCCTTGAACCGGCCGTTGATGACGGCGTCGTAACCGCGTGCCGCAAAGACGATACGGCCGACCGCCGAGGCGATTTCGGGTGAACAGCTCTTGCCCTCATTGGTGCCGATGTTGAAATCCGGCAGCTTGCCCTGAAACAGAAACGGGATATGCGAGCGGATGGAGTGACAGTCATAGAGTATGGCGAGGCCACAAGCCTCACGCACCCGCTTGATCTCTTCGGCCAGAGCGGCGTGATAGGGGCGGTGAAACTGCTCGAGCCGTGATTTCGTATCCGCCGGCGTCGGCTTTTCGCCATTACGCCAGATCGGCTTGCCGTCGAAATCCGTGTCCGGGATCAATCCCGTGGTGTTTTGCCCAGGATAAAGACTGACGCCTTCCGGATCGCGATTTGCATCGATCACATAGCGATGGAATGTGGCTCGTACCGTTGTTATGTCCGGAAGCAGGCCATCATAAAGCTTGTCGATGTGCCAGTCAGTGTCGGCAAGCAGCTGGCCGTTTTCATTAAGCCGCCCCCAAATATCGGAGGGAACATCCGTCCCTGTGTGCGGGAATCCGAGAATGATCGGGGATAACCCCCGGTTGACTTCGACAACACTCATAGGCCCGTGTCCAGAACCGGAAGAATTTCGGCAGAGATCGCGGCGTTGAGCGCACCTGAAGCAACAAGATCGGAAACTGCTTTCAGATCGGGTGCCATATAGCGGTCCTCATCGAGTGTCGGCACTGCCGCACGAATAACGCTGTGGGCGCGCATCAGTTCCGGGCTGGTCTGCAGCGGGCTGCGCAAGTCGACGCCCTGCGCAGCGGTCAACGCTTCGATACCGATGATCGAGAACAGATTATCGGTCATTTGCAGGAGCCGGCGCGCACCATGACAGGCCATTGACACATGATCTTCCTGATTGGCCGAAGTTGGTGTCGAATCGACCGACGCCGGATGGGACATCTGCTTGTTTTCCGACATAAGCGCTGCGGATGTAACTTCAGCGATCATCAACCCTGAATTGAGGCCAGGCTTCCGGGCAAGGAAGGCGGGCAGTCCGTAACTGAGGGCCGGATCGACCAGCAACGCGATACGGCGCTGCGCGATCGAACCGATCTCGCAGATGGCCAGCGCAATCTGGTCGGCTGCAAACGCCACGGGTTCGGCGTGAAAATTGCCACCCGAGACGACAGAGCCATCGCTCAGCACGAGCGGGTTGTCGGTCACGGCATTGGCTTCGATTTCCAGCGTACGGGCTGCCATGCGCAACAGGTCGAGGCAGGCGCCGTCGACCTGCGGCTGGCAGCGGATGCAATAGGGATCCTGCACGCGCTCGTCGCCTTCGATATGGCTCATCCGAATGGGCGAGTTTTCGAGCAGCCGGCGCAAGGCAGCACCGGTATCGATCTGGCCGCGATGACCGCGCAGGCTGTGAATATCCGGGTGGAACGGTGCCGAGGAACCCATGGCGGCATCGGTCGAAAGGGCGCCCGTGATCAGCGCCGACTGGCCAGCCCGGTGAGCCCGGAAGAGACCTGCCAGGGCAAGGGCGGTCGAAACCTGCGTCCCGTTGATGAGCGCGAGGCCTTCCTTCGCCGCCAGAACAACGGGTTTCAGCCCCGCCTTGGCAAGGCCATCGCCTGCGGGCAGCTGCTTGCCATCAAACATGACATCGCCTTCGCCGATCATCGCTGCCGCCATATGTGCCAGCGGTGCAAGATCCCCGGAAGCGCCGACAGAACCCTTTTCCGGAATGACCGGGATCACGCCCTTCTCCAGCATGGCTTCGATGAGGCTGATGAGCTCAGGGCGGACACCGGACGCGCCGCGGCCGAGTGAGATCAACTTCAGTGCCATGATCAGGCGGACGATGTTTTCGGGCAATGCATTGCCGACACCGCAACAATGCGAAAGGATCAAATTGCGCTGCAGGGTCTCGACGTCCGCCGCCTCAATCTTGATCGAGGCGAGCTTACCAAAGCCGGTATTGATGCCGTAGATAGGCTCGTTGCCGCCGGCAATTTCGGCGATGCGACGGGCCGCGGCCTCGATCCCCGGATGAAAGGAAGGATCGAGCTTGGCGGAGCCTCCCTGCCAATAGATTGTTTCTAAAACAGCAATTGGCACGGAGCCGGGGTGAAGCGTGATGGTCATTATGATGCTTTCAAAACAAGCTGATGGAGTGGGTTGAAGCCGATGCGGTAGCAGAGTTCCGCTGGTTGCTCTGCGTTCCAGATGGCGATTTCGGCGCGCTTGCCGGGCGCTATGGTGCCAATCTCGGCTTGCAGGCCAAGCGCGTGTGCCGCCTCGCGTGTGGCCCCAGCGAGTGCTTCTTCCACCGTCAGGCGAAAGAGCGTGCACGCCATGTTCATGGTCAAAAGCAGCGAGGTGAGGGGCGAGGTACCGGGATTGCAATCGGTCGCGACGGCAATGCGAACGCCTGCATCGCGCAAGGTTGCTACGGGCGGCGCGCGCTCTTCCCGCAGCGCGTAGAAGGCACCGGGCAGAAGCACCGCGACGGTTCCCGCCGCCGCCATGGCTTTCGCACCCTCTTCGTCAAGATATTCAAGATGATCGGCCGATAGTGCGCCGAAGGACGCTGCAAGCTTGGCGCCACCGAGGTTCGACAACTGCTCTGCGTGCAGCTTCACCGGCAGACCGAGCGCCTTGGCCTTTTCAAAGACGCGGGAGATTTGCGCGGGTGAGAAGGCAATACCCTCGCAAAATCCATCCACCGCATCGACTAGGCCCTCCGCGTGGGCGGCTTCAAGACCGGGCAGCACCACTTCTGAAATGTAGTCGTCAGCGCGGCCGCGAAACTCAGGCGGCACGGCATGGGCTCCGAGGTAACTGGTCAGGATCCGCACCGGACGCATTGTGCCAAGGCGGCGCGCGACACGCAGCATCTTCAGTTCAGCCTCGATGTTGAGCCCGTAGCCAGACTTGATTTCGATGGTCGAAATGCCCTCAGCCAAAAGCGTATCGAGCCGGGGCAGGCTTTGCGCGACAAGTTCGTCCTCGCTCAAGCCGTTAGTCGCCTTGACCGACGAGACGATGCCGCCACCGGCCCGCGCGATCTCCTCATAGCTAGCGCCTTCCAGCCGCATTTCGAACTCGCGGGCACGGTTGCCGCCGAAAACCAGATGCGTATGGCAATCGATCAAGGCCGGGGTTGCCAGCCTGCCGCCGAAATCCTGGCGCTCTACACTGTTCCAGTCGCCTGGAACATCCTGCCCGACCCAGACGATCCGCTCGCCATCAATGCCAATCGAGCCATTCTCGATCAGGCCATAGGGCGCGCCGGTATGCTCCAGCGTAGCGATCTTCAATCCGGACAGAATTTTTCTCATCGGCCTTCACAGCGTCCCCATTATGGTCTTGCTCATATCATTATTATGTATATACATATTATGTCAATCGGTTGCGGGAGAAGAAATGAGCGAAGCCACAAAATCTGTTTTTGCGCGGAAAGCCCTCACGCCGAAAGGCTGGGAAGACGACGTCCTCGTGCACATGGATGTCGCAGGTCGCATCGCTTCGGTCGAGCCAAAAAGCGCAGTTTCATCAAATGCTTACTCGGTTGACGTCCTGCTCCCCGCGCAGGCCAATCTGCACAGCCACACCTTCCAGCGCGGCATGGCCGGGCTTTCCGAAGCGCGCAGCCCGGCTGGACGTGACAGCTTCTGGACATGGCGCGAGATCATGTACCGCTTTCTTGATATCCTGGGCCCCGAAGACATCGAGGCGATCGCCGCCTTTGCCTTCGTCGAGATGCTGGAGTCGGGTTATTCCAGCGTCGCGGAGTTCCATTATGTTCACCATCAGCCGGGCGGCGAGCCCTATGCCAACTTAAGCGAATTGTCGGAGCGGATCGCAGCGGCGGCCAGCGCGACCGGCATTGGTCTGACGCTGCTGCCAGTCGCCTACGCGCAGGGCGGCGTTGACGGGCGCACACTGGCGGGCGGGCAACTACGCTTCGGCAACGATCTGGAGCGTTATGTCAAACTGGCACAAGCTGCTGAAAAGGCTGCAAAAAGCGTCAGCCTCGACGCAGGTTTCGGTGTCGCCCCACATTCGATCCGCGCCGTGAACGAGCGCGACCTTAAGGCGCTGGAACAGCAATTCCGCGGGATGCCCTTCCACATTCATATTGCCGAGCAGATACCGGAGATCGAAGAGGTGAAGGCGGCCTATGGCCAGCGCTCGATGAGCTGGCTGCTCGATCATCTGCCGGTCAATGAGCGCTGGTGCCTGATCCATTCCACCCATATGACGCCGGAGGAAACGCAGCGGGTTGCACAAAGTGGCGCCGTGGTTGGACTTTGCCCGATCACAGAAGCCAATCTAGGCGACGGAATATTCAATGGAGTCAACTACTTGAGCGAAGGTGGCCGCTTCGGCACCGGATCGGATTCGAACATCCGCATCTCGCCATCGGAAGAATTGCGTCAGCTCGAATACAGCCAGCGGTTGCGGGATATCGCGCGCGTTACCCTGTCGGTCCAAGGCAAGTCCTGCGGCCGCACGCTTTATGACACGGCTTTGGCGGGCGGTGCTCAGGCTCTCGGTCGCGATGCGGGCAGCCTTGTGCCCGGCAAATGGGCGGACATGATCTCCTTAGATGTTGAAAGTGCTGCACTTTTTGGCCTGACCGGCGACAGGTTGCTTGACGGCTGGATTTTTGCGGGCGACAGGCAGGCCGTCAGCGATGTCTGGTCGGCGGGGCGCCATGTGGTGCACGAGGGCCGGCATCGCGACCGGACGGCGATAGTCAAAACCTACAAAACTCGCCTGGCAGCGATACTGGAGAGAGTGTGACGGCAACCGCGCGAAAATCATTCCATGCCATCAAGGCGGAGATGGCGCGGCGCATCGCCGAGCGAGTCTGGGCGCCCGGCGCGCTGATTCCGGGCGAGGAAGTGCTGGCCGTCGAGTTCAGCTGCGCAAGGGCCACGGTTAACCGCGCCTTGCAGGAACTGGCGCGCGGTGGCGTGCTGGTGCGCAAGCGCAAGGCTGGCACCCGCGTCGCACTCCACCCGATGCGCGAGGCGCGCTTCGTCATTCCGATCGTGCGCCAAGAGATTGAAAACAAAGGCGGAATCTACCAATTCCGCCTGCTGTCCAATAAAGTTGAGAAGGCACCGGTGACCGTCACCAAACGGCTCGGCCTCACCAAAGCCAAAGAGATGCTGCATGTCCGCTGCCTGCATCTTTCCGATGGCAAGCCCTATCAATACGAGGATCGCTGGGTCAATCTCGATGCCGTACCCTCTATCCGCCATGAGACATTCGAGACGATCAGCCCGAATGAATGGCTGGTCACCCATTCGCCGTTCTCACAGGCCGAAATCGTTTTTCATGCCGATCTGGCGGGGGGTGAAGAGGCTGAAATCCTTGGCGTCAACGAGAAGGATTCGGTGTTCGTCATCGAACGTCTGACCTTCGTGCTGCAAAAGCCCATCACCTTCGTTCGCATGAGCCACCCGGGCTCGCACCGCATGGTCACTCAACTCTAGGCAACCAAATTGCACCGCGCGGTTGATAAAATGGTGCCAGAATCGCAGATTCGCGTGCCATTTTCGCCGGTTCCTTGCGAATTCTGACCGTTCTCGTGCGAAACCGCCCAATAGCTGGGGAAACACGTTCAAGTTTCGCGACTCATCGTGCCACGAGCCGTGCCGGCCGGTACACCGCCTCGACAGATTCGCGATGAATGGGTCAGGCCATCGGTTTCGTGGACAAATGACCATTGGCGTTTCGCTTCAACTGCACTATTTGAAAGCATCTTCGTATTACGCAATTCCGATTGGGAAAACCGCTTCACACTTTTCCTGGAATTGCTCCAAGGAATGACAGGGATGGAATTGCAATGGCAGGCGTGACGAAAGACCAGGTCCTCGAACAGCTGAAGACAGTGACCGGTCCAGACTTCAACAGCAATATCGTCGAGCTCGGCCTCGTTTCGGATATTTTCATTGCCGATGGCAAGGTGTTCTTCTCGATCACCGTGCCAGCCGCGCGCGCCCAGGAACTGGAGCCGCTGCGCGCTGCCGCCGAGCGCGTCGTCAAGAACATGCCGGACGTCACCGGCGCCGTCGTCGCGCTGACCGCGGAGAAGAAAGGCGGGCCGACCAGCGACGATGCACCGCCCAGAGCCGCGCCGTCACCACGCCCCGTACAGCGGCCGGCACCGGCGGGTGCGGTTCCACCACCGCGCGTACCCGCCCAAGGTGCACCGGCACAGCCTGGACATACGCACGGCCACGCCGCGGCGCCGGTCAAGGCTGGTGTACCCGGCGTCGGCGCGATCATCGCGGTTGCCTCGGGCAAGGGCGGTGTCGGCAAGTCGACCACGGCGGTCAACCTCGCTCTGGGGTTGCAGGCCAATGGCCACCGCGTCGGCATTCTCGATGCGGACATTTACGGGCCTTCCATGCCGCGCCTGCTTGGCCTGCATGGCAAGCCGGAAGTGATATCGGGCCGGGTGCTCAAGCCGATGGAAGGCTACGGCCTGAAAGTCATGTCGATCGGCTTCCTGGTCGATGAGGAAACCCCGATGATCTGGCGCGGACCGATGGTCATGTCGGCACTGACGCAGATGCTGCGCGAGGTGCAGTGGGGCGATCTCGATGTACTGGTTGTCGACATGCCGCCCGGCACCGGCGACGCGCAATTGACCATGGCGCAGCAGGTACCGCTGGCGGGCGCCGTCATCGTCTCGACGCCGCAGGATCTGGCGCTGATCGATGCGCGCAAGGGCCTCAACATGTTCAAGAAGGTCGATGTGCCTTTGCTCGGCATTGTCGAGAACATGAGCTATTTCATCGCGCCGGACACCGGCGCCCGTTACGACATTTTCGGCCATGGCGGCGCGCGCAGGGAAGCGGAGCGCCTCGATGTGCCGTTCCTCGGCGAAGTGCCGCTGGTCATGGAAATCCGCGAGACGTCCGACAGTGGAAAACCGGTGGTCGTGAGCAATCCCGATGGTCCGCAGGCAAAAGCCTACCGCGAAATCGCCGCCAAGGTCTGGGACCAGCTTGCTGCGGCGAAGGGTGGAAGGGCGGCTCCGGCGATCGTGTTTGAGTAGAGCCGTAGCTGTTCCGGATTAAATGGTTCTAGATCTCAAGGCTCTTGCCTTTGCGGAAGCGCAGGGCCCCTTATTTTTCTTGGGCTTATCTCCATCGGGTAATTTGCATCTTCCCACGCGGAACATCCATCGGCGAAATAGGAGACTTTTGTATAGCCCCATGCCAAGGCTTTGGCAGATGCGAAGGCCGCGTCCGCGCAATACTTGCCCTGGCAGGCGAAGATGACGTCCTCGTTCTTGCCAACGGCCTGGGAAAGCGCGTCTGCCGAGAGAACAGTTGTTGCTGGCAGGTTGATGGATCCAGGGATATGTGTGTGATCGAAACCTACAGTACTGCGAACATCAACAAGCTTGGCGCCTTGGTCGTACAGCCGTTTGGCCGTGGCCGCAGCTATTTTTGACGTGCCGTTAATTGAGAATTCGCCGTTGACCCTGCTGACAGGTCGCGCATAGGTCTCATATGGAATATCCGTTCCTGCTCCCTCCGGCACGCCGGCCTTGCGCAAACCCTCCAGCAGCTGGTTGCGATAGGCCGGGTCATAATCGAACATGTCGTCATACCATCGCCATGCGATTCCCTGCACCGTTAGCGGACCCCGGCCATCCGGTACGGCAATGCCATTGAATTTGGCGATGTTGAGCTGAACGCCACCCGTGCGCCCCAGATGGCCCAGACCCGACGCCAGTGTTGCGTAGTCGTCGGCAATATCCCATTCCAAGGCGATCAGGAATTTGAGCGTCTCGACCGCGTTCTCATATTTCTCCTGGTGGAATAGGGAGATCGCCAATGTCCGGAGATAATCCGGTGGATATTTCGGATCGAGACGCATGGCCAGCCGCACTGCCTGTTCCGCTTCTGCCGCTCGGCCGGTGGCGTTCAGAAAGCGTGCCTTGCGGATGTGGCTTTCAGGCTCGTTCGGGTCGAGCCTGATTGCGCGGCTGATTTCAATGAGGGCCTGGTCATAACCGCCATGCGCCGCCAGAACCTCCGACGAGATCGCATAGGCGAGGGGGCATTGGTACAGCATGGCCATCGGCAGGCTCTGATCGACACGATGCATCGCTTTTTGGAACGCCAGATTGCCAGAGTCCCAACGGGAAACCGCCATTCGCCAGTTTGCTGCAGCGAGTGCTGCATGAGCGCGGCTATAATAGGTGTCCAGGCCTACGGCTGTATCGAAAAGCGCAATTGCCTTTAGCGTTTCCTTGTCGGTGTTGCGGCGAAAATGCCCCCAACCCTGGAGCAAGGCGTCATAGGCTTCGGGGGTCGTCTCCGCCGGTTCCGGTTCAGTCGCCTGTGCGGCCGCGACGTCGATCGGCAGCGTCGATGTGATTTCTCCGATGATCTTGTTCTGGAGCGCAAAAATGGTGGCCATGGTCCCATCATAACGCTTGTCCCATAGGCGCTGATTACTGATCGCGTCTATGAGCTGCGTCTCGATCCGAATTTGCTTCCCATCACGCCGCAGATTGCCCTCCAGTACATAGCGCACGCCCATATCCTCGGCGATGTCTTGCACCTTCGTGGGCCTGCCCTTGTAAGTGAACGCCGAATGGCGAGCGACAACGAAAATGCCCGGCAATTTCGATAGCCCTGTGATCAGATCTTCCGTTATTCCGTCGGCGAAATAGGCCTGCTCGGGATCGGAACTGAAATCATCGAACGGCAGGACGATGATCGACGGCTTGTCGGGAAGTGGAAACTTCATGCGGGCAATGAACGCTGTTTCCGCATTTGTCTCGCTTGGCCGTGACCAGAAAGCAGACCCGGCAGCTGATAAGACAAGCAGGGCAAGTACCGCGAGCATGGCCCATTGGTGCCATGGCCTGATGCTGAATCGCTTGTCGCGTGCGGCTCCTTCGAACCGTACGCGATACGTACGCACGGGCCGCGTGATGTTCTTCACATGCCGCTCGCCGATGAATTCCAGGGGCAGTTCGAGCTTGCCCTGTAATTGATCATAGGCGGTCCCGGATACGAAGAGCCCGCCCGATTCGCAGAGCTGTTCCAGGCGAGCGGCGACGTTTACCCCATCGCCGAGCAGGTCATCACCTTCAACCACGACGTCGCCGAGATTGACGCCCATGCGAAAAATAATGCGGTGATCGGGTGGTGTCGCCGATTGGCGTGCAGCAATTTCCCTTTGCATAGCAACCGCGCAAACGACAGCGTCGACGACTGAACCAAATTCCACAATCGCGCCATCGCCCATGAGCTTGACAATCCGCCCGTGATATTCGGCCAGCAAGGGCCCGATGACTTCGGAGCGCAAAGCTTTCATTGCGGCCAGCGTGCCAGCCTCGTCGGCCTCGATAAGTCGCGAATAACCCACAATGTCGGCAGCAAGAATTGCAACCAGCCGCCGCTCGGCGTGATCTGCTCCCATGGCACCCTCTCCAGCAAGGTGAAGAAGCCCTTGCTATTGGGTCCTGCGTTGGACGGGACACTACCGTCTTTCCGACCTCGCGAATTCTACTCTCGTTTCCTTCTCTCTGCGAGTGAGGTCTTTTTGGCGATCCTGTCATTTGCTGTTCGATATTGCGTGCTCGTGCGCGCCAATGGCTCACGCCATTTCGACCAGATTCATAGCTCCGCGTAGACAAAACTTGCTCTAGCGTATCGCGCCGGTTCGGGGCATCTTGGTGATGGGAGAATAGTGAACATGGCTGAGGGAGGATGGCCAATGCGCTGCTTTACGATACTTGGACCCTCGCAGACCGGCAAATCCACGGTGGTGGAAAAGCTGGCCGCGCTGGAAGGTGCACCGAAGAGATCGGTCTCTCCATACGGGCTGGGCCTGACGGAGTTCACCTTCGGCAATGAAGCATGGTGTGCATTGGATACGCCGGGATCGGGCGAAGCCCTGGCCCATGCGCAGGATGCGCTCCTGGCAAGCGATGCCTGCATCCTGTGTGTTTCACCCGCGCCGGAAGAGGCTGTCCTCGCGGCCCCGTATCTGCGGGTCATCGAAGCATCGGGAACGCCGTGCATCCTCTTCGTCAACCGGATGGATGAACCAAGGGGACGGCTGAGAGATGTCATCGCCTCCCTGCAGGACTATGCCAGCCACACGCTGATCCTCCGGCAGATTCCAATCAGGGAAGGTGACAAGATCGTTGGCAGTTGCGACCTGATTTCGGAGCGGGCCTGGCGCTACCGGGAAGGCCAGCCATCATCGCTGATCGAGATCCCCGAAAGCGACGTGGAGCGTGAACACGAGGCGCGGGCCGAATTCCTCGAGCATCTTTCCGAATTCGACGATTGGCTCCTGGAAGAACTTATCGAAGACCGCGAACCGCCCAGCGACGCCATCTATGCCATCTCCTCGCGGGTTCTGCGGGAGAACAAGATCATCCCGGTACTCGTCGGCGCCGCAAGCCACAGCAACGGTATCATGCGGTTGATGAAGGCACTCCGCCATGAAGCACCGCCGGTCGAGACGCTGCGAAAACGGCTCGCCGCTGCTGGCAACGGCAATGAAACTGCATTGGCGGCCGTTGGCTTTCATGCCTACTATCGCCAGAATGTTGGCAAGACCGTGCTTGTCCGTGCGATTGCCAATGGGCTGAAACAAGGGGCGGTGCTGGGTGGATCACGGTTGGGGCCGGTGCAGGATCCAGGAACGGGCAAGCCCATTGCGACGGAAACGCCAGCAGCGGGATATGTCTTCGCCACGGTCAAGTCCGATCACCTGCCTGTCCCGTCGCTGCTGACGGCCGATGCCGCTCTCCCGGCACCCGAATGGACGGCACCGCCGACACCGATGCTCGAAAGAATCCTGGTACCGGCAAGCGAACGCGACGAAACCAAGCTTTCGGAAACACTGGCGAAACTTACCGAGACGGATCGCGGTCTGAAGGTCGTGCAGGAGGAGGGGACCGGTGCCCAGCTGATCTCCGCCCAGGGACCTGTGCACTTGCGCGATCTTTGCAAGACGCTGGCCGAGGTCTTCCACGTGGATGTATCGGACCGGATGCCCAGCCCGGTTTACCGGGAGACGATTTCAAAATCGTCGGACGTTCATTACCGCCATCGCAAGCAGACCGGCGGCGCCGGACAATTTGCGGACGTGAAACTGAGCGTCCACCCCAATGGGCGCGGCGACGGTTTCACCTTTGCCGAAACCGTCAAGGGTGGCGCCGTTCCGCGCAACTTCATCCCGGCCGTCGAGGCGGGGGCTCGCGAGGCGATGGAAAAAGGTCCCCTGGGTCTTCGGGTCATCGATGTCGGCGTGACGCTGACCGATGGCCAGCACCATTCCGTCGACAGTTCGGAGTTCGCGTTCCGGGCGGCGGGCAAAATGGGTGTACGCGATGCGCTTGCCCAAGCTTCCGCCGTGCTGATGCAGCCGATATTCCGGGTGGAGATTCACATCCCTTCCATCCACTCCGGCAGTCTTGTGCCGATCGTCTCGGCCTTCAAGGGGCAGGTCCTCGGGTTCGACCGGGACGAATCGGCAAAGGGGTGGGATAATTTCCGGGCTCTCATTCCCGGCAGCGCGCTCGACGAACTGGCACGTTCTTTGCGCTCCGCTACGCAGGGCATCGGCACCTACTCCAAGAGCTTCGATCATTTCGAGGAATTATACGGCAAGGAAGCGGAGGCGATCATACAGGCGCACGGGTCGCACGCGAATTAGAGCACGTTTGTCGGGGCAAGCCACCGGTCTTGCGCTAGAGCAAATTTTGTCTATTTAGAGCCAGTTCTGTTTCCCGGACGGCGAGGCAATCCACGCGGAAGGTGGCGAGGCCGATGTCTTTCCATCGGACGAAGCCAGCTGACAAAGTGGTTGGCCGCCATCCGGAAACCCGAAGGGCCGGGTGAATTCGGGCCAAATCCTGCGGTCTTCGGCGTCGTCCGATGGATAAACATCGGCCTCGCCAAAGCCCTTGACCTTGTCCACGAATTCCCTCCGGCAGAACGACTCTAAATAGATAAAACTTGCTCTAGATCGTCTCCTGTTTTGGCGGAGGCAATGCATCCCCCTCATCCGACCCTTCGGGCCACCTTCTCCCCGCTGGGGAGAAGAAAGAGGTGGCAAGGGTGGAGCGCACTATTCTCCCTTGGGGAGAGGGCGCGATTTTGTCTAAACAAGCATTGCGCTAGTTGGCTGTGTCGATGATTTCGAGTCGACGCTCGATCCGGTCCAATCGGCTGTCGGTTCGATCTGCCCTTCCCGCCAAGCTGGCAAAATGGTTCATTTCAGAAGAAGCAAAACCTGCCATAGCGATCTCAAGCGCAGTCATCCGTGTTTTGATGTCCTTCGTCTCGGATTTGATCGAGGCAACATCAGCACGGATTGCACGAAGATGGTCCAGCACCAAATTGTAAGTCGTATTCGTCATTGGAAATCCTAAGCTAAAATAATGCTCAGATTCTATCAGATCGAAACGCAAGGTCCAGAGCCGATCACGTGATCACGCTGGGCTTGTCGCGGCCCGTATGGACCTTGATACCGGCGAGATCCTCGGCGGCGCGGATGAGATCGGCAAGCGCGCTCTGGGTTTCCAGATCATGGCGCTTCGGATCGGGCTCGTAGCGCTCGACATAGACGCGGATCGTTGCGCCCGACGTTCCGGTTCCCGACAAGCGGAAGACGACGCGCGAGCCGCCTTCGAACAGGACGCGGATGCCCTGGTGCTTGCTGACCGACTTGTCGACCGGGTCGTGATAGGCGAAATCATCGGCGGTCTCGATGGTCAGGCCCTGGACCGACGTTCCGGGCAGCTTTGGCAGTCTCGCGCGCAGATCGTCGATCAGCGTATTGGCCGCAGCGGTATCGACGCCCTCATAGTCGTGACGCGAATAATAGTTGCGGCCATAGGTTGCCCAATGTTCCTTGGCGATCTCGATGGCGCTGACACGCCGCACCGCAAGGATGTTGAGCCAGAGCAGAACGGCCCAGAGCCCGTCCTTTTCGCGTACATGGTTGGAGCCGGTGCCGGCGCTTTCCTCACCGCAGATCGTCGCCATGCCGGCATCGAGCAGATTGCCGAAGAATTTCCAGCCGGTCGGCGTTTCATACATGCCGATCTTCAGCTTCTCCGCGACGCGGTCGGCGGCGCCGCTGGTCGGCATGGACCGGGCGATGCCCTTGAGCCCTGCCTTGTAGCCGGGTGCGAGATGCGCATTGGCCGCAAGCATCGCCAGCGAATCGGACGGGGTGATGAAAATGCCCTTGCCGATGATGAGATTGCGGTCGCCATCGCCGTCGGAGGCGGCACCGAAATCCGGACCATCGGGAGACATCAGGAGATCATAGAGGTCCTTGGCATAGACGAGGTTCGGGTCCGGATGGTGCCCGCCGAAATCCGGCAGCGGCACGAAATTGACGCAGGTGCCTTCCGGTGCGCCAAGGCGGTGTTCGAGAATTTCCTTGCCATAGGGTCCGGTGACCGCATGCATGGAATCGAAGCGCAGGGTGAAGCCTGATTTGATCAGCGCGCGAATCGCATCGAAATCGAACAGTTCCTCCATCAGCGCGGCGTAATCGGCGACCGGATCGAGGATCTCCACATCCATGCCGGCGAGTTTTTGCGTGCCGATGGTGTCGATATCGACGTCCGGCGCCTCGGCGATGACATATTGCGTTATCGTCTTGGAGCGGGCGAAGATCGCTTCGGTGATTTTTTCCGGCGCAGGTCCGCCATTGCCGATATTGTATTTGATGCCAAAATCCTCGGTCGGGCCGCCGGGATTGTGGCTGGCGGAAAGAACGAGCCCGCCAAACGCCTTGTATTTGCGGATGACGTTGGAGGCGGCGGGCGTCGACAGGATGCCGCCCTGGCCGACGAGGACCTTGCCGAAGCCGTTGGCGGCCGCCATCTTGAGGGCGATCTGCACCACCTCGCGATTGTAGTAGCGGCCGTCGCCGCCGATCACCAGGGTCTTGCCCTTGAAGCCCTCGAGCGAATCGAACACCGACTGGATGAAGTTCTCGACATAGTTTTTCTGCTGGAACTCCGGGACTTTCTTGCGCAGGCCGGAGGTTCCGGGCTTCTGGTCGTCGAATGGCGTGGTGGGAACGGTTTTGAACATGATGTTTTCCTGGCCAGTTTATGCGCAACTTCTGAAGTCTACAGGGCGCAATCTATGGGCGGCCTATCGATCAGGTCAACACGGCAAAATTCGGTTCGGCAAATAAAAAGGCCGCTCGAAAGCGGCCTTTTCGATTAATCCATGAGCCAGCAAATTACCTGACGACGACCTTGGCGCCGACTTCCGCGCGGTTGTAGAGGTCGATAATGTCCTGGTTCATCAGGCGGATGCAGCCGGAGGACATGGCCTTGCCGATCGACCACCATTCCGGCGTGCCGTGCAGGCGGTAGCCGGTGTCGCCACCCTTGTTGAAGAGGTAGAGCGCGCGGGCGCCGAGCGGATTCTGCAGACCGGGATCCATGCCATCGCGGAATTCGGCAAGTTCAGGCCGGCGCTGGATCATTTCCTTCGGCGGTGTCCATGTCGGCCATTCGCGCTTCAGTGCAACGCGTGCGGAACCGTGCCATTCGAAGCCCTGCTTGCCGACGCCGATGCCATAGCGCATCGCCTTGCCGCCACCGAGGACGTAATAGAGATATTTCGCACCCGTATCGACGATGATCGTCCCCGGTGCCTCGCCGCCCTCATAGCGGACTTCCTGACGCAGGAACTGCGGCGGGATCTTGGTGCGAGGAATTGCGGGAATGACATAGCCGGCGTCAACGACGGAATTATAGGAAGCGGTCGAAAAGCTGAATCCGATGGTCGAACAGCCGCTCAGAACGGTTGCACCCATCAGTCCAACCGCAAGGACGATAGTCTTCAGTTGCATGGTCACCCCATTGAATATTATGCGAATCTGTGTTGGCTTTTTCTATTGCCTCTGTAGGGCCACTATTGTTAATGCCTGATTAACCGTAAAGCGTAGTTTCCTGTTAACCATGCCTTTCTTCAACGTTGCGGTGCGTTTTCTCGCGCATGGTTGCAAATTTGCCGATATTGTTCAGGCCATGCCCCTTGTGATTCCAGGTCAGACAAACCCGCTCGCCGACGGGCGGCAATCGGAAAACGCCATGCTGGTGCGGCGCGGCGTGCAGCGGCTTTTCCTTGAGCTCGGTCTAGCAGTGATGCCGGAACTGCCGCTGGCATCGGGCCGCCGCGCCGATCTCGTGGCACTGACGCGCAGCGGTGAAATCTGGATTGTCGAGATCAAGTCGTCGATCGAGGACTGGAAGGTGGACCGCAAGTGGCCGATCTACCGCGAGCATTGCGACCGGCTGTTCTTCGCCACGCATCCCGGTGTTCCGGCGGAAATCTTCCCGCAGGATTGCGGGTTCATCCTTTCCGACGGCTATGGTGCGGAGATCATCCGCGATGCGCCGGAGCACAAATTGGCAGGCGCAACGCGCAAGGCCATGACGCTGCGATTTGCCCGGGTCAGTGCGGCGCGCATGACGCTGGCCGAGCTGTCAGGCATCCATCTGCCCGAGACGGATTTGGAGTAGGTACATACGGCAGATGCCGATTATCTCTCCCCTTGCGGGAGAGAAAGCGATTTTCTTGGATTTAGCCCCTTTGCTAAATTCTTGGAAAATCCAAGTGAGGGGGTAGTTCGGGGAAGCAAATCCCCTCTCTTGCGATTTCTAGCACTTGAGCTTCGCTGCGCTCGCTAAGATGCTGAAATCGCTTTCTCCCCCACATGGGGGCAGATAAGCGTGGCACCTAACGAGGTGCACGCTTTGCCAATATGCGCTGCAGGGTGCGGCGATGCATGTTGAGGCGGCGGGCCGTTTCGGAAACATTGCGGTCGCACATTTCGTAGACGCGCTGGATGTGTTCCCAGCGGACCCGGTCCGCTGACATCGGATTCTCCGGCGGGGCGATTTTCTCACCGGAGCGCCGGGTCAGCGCGGCAAAGACCTCATCCGCATCGGCAGGCTTCGACAGATAGTCGATAGCGCCGAGTTTGACCGCGTTAACGGCCGTCGCAATATTGCCATAGCCGGTCAGGACGATTGCCCGTGTATCCTCGCGGCGCGCGCGGATGGCCTCGATGATGTCGAGACCATTGCCGTCGCCAAGGCGCATGTCGACGACCGCATAGGCGGGAGCCTGGGTCTTGACGCTGGCAAGACCCGCTTCAACCGAGTCGGCGATGGCGACAGTGAAGCCGCGGGTCTCCATGGCACGCGCAAGGCGCTGCAAGAATGGCTTGTCGTCGTCAACAAGAAGAAGCGTGCGATCACCGCCAATGGCTGCAATATCGTCCTGATCCGTGTTGTCCATCAGGTTTTCCTGCTCATTTTCTACAAATATACTCCGTAGAGCATTGTGCGGTAAATAGAATGCGTTTCATTACCGTATAATGCTCTAATGGTTCGCAATGAACAAAATGTCAAAGATTATCAATCTGGCATCAATTGATTGCGCGGCCAGGTCACGACGACTTCCGCGCCCTGGCCCGGATCGTTGCGGTTGCGGAAGGTAATGGAGGCCCCTGAGCGCTCCAGCAGCGTCTTGGCAATGAACAGGCCGAGGCCCAGTCCGCCGCCATGTTCATTGGTCTCGCGATCGCGCCCGGTGGTGTAGGGCTCGCCGATACGGTCCAGAATATCGGGCGCGAAACCCTTGCCATCGTCGCTGACGATGATCTCCAGGCTCTTGTCGGTCCAGCCCCAGTTGACCTCGATGGTCTCGCGGGCAAAATCGACCGCGTTCTCGACGAGATTGCCAAGGCCATAGATGATGCCAGGATTGCGGCGGATGACCGGCTCGATACCCTCGCCGCGCAATTTGGTCACCTTGATGTTGATGCCGAAATTGCGATTGGGCTCGATGACTTCCTCGATCAGCGAGGAAATCTTCAATCGCGACATGTGTTCCTCGCTGGTCGAGGAAAGGCTCGTCAGCCGTTTCAGGATTTCGCGGCAGCGTTCCGTCTGTGAGCGCAAGAGCTCGATGTCTTCGGCGTAGCGTTCGTCCTGCTTCAGGCTTCGCTCCATTTCCTTGGCGACAAGCGCGATGGTGGCAAGCGGCGTGCCGAGTTCGTGGGCGGCGGCAGCAGCAAGCCCATCCAGCGCGGAAAGGTGCTGTTCACGCTGCAGGATCAGTTCGGTGGCGGTCAGGGCGTCAGCGAGCAGGCGGGCCTCTTCGGCGACGCGGTAGGCATAGACGGCTGTGAAGGCCAGCGCCGAAACCACGGAGCACCAGACGCCGGCGATCAGCACGAAGGGCAGCTGCATCGTCTCGCCGGGATACCAGGGCAGCGGCAGATACACGTTTGCCAGGAGGGTGGCGCAGATGGTAACGAGCAGGCCGAGCGCCGCGGTCGCATAGGCCGGCAGCGACGTCGCGGAAATGATGACCGGGACGATCATCAGCACGGCAAACGGGTTTTGCAGCCCGCCGGTCATGTAGAGCAGGCCCGCCACCTGCAGGATATCGAAGGCAAGAACCGTAATCGCCGCGCGCGGCTCGAGCCGGTGGTTGATCGGATAACGGAACGACATCAGAAGGTTGAGCCATGCCGAGCAGGCGATCAGCGCGAAGCAGATGCTGACGGGGAAGGGAAATTTGAGATAGAGAGCGACGAAAAGTACAGCGATGCTCTGGCCGGCGACGGCAAGCCAGCGCAAGCGGATGAGCGTTGTCAGCCGCAGGCGGCGCGACAGATAAGATGAGCGTATGCCGAAATCCTGAACCATGGGGTGCTAAAGATCGGAGTCTTTGCTAACAGGCAAGAGCGAGAAAGCCCGGACCTCGTCGCGAAATCTGCAAAACGCAGTCTCCGCCTGGAGTGCTCTGTTCCGCACAACCTCACTGTCCAGCATCAATCCATAGCTGTTTCGTTCGCGGTGGCGAAAGGCACGCAGCACGTCCATGGCCTTATAACATTCATCGGTGATTACAGCCCCGCGAATGCCAGGAAATGGATGTGCCATTCGCTTCAGAAGTGAAATGTGCCAACCTTCACTGTGATCGACTTTGGCATCATCAACGTCGTTCGCGATCATTCCCATAACCCGTTCGCAGCCGGTATAGATTTTTTCGAGTCCTGAGGCGAGGCCTTGTATCGCGAGCCACAACCAGGCGGGTTCTGCATTTATCCCGTCGCGTTCGTAGATGGCGACGGCGCGAACCAGCATCTCGACCTCACTACCAATGTCACTCAGTTCATTTTCTATATCAACGAAGATGCCTCGCACAGACCGCCTCCTTGCTAAAACGGTCGCGTTTATGAGGAGGTATGTCATCAAAATAGATGACGTCGAACCGGAAACCTTGCAGGCAATCTTCGACGATACCCTCAATCCCATATTTTAGGTGACGAGGACATTCAAGAACGAGGAAATCAATGTCCGACGACTGACCGAAACGTCCGTTGGCGAGCGAACCGATTACCTTCACTTCTACCCCAAGTTCAGCGAGCGCTTCACTTGCAGCACGCGCACGGGAAACGGCCAGGCTTCGCCGGGTAGCAATCCGCGTGGCAGCGGATGGCTTGGAAGTGACAGCAATAGTCTTGTCAGCGCTCGGCACGGTCATTCCTGTATTTTTCTCATTTGGTAGATATGAGATTTCTACAGGGTCAAGTCAAATCCGCGCTGAATGCGTCACGTCCCGCGCGGCTTGGCGCGGCTGGTCGGCGTCGCGGAAGCCGGATCTTCCGGCCAGACATGCTTGGGATAGCGGCCGCGCATGTCACTGCGCACGTCTGACCACGAGCCTTTCCAGAAGCCCGGCAGGTCGCGGGTAATCTGGATCGGGCGGTGCGCCGGCGACAGCAGCTCAAGCAGCAAGGGGATCGTTCCGCCGGCGATAGCCGGATGCGTGGCAAGCCCGAACAATTCCTGCACGCGCACGGCCAGCACCGGTTCACCGGCATCGTAGCGGATCGGAATATTGGAACCCGTAGGCACCTCGAAATGCGTTGGCGCAAGTGCCTCGATCTTGCGCTGCAGATCATAGGGCACGGTAGAGCGCAGGCCCTCTATCAGCACGTGTGCCGGAATCTGGCCGAGTTGCGCCGTACCTTTCAGGAATGGCAGAAGCCAGTCGTCGAGCGTTGCGATGAGGGCAGCGTCGTCCATAGCGGGCCATGGTGCGCCAAGACCCTGATGCAGCCACGCGAGGCGGCGGCGCAGGATCGTCGCCTCTTTCGACCACGGCAGGATGTCGAGCCCGTGGGCGCGGACCGCGGCGATGACGCCGCGATCAGCCTCCTCGCCACTCGGCGCGGGCAGTGTCTTTTCGGAAAGCGCAATCGCACCGATGCGCGTGGCGTCGCGCGCCTGCAGGGCATTGCGAACCGGATCGTAGGTCACCTGCCGGCCGTTGACGATACGATTTGCCAGCGCCTCGCGGATTCCCGCCTCGGTCACCTCCGCTGCAGCAAGAATGCGTGCGCGCCCGGCACGTCCGGCGAGATCGGCAACGACCAGCCACGGCGATTTTGCCAGAGATGTGGTGGGATCGACTTCACCGCCCCGCCCGTTGGCGAGCGTGAACTGGCCATTGCCGCGTGCCTTGGCGAGGCGGTCGGGATAGGCACCAAGCAGCAGGCGGCCGACACTGTCCAGTTCCGCTGGTGCCGGTCCGCTATTTCCCGCCAGGCGTTTTGCCAGCGAACGTGCACGTATAGCGCGGTCACCCCGCTCGCGCTGGAAGCGGATGAGCCGAACATCGAGATCGATATCGTTGCCGCCGAGACCGCGTTCGGTGAGAAGCACGGCGAGTTCCGCAGCCCGCAAACCCTGCCCGCGTTCGCGCGCGGTCAGGACCATGTGAGCCAGCCGGGCGGGCAGAGCCAGCGCTCGCATGGCGTTGCCCATCGGCGTGACGCGGTCACCTTCCAGTGCGCCCAGGTTCTCCAAAAGTGCCTTGGCCTCCTTGATCGCCGGAGCCGGCGGCGCGTCGAGAAAGCCAAGGGTCGCCGGATCGGCAACGCCCCAAGCCGCGCAATCGAGGACAAGTCCGGTGAGGTCAGCTTCGAGGATTTCCGGCGGGGCGAAGGCTTCGAGTGCTGCCGTCTGCTCGGCGCGCCACAGGCGCAGCGCAATGCCGGGCCCGGTTCGCCCGGCGCGGCCGGCGCGCTGGTCGACGGCGGCGCGTGCCGCCCGTACAGTCTCCAGCCGGGTGAGGCCCGTTGCGGGTTCGAATTTCGGCAGGCGCGCCAGGCCGCTGTCGATGACGACGTGCACGCCGTCGATGGTGATCGAGGTTTCGGCGATGGACGTGGCAAGCACCACTTTGCGTTTGCCAGCGGGCGCCGGCCTGATCGCCTGGTCTTGATCGCGGCCCTCCAGCGCGCCGTAAAGCGGCACGATAAGTGTATCCGCGCCCACGCGGCCCTCGAGTGCGTCAGCCGTGCGCTCGATTTCGCGCTGGCCGGGGAGGAAGGCGAGGATGCTGCCGGTCTCGCTCCCCAGAATGTCACGAATGGCCTTGGCCATGGCGTCCTCGATCTTCTCGTCGGGATTGCGGGTCCGATAGCGGAGATCAATGGGAAACGAGCGGCCCTTGCTTTCCAGCACCGGCGCATCCCCGAGCAGCGATGCCACGCGCGCGCCATCCAGCGTCGCCGACATGACGAGGATCTTCAGGTCCGGGCGCAGTGCACCCCTCACGTCCAGCGCCAGCGCCAGGCCGAAATCCGCGTCGAGGCTGCGCTCGTGGAATTCATCGAAAAGCACGGCCGCAACATCGGTGAGGTCCGGATCGTCAAGGATCATCCGGGCGAAGACGCCTTCGGTGACGACGAGGATACGGGTCTTTGCCGACACCTTGTTATCGAGCCGCATGCGATAGCCGACAGTCGCGCCGACATCTTCACCCAGCAGGTTGGCCATGCGGCTTGCCGCGGCGCGCGCAGCAAGGCGGCGCGGCTCGAGCAGGATGATGGTGCGGCCCTCCCGCCAGGGTGCGTTCAAGAGATGAAGGGGAATGAGCGTCGTCTTGCCGGCACCAGGCGGCGCCACCAAAACCGCGGCGTCACCCTTTGCCAGAGCAGCGTCGAGCTCGCTCAGGATCTCGGTGACGGGGAGGGCAGGCAGGTCTTTCACGCGTTCGGTCCATTCGCAAGCATCGCGGCGTTTGACAAGGTTTGCTCGCCCAAGTCCACAAATTTTCGCATGGGGATGTCCAGGCGGCTCAATCCCAAATGGCAGGACTGAAGAACCCACGCCATTTTGACTAAATAATACGCAATTTCGTGCGCCGATTAAACTTTAGGCTAATTGACGTCTGCAGCTCTCATTTGAAAAGCTTTTCTTTTTACGGAGCTTTTTTAAAATGAATTTCAGAATTTTCTTATTATCGGTTTTGGCTTTTCTCGCAGCTTGCAATGAGCCGGATAATCCGACGTCCGGGGGGACCTTTGACAATAAACTGGAGGAGCAGCAGGTACGTCTGGATGGCCAGGCGGCGGACGACAAGCCGGCAACACTTCAAGAAACGGCAAGGCTGAATGCCGATGAACTGGTAAAGGCAGGCAAGATCAGGGATGCCGTCGATACGCTGCAAAGCGCCGGGCTGGAGCAGGAAGCCTTCGATCTGGCAGCGCCGGTAGACCACGCGGTGGATGACACGAACACATACGATACCACGGTGAGTGGCACGCTTGATCTGGCGCTCGTGGATGAAACCCCGGCCACCAAACGGCATGAAATGGTCATCGGCGGTCAGTCTATCAAATTCACGGCATCCGCGGGGCATCTCCTGGCCTATGCGCCGAAAGATCCGGACAAACCGGACCAACCCAAAGATGCCCAAGCGGCAATTTTCTATACGAGCTACACGCGCGATAATTTGCCCCTCGACAAAAGGCCGGTTACCTTTTTCTTCAATGGCGGCCCCGGTTCCGCTTCCATCTGGCTCCATATGGGAGCGCTCGCGCCCTGGCGTCTAGCGACCGGCAATCCCGAGGTGGCTGAAGGCGCGGAAATAGCTGCACCTACTGATTTCCCGCTCGTTGAAAACCGGGAAAGCCTTCTTGACCAATCCGATCTCGTCTTCGTCGATCCGCCCGGTACCGGCCATTCGGTTGCCGTAACGACCTACGACAAATCCGATCCGGCCAACCCAAAAACGGTCATTTCCCATACGAACCAGTATTTTTGGGGCGTCACGCGTGATGCGGATCTGATGCGGGATTTTATTACCCGCTATATCAATCTGCACAATCGTCAAAGCTCGCCCAAATATCTGTTTGGTGAATCCTACGGTGCGGGTATTCGTGTGCCGATCCTGTCCAATCTGCTGCTGAACGCCAAGGGCAGCCGGTATGATCCCGATCCCTCCGGCAAGCCGGCAAATTATCTGGCTGGCTCCATATTGCTGTCGCCGGTACTCGATATGAGCGTGAACTGCACGCAAAATATGGTGCTTACGGTGACCCCTTGCGGAGCATGGCTGCCCACATTCGCACTGATTGCGGACTACCATGGAATAGGGACAATGCGCGGAAATCTGACGGTTGCAGATTTCATCGACAAGGCTAAAAAGTATGTCGATGACATTTATCTGCCGGCCATAGATGCGGGGAAATCTAAAAAAAATGGGACAGGTTTCTCAAGGAAAATCCGCAATTCCCGGCAGACATGCAAAAATATACAGGCTTTGATGCGTTCGACGGGGCAAGCAGTCCGATTCTGAGTTTTGCCGACTTCAAATCAAGGCTGGTGCCGGGTTACCTGCTCAATGTCTATGACGGTCGCATGAAGGTTCTGAGCGGCGTACCTTATAATTTTGACTATTATGAGCAAGTCGGTTTCCACAATGCTTTCGCGAAATTTCTTCCGGCCTATATCGGTTACACCGCCAAATCTTATTATACGCACCTGAACTCGGATAACATCTCGCCCAACCGTTATTGGAACTGGAATCGCGGAGGACGCGAAACCAGGGCGACCACGACTGCAGTACCGGATGTGATGAGTGGCCTGAGCGTCGATCCCTCATGGAAAATCATGGTGGCGCATGGGTTTTACGATCAGGTAACGCCGTTCTACCCGACGGAACTCGATCTGCGCAAAGTGAAACTGACGGAGAGGATACCGCTCAAGACCTATGAGGGCGGCCACATGCTCTATTATCAGGAGAGTTCCCGCATTCAGTTCAAAAAAGATCTGGTGGAATTCTATCAGGCCCCGCCCTATTCGGCGCCGCCTGTCCATAATACGTCCTCCATGGCTGCGAATTAGGAGAGAACCAATGAAGAAATTTTGTTTCTTAAGCGCCGCCGCCTTTGCCGTTGCCGCCTTTCTCCCCGCATCCGTTTTGGCCGGGAGCCTGATCAAACCGGTCATTATCCAAACATCGCATCCGCTCCTGGTGACGATCGCCGATGGGATGGCCTATCCGCCGCCGCCCGGGACCGTGCGGCCCGAGTTCAATCAGGAAAATGTGCAGGCGGAGGCCGACCTTCAGTTGCAGGAGAAATATGATGCTGCGACCAAAAACGGCGCCAAACCACTGACTGCCGAACGCGCCAATGCGGTCGGGTGGGGGTTCATTGCGGATAGTTTTGCCGCAATTGACAGCAACCGGAATGGAATCGCCAGCCTGGTGGAAATATCCGCCTATCTGGATAGCCGCTCTGCAGTCCCCATTGAACGCAAGGCTAGCTCAAAAGTCCGTATCATTGAGTGATCCGGAAAGTTGCGGACAGAGAAAATCATCGGCGTCGTTTGCGAACGATAAATGTCGTTCGTTCGATTGACGATCGGCCATGCCATCCCGATAGTGCACACTTGCAAATCAGCATGTTGCACAGACGCATAGGGAGACATTCATGAAATCGCGCGCCGCCGTTGCCTGGGAAGCCAAAAAGCCACTGACCATCGAGACAATCGAGATCGGCGGCCCCAAGCCCGGCGAAGTGCTCGTCGAAATCATGGCGACGGGCGTGTGCCATACCGATGCCTACACACTGTCCGGCCTTGATTCGGAAGGCAAGTTTCCGGCGATCCTCGGCCATGAAGGCGCGGGCATCGTGCGTGAACTCGGCGCTGGCGTGACATCGCTTAAGGTTGGCGACCATGTCATCCCGCTCTACACGCCCGAATGCCGCCAGTGCAAAACCTGCCTGTCGCAGCGCTCGAACCTGTGCACCTCGATCCGCGCCACGCAAGGCCAGGGCGTCATGCCCGACGGCACCAGCCGCTTCTCCTGCGATGGCGGCGAAGTGTTCCATTATATGGGCTGCTCGACGTTCTCGAACTTCACCGTCCTGCCGGAGATCGCGCTGGCCAAGGTGCGCGAAGACGCGCCCTTCGACAAGATCTGCTATATCGGTTGCGGCGTCACCACCGGCATCGGTGCCGTGATCTATACGGGCAAGGTCTGGCCGGGCGCCAATGTCTTGGTCTTCGGCCTTGGCGGCATCGGCCTCAACGTCATCCAGGGCGCCCGCATGGTCGGCGCCGACAAGATCATCGGCGTCGATCTCAACCCCGGCAAGGTAGAGATGGCCAGGAAGTTCGGCATGACCCACTTCATCAATCCCAACGACGTCGGCAATGACAAAGTCGTGTCGGCCATCCAGGACCTGACTGACGGCGGCGCGGATTTCTCCTTCGATGCTACCGGCAACACCAATGTCATGCGCCAGGCGCTGGAATGCTGCCATCGCGGCTGGGGCACCAGCATCGTTATCGGCGTGGCGGAAGCCGGCAAGGAAATCTCGACGCGGCCGTTCCAGCTCGTCACCGGACGCAACTGGCGCGGAACGGCCTTTGGCGGCGCACGCGGCCGCACCGACGTTCCGAAGATTGTCGACTGGTACATGGAGGGCAAGATCGATATCGACTCGCTCATTACGCACAAAATGCCGCTCGAAGAGATCAATACCGCCTTCGACCTCATGCATGAGGGCAAGTCGATCCGCAGCGTCGTAACCTTCTAGAGCCTCGAGCGATCATGAACGCGCCTAACTACAAGGTTGTTTTGTCCGGCCTCGATGAACTCTCGCCGCGCGACCTCTACGCCATGCTGAAATTGCGGGTGGATGTCTTCGTCGTCGAGCAGAAGTGCCCTTATCCCGAGCTCGACGGCAAGGATGCCGACGCGCTGCATCTGCGCCTGCTTCTGGCTAAGGAACTCGTCGCAAGCGCGCGTATCCGCAAACCGGCGAAAAGCGACCCGGCAGCGCGGATCGGCCGGGTCGTCGTCTCGCCCGAACATCGCGGCAAGAAGCTCGGCGACCGGCTGATGGTCGAGGCGATCGCGCAATGCGAAAGACTCTATCCGCAAAGCCCGATCAAGCTCTCGGCGCAGAGCCACCTGAAGCGCTTCTACGAATCCTTCGGCTTTGTGCCGGTGTCGGAGGAATATCTCGAGGACGATATCCCCCACATCGACATGCAGCGGCCGGCCGCCATTGCATCGGAGTAGACAGGGCATGTGGAAGCGCCACAATCCATTTTATCTTGCTGCAATTATCGGCCTTGCCACGTTGGCGCTGGCTTTGGCGTTCGCGCCGCATGTTGCCTACGCCGCCGCGGCCAATGCGTTTTTTGTGGTTTACCTGACGCTCTCGGCCATCAAGGTCCGCAAACTGACGCCGGAATATCTGCGCAAGAATGCGGCGCGGTCGGATGAACCGGTCTGGATCATCTTCGCGGTCACCTTTGGCGCGGTTGTCGTCGCCGTCGGTTCGCTTTTCGTGTTGCTGAATTCCGGCCAGAACCCGCAACCCTTCGATCTTTCTCTGGCGCTTGCCGCGGTTTTTCTTGGCTGGATGACAATCCATATGATGGCAGCCATTCACTATGCCCATCTCTATTGGCAGCCGGACGAGGATGCCGAGGGGACCAAGGACAAGCCGCGAGAACATGTCGGCGGGCTGGATTTTCCCGGCGGCAAGGAGCCAGGAGGCATCGAGTTTCTCTACTTTTCCTATGTCATCGGCATGACGGCGCAGACCTCGGACACCGCCATCACCAGTACAGATATGCGCAAGATTAATTTGTTACATGCCATTATATCGTTCTTTTTCAATACGGTGCTTGTTGCCGCTGCGGTCAACGTCGCCGTTTCGCTCGGCCAATAACGAACACGACACGGGGAATTTATGGAAACGCTATCGATTGCCAAGAGTTTCGAGGGTACGCAAGGGGTCTATCGCCATCGCAGCGACGCCTGCCAATGCGACATGACCTTCGCTGTATTCCTGCCGCCGCAGGCGAAGAACGGGCCGGTGCCTCTGCTGTGGTATCTGTCGGGCCTGACCTGCACCCATCAGAACGTCATGGACAAGGGCGAATACCGCCGCATCGCTGCCGAGCTCGGCATTGCCATCATCTGCCCGGACACGAGCCCGCGCGGCGAAAACGTTCCGGACGAGAAGGATAATTGGCAATTCGGCAGCGGCGCAGGATTTTATCTCGATGCGACTGAAGAGCCCTGGTCAACCAATTATCGCATGGCTACCTATATCGCCGAGGAACTGCCTGAACTCGTGGCCGCCAATTTCCCTGTCGACATGAAGCGCCAGAGCATCTTTGGCCATTCCATGGGTGGCCATGGCGCCATCACGCTGGCCTTGAAAAATCCGGGCCTTTTCAAATCCGTCTCGGCCTTTGCGCCGATTGCCCGGCCCATCGTTGCCGGCTGGTCGCGGCCGGCTTTCGAGAAATATCTCGGCAAGGATGAGGCGGCGTGGCGCGCCTATGACAGCGTCGCGCTGATCGAGGACGGCCACAGGCTGCCGGAACTGCTTGTCGATCAGGGCAAGGCCGACGGGTTTCTCGACGATGGCCTGCGGCCGTGGCTTCTGGAAGAGGCATGCGAGAAGGCCGGGATACCGCTGACCCTCAACATGCGCGACGGCTACGATCACTCCTATTTCTTCATTTCCACGTTCATGGCCGATCATATCGCCTGGCACGCGCAGCGGCTCTAGGGTCCTGACCCTAGTTTCGCATCGCCATCTGCATGCGTGGATCCCTGCCAAAGGTGGCGATGCTGAAGCCAAGCCGCAGGTCTGGCAAGTCGCAGATAGCGTTGACGCCGTAGTTGGAAAAATGCAGGCGCCACGTCGTCATGCGTACCGGATGCGGCATGGCAAAGCAGGTGCAGGAGAGCAGAGCGAGATTGGCGCCGCCAAGCGGATCGCGCACGGAACTGTAGCGGATGAGTTCGATCCCGGCCTCGTGGGCCTTGTCGGCGATGTCTAGGCAGGGCGAATAATCGGTCGGATGCGTCCATTGCTCCGTCAGCTCCGAAAAAGGTGCGGCGGTCAGGTCAATGGCGTTGGTCGTGGCATAGCGCGCTTCGAAGGCCGTGAATTCCAGCGGGTTGCGCGGCCATGGCGTGCCGGGGCTTTCGACGAAGAAAAGCAGCCGGTAGAAGGCAGTTTCCGCGACGGCGGTTTCCACGATCTCGCTGGCATAGAAGACGCCGGGCGAATAGCCTTCGCGCCGGAAGCGTGAATTGCCGGGATAGCGGCCATAACGGAACGGCGTCGCCAGCAGATAGTCCAGATGCACACAATCGGGCGGCAGAGTAGGCTTGGTGGTCTCCAGCTCGTCTTCAAGCAGAGCCTGCTCGTCGAGCGTGTCGACCAGCTTCATGGTGGAGACACGGTGCTGCGCCTCGACGAGACGCCAGCAGGCACCGTGCATAGAACGCGATTCAGATCGGAGCGCGTCGGGCGTCCAGATAGGCGAGGACATGGGCGAGACCGTCAATGGTTTTGATCCGGTTGAGCGGCTTGCCGCCAAGCATGGTGTTGTCAGTTCGTATCCACTGGCGCGCGACCGCATCATCGCCGCCGACGATCGCATCGAGCGAGCGGTAGAGGCGGATGAACAGAAGAGCGAGTTCGTAGCTCTTGCCGGTGAGCGGTGCGCCGTCGAGATTGCGCTTCAGCCGCGATATACTGGGCTCGGACAGGCCGACGACGGTGGAAAGTTCCCTGGCGGTCAGACCCAGCAATTCCGACGAACGCAACAGCGCCTTGGAGACCACGGCGGTCTTCCCTGGGGTTGCTGGTAGGTGTTGCGCGGTGGTTCGCATGAGTCGTTCCTTTCACTGGAAATATATATAGAATAAATTTCTGGTGAAATCAACTACGCCGGTTATCTCTCCCCTTGCGGGAGAGAAAGCGATTTCAGCATCTTAGCCACTTTGCTAAGTGCTAGAAATCGCAAGAGAGGGGATTTGCTTCACTGAACTTACCCCTCACTTGGATTTTCCAAGGGTTTAGCAAAGGGGCTAAACCCAGGAAAATCCTTTCTCTCCCGCAAGGGGAGAGATTATCGGCATCAACCTTCCGACGCATCTACCGCCTCGCCGTCACGGTCATCGGCAGGCCGCCATCCGGCTGGGTCGTGAGTTTTTGCACCGGCCAGGGTTTGATGGTTCCCGCCATGTCGAAACGGTAGCGATGGAGCAGCGTTGCCAAAGCAATGATGGCTTCCTGCAAGGCAAAGCTGGCGCCAATGCAGACGCGCGGCCCGGCACCGAACGGCAAATATTGGAAGCGGTCGATCTTGTCGCGATTTTCTGGATGGAACCGGGATGGCATGAAGGCTTCCGGATTGTCCCAGTAGAGCCGGTGGCGATGCACGGTCCACGGCATGACAAGGACAGCCGCGCCCTTGGGCAGTTTCAGATCCTTGTACTGGTCATCCTCGATCGGCTCGCGGTTGATGGAGGGTGCCGGGGGATAAAGCCGCATGGCTTCTTCGAAGGCGGCGCGGGTGAAGGGCAGGGCGTCCAGCCATGCATGTGGCGGCGGGACTTTGGCCTGATCCATGAAGGCATCGATTTCCTGCTCGATGCGATCGCGCTCCCATGGCGCCCGTGCCAGTAGGTAAAGCGTCCAGCCAAGCGCTCGCGCTGTGGTCTCGTGTCCGGCGCCGATGAAGGTGATGATATTGTCCTCGATCTCGGCGCGCGACAGGCCCTCGGGCCCCTCGGCCTTGAGCAGCAACGTAAGGAAATCATTGGGGACCTTGTCGCCTTCCTTCTCCATGCGGGTCTTGCGCATCTCCATCGTGTTGGCGACGATCTGGCGGAAGAAGGCAAGGGCGCGCCGCCCCCGAATCTGGGTAAAGCGCGGCAGCCAGGCCGGCGCGCCGAGAAGATCGAGCGGATCGACGCGGCCCATGGTCTCGAACAGGCGGTCGACCTCGTGCGAAAACTGATCGGGATCGCCGGCGATCTCGCCGGAAAACAGCGTTTCGGCGAGAATGTCGTAGGTCAGCATCGTCATGTCGCGCGACACATCGGTGGTGCCGGTGAGACCTTCGTAGCGATCTGCAAAAACATCGGTTGTCCGCTTCATCGCCTCGGCGAAACCGTGGATGTGGCGCGGCGTGAACACTGGCGCCATGGCCTTGCGCGAGCGCTTCCAGACGTCGCCTTCCGCCGTCAGCAGCCCATCGCGCAGGATCGGACGCAGAATGCGCTGGCGCACCGCGGCCATCTTGTAATTCCTGGCATTGTCAACGAGCACATGGCGGATGAGGCCGGGATCATTGGCGATGATGGTATGCGCAAAGGACCAGTCGATTGAGACCCATGGTTCGTTGTAGGAAGGCTCGCCCCACAATTCGAGCGGATTGCGGTAAATGGTGCGGATCAGCTGTAATGTGCCGACCGGTCCGGTGCGCGGGATCGGAGCAGGTGGAACAAAAGCGGCTTGTACGGTATCCATTGGGCCTCCTCGGGTCTCATGTGGGGACAGGCGTGCGTGATTTCCACAAAATCGACCATTATACTTTCGCCCGATGACCATGGTTCTGCGGTGGTTTCGCCTTGACGCCAAGGCGCGAATGAGGTCTGTTTCGACGCATATTTTATGCGCCCTGATGACTGCAATCACAGACAATTTTTCAGATATTCAATTTCAACCGATCTTTATTGTGAGGCTTTTTCATCATGCTTTTTCGCCTGTGCTGGCTTTTGCTGGCGGTTTTCCTTGCATCGTGTAGCGGATCGGATTCGGAGGAGGATCATGCCGCCAGCACGTTTGAAACTCTGTTTGAATGGCCCCGGCCACCGACGCCGAGCCCCGATCGGCATACCCTCCTTTTGGAGCGATCCCGATTACGGGCCAGAGGGCAATTTCGGTCCGCGCGATTTTACCGAAACGCCAACCAGCAACGTGCACACGATTTACTTGAATGGCAATGCGATACAATTCGCGGTAACTGCCGGTCATCTGAAGGCGGAAGGTTCGCGCTACCCCTCGGCGAGCAGCCATGGGAAGGCAGCAATTTTCTATACTGCCTATACGCGCGATGAACTGCCCAAGGGCACGCGGCCGGTGACGTTCATTTTCAATGGCGGGCCCGGCGGCGCGTCGGCCGTGCTTGACCTGAATTTTCTTGGACCAAAACGGATCGACTGGAATGCACCCCAATCGGCAACTTTGCCCCTAGTCGACAACCCCAACACTTTGCTCGAAAAGACCGACCTCGTCTTCGTTGATCCAGTCGGTACTGGATATTCCAAGGCGGTATATCCCAGTCGGAACGATGAATTCTGGAGCGTCGATGAGGACGCAAGCGTGCTCACCGATTTCATCATCCGTTACATCAATGCCAATCATCGTCAGGAATCGCCCAAATATATGTATGGAGTTTCGTATGGGGGCATTCGCGCTCCAGTCATCGGACGGATGCTCTTGGAAAGCGGGACAGCCAAATATGCCGACAAGAAAAATTCAAAGAACGTTCTCACCGGTTTGATCCTGAACTCGCCGATGCTCGACTATGAGGCAGACTGCCTGTCGAGTTATGTATCGTGCGGCGGTTCGGTTCCGACCTACGCAATGGTCGCTGACTATCATAAAAAATCAACAGAGCGCAGCGGCAGGCCAATCGAGACATTTCTGGCTGACGTCCGCCCCTTTGTCCTGAAATACAATGACAACTATAAATCGTCGTTCAGTGGCGTCGATCAACGAGCGCCCGATCGTTCAAAATGGGAAGCTTTCCTCAAACAACCTGAGGCGCCGCCCTTCCTCAACAGGCTCTATCAGCTAACGGGGATAGGCAAAATTTACGAGCCTGGCGATAACGCTTCCAACAACCCCTGGATAGCCGAACCAAACATGGACAGCTTTGAATTCGGCTGGTTTTTCGAGGCAGGCAAAGACAGGAAACTCTTGCTTGCCGACGGGCGGGAGACCATTGCATTTGACGATACCGATTTCGCAATTGACCGTGAATCCTATTTTTCCCCGCTTGCTCAACGCTATCAAGAGCAGTTTATCGGCTACTATTCCAATTTGCGTTATATGAGGAGCAACGGTGAAATCATCGGCAAGTGGGATTTCTGGTCACATCATCCCGATGATCTGGTCAATCCTGGCAGGTTTGTGTCAAGTGTTCCCGATCTTTCCGAGAGCATTAGCCTCAAACCTGATTTGAAGATTTTGGTTCAGCACGGATATTATGACCTGAATACGCCTTTCCATCAGTCCGAACTTGTTCTTGCCGCATTGCCGGAAGCGATGAAAGTGCCGGTTAAACTGTATGAAGCCGGTCACGGTATTGGTCCTGAAGATGGCCCAAAGGACAAACTCTTCCTCTACACCCGAGTGCGGAACGACCTTAACGCATTTTATGATCAGCCTGCAGGCATGCTGACTGCCATGTGGTCACCTTCTCGGGGCGCCGAACCGCCATCAAAGCGCTCGAAACAAGGCGCGGTTCCCCTTACCCGCGAAAGCGTAAGCGCCGCCGTCGACGCGCGCATCAGAGCCCTTTTCGATCGTGCGGCTGACCCCGCGATACAGCTCGTTACCCTCAGTTCGGCGGAAAAGTCGGGCGTGGGTTACTTCATCGGTCAATTTGCGGATATGGACCGGGACAGTGACGGAGCGCTCTCCTTCAAGGAGGTCAAGGGTTTTTTCGACGCGCAGTCGCCAATTGCGAAGCCTGAATCGAAGGCGCAACAGGGTATCGAAAAGCAGGAGATTCAGATCATAGAGTAACGCAGATTGTGCGCGGGATCGGAGCAGGTGGGACAAAAGCAGTTGTTGCCTGTTCGTCGCGCCGGTTACTCGATCGGTCTTTGACGCGGGAACGGGTATAAATCGTCAAAAAGTCCACCAATTGGCCATGATCCGTGGATAGAGCGGGTCTCATGAATTGGAAAAACCGACATTAAACACTATATCTAGGACTGTAACCGGGCATGATTCGCCCGGGCTATGATATAAGGACGGGCGCCCCGTTCCCCTTCCAGGAAAAGATTGAATCTACATGAGTGATACACCCGAGCTGACAGTCGAAACCTCGCCGGAGTACGGTGCGGAATCCATCAAGGTTCTCAAGGGGTTGGATGCGGTTCGCAAACGGCCCGGCATGTATATCGGTGATACGGACGACGGGTCCGGCTTGCACCACATGGTCTACGAAGTCGTCGACAATGCCATCGATGAGGCACTGGCGGGCCACGCGACGCGCGTCACCGTGACGCTGAATCCCGACGGTTCCTGCACGGTGACCGACAACGGCCGCGGCATTCCGACCGATATGCACTCCGAAGGCGTATCGGCCGCCGAAGTCATCATGACGCAGCTGCATGCCGGCGGCAAGTTCGACCAGAACTCCTACAAGGTTTCCGGCGGTCTACATGGCGTCGGCGTTTCGGTCGTCAACGCGCTCTCCGTCTGGCTGAAGTTGAAGATCCGCCGCCAGGGCAAGATCCACGAGATGAGCTTCACCCACGGCGTCGCCGATGCGCCGCTCAAGGTTACCGGCGATGCGGGCGAGGAGACGGGAACAGAAGTCTCGTTCCTGCCGTCGACCGACACATTCACCATGGTCGAGTTCGACTTCAAGACGCTCGAACACCGCCTGCGCGAACTGGCCTTCCTCAATTCCGGCGTGCGCATCCTGCTTGCCGATCGCCGGCATGCCGATCCGGTTGACCTGGAGCTGTTCTATGAGGGCGGCCTGACCGCCTATGTGCGCTATCTCGACCGTTCGAAGAAGGAACTGGTCAACGAGCCGATCTATATTCGCGGCGAACGCGATGACACCACGGTGGAAGTCGCCATGTGGTGGAATGACAGCTACCACGAGAACGTCCTCTGCTTTACCAACAACATTCCGCAGCGCGATGGCGGCACGCACCTTGCCGGTTTCCGTGGCGCGCTGACGCGTCAGATGACCGGCTATGCCGAGACGTCGGGCCAGGCAAAGAAGGCAAAGGTCACGCTGACCGGCGACGACTGCCGCGAAGGCCTGACGGCCGTGCTTTCCGTCAAGGTACCGGATCCGAAATTCTCGTCGCAGACCAAGGACAAGCTTGTTTCCTCGGAAGTGCGCGCGGTCGTCGAAAGCCTCGTTAACGAAGCGCTCTCGACCTGGCTCGAAGAGCACCCGGCGGAAGGCAAGATTCTTGTCGACAAGGTCATTCAGGCGGCCTCCGCCCGTGAAGCAGCGCGCAAGGCGCGCGACATCACCCGCAAGAACTCGCTCAGCATCAGCTCGCTGCCGGGCAAGCTTGCCGATTGCCAGGAAAAAGACCCGGCCAAGTCCGAAATCTTCATCGTCGAGGGTGACAGCGCGGGTGGTTCCGCCAAGGGCGGCCGTTCACGCCAGAACCAGGCGATCCTGCCACTGCGCGGCAAGATCCTCAATGTCGAGCGCGTCAAGCTGGACCGCATGCTCTCCTCCGACCAGATCGGCACGCTGATCCTGGCGCTGGGCACCAGCATCGGCAAGGATGAGTTCAATCCGGACAAGCTGCGCTATCACAAGATCATCATCATGACCGACGCCGACGTCGATGGCGCACATATTCGGACGCTGCTCTTGACGTTCTTCTTCCGCCAGATGCCGGAACTGATCGAGCGCGGCCACATCTATATTGCGCAGCCGCCGCTCTATAAGGTGTCGCGCGGCAAGTCCTCGCAATATATCAAGAATGAAGCCGCCTTCGAGGAATTCCTCATCGACTCGGGGCTTGAGGAAGCATCGCTCGAATTGAGCACCGGCGAAGTGCGGACCGGTATCGATCTGCGTGCCGTGATCAATGACGCGCTTGCCGTGCGTCATCTGCTGCAGGGGCTGAACACCCGCTATGACCGCGCGGTCGTCGAGCAGGCGACCATTGCCGGAGCGCTCAATCCGGAAGCCATCTCCGATACGGTAAGGGCGCAAAGCCTGGTGACGGAAGTCGCCGGTCGCCTCGACCTGATTGCCGAGGAAACCGAAAAGGGCTGGACCGGCCGTCTTGCAACACCGGACGACGGCCTCGACGGCTATATCTTCGAGCGTTCGCTGCGCGGCGTGAAGGAAACGGTCACTCTCGACATGGCACTGATCGGCTCTGCCGATGCGCGTCAGCTCGACCGCTATTCGGGCCGGTTGCATGACATTTATGCCAAGCCGCCAGTCCTGCGCCGCAAGGAAAAGTCCGATTCAGTTGCCGGCCCGATTGCACTGCTGGAGGCTGTGTTTGCCGCCGGGCGCAAGGGCCTGTCATTGCAGCGCTACAAGGGTCTCGGCGAGATGAATGCCGACCAGTTGTGGGAAACGACGCTCGATCCCAATGCGCGCTCGCTACTGCAGGTTAAGGTCAACGACGCCACCGACGCCGACAGCCTGTTCTCCAGGCTGATGGGCGACGATGTGGAGCCCCGCCGCGAGTTCATTCAGGACAATGCGCTGAGTGTGGCCAATCTGGATGTTTAGGAATGGATCGGTGGTGCAGTGATTTCAATGCACCACTGTTTATTCGGATAGCTAATCGAAGAACCCTAACCCAGACGTTCGGCGATCCAGAGCTTGATAAGGGCTTGTCGGGTCACGCCAAGCCGCCGGGCCTGTCTGTCCAGACCTTCCACTACCCATATGGGAAAGTCGACATTTACCCGCTTGAGTTCTTCGTTGGGCCGGCGGGCCTTCGACCAATCCACCTGTTCGGCAATATCTGCCCCCTCGTCGAAATTGCGGTCAAAATCACTCGTTTTCATAGTATTCGATTTCCTGTCTTCGGGCCCGGCGAACCGAAATGATGCGAACCTTATCGCTTCTGTGAACGCATATTGCTGACCAATGCTTGCCTCTGAGTAAGCCAATTACGAGAAAACGCGGCTCTCCATCCAATTTGGCTGGAGCTTCCAGCATCCGTTCATCTTTCCAGAGCGATTGTGCTTCCTCAAAATCAATACCGTGTTTGATTTTATTGGACGCGCTCTTTGCCGGATCGTACTCAAACAGCATGGATCAGTATTGGTATAAGAAATATACCATTTCCGCACATGTGTCGACGAAAATATCGGGTTCGATGTTTGGTCATGCCTGATGCTATCGTTTGACACCAACCACCACCACGACCTGCAGGTTGAATCGAACCCCCGCGTTTTTATACTTTTGTACAATTACTCTCTTGCCTGTTCGTGAGCGTCATGATCTTTTGTCGAAAAGGAAGTGAGGTTCCGGGGATTGGCCACGATTACCCGGCGAACATGCGGACTTTTCAAGCCAATCTAATCGGGAATAGAAATGCAGCCTGTCTTTGATGGTCACAACGATGTGCTTTACCGGTTGTGGAAACATTCGAGAGACGGGGCCGACCCGGTTCAGGAATTCATCGAAGGCACGAGTTCCGGCCATATCGACAAGATCAGGGCGCTCAAGGGCGGTTTGATCGGCGGCCTCTGTGCCATTTACGTCCCTTCCGGCGATCTTGCCTTCAAGGCGCCCGATGCCAACGGCCATTATTCGACACCGCTTGCTGCGCCGCTGGAGCGCGCGCCCTCGCTCGATATCGCGCTTGAAATGGCTGCGATCGCCCTGAAACTGCAGCGGGCCGGCGGCTGGAAGCTCTGCCGCAGCACCGCCGAGATTGCTGAATGCATGCGCACGGACATGTTTGCCGCTGTTCTCCATATGGAGGGTTGCGAGGCAATTGGCGCGGACCTGGCGGCGCTCGATGTTTTCTACGCGGCGGGGCTGCGTTCGCTCGGCCCGGTCTGGAGCCGCAACAATATCTTTGCCCACGGCGTGCCCTTCGCCTATCCGATGGATCCCGATACCGGTCCCGGTCTGACATCCGCAGGTGAAGAGCTGATCGAGGCCTGCAATAGCCTCGGTATCCTCATCGATCTCGCGCATATCACAGAGAAAGGTTTCTGGGATGTGGCGCGCATCAGTGAGCAGCCGCTCGTCGCCAGCCACTCCAATGTCCATGCTCTGACACCTGTCGCGCGCAACCTGACGGACAGGCAGCTCGATGCGGTGCGCGAAAGCAAAGGGCTGGTCGGTCTCAATTATGCCGTCGCGATGCTGCGTCCCGATGCACGGGAAAATGCCGATACGCCGCTCACCGATATGGTTCGCCACATCGACTATATGGTGAACCGCATGGGCATCGACTGCGTGGCGCTTGGTTCTGATTTTGACGGTGCTAAAATCCCGGGAGAAATTGCTGACGCAAGCGGCAACCAGAATCTTGTCATGGCGTTGCGCGATGCCGGATATTCGGAAGACGATCTTGCAAAGATCTGCCGTGAAAACTGGCTGCGCGTATTGCGCGTCGCCTGGCACGAAGAAAACCAAGAAACGGAGGCCTAGGATCTAGGCCAGAGCTCTAAAACAGGGAACCAGTACAATGTTGATGACCAAGATGAACCCAAAATTCCGGCTTCTGCTCGGTGGTGCGGCAGTCTCCGCCATTCTGCTTTCCGGTGTGCCGGCTTTCGCGGAAACGCCTGCCGATACGCTGGTCGAAGCCTTTGCCATCGACGATGTTATCACGCTCGATCCCGCTGAGGCTTTCGAGCTTACAATGGGCGAAATCAACGGCAATACCTATGACAAGCTTGTTCGGCTCGATATCAACGATCCTTCGAAGATCGTTGCAGATATCGCCGAAAGCTGGACCGTTTCCGATGACGGCCTGACCTACACGTTCAAGCTCAAGCCGGATCTGAAATTCGCTTCGGGCAACCCGATCACCGCCGAGGATGTCGCCTATTCGTTCGAGCGCGCCATCAAGCTCGACAAGAGCCCGGCTTTCATTCTGACCCAGTTTGGCCTGAAGGCCGATAATGTTGCCGAGAAGGCCAAGGCAACCGATGCGTCAACCTTTGTCTTCACCGTGGATCAGCCCTATGCGCCGAGCTTCGTGCTGAACTGCCTGACCGCGACCGTCGCGTCCGTCGTCGACAAGAAACTGGTCTCCGAACACGTTGTCAGTGACGATTTCGGCAATGCCTGGATGAAGACGGGCTACGCCGGTTCCGGCCCGATGAAGATCCGCGACTGGCGCGCCAACGAGATCATCGTTCTGGAGCGCAACGACAATTATTATGGCACCAAGGCGTTGCTCAACCGCGTCATCTACCGCCACGTCAAGGAAAGCGCGGCGCAGCGCCTGCTGCTCGAAAAGGGTGACATCGATGTTGCCCGCAATCTCGAGCCAAACGATCTGGAGCAGGTCGTCAAGAACAAGGATATCACGACTGTCAATGCGCCGAAGGGTACGATCTACTATTTCAGCCTCAACCAGAAGAACCCGAACCTGGCGAAGCCAGAAGTGCGCGAAGCACTGAAATACCTCGTCGATTATGACGCAATCGGCGAAAAGCTGATCAAGGGCATTGGCGAAATCCACCAGACCTTCCTGCCCAAGGGCATCCTCGGCGAACTGGACGAGAACCCCTACAAGCTCGATGTCGAGAAAGCCAAGGGCCTGCTTGAAAAGGCAGGGCTCAAGGATGGCTTCTCTTTCACCATGGATGTACGCAACAACCAGCCGGTGACCGGCATTGCCGAATCCGTGCAGCAGACCATGGCGCAGGCCGGCGTGAAGCTGGAAATCATCCCGGGCGATGGTAAGCAGACGCTGACCAAATATCGCGCCCGCACCCATGACTCTTACATCGGCCAGTGGGGCGTCGATTACTGGGATCCGAATTCCAATGCGGAAACCTTCACCACCAATCCGGATAATGCCGATACGGGTACCAACAAGACCCTGGCATGGCGCAATGCCTGGGATGTGCCGGATCTGACCAAGGAAACCAAGGCAGCCCTGCTCGAGCGTGATGGCGCCAAGCGTGCGCAGATGTATCAGGATCTGCAGAAGAAGGTTCTCGAAACCAGCCCGTTCGTGCTGATTTTCCAGCAGACCGAAGTTGCAGGTCTTCGCGCGAACCTGAAGGGTTTCAAGCTCGGACCTTCATTCGATACGAACTACGTCTTCAACGTATCGAAATGATCGGGGGTTACCCCGAGAGCTGAGAGAATGAGCAGTACCGAAACACAATTGGAGTCCAGGCGTACAGGCGCCTGGGCCTCAAATCTCTTATGGGCGATTGGCAGGTTTCTGCTGATCGGCGCCATCACATTTCTGGGGCTTCTTGCCGTCACGTTTTTCATAGGGCGGGTCATACCGATCGATCCAGCGCTTGCCATTGTTGGCGACCGGGCGCCCGCGCATGTCGTGGAACGCGTGCGAGAGGAATATGGCCTCAACCTGCCGATTTACCAGCAGTTCGTGATCTATATAAAAGACGCATTGCAGGGCAATTTCGGCAATTCGGTACTGACCACCAATCCCGTCATGACCGATATCAGGCGGGTCTTCCCGGCAACCATGGAGCTGGCCACATTCGGTACGCTCATTGGTGCCTTGTTCGGTGTGCCGCTCGGCGTGCTGGCCGCAGTCAAGCGCGGCAGCATCATCGATCAGATCGTCCGCATCATCGGCCTTATCGGCTATTCGGTGCCGATTTTCTGGCTCGGGCTGCTGGCCCTGCTGGTATTCTACGCAAAGCTCGGCTGGACCTCCGGCCCTGGCCGTATCGACGTGGTCTACGAATATACATTCACTCCGATCACCGGCTTTTACCTGCTCGATGCGATCTTGCAGCGCAACTGGGATGCGTTCTGGAATATTTTCAGCTTCATCATCCTGCCTGCGTCGCTGCTCGGCTATTTTTCGCTCGCCTATATCAGCCGCATGACGCGCTCTTTCATGCTCAACGAGCTTGAACAGGAATATATCGTTGCGGCGCGCGCCAAGGGCCTGTCGGAAACCCGCATCATCTGGGGCCACGCGCTGCGCAACGCGGCTGTTCCGCTGGTGACGGTGATCGCGCTTTCCTATGCCGGACTGCTGGAAGGCTCTGTCCTCACCGAGACCGTATTCTCCTGGCCGGGACTTGGCATGTACATCACCAATTCGCTGCAGAACGCCGACATGAATGCGGTGCTGGGCGGAACCATCATCATCGGCACGGTCTTCGTTGCCATCAATCTGTTGTCCGATGTCCTGTATCGGGCGCTTGACCCACGGACGCGCGCGCGATGAGTGAGCTTTCTCCTACCAAACCCTTCTCGCGCCGCGAATGGCTGATGAGCGACCGGCCGCAGTCGCGTATGCAGGCAAGGCTTGGCCGCGCCTATCTGGTCTGGAGCCGCTTCGCCAGCAACCGGCTGGCCGTTGTCGGCCTCGCTATCATCATCGCGCTGCTGCTGGTTGCGGCCTTCGCCAATGTGCTTGCCCCGCACTCGCCGGTAGCAGGCGATCTGCGCAATGCGCGCCTGCTGCCGCCCGGCGGCGAATACTGGCTCGGAACAGACGATCAGGGGCGCGATATCCTCTCGCGCCTCATTTATGGTTCGCGGTTGACGCTCTATGTCGTCATCCTCGTTGCCATTATCGCCGCGCCCATCGGGCTGCTTGTCGGCACGATCGCCGGCTATGCCGGGGGCTGGGTCGATTCCATATTGATGCGCATTACCGATATTTTCCTCGCCTTCCCCAAGCTCATCCTGGCACTGGCCTTTGTGGCTGCACTTGGTCCCGGCATCGAAAACGCCGTCATCGCCATCGCCATCACCTCTTGGCCGCCCTATGCGCGCATCGCACGGGCCGAAACGCTGACAGTGCGCAATTCCGACTATATCGCCGCGGTGCAGCTGATGGGTGCCTCGCCGACGCGCATCGTCCTGCGCCACATCATGCCGCTGTGCCTGTCCTCGCTGATCGTGCGGGTGACGCTCGACATGGCAGGCATCATCCTGACCGCCGCAGGGCTCGGCTTCCTAGGCCTCGGTGCGCAGCCGCCGCTGCCCGAATGGGGCGCGATGATCGCCTCCGGCCGCCGCTTCATCATGGATCAGTGGTGGGTGGCCGCAATGCCAGGCTTTGCCATCCTGACTGTCAGCCTCGGCTTCAACCTGCTTGGCGATGGTCTGCGCGACGCCCTCGATCCGCGAGGTAGCAACCAATGAGCACGATGCTTAACGTCGAAGACCTGCGGGTCCAGTTTCCGACCCGCACCGGTGTTATCGATGCGGTGCGCGGGGTTTCCTTCACCCTTGGCCGTGAACGTCTTGGCATTGTCGGCGAATCCGGCTCCGGGAAATCACAGACCGGCCGGGCCATCATGGGGCTGACGCCACCCCATGCGAAGATTACTGCCAGGACATTGAATTTCGATGGCATCGACCTGCTCAGCGCATCGGTGAAGCAGCGGCGGGCACTGCGCGGCAATCGCATTGCCATGATCCTGCAGGACCCGAAATATTCGCTCAACCCGGTCATGAGCATCGGCCGGCAAATCGTCGAAACCTTGCGGACGCACGAAAAGGTAAGCAAGGCCGAGGCGCGCAAGCGTGCGCTCGATATGCTTGCCGCCGTACAGATCCGAGATCCGGAGCGGGTCTATGATTTGCACCCGCACGAGGTCTCCGGCGGCATGGGCCAGCGCGCCATGATCGCCATGATGCTGATCACCGGGCCCGAACTGCTGATTGCCGACGAGCCGACCTCGGCGCTTGATGTTACCGTGCAGTTAGATGTCCTGCGCATACTCGACGATCTGGTGCGCGACCGCGGCATGGGGCTGATCTTCATCTCGCATGATCTGCGTCTCGTCTCGTCCTTCTGCGATCGGGTCATCGTCATGTATGCGGGGCGTATCGTCGAGGAAATCGCCGCGACGGACCTGCACAAGGCGAAACATCCCTATACGCAAGGCCTGCTCAACTGCATGCCACAGATCGACAATGACCGGCATCCGCTGCCAGTACTCGACCGCAAGCCGGAGTGGGCGGCATGATGAATGCGCTGACGACTGAAAATCTCGAAGTGGTGTTCAACCGGTTTCGCGCTCTGCGCGGTGTAAGCATCGAGGTGTCGCCGGGCGAATCCTTCGGTCTTGTCGGTGAGTCCGGTTCCGGAAAATCCACGCTCCTGCGTGCCGTAGCAGGCCTCGCGCCAGTCAGTGGCGGGACGATTACCGTCAACGGCAAGACGCTCGGCTCGACGCGGACCAAGGCGTTCTACCGCGAAGTGCAGATGGTGTTCCAGGATCCTTATGGTTCGCTGCACCCGCGCCAGACAGTGGACCGGCTGTTGCTGGAGCCGCTGGTCATCCATGGCTTCGGCGACATCGAAAAGCGCATCCTGCGCGCACTGGATGAAGTGGGGCTCGGATCGAGTTTTCGCTTCCGCTATTCGCACCAGCTCTCCGGCGGCCAGCGCCAGCGCGTTGCCATCGCCCGCGCTCTGATCCTGGAGCCGTCGATCCTGCTTCTGGACGAACCGACCTCGGCGCTCGATGCCTCGGTCCAGGCGGAGGTCTTGAACCTGCTTGAGCAAATTCGGCGCGACCGCAAGCTGACATTCGTCATGGTCAGCCATGATCTGGCCGTCGTCACCCATATGTGCGACCGCTTGATGGTGATGCAGAATGGTGCAGAGGTGGAGCGTCTGACAGCATCGGAGCTGGCCAAGCGCAAGGTGACGCAGGAGTACACGCGAAACCTGCTGGTGGCGAGCCAGGGGTTTGTCCGGCCGGACGCAGCGCTCTAGGGCAGAAACTTTCATATGATTTTTACCATTTCGGTAATGAATCCGCGGAAATCGCGTCTCGGCACCCCGATCGTGAAAATCTGAACGAATTTCCTAAGCGGGCATTTACTCCAGGAAATCAATTGTTCCACTCAACGACTGGAGTGGGACATGAAGCGTTTTCGAGATTTCCTGAAAGACCGCAGCGGGGCCACGGCCCTTACATTCGCATTGATGCTCGTGCCGATCATGGGGATGACCGGGCTTGCTGTCGACTACAGCGTCGCGACCAATGAACGGGCCACGTTGCAGGATGCTGCCGATGCGGCGGCGCTAGCTGGTGCGTCAGTATTTACCGGTGCAAACAAGCAAGCTGCCGAAGATCGCGCAAGGGCTTATCTGAAGGCAAATCTCGGGATGGCCAAATACGGTGCAGTCACAGTCAATTTCAGCGCTGCGAACCAGCGAATAACCGTCAGTCTCGCTGGGCAGACTCAAACAACGTTCATGCGTATCCTCAATCAGGACACGATGGCGGTTGGTGTCAATGCGCAGGCATTGGCACCCCTGAAGCCAAGCAGTGCTACAATCAAGGTCGATAATATCTACGGTCACTGGTTCAAGCGCGTCACCGTTGTTGCCGTAAAAAACGGCGTTGAGACCACTGTTGGAACGGTTGTGTATCAACCCACAGATCACAGCTTTGAGAGTGGAAGAGGCACCGGTACAACCGTTCCGACAAAGGATCAGATGACAACGATCACGCTTTCAGATTACGACAGCGTCTATTTGAAAATGCAAGTCAAGGAAGACGGCTGTGATATAGGATATCGCAATCCCGACGCATCGAAAACGATTGTTAAATGTGTAGTTGACGCGAAGAAGACCAGTTACAACAGGACGTATACGACAAACAATAAGGACACGGTACATTATCTCTTTGTCGACGGGAAACAGCTTCCCCCTCAGTCAACGCCACCCCTCACGGACATTTTCAGCTGTGACGGCGGAACTCATAAGCATGCTTGGGAAGACGGAGGTGGTTGGGCGAAACAGGACGTCTTCTACACCGTGACATCGGCCTGCAAATCCGTCGATGGCGAACTTGTCCGTCTGACACACTGATCAACCGAGCGGCGCAATTGACTTTGATCTTGCGCCGCTCCATCATGACTTCATTCCGAGGGGGGCACTGTACAGTGCTGAGATAGCGTCGAGCTGGACCCTTGAACCTGATCCGGGTTATGCCGGCGTAGGAACGGGAATTGAGCATTCTTCACGCCCTCTGCCTTGTCTTCGCACATATCCGGATCTCCAACCTGTTCACGATGGAGTCCAGACTGTGCGACCAAAAGTAGATTTCCGGCTGAATGCCATCGTCGATGTCGACGCGATCGGCGGCGACAAGGATCTGGGCGAGCTTGCACTTGCAGCCGCCCGTGGCGGCGCCACGATCATCCAGTACCGCGACAAGAATTCACCGACGCGCTCGATGGTCGAGCGGGCGCGGGCAATCCATGCGGCGCTGAAGGGCACGGGTGTGACGCTGGTCATCAATGACCGCATCGACGTGGCGCTGGCTGCTGGGGTCGAGGGTGTGCATATCGGCCGCGAGGATATGACTGTCGGCGATGCCCGTGCCTTGCTTGGACCGGGTGCGATCATTGGCCTGACCGTTAAAAACGAAGCCGACGCGCAGGCAGCCATCCAGGGCGATATCGACTATGCCTGCATTGGCGGTCTGTTCGAGACACCGGCCAAGCATAATCCCGACGGTCCGATCGGCTTCGACGGCTTCAGCCGCCTGGCGCCGATCATCCGCAGGGTGAAACCAAGCCTGCCGATTGGCGCTATCGCCGGCATAGACCTTGAGCGGACGCCGCCTGCCATTGCTGCCGGAGCGGACGGTGTCGCGGTCATTTCGGCGATCTTCCGCCAGGCCGATCCGCAAGGCGCAGCCGCTGCCTTGCGCGCCGTGGTCGATGCATCGCTCAAGGAGCGGGCATGACCGCAATCGCCCCGACCGCCATTGCCATGACCATTGCCGGGTCCGACAGCGGCGGTGGGGCGGGAATCCAGGCGGATCTGAAGACCTTCTCGGCGCTCGGCGTCTATGGCACGAGCGTGCTCACCGCCATCACCGCACAGAACACGCGCGGGGTTACCGCCATCGAGAATTTGTCACCCGGCATTATCCGCGCCCAGATCGACGCGGTGCTGTCGGATATCGACGTGCAGGCGATCAAGATCGGCATGGTTTCGACGGTCGAGACAATCGAGACCATAGCAGGGGCGCTCGAGCATTGGGGTCGAAGGGCCGTGCTCGATCCGGTGATGGTGGCGACGTCGGGCGACCGCCTGCTGCAACCGGAGGCGATTGAAGCTTTGCGGCAGCGACTACTGCCGCATGCACTGGTGCTGACGCCCAACCTGCCTGAAGCGGCTTTGCTGACGGGCGAAGCCATCGCGGCAGACGAAGCGCAAATGGCACGGCAGGCGGAGCGGTTGCTGGCACTTGGCCCTGCGGCTGTGCTGATCAAGGGCGGTCATGCGAAGGGCGAATTGAGCACCGATCTGTTATTTGATGGCGAGACAGTGCATCGCTTGTCGAGCCCGCGCATCGCGACCAATCATGATCATGGCACAGGCTGCACGCTGGCAGCGGCGATTGCTGCCGGGCTGGCGAAGGGCGCGGATTTGCGCGGGGCGGTGGGGCAAGCGAAGGCGTATCTGACGGCGGCGATGGCCGCTGCCGATGATCTCAGAGTGGGGCAGGGACGCGGGCCGGTGCACCATTTTTACCGGTGGTGGCCGGCGTCGCAGCCGTCATGATGTCCTGCCGCTCGAATGGCAGGGGAACCACCGCCGGAAGCACGACCTGTTCCTCGACATAGGCAAGTTGCGTCGGTGTCGTGAGCGTGGGCGTCTGGGTGACCGGTTCAGATGCGGGCGCACCAGCTGTTGCAGTGGCGGCCACCGCAGGGGCGACAGGATCCGTGTCCGGCTCCAGCACGCCCAGCAGGCCCTTGCGCTTGGCCTGATAATAATAGCCGCGGGAATAAAGCCGCACCGCTTGATCCGGATTGTTATCGGCGACCTTGTAGGCCCCCGCCAGATATTTCACGCCATATTTTAGGTTGGTCTCTGCGTCGAGCAAGTCCTTGGCGCTGCCGTCATGGCCGAGGCCACGCGCTGTTGCCGGAAGCAGTTGCATCAGCCCCCAGTAAGGGCCATTGCGCGCTTCAGGATTGAAGCTGCTTTCGCGCTTGACCACGCGGCGAACGAGCGATTCCGGCACCGCGTAGGCCACGGAATATTTGGAGATCAGGCCATCGACCGATTTGTTCGAGGTCTTGGCCGCTGGCTTGGTTTCCGCAGCGCCGGCGAGGCGCGGCGATGGCTCGGGAACCGGGGCGGAAGCCGCATTGGGCAGTTTCGGGTCGGTTGTCGTGCAGGCGCCGAGTACGAGAGCCAGGCTCAGGCAGGCGAAGGTGCGCAGCAATCGGGTATCAGGCAGCATTTGTCACCGGTTCGAAGAGGCGGATGTCTAATGGTTGGCTTCTCATAGCTTGTTCGGATGGCTCTGCGGCAATCACTTTCCAATACAGATTGTTACAAATGGCGTAACGCAAGATGCGGCGGCCTGACTATGAGACGGTCGAGACGTTGGAGCACGCCTTGACTCCAACATATATATCAATGTATCAATTGAATATTGGTAAGGCCAGTTTACCAATCGAGTGCGGAAAGGGAGAGCCGTGCGGGGAGGATCAATGTTCGCAGCCATTCAGCCGCGCCGGCTATATCGCCAGGTGGCGGACCAGATTCGCACCCTGATCGAAAGCGGCAAGTTTGCCGTTGGCGAACGGCTGCCGGGTGAGCGCGAACTTGCCGAGGAACTTGGCGTATCCCGCCCGACCATTCGGGAAGCTCTGATTGCGCTCGAAGTGGAAGGACTTGTACATATCCGCATGGGGTCCGGCATTTATGTCACCGGTCTGCAACGCGAAAAGCCTGTCCTGGCGCCAGCGGAAGATCTGGAGGGGCCGTTCGAACTCCTGCGCGCGCGTTCGCTCATCGAATGCGCCATTGCCGAGGAGGCCGCGAAGGTCATAACGCCCGATCATACTGAGGCCATGGACGCTGTCCTGACCAAGATGGCACAAACGTTCAACAGTCCGCGTACATCCATTGCGCTCGATCGGACCTTTCACACGACGATTGCCAACATCATCGAAAACTCGGCGCTCAACCGCTTTGTCGGTGAGCTCTTCGACCAGCGCATGACGCCGTATTTCGAAAAGCTCGCGAGTTATTTCGAAAGCCCTACGTCGTGGCGCGAGGCATTCGAGGAGCACCGGGCCATTCGCGATGCCATCGCCTCCGGCGATCCGGCGCGCGCCAAGGAAGCCATGCGGTTTCATCTGCAGCAGTCGCAATTGAGATTTTCCAGGAGTTTCGATGAAGACCTGGAAAGCGAGAAAGGCCGTTCCGCGAAGGGCGGCCGAAACGGAAACATCAAGATCTGAATTCAAATCTGGGAGGAGAAAGACATGAAGATCAAACTGACAACAATTCTGGGCGCGGTTGCCGCGCTCGCATTATCGGCCGCAGCGGCACAGGCGCAGACCGCGCTGAAGTGGGCGCACGTGTACGAAACATCCGAACCATTCCACACGGAATCCGTCTGGGCTGCGGAAGAGATCGGCAAGCGGACCAATGGCCGCTACAAGATCGACGTTTTCCCGGCATCGCAGCTGGGCAAGGAAGCCGACATCAACCAGGGTCTGAAACTCGGTACCGTCGACATCATCATTTCCGGTTCGAGCTTTGCCGCACGCGACTACAAGCCGATCGGCGTGACCTATTTCCCCTACATTTTCCGCGGTCCGGAGCATCTGATCGCCTATACCAAGAGTGACGTATTCAAGCGGCTCGCGGCCGGTTATGAGGAAAAGAGCGGCAACCACATTGCTGCCGTCAGTTATTACGGCACCCGCCAGACCACGTCGAACAAGCCCATCGCCAAGTGTTCGGACATGCAGGGCCTGAAGATCCGTGTGCCCGACGTTCCGGCCTATCTCGCCATGCCGCGTGCCTGCGGCGCCAACACGACGCCGATCGCCTTCGCCGAGGTCTATCTCGCACTGCAGAACGGCACGGTCGAGGCGCAGGAAAACCCGCTGACCACCATCGAAGCCAAGAAATTCTTCGAGGTGCAGAAGAACATCATCCTCACGGGCCACATCGTCGATCACCTCAATACGGTGGTTTCCAAGCAACTCTGGTCCAGCCTTTCCGATGAAGACAAGAAGATCTTCAGCGACGTGATGCTGGAAGCGGCCGAAAAGACCACAAAGATCATTGCCGACAAGGAAAAGGCACTGGTCGCGAGTTTCAAGGAACGTGGCTTGAGCGTGACCGATATTGACAAGGCCGACTTCGAGAAGAACGTCGTGGAGAAGGTGAAGTTCGAGGATTTCGGCTACGAGAAGTCCGATTGGGAAGCCATTCGCGCCATCAAGGAATGACCTACCATGGCCGGGCGATCTTGTTGCCCGGCCATTTCTCCTGAGGCCTGACGACCGGAGACTCACCCATGTCAAAAGAAGTTCACACACAGATTACCGCCGAGGAAATCGCCCATTCCTTCGAGGAAGCGGCGCCTGTCGCGAATGTTGCGGATTATGCGATCGAAGACTGGCTGACGCTCATCGTCTTCTGGCTGATGACCGGCTGCGTCTTTCTGCAGTTCTTCACGCGCTATGTCATGAACGACAGCTATGCCTGGACGGAGGAGATCGCCATCAATTGCCTGATCGGCGTGGTGTTTCTCGGATCGGTGCTGTGCGTGCGCGTATCGCGGCACATCCAGGTGGACGTGCTCTACCACTACCTTCCGGCATCCATTGCCCGCGTCCTGGCGATCTTCGTCGATCTGGTGCGCATAGCCTTCTTCGTCTACGCCGTCTGGTTGATGTGGCGCTATGTCGACATCGTCGCCGACGAGCGCATGGTGACGGTGGACCTGCCCCGCAACATCGTTTTCTACGGTGTCCTGCTTGCATTCGTCCTGATGCTGTTTCGCGCCATTCAGGTTTTCATTAGCAATATTCGCCGCGGTTATTCCGTTCTGGAACGCCCCGAAGAATTCCAGAAGATCGAGGATTGATCGATGCTATTGCTTGTCGGAACATTTCTCGTCCTCATGCTCGTCGGCGTGCCGGTGGCCATTTCCATGGCCGTCGCGTCGGTTCTCTATCTCGTGTTCTTCGGCGTTGCCCCTGACATCATCGTCGCGCAGCGCATGATCGCCGGCGTCGAGAGCTTTCCCCTGCTCGCCGTACCCTTCTTCATCCTTGCCGGCAATCTGATGAACTCCGCCGGCGTCACCGGCCGCATCTATTCCTTCGCCGTGTCCCTTGTCGGCTGGATGAAGGGCGGTCTGGCACAGGTCAACATCATCGGTTCTGTGATCTTTTCCGGCATGTCGGGAACGGCGCTTGCCGATGCTGCCGGTATCGGCACCATCGAGATCAAGGCAATGAAGGACCACGGTTATCCCGTGGAGGCGGCTGTCGGCGTGACCGCTGCGTCGGCAACGCTCGGCCCGATTTTCCCGCCATCGCTGCCCTTCGTCATCTACGGCATGATGGCCAATGTCTCCATCGGCGCCCTGTTCATGGCCGGCATCTTGCCAGGGGTCGTCATGACCGTGCTGATGATGGTTACCGTCGCCATCTTCGCCTATATCAAGAGGTGGGGTTCCGATGCGCCATTCGAGGTGAAGCAGCTTCTGGAAGCCTCGCTTGAAATCGTCGTGGTTTTCGCCGTCCCGCTGGTCATCTATCTGCTGACCCTGACCGGTCTGTCCGTCAATGCCTCCGTCGGTATCGCCCTCGTCCTCTTGCTGGCTGCCGACTGGTATTTCGACTTCTCCGCGGTCATGGCACTGATGACGCCGGTCATCCTGATCGGCGGCATGACCATGGGCTGGTTCACACCGACGGAAGCGGCCGTGGCGGCCGTGCTTTGGTCGCTGTTCCTCGGCCTGGTGCGTTATCGCACGATGACACTTTCGAGCCTCGCCAAGGCCAGCTTTGATACGATCGAGACCACCGCATCGGTGCTCTTCATCGTGACCGCGGCCTCCGTCTTCGCCTGGCTGCTGACCGTGAGCCAGGCAGCCCAGCTGCTGTCGACGGCCATTCTCTCGATCACCGAGAACAAGTGGGTCTTCCTGATCCTGGTCAATCTGCTGATGCTGTTCGTCGGCTGCTTCCTCGACACGATCGCGGCCATCACCATCCTGGTGCCGATCCTTCTGCCGCTCGTGCTGAAATTCGACATCGATCCGGTGCATTTCGGTTTGATCATGACGCTCAACCTGATGATCGGCCTTCTGCATCCGCCGCTCGGCATGGTATTGTTCGTGCTGTCGCGGGTAGCCAAGCTTTCGGTCGAGCGTACCACCATGGCAATCCTGCCCTGGCTCGTTCCGCTCTTCATCGCACTGATCGCCATCACCTTCGTGCCGGCGATTACCCTCTGGCTGCCAACACAATTGGGTCTGATCAAATGAGTACCAAAAGTATTGCTGCAACTCTCTTCGGCGCGGAAGATCTTCGCGTCGTGGATGTCGAACTCGGCGATCTCCAACCCAACATGGTGCGGGTCAAGTTCGGTGCCGGAGGCATATGCGGCTCGGATATGCACTACTTCCGTCATGCAAGGACTGGTGATTTCGTTGTCACCTCACCGCTCATCCTCGGCCATGAGGTGGCCGGTGAGATTGTCGAGGTCGGCAGCAATGTCAGCGGAATGGCTGTGGGCGAACGGGTTGCGGTCAATCCGTCCCGCTGGTGCGAACAGTGCGTCTATTGCCATGAGGGGCGCGCCAATCTTTGCGAGAATATCTATTTCATGGGCTCGGCCTCGAAGACCCCGCATATGCAGGGCGGGTTTGCCAGCCTGTTCGATGCGACCGCAGCGCAATGCGTCAAGGTGCCGTCGGACCTGCCTTTCCAGGCGGCAGCGCTGGCCGAACCGCTGGCGGTCTGCCTGCACGCGGTGCGCCGTGCGGGACATGTGAAGGGCTTTTCGACCATCGTCTTCGGCGCCGGTCCCATAGGCCTTCTGACCATGCTTGCGTTGAAACATGCGGAAGCGGGCTCGGTCACCATGGTCGACGTCGCCGCCGCACCGCTGAAATTTGCCGAAGAGCTCGGTGCCGACCAGATCGTCGATCTGTCGAAGGGCGAAGAGCAGCTGGCGGAACTCGCGGCGGCCACACCTTTCGACATCGCCTTCGAGATCTCCGGAACGGCGGCAGGGCTTGCCTCGGCCATTCGCACCGTCCGGCGCGGCGGCACGGTGGTGCAGGTCGGCAACCTTGCCGGCGGGACAATTCCCGTTCCCGCCAATGCGGTGATGGCGAAGGAACTGGACCTCGTCGGAACCTTCCGCTTCGGCGAGGAGTTCTTCGAGGCGGTCGAGTTGATCGTCGAGGGCAAGATCGATGTGCTGCGGCTGGTAACTGGCGAGTACAAGCTTTCCGATGCGCCTGAAGCCTTCCGGGTGGCCCTCGACAGGTCGCGCAGCGTCAAGGTGGTCCTAACGGCCTAAACCTTTTTGGTAATAGGACAGGGAGCGACAATTTGCTGTAGTTGTTCTCGCTTGGCGTAGCTGCGCAAATCGGCTAACAAGCGCTGGTAAAGCTGAAATGTTTAACCATCCTGCGCTAGATTTTTTATTCTTTCGCAAGTTCAGAGATCCGGAAAGTAAACGTGCCGCGAGTCTATATGTCGTTGTATTCACTTCCGAAAATCGTAGCTTTGATGGGGCTGGTGCTTGGCCTCGCAAGCGGCTGCACCACGGCCGCGACGCTCGATCCGGTTGGCACGGGTGTTGCGCCCGTTTCGGAAAAATCCGCGTCCATCGTTGTCGATGGCAGCACGGGTGTCGTACTTTATCAGGCGAGCGCCGATCTGCCGCGTATTCCTGCATCGCTGACCAAGATGATGACGCTGTACCTGACATTCGAGGCGCTGCAATCCGGCCGCATAACCAAGTCGACGCTGATTCCCGTGTCGGCCCACGCGGCATCCCAGGCACCAAGCAAGCTCGGCTTCAAGCCGGGTCAGACAATCGATATCGATACGGCGATCAAGGCGATCGTGGTGAAATCCGCCAACGACGTGGCGGTAGCACTAGCCGAATACCTCGGTGGTACGGAGGAACAGTTTGCCACGCTGATGACCGACAAGGCGCACCGGCTCGGCATGAGAGGCACGACGTTCCACAATGCCTCGGGACTGCCCGACCCGCAGCAGATCACCACGGCACGAGACATGGCGCTGCTTGGCCTTGCCTTGCGCAGGCATTACCCCCAGCAATATTATTATTTCGGCACCCAGGATTTCGTCTTCAACGGCAAGCTTGTTCGCGGTCATAACCGGGTGCTTAGCCAGTTGAACGGTGCAGACGGCATCAAGACCGGCTATGTCCGGGCTTCCGGGTTCAATATCGTCACCTCCGTCAGCGACAATGGCCGCCAGCTTGTTGCGGTGGTCATGGGTGGCAATACGGCGAAGATCCGCGATGCGCAGGTCGTCAGCCTGGTGAACACTTATCTACCTCAGGTTGCTTCCCGCTGAAGGCAGCCTCTGCCGGCATGAACCATTTCTTGTGAAGCTCATGCCGGCGTGACCACTGCCGGGGTAGAACCTAATCCCAGTCTGGTGCGAGATTGCGCGGACTGACGATGCGGCCATCCGGTCGTGCGAGAGCGTGCAGGGCCCGCATCTCATCCGACGACAGCTCAAAATCGAAGATCTGGAAATTGCTCTTCGCGCGTTCTTCACTGACGGTCTTCGACAGGGTGACCACGCCGTCCTGCTGCACGAGCCAGCGCAGAACCACCTGGGCTTCGCTCTTGCCATGGGCAGCAGCAATCGCCTTGATGGTCGGATCGCCGATCACCTTGCCATCGGCCATGGCGTAGTAGGCGGTGATGCTCATCCCGGACTTTCGTGCTGCATCGAGCACGGGCGTCTGATCGAGATAGGGGTGATATTCGACCTGGTTGGTGACGATCGGCGCCTTGCTCAGCGCAACTGCTTCCGCCATCAAAGCGGTGTTGAAATTGCTGATGCCGATATGGCGAACCTTGCCGGCATCACGCACTTCGTTCAAAGCGCCTATACGTTCCGCCAAGGGTACATCGCTCTGCGGCCAGTGCAGAAGCAGAAGGTCGACGTAGTCGGTCTTGAGTTTCTTCAGGCTTTCATCGACTGACCGGATGAAATCGTCATGCCGGTAACGGTCGACCCAGACCTTGGTCGTGAGGAAAATATTGGCGCGGGGAACGTCCGAGCTGGCGATCGCCTGGCCGACCTCGGCTTCATTGCCATATATCTGCGCCGTATCGATGTGGCGGTAGCCGAGTTTGAGGACTGCCGGGACCATGCGGAGCACGTCGGCGCCCGGCATACGGAACGTGCCGAAGCCGATTGCGGGGATCTTTGCGCCATTGGCGTCTACATTGAACATTATTCTTCCTTTCGATATTTCAGGCGATGACGAGTTGCGCGGCAGCACGCCTGTCGAGCATCTGGCTCCAGAGGGTCAGGCCGAGCGCGCCAACCACGAGAAGGGCACCGACCCACGGCGTTGCGCCGAGACCGAGCGGTGAGGCGACGATGATGCCGCCGAGGAATGCGCCGCCGGCAATGCCGAGATTGAAGGCGGCGCTGTTGAGGGCCGAGGCCACATCGACGGTATCAGGCGTATGGATCTTGGCAAGCTGTACCACGTAGAGCTGCAGACCTGGCACATTGGAGAAGGAAAGCGCACCAAGCGCGGCGAGCGTCACCAGAGACCATATGGGCGATACGACGGTGAATGTGAAGGCCGCAAGGACAATGGCCTGCAGCAGGAACATGACCGCGAGAGCACCAACCGGATTGCCATCGGCGACGCGTCCGCCGACCATATTGCCGACCGCGATGGAGAGACCGTAGAGGACGAGGATAAGGCTCACCGTCGAGCCGGCATAGCCGGTGATTTCCTGCAGTACCGGGGCGAGGAAGGTGAACATGACGAAGGTGCCGCCATAGCCAAGCGCCGTCATGGCAAAGGCGAGAAGCAGGCGGCCGCTGCCCAGCACACGCACCTGATCGATGAGGCGGGCCGGAGCGGCCTTGGCGATCTGCGACGGAAGCAAGGCCGCAATGGCGATGAACGCGATCACGCCGAGTGCGGAGACGGCCCAGAAGGTTGCACGCCAGCCGAGTTGCTGGCCGATGAAGGTGCCGAGTGGGACGCCGGTGACGATGGCAGGCCGAGGAACATCATGGCGATGGCGGAGGCACGGCGGTTGGGCGCTACCAGATCGGCCGCAATGGTGGCACCGACGGAGAAGAACACGCCATGGGCAAAGGCGCTGAGCACGCGGGCGACGAGCAGCAGTTCGTAGCTTGGTGCGAGCGCGGCGGCGGTATTGCCGACGATGAACAGCGCCATCAGGCCGAGCAGCAGCGGCTTGCGCTCGATGCGGCCGGTGAGGGCGGTAAGGATCGGCGCGCCGAAGGTGACGCCAAGCGCATAGACGCTGACGATGAGGCCGGCGAGCGGCAGGGAGATATTCAGATCGCCGGCAACAGTGGGCAGAACGCCGACGATGACGAACTCTGTCGTCCCGATGGCATAGGCGCTGATTGTCAACGCCAGAAGAGCGAGAGGCATTGTCTTGTCCTTTGAATGGAGGCTGTCTTGGGAACCAGCCTGAGAATTGCGAAAATGCGGAACGAATCCGGTTGGGGCTGAATATGCCCCTTCGCCATTACCTTGATAATTACCTGGTATTGCTCAATACTTGTGAAGTGAGTTCACAAGTGAAGAGGTGTCTGCATGGACAATCGAGCCGGCGAGATGGATGTTTTCGTGCAGGCAGTGGAACTCAACAGCTTCTCCGCTGCCGGGCGGCGGCTCGGTTTGTCACCTTCCGCTGTGAGCAAGATGATCAGCCGCATCGAAGAACGCCTCGGCACCCGCCTTCTCGTCCGCTCAACCCGCACGCTGCAATTGACACCGGAAGGCGAGATCTATCATCAGCGGGCGTTGCGCATTGTCGCGGAGATCGAAGAGGCCGAACGGGCGGTGGCCTTTGGCGCGTCAGCCGCTCCACGCGGATTGCTCCGGGTCAATTCGTCGGTGCCTGTCGGGGTTACCTGCATTCTGCCGCTGGTGCCGAAGTTCCTGGAGAAATATCCGGATGTCGTTCTCGATGTTTCCTTGAACGATGGCGTTGTCGACCTGATTGAAGAGCGGGCCGATATCGCCATTCGTGTCGGTCCCATGCGCGATTCCACACTCAAAGCGCGCAAGCTCTTTGAAAGCCGCCTCGTTGTAATCGCGTCACCGGCATATCTCGCCGAACACGGCGAGCCACTGCACCCGCGCGACCTGCCCCTGCACAATTGCCTCAACTTCAATTTTCGCCGCGTGCTCAATGAGTGGCCCTTCAGAAATCCAGAAACCGGTGAAACGGACACGCTGGCCGTGTCGGGAAACTTCCTGGCCAATAATGGCGCAACTGCTCGCGATATGTGCGTTGCCGGGCTTGGCATTGCACGGCTCGGACTTTTCCATGTGCGCGAAGATATTCAAGAAGGCCGACTCGTTGTGCTGCTGGAGGAGTATAATCCCGGCGATCTGGAACTGACACACGCGGTCTTTGTCGGGCATGAATACCTCGCGACACGCGTGCGCAGTTTTGTCGATTTTCTGTCGGAGAATATCGGCTCCTGTGCCGAGTTGCCTGTACCCAACGGTGTCCTGACCAATTCGGGGTGAAGTAGGTGATGACCGAGGCCAAAAGACTTGAAGTTGTGCGCCGCGCTTATGCCAGACAAATTCTGGCCAGCGTCGGCGTTGATGATGCGCGTATCGAGCAAGCCTTTGCGCAAGTGCCGAGAGAAGATTTCCTCGGCCCGGGACCCTGGCCGATAAGCCGTTTCGGCCTGGGCTATGTTTACACCCCGAACGATGACCCCACGTATCTCTACACGGATGATCTGGTCGGGATAGCGCCGGAACGGCATATCAACAATGGCGAGCCTTCCCTGCATGCGCACCTGTTGTGGTTCGCGCAGGTGGAGGAGGGCGAGCATGTTGTGCATGTCGGAACCGGCACTGGCTACTACACGGCCATCATGGCTCAGTTGGCCGGACCCTCCGGGCGTGTCACCGGCATCGAGCTGGAAGCTGATCTGGCGGAGCGCGCGAAGGAATACCTGGCCGTGTACCCGAATGTCGAGATCGTCCAGGGGGATGGAACGGTCGTGCCGTTTGAACCAGCAGACGTGATCTACGTCAATGCAGGGGCGACGCGGCCCGCGGATTTTTGGCTGGACCGGCTCAAGGAGGGCGGCCGGCTGGTCCTGCCTCTGACCACGGATGACGGGTTTTCGTCGCTCGGCCGCGGCATGCGACCGCGGGGTGCCGTATTCGTCATCACGCGGCAAGGCGAGGAATTCTCGGCACGCTGCGTTTCCGGCGTTGCCATCTATCCCTGCGCCGGGATGCGGGATGCCAAGTCGGAGAAGGCTCTCGCGATCGCCTTTGGGAATGACGGTCTGAAACGGGTAACACGCCTGTATCGAACCGAGGACATTCCGGAGGATCGATGCTGGCTGAAGGGCCCCGGATGGTGCTTCGCTTACGAATGAAGCGATGAAACCGGATCAGCCTCTTTGGCTGCCGGCGTCCGGTTCTTGAGATTGAGAAGATTTCCGGAAAGAATCAACGCCGCGCCAACAGCCGTGAAGATGTCGATGCGCTCGGCGTAGATCAGCCAGCCGAGCACGGCCATCAGCGGCACGCGCAGGAAATCCATAGGAATGACCACCGTCGCATCGGCATAGAGCAGGGCCTTCGCCATGCAGAAATGCGAGAAAGTGCCGGTGAAGGCGATGATGATTACCCATGGCAGGACGTGCAGCGAGGGCCATTGCCACACATGCAGCGCAGGCAGCAGGCCGATGGCGGACTGGATGGTCAGCATCCAGAAGATGATCTTCACGACGCTGTCGGTGCGGGTCAGCGATTTGACCATGGTGAACGAAATGCCGAAGGTGAAGGCAGCGCCAAGCACGATCAACTGACCAACTTCAATTGTTGCAAGACCAGGCCGGACGATGATGGCGACGCCGATAACGCCCAGCGCGATGGTCAGGATCCGCCAGATGTTCAGCCGTTCCCCGAGAAAGGCAACGGCCATGAGAGCCGTCCAGGCTGGCGTGGTGAATTCGATGGCGATCACCTGCGCCAGTGGGATCAGCGACAATGCCTGCAGCCAGGCGAATTGGCCGGCATAGTGCGCGGTATTGCGTCCGAGATGCTGCCAGATGCGGTTGGTCTTCATTGCCCGGAAGCCGCCGGAAGAGCGGATCAATGGATAGAGCATGACAAGGCCGATGACCGAGCGCATCTCCATGATCTGGAAGACATTCAGTTCCCTGGAGGCTTCACGGCCGGAAATCGCCATGAGGATGATGGCGGTGAGCGATCCCATCATCCAGAACGCCGCCTTCAGATTGGACTGCTGCACCTCCATAATCGGGTGGGCTATTTCGCGTAGACGCTGGCAAAATCCGCGAAGCCCTTGACCTCGATCGGATTGCCGGATGGATCGCGGAAGAACATAGTCCACTGTTCGCCGGGCTCGCCCTTGAACCGGACCAGCGGCGGCATGACGAAATCGACGTCTGCCTGCTTCAGCCGGTCGGCCAGCACATTCCAGTCTTCAAGCGGCAGAATGACACCGAGGTGCGGCATCGGAACCATATGGTCGCCGACCTTGCCGGTATTCGTCGTCTCGAACGGCTTGCCGAGATGCAGCGATATCTGGTGGCCGAAGAAATCGAAATCCACCCAGGTGTCGGTGCTGCGGCCTTCTTCACAGCCCAAAATGCGCCCGTAGAATCTCCGGGCTTCGTCGAGATCGGTTACGTGATAGGCGAAGTGAAACAGTGAGCGCATTGGAATGTCCTGAAGCGGGGCGGGAGTGCGCCGGAAAGACTTGCTCTAGCAGCAAGGTGAAAACCAGACAATGAGCGGTTGCAGGAAATGCAGCGTTTCCACCTCTGTCCGAGGGAACCAAGTGAGCCAACTATGAGTTGTAGAGAGCTACATTCGTCTGCATCCCGAAAAACAGGAAGTTTGAAATGTCGATTTTGATCAGTCTTCTGATCACCGTTCTGGTGATCTTCCTAGTCCTCTACCTCATTCAAATGCTGCCACTGGATGGCCGCGCAAAACAGATTGCCCAGGTGATCGTGATCGTCATAGGCATTATTTCTCTGCTGCGATATCTCGCTGTTTTCTAAGCATCGAAGCGGGCGGAACCGTCGGCTCCGCCCTTTTCAGCTATTTTCCAGTTGGCCCAGCAACCAGTCGCGGAAAGCGCGAATCTTCGGCACGTTGCGCCGCGCTTCCGGGTAAACAAGCCAGTAGAAATGGTCGGCGGTGCCGACAATATTGAACGGTTGGATAAGCTGGCCTTGTGCCAGCTCGGTCTCATAGAATACAGGGGTCAGGATTCCTACACCCTGTCCGGCAATGACGGCTTTCCCCTCAAGATGCTGGTCGCCAAAGCGGCTGCGCGGATCGCCGCGCAAATCGGGTTCGGCAATTCCCGCCGCACCGAACCAGAGTTTCCACCAGGGATCGCTCGGATCGACGATCGGCAGTTTGAGCAGGTCCTCAGGTTTTTCGATACCGCCGATGGTGGCAGCCAGCGCAGGGCTGAGCATAGGCGTGAAGTCGGCATCGAAGATCTTGTGTGTGATCATCCCCGGCCATTGTCCGCTGCCCGAGCGTATGCCGACATCGGCATCATCGCGTGAAAAATCAACGACTTCGCGGGTGGCCTGTAGCCGGACGGCCAGTGCAGGCTGTGCCAGCTGGAACGAGCCAAGGCGCGGAACCAGCCAATTGGCGGCAAAAGTCGGGATTGTTGTGATGGTCAAAACGCCGTCGGCATTCTCGCGGGTGGCAGCAATTGCCCCACGCATCAGATCAAAGGCCTCGCTGATCACCGGCGACAGCCGTGCTCCGACCTCGGTCAGGATCACCTGGCGCGGACGGCGCAAGAACAGCGCCGTACCGATGCGCTCCTCAAGAAGCTTGATCTGATAGCTGACCGCCGCCTGCGTCATACTGAGCTCTTCGGCGGCCTTGGTGAAACTGCCGTGGCGCGCCGCGGCTTCAAAGGCCCGGATGGCGGCAAGGGGTGGGAGATTCATGCATGCCCTCGCATAAGGTGTCCTTATGCATGATACGTGGCGTTTTGTTGGAAAACAAGCGCGGCAAGGCGCATCTAGTACTCAACGCCAAAGACGCAATGCGTCGCCAACATTCGGAGTTGAGGTCATGAACACTGTATCAACACCACTGAGCAAAGTCGTAAGCCACGGCTCCTGGTGGAGCCGGATTGCCAATCCGGCAAAGCCAGACAATAACAATGAACAATCATCCCCCATCGATGCGGAGGATTTCTCGGACCACATGCTGCGCGATATCGGCCTGCACGATGGCCGCCCCATGCGGGGCGAGCGGCCGGAGCCAAACGATCTGACCGAGTTGTTCAAGGACTATACAAAACGGTCCCTGTAACGATGATACGCTTCAGGAGTCGAAGTCAGTCTCGAGTTGCTTTTCGAGTGCGACAAGGTCATCGGGCAGCGGCATGCCCATGGCCTTGAGCTCGTTGAGCTGTTCACGCAGGTTCTCATGAATCTCATGGGCATCCGTTGGCCGCTGGACCATCGCTTCGAGCAGGAGGGCTATCCGGGCCTTGATGTCTTCGAACGCCATGATGGTTCCTTTCTCGTCTCATGCACTAACACCATTATGGTAGCAGATTATGTGCCGCCGGAATATTGCGTATCAGAGACCTTTTCCATCCATTCGGCAGATTTGCCGTCAAGCATTTCCTGCATGGCGATATGAACCATGGTGGTTGACGGACCTGCACCGTGCCAGTGCTTTTCACCAGGTGGAATCCACACCGTGTCGCCAGCCTTGATCTCCCGCAAAGGTTCTCCCCAAACCTGAACAAGCCCTAAGCCGGAAACCACGTGCAACGTCTGGCCAAGAGGATGCGTATGCCAGGCAGTGCGTGCGCCGGGCTCGAACCTGACCGCTACCGCCTGGAGGCGGGCAGGCGCTGGCGCCTCAATGATCGGATCCTGCCAGACGGTACCGGTGAACCAATCCGACGGGGCGCGACGCGACGGAACCGAGCCAACTGCTTTAATATCCATTACGCACCTCCTTTGGCTTCCGGCATGTCTGTCCAATCCTGCGTGTCAGGGAATGGCGTTGCCGCTGCCGATGCTACCACCGAATCGAGAAATCCCGGAAAGCGTTTCTCCAGGTCATCGCGGCGCAGCGTCAGCATACGCTTCGTGCCCTCGGGGCGAACATGAATGACACCCGCTTCACGCAGTTTTGCCACGTGGTAACTGAGTGCGGTCTTCGAACCGAGTTGAAGAAACTGACCGCAGGTCATCGCCTTTTCGCTGTTGCGGGCAAGAATGGCGATCATCATAAGGCGCGTTTCGTCGCCAAGCGCGGCAAGAACGATGGGAAGTGCAATGTCCTCGGTGTCCGGATGCGGGAGATAATTTGTCATGGGCATGTAATAGCAATTGGCAGGAGAGATTTCAATGTTCAACATTTATTGAACTTTGTGCTTGACTTTTGGCCGAGAAAGTTTCTTAGTTCAACGATCATTGAACATTAAGGTCTAATCTCATGGATATTCGTCTCGTCGGATTGGCGCTTGGCACGTTCGCCATCGGCATCGAGGGATTCGTGGTTGCCAGCCTCCTGCCGCAGATTGCCGGGGACACTGGTGTCACGCTCGTCCAGGCTGGCTATCTCGTCGTTACCTATGCCTTTGCCTATGCGATCGGCGCACCTGTCGTTGCCGCGCTGACCGGATCGCTTGACCGGCGCATTGTGCTGACCGGCAGCACCCTGGTCTTCGTCTCCGGGGCCCTTCTGGCCGCCGTTTCACCCACCTATCTTCTGTTGATGGCTGCACGGCTACTGATTGCCGTGATGGCTGGCCTCTATGCGGCAACGGCGCAAGCGACCGCCGTCGCCATTTCCGAACCGCATCATCGCGCCCGGGCGATCGCCGCCATTGTTGGCGGAACGACGCTTGCCGTGGCCTTCGGTGCGCCGCTTGGAGCCTTCATCAGCGCCTTCGCGGGATGGCGCGGCACCTATCTTTTCATCGCACTCATCGGGGCGTTTGCAGCACTGGTCGTCTGGTTCATGCTGCCACGCGGCCTCTACGCGGACCGGCTGACCATCGCGCAGCGTCTCGGCGTGATCCGCCATCCTGGGCTGCTTCCGGCGCTGCTAACAATGCTGCTCTATATGACCGGTCCGTTTGCTGTGTACACCTATATCGCTGCGGTCGCCGTGGATGGTACGGGTCTCAGCCGCTCGCTGATGCCTGTGGTCCTCCTCGCATTCGGTATCGGTGCGGCGATCGGCAATGTCCTCGGCGGACAGTTCTCCGACCGCTTTGGCGCGACGCGAACCGTAGTCATAGCCTCGGTTCTCAATGCTGTCGTGCTGATGTCGGTAAGCTGGATCATGACCTTGCCGAACGATATTGCCGGCCCGAGCCTGATTGCGATCATGGTGATCTGGGGCGTCATTGCCTGGATGTTCCCGCCAGCGCAGGCAAGCCGCGTCCTCGCCATCGCGCCGGAAAGCGCGCCGCTGGCCCTGTCGCTGAACTACTCGGCGCTCTATCTTGGCGTGGCATTCGGCTCGATGATCGGCGGTCAGGTCATCGCCCATATCGGCCTTGAATATCTCGGCTGGATCGGCGGCTTGTTTCCGCTCATGGGACTGGTTGTGATGCGGCTGGCCAACAGCGGCGCCCGCAAGGAGGAATTGTCGATCGCCTAGACTAGGGTGACAGGATCTATTCGGCTTTGACAGCCTTGTGCCCGGTGGTCTCGGTGATCGAAATACGGAAATAGACCGGTTCCAGGGATCGCTCCTGCTCCCTGATGACAGTCTTCACGTAGGCAGGCTGCCACCATTGGGCATGCTTATTCAAAAGTGCATGGGCTGCGTTTCTGGCGTCGACGTGATGGGGTTCTCTCGTCAACTCTTCGAAGCGCCCGGTTACGATGACACTCTGCCAATTATTGGTGGAGGAAATTTCGTCGAACTCGACGCAGACGTGCGGATTGGCGCGCATATATTCGACTTTGCGGCCGGCAGTGGTGAAAGAATAGAGAAAGACGCCGTTATAGGCAAAGGTCAGCGGCACCACATAAGGCTGATTATCCTTCACGCAGGCCAGTCTGCCGATCGTTGCCCTTTCGAGCAATTCCCGGATTTCCTGCTGAGTCATCTCTTTGATAATCATGATGCGCACCCCTGTGGGGCCAGAATTTCAGCCCCGATATGGAGCGTCAAGAGTTTTCTTTCTGTTCGAATGCACTGCGGTCCTTGCTGCTCCACATGTCGGCCGCCTCGAGATTGTCTTCCATGGCGATCCGCTCATGCTTCTCTTCGTTATCACGAATCCGGTACTGCAAAGACCCGCCCGAAGCCGGGAGCGTTGCCATGATGCAGAATGTGGCCGTCGACTTCATCTTGCTGCCGCCCCAGCCCTTCATGCGGACTTTCTGGCCAATGGCAAAGCGGTGGACAGGTGTTTCGACTATGGGGTAGCGCCGTCGCATGTTCATCAGGTTTCTCCTGGTAAGGGAATGAATGGTTGAATTGACGATATGTTTTCTTAGCGTCGCCAGCGCAGGTCTCCTCGAAGAGGAGCTTCTCTGCTGCATTCCATTGCGCGCTTTTGAAAATCGACAGTTTGGAAAGAGATTGGCGGGTCGAGTGTCTCTGACGCCGCGAAGAGCCAAGGCTTGGCCAAAATACGATCCAGACAGGATGACGAGCAATAGCGCTTTAATTGAGGCGGACGCCTGTTTTCGAAGAGAAAGATAAATATTACAAATATATACCAGCAATATCATCTTTTGTGTTATGATAGTTTTCTAAAAAAATCGCAAATAAGTCAAACAAATTCGCTGATAAAGCCTGAATTTGACATCAGCATTATTTATACCAGAGCGATAAGATATTGGAGTTCGCTGAAACTCATTATACGAGACGGGAATATTTGTTCGATGAAAGTTACCAAGTTTGAAAGCAATCGAAGCCGAAACGCGAGGGCCTTGAGTGCCTGGGAGAACGAAGGCGGAGCCGTGGCCAGTGGTCACCGCAATCATCATTATGGCAGGCGCATCGAGGCAAACAAATCCTGGACGGTCTATCATGTCTTCAGCGGCGTGCCGGCAAATTTCGGCAGCGGATCCATGGTTGATCTCAGTGAAAAAGAGGCCACAACGATGATGATTTCCCTTAATGCCAACAATGCGGAAAGACGCAGGGCCATCAAGCTCAAGCAGGCCCCGCTTGTCGCCCCGCAATTTTGATCGGTATTGACGATGGCGCTTAATTTTCCCAATCGCAGCCGCAGTTATGACCCGGTGAGCAAGCGCGTGCGCTTCACAGGCTATGACGGCTTGTTCCAGGTGCCCTTCCTCGTCGAGATCGACGCGTTGTCCGAAGCAACAGCAACACCCGATTCAGTAGAGAACGCCTACCTCGCGGCTTTCGACGCCGCCCGGACGTCGATACAGGCGGCGGCGATGAAAGCCTATGCGCATGGCCGCAAGGCAATATACGTGCTGACCGCCGCGGATATCCGCTAGGCGGCCACGACGGCGTATCAATTCGCACGGGATAAAGAAAAGTGTGGACCGGATGGGACAGGCGCTCGTCTGCCGTTTCGTTGGCCAGGATTGGAAACCGGAAAAACGCTCCTGTTCGCCTTGCCATCGTGTTCGGTTGACACGGTCACACACTTTTCACTGAGTTAACGGGTCGGTTGGAGGATTGTTCCCGGCGCGTCTCTTACGTGACGGGCACTGCCGGGAGCGTCCTGGCTTCGCGAAACGAGATAAGCCTGTGGCGATTTTCATCCCAGAGCACCAGCTTAACGCAGCGCAAGCTCTCCAGGATGGTGATACGACCGACATCGCTGAGTTCCGGATAATCCTTGAGCACTTCCGGCAGCCGGTAACAGGGAACCCTGCTGGAGAGGTGATGGACATGATGAATGCCGATATTGCCGGTCATCCAGCGCAGCACTCCCGGCAGCACATAATGGGATGATCCGTGCAGCGCGGCTTCCTGGAACTGCCAGTCGTCACCCTTCGACCAATGCGTCTCTTCGAACTGGTGTTGCACGTAGAACAGCCAGATACCGGCAGCGCCCGCCAGGGTGACGATCGGCAGGTGGATGAGAAGGAACGGGCCGACACCAATCAGCCACATCAGACATACCGCCATAACCGCTATTCCAAGATTGGTCGCCATCGTCGAGACCCAAGGCTCTACTCCCGCTCGCATCATGCCGAAGGGCAGTCTCTGCTTGAGAATGAAAACCCAGATGGGCCCGATGCCGAACATCACTGCCGGATGGCGATAAAGCCGGTAGCCCAACCGACCCCAGCGCGAAAGGGCACGGTATTCGGCAACAGTCAGGGTGGTGATGTCGCCATCGCCGCGTTCGTCGAGATTACCAGCGGAGGCGTGATGCAGGGCGTGGGTGCGCCGCCAATAGTCGTAAGGCGTCAGCGTCAGAACGCCGATAACCCGTCCGGTCCAGTCGTCGGTGTGGCGGTGCGCAAAGAAGGAGCCGTGGCCGCAATCGTGCTGGATCATGAAGAGCCGCAGCAGGAAGCCAGCTGCCGGAACGATGAGCACGAGGCCCCACCAAAAACCGTAATGCACCGCCGTCCAGGTAAGTGCCCAGAAAATGGCGAAGGGGACGACGGTAACGGCAAGCTCGAACGCGCTGCGTCCCCGATGCGGCTTGCGATAGTTAGAGAGAATTTTGGGCCAAGAGCGTTCGCCCGGGCCAATTGCGGGTAGGATTTTGGAGGAAGAAGTTTTCATCGGCCATAATAGGCTTGGCGGCGTGGCGCGCGCAAGATGGCGGATCGAAAAACCTTTGGGTGATGATACGGCGGAACAGTTCAGGGGAAATGCGTCCGCATCGCTTACTTGTTCGTGGTACGCCAGATGTCCTTCTCGTTTTCGTCCGGCGTCATGGCGCGATAGAACCAGAGTCCCTTGTCATGGTAACGAAGCCGCATGATGCGGCCGCTGATCATATCCCCGCCAAGGGATTTTACCGGCCTGTCAGCCGAGTAGGGCCGCCATTCCGAACCATACAGAACCCGGGAAACCAATGGCCACATCCTGCGTCCTCTTGAGCTGAAACCCATTTTAGGATGAACCGGCGTGACAGGATCGTGACCCATATTCATCCTGTTCAAATGACTATTTCGGGTTGCAGGACGGCCCCGCGCCGCGCTGACAGGAAGCGTCGCACGGGCACGTCATACAGGTGGTAGAGCAGGGCGCTGCCGGCAATCAGGCACGGCATGAAAACCCAAAGCACACTGCTGCCGGCCAGTCCGGCTCTCCCGGCAACGTGTGTGAACATGAAAAGAAGCGGAAAGTGCACCGCATAGACCGGATAGGATATGTCCCCGAGGAAGCTTGCCAGAGGGCGAAGCTGCAAGGGGCATTCCAGCACGGTCCCGTAGTAAAGGATGGCGGGGCAGATGAGCAGCGCGATCACAAGATCGATCATTGTCCGGTATTGCTGAGGCGCGGGTAGGCATAGAGCCAATATGAGCGCAGTGATCGGGATCAGGGCCGCCCACGAGACTTTCCAGCCAAGGGCGGTCCTGTTGCGTGCCAGCAAGACACCCATGGTGAAGGCGAAAGTCACGCGTGCGAAGCCCGCATGGAGGGTTTCCCAATTCCAGCCGACATTGAGCGACTGCGCATGAATGACCGTGACCATCATTGCCAGAGCCGACAGGGCAGCCAGGCCAACCAGCGAACGGGACTTCCAGTGGACCAGCCACAGAGCAAAAACAATGTTGATAGCGATCTCCAGAAAAAGCGACCAGGCCGGTCCGTTCAATGGAAAAAGATCGTCCAGAGGCGGGAGTGTCGGAAGAATGGCAAGGCCAAAGACCGTCGAAAGCACGATTTGCGAACCGGTCAACGCATGGGGAGCAGCAAGCACCCAGGCACCGACGGCCTTGGCCATACCGAGGAGCAATCCGACGAGATAGAGCGGATAGAGCCGGGTCAGCCGTATGATGGCGAAGCGCTGAGGAGACGACAGGCCATTGCGCAGTTTTGCTTCATATATGCCTGCGATGACGAAGCCACTGAGCGCAAAAAAGAAGTCTACCGCGATATATCCTGCCGGGGCTATAATGGTCGTGACCGGACCCGCATGATAAAGCACGACCAAAATCGCAGCAACTCCGCGCATGGCATCCAGAGTATAATATCGTCTGCTTATGGGCATCCGGGCCCCCACTGAAACTACTGTTCGGTGCATGGGGCCAGCTTGGTTTTAGCTTTTCATATGCCTGAACTGCAATTTTGACCTGAGTAATTATTCTTGTGTTTTTATCAGTCACGGCCAAAGTGGCATGAACCGGCCCTCGCGTCATCGCTCAATTCGGATTAGTCCTTGGTCGATCGACGGGATGCCTCTCTGGCAGTCACAGCAGCGCCCTCTGAAATGCCAGCGGCACTTAGCGCCAGATCGCGTGGAACATGCCCCCGAAAAAGTATGGTCCAAAACTCCATACAGCCGCCCAGAGCCCGGCACCGAGGACGTTTGCCAGGAAGAAACTGTGCCAGGGCATGCCAACGGACCCCGCTAACAGTCCATTCAATTGCCGCAGTACAACGACAAAACGTGCGCTGAAGACAATGAAGGGTCCGCGACGCCGAAACAATTCTTCCAGCTTTGCAAGCCGTTCCGGAGTGAGTTTGACGAGCCAGCCATATCGCTGCAGGAGTGGCCGGCCACCAAAATGCCCAATAGCATAGCCTGTACTGTCGCCGAGTACCGCGGCGGACCAAACAGCGAAAAACAGGTCAATGATCGCGATGTCACCTCGGATCGCGAGAAGCGATGACGCAACAAGCGCACTTTCACCGGGAAGCGGCGCCCCCAGCGATTCCAGGTATACGATGACGAAGATCGCATAGAGCCCGTATTGCTGTATGTAAGGCTCGATGAATGACGCGCCGTTGTGCAGGAATTCCACAGGTTTGCTTTCGGTTGCATGAAATGATTCCGGAGGTAGTCAAGGCATACATCTCTGTCACCTCGTAACGGCGCCTTCGCACGGTTCGTGCGATCTACTCCTCAGAGCGGCTCGTGGTGTCACGATTGCGGTCGTATCGTCTCGTGAGTGGAAACGGCGGCAACCAGGACTCGCGACGGACGCTCCAGAGTTCGTAGGTTGGCATCAGTTGGTCAGGGGCATCCAGGGAGCCCAGGTTCACTTCGATTTCGTCCGCGGAGCGAGCGAAAACGGACGAGCCGCAGCGGGGACAGAAATACCGCCCGGCGTAGTCGCGTGTTTCGCCATCGATCGTCACCGCATCCTGAGGGAACACCGCGGAAACGTGAAAAAGCGCCCCATGATGCTTGCGGCAGTCGAGACAGTGGCAAATGCCGACCCGGTAGGGAAGGCCCGACGCCACAATTCGGACGTTGCCGCACAGGCAACCGCCCGTGAATCGGTCCATGCTGCGTCTCCTCAAAATCAAGCGGGCGGAATGTTTACAACGAACAGCACTGTCATGGCAATTGCCCGCTGCGGGCGCGAACGACGCCGCAAGATCGCAAGCCCCAACATAGCTCCGCAGAAATCTTGCAACTTTGCGCGGTTAGGAACATGGTTGTGGCTCAAGTCGCGCGGGATTTTTGTGACCGATGTGCATGCCGTTGCTTTAACGTAGCTTTTCAAATCACAAAGGACCTCCATCATGCCCGATCTTAAGGAAGGCCTCGATCGCCGCGATTTCATAATCGCATCTATAGCCACGGTCGGCGCGTCGGCTGCTCTCACCGTCAACGCTGGTGCTGCGAATGCCCAGGACGCAGCGGCACCCTCTGCCCATCCGGCATCAGGTACGGCCTATACCGGCGATGTTATCCAAGGGAAAAAGGTTGTCAGCGCGCTTGACGTCAACGACCTGGAGCCGGGTCAGAGGCACTTCTTGTATTTTCAGGGTGTGCAGATGCCCACGGGGCAGCACTGGTATGTGTCCGTGACGGTCGCCAAGGGAGCCAAGCCGGGCAAACGCGTCGTCCTGGTCAGTGGTGTGCATGGCGACGAGATGAGTTCTGTACATACGGTCCAGACCGTGATGAACCAACTCGATCCAGCGGAGATGTCGGGAACGGTGATGGCGGTCACGGACGTGTCCCGCCCGGCCATGGAAGCCATGCAGCGCAGATGGCCCAATTCGGGCAGGGGCATTGATCTGATCGATATGAATCGCGAATGGCCCGGGAACGAGAACGGTGCCACCGCGACCAGCCGGCACGCCGGGCTCCTGTTCAACCGTCTCCTCCGCCCGAACGCCGATGTTGCGATCGACTTCCATACCGGGACAACTGGATTCGACGTCACCGCATTCAATATTGCCAGCATGGATGTGCCCGAGATCAAGGCGATGGTGGAACTTTACCCCGTCAGCCAGATCTTCGACAATCATGCCTATCCCGGTGTCCTGCATAACGCGTTTGTCGACGCGGGCATCCCGTCCTTTTGCCCGGAGATCGGCGCTGCGCGCGTCCTGGACATTGAGATGATCTCCCTGTTCGTGGAAGGCACCATGAACGTCCTCAAGCATCACGGCATCATTGTCGGCCCAATGGGACGTACGGGCAAGGACGTGGGTGTTTTTGTCGGCAGCAGTGCGTTCCCGATCCTGGCAACCCAGGGCGGGTTGGTCGAGTATCTGGTCAAGCTCAACGACAAGGTCGAAGCCGGACAGAAGGTGGCCATCCAGCGCAATAGCTTCGGCGAGGTGGTTGCGGAGTATACAAGCAGCGTGGCTGGAGAGATGACTGGCAAGCGCAGCGATGCAATGTCCGAGCCCGGCAACCCCTTGGCATTTATCCTTTTCAACAAGGCGGCCCCGGAGGGAGTTGAGACCTATCCCGAGTAGTTCACAGTGTGAGCGATCTTTGCTTGTCCTAGTCGTCTTGCGATTGCGGCGAGCAAGAGCGTAACCTGGTGCCTTTTGGTCTGGAATGGTGATGAGATGGCGCACCCGACAGGATTCGAACCTGTGACCTCTGCCTTCGGAGGGCATTTGGCATGCCCCCGAACCCTGCTGCAAAGCCGACGCTTCCAAGGAAAGGCAGCGACAGACCCAGCGGGCTGCCGTGACGAATGAATTCGCGGCGGCTAACCCTGCCGTCCACGAGACCGTCGATCAGATGGTTTTCGAGATCAGTCCGGCCACGCCGGAGAATGCCGAGAATCTTTTAGTTCTTCATGGCTCTTTTCGTTCCCTGTTATTTATGATTGGTGACTCCGTGAGCTAAAGTAAAATCTGTCTCCCCACAGATTTTGTGATGTAGGCACTACTCATCGATCGACGTGATGACGGGGGCCTGATCAGGGTCTCACGCAGCACGACCGTAGAAGCCAATGCTCGTCGTGAGTGTACCTTTTTCACTCGCCGAGTTGTGGCTCGCTCCTAAATTGGCCAAGCTTTTGGAATTTTTCCCGCATATTGCCTTCGATATCCGGGTTGAAGACGATCCTATTGATCTCGCACGTCAGAATATTGATCTGAGGATAAGTTATGGAGAGTACCACTACCCGGCATTGAAGGTAGTTCCGCTTATGCATGACGCTGTCCTGCCAATGTGTGCCCCAACGTTCTGGCAAACGCATGGTAATGACGCATTTAATTTGGCGGACATCCATGAGAGTCAGTTCATCCACACAAATTGGGGGCCACACTACGTTTCGCATCCCACATGGGCGGATTGGTTTTCACAGATTGGGAGTTCCCGTCGGGTCGACCCGTCGCAAGGCCGGCGTGTCGGGCTTTCGAGCCTAGCAGTTTCTTCCGCGAGGCTGGGTTTGGGGATAGCACTGGGGCAGAAAACTGTTGCCCTCGGTGATCTGGAAGCTGGTCGTCTAATTTCGTTGTCGTCGGTTTCGGTTCCGTTAGGTCACCCCTATTGTGCATTCATCCCACGTTCAAAAAGTGAGCGGGAAGACATCAAACAACTGGTAGACCTTCTCAGCGATTCGCCCGGATTGTAGACGTGAATACACCCCATGCAGACATGCACATAACTTGTCGCTTGCTACGTTGGGACTCGTTGCTCGAGTTGTGAGAATAGAATCACCATAGGTTTATCAACAGGTAATAAACGCGGACCTTCGGCGTCTGATGGACTTCCCGTCATTTGAGATTGTGGGTCGCGAGTTTGATCGCACTCGTCCCCACCAGGGTCGCATGTGAACCCGCGGGGCATGGCATCTCGATCCGTCTTGTGTGTTTAGTAATCATTATGAAGCTGAGCTTAAAGACGCATCCTGATATCGGCGTCTTATCAAGGAATGCCGCTCGGCCTATCCTTCTCGGCGTCTGAAAGATTGAGAAGGAATGAGGCCTTGAGCTCACGAAATCGGTTCGTTGCGTCCGCGTTAGTTGCTGTGGCTATGTTCGCCTGTTCAGGTGCAACGGCTGATCAAAAGGTGATACCAGAGCCCTTGACGATCCAGGAGCAAGGTAGCTTCGCAGTCGGCGGCACCGTGATCACTACCCCCGGAACCTACAATAATAACAAACCTACATCCGAAGGGCAGAGTCTCCACGGGGATCATCTCTACGCTTTTTATCAAGTTCCGCAAAATTCAAAAGCGCTGCCTATCGTCATGCTGCATGGCGCCTTTCAGTCGGCGCGTAGCTGGGAAACGACATCGGATGGGCGCGAAGGTTTTCAGAACATCTTCCTGCGTCGGGGATACCCGGTCTATTTGGTCGACCAACCGCGTCGCGGGCGAGCAGGCAACAGCACCGTGGCTGCGACGATCGAGCCAACTCCTTATGATCAGCTTTTCTTCGATCAGTTCAGGATCGGCACCTGGCCGAACTACTTTGACGGCGTGCAGTTCGACCGCAAGCCGGAGACGCTCAACCAGTTCTTCCGTTCAGTTACGCCCAATACCGGGCCATACGATGCCGGGGTGATTTCGGCCTCGATGTCGGCGCTGTTCGGCTGGCGAAGTGGGGGCCGCGGACTACACGCAGAACCCGTTCACGCTGACCTATGAAGGCGCGATCACGAAGAATGAGCCGGGCAAGGTCAATATTCACCCGGTCACGTACAAGCTCAACGGCCTCGACATTTCCGCCAACGTTTATACGCCGGCAAACTACGATCCGCAGCAGAAATATCCTGCAATCGTCGTGGCGCACCCGAACGGCGGGGTGAAGGAACAGGTCGCGGGTTTATATGCGCAGCGCCTGGCGGAACAGGGCTATATCACGATCACCGCGGATGCCGCGTATCAGGGCGCGAGCGCCGGCCAGCCGCGTAGCGTGGACAAACCCGTATACCGCATCGAGGACATCCACGGTATGGCAGACTTCATCACCCGCTATTCGGGCGTCGATGTCGCGCGCCTGGGCCTGCTCGGCATCTGCGGTGGCGGTGGATATTCGTTGGCCGCGGCGAAAACCGACAAGCGGTACGAGTCAATCGCGACGTTGAGCATGTTCAACTCCGGACGGGTTCGTCGCAATGGCTTCGCGGATTCGCAACTGGACACCATCCAGGAACGCCTGCAGCAGGTTTCAGATGCCCGCGCGCAGGAAGCGGCCGGCGGAAAAATTCTCTATGCGGGAGATGCCAATCTGACGGACGAGCAGATCGCCAAATTGCCGTTTGAAATGTATCGGCAGGGCTACGAGTACTACTGGAAGACGCACGCGCACCCCAACTCGACCTTCAAGTACACCATGAGCAGTTTGCTGGACCTGATGCGCTGGGATGCCACCGACCAGATCGAACTGATCGACAAGCCGCTTCTGATGATCGCGGGCAGCAAGGCCGACAGTTTGTACATGAGCGAGGATGCATTCGCCAAGGCCACCGGCACGAAGGACAAGGAGCTGTTCAAGATCGATGGCGCAACACATATCGAAACCTACTGGGTTCCCAAATATGTGGATGCCGCAATGGACAAGCTGACGCCGTTTTTTGCCCGAACCCTTGTTTCCGACCGCTCATAACCCGTCGGCCCCATATCTTTACCGATGGAATGGAGTATCCAATGAAATTTCTCAGCAATATGTCACTCCTTGTTCTGTTTCTGGGCGCCATGGCGGTTCCCGCGTACGCCCAAGATCAGACACCCGCCGCGTCCGATGCAACCACCCCCCAGCAGCCGTCGCGCGCCCAGCAACTGTATGGCGATATCGCACCAAAGATGGCCGAACTGACGGACGAGGTACTGTATGGCGACATCTGGGAGCGTCCGGAGCTTTCCAAACGGGATCGAAGCCTGGCGACTGTCAGCGCGCTTGTCGCCATGAACCGCCCCGACCAGCTTCGTTCGCACCTTGCCATCGCCAAGCGCAACGGTGTCACCGAGACGGAACTGGTTGAGACGATCACCCATCTCGCATTCTATTCGGGCTGGCCGAACGCAGTGTCCGCGATCGCGGTCGCCAAGGAAGTCTTCAAGAAATGACGCAGACGCGTCAAACCGCAGAACGCCAAAGGAACGCAGTGAAACGCCAGGCCTTAACAATCACCTCCCTTGTCCTCGCCGCTTCGGTCGCCTCGGCTCAGTCCGATCAGGCGATCGCGGTGACGCGCGCCGGATCGCAACCGTCCACTATAGGCTCCGCCGAGAGTTTCACGGGTTCCGTCCGCATCGACTCACGCTTTAAGGGAAGTGGAGCGGCGCGGATAAGCGGCGGAACCGTCACTTTCGAGCCGGGAGCACGAACCGCCTGGCACACGCATCCACTTGGTCAGACGCTGATCGTAACGACGGGCATCGGCCGCGTGCAGAACTGGGATGGCGCCGTTCAGGAGATCCGGCCCGGTGATACCGTCTGGATTCCGCCCGGCGTGAAGCATTGGCATGGTGCAAGCGCCACGGTCGGAATGAGCCATATCGCTTTCTCTGAAGCGCTCGACGGAAAAACTGTCGAATGGATGGAGCAAGTTTCCGACGAGCAGTACGAGCGTTGATCGCCAGCCAAGCGAAACCGCCGCAGGCCGCCAGCGGCGGCCTGTTGACCACCCCATTTTTTCTCCGAACCCAAAGCGAGCTTGCTCTTGAAGATTTTTACAATTCCACTTGCATTGAGTGCCTTTGCCGCCTGCGCCGTTTCTCTGGTCGGTTGGCAAGTCCATGCAGAAACCAACCGGGTCAAGTTTCCCGACCTCGATGGGCTGGTGCACTACACGACTGTCAAGCGCGGCAATGTCATGGAACACATCATGACGACGCCTGCGGCTATCGAGGCCGTCAAGAGCGGCCAGCCGATTCCGGCGGGCACGCATTTTGTGCTGGTCGATCACCGTGATGGCGAGCTCTATCGGTACTTCGTCATGCAAAAGGGCGAAGGCTTTGGTGCGGACTATGAGGAGAACCGCCGCACCGCCGACTGGCAATTCCAATGGTTCTGGCCGGACAAGTCGATCAACATGGACGAAAACACCGCACGCTGTCAGTCGTGTCATCGCAGCCAGGAAAGTAGCGATTACCTTTACACGGCCTATCGCATCCCCCGGTTTAACGGCACTCCGGTCGAGTAGGGTGGGAGGCCAAGCGTTTGAGCCGCGTTTTCGTTTGTCGACTGGTATTCGATTTCATAGCCGCTGGCCTGCTGCTGTTCGGTCTCTCCTATTGGTGGCTCGGCAACATCGCCCATGAGGTGGCCGGAACCGCGATGTTCCTGCTGGTCATCGTGCACAATATTTTCAATCGCCGCTGGTATGGTACGATTCCGAAGACCCATCGCGAAGCGCGCCGACGGTTCAACATCGCGGTGACGTTTCTGCTGCTTGTTGCGATGCTGGCGTTGCTCGTAACCAGCGCGCTCATTTCCAATGCGCTGTCCGGTATCATGTCGGCCTATGGCGGCTTCGCCGTGCGGCAGATCCATACGCTGGCAGCATACTGGGTCCTGGTGATCCTATCCGTCCACCTGGGTTTGCGCTGGCCGATGATCATGGGTGTGGCACGCAAGCTGCCCGGCGTTTCAAAACCCAACGCCATACGGAGGCTTGTCCTGCGGGTGATAGCTGTCCTTGTTGCGACCCATGGGGTCTGGAGTTCGTTCGAGCTGGCCATCGGTACAAAGCTCTCCATGCAGATGACGCTCGACTGGTGGAATTTCGAAGAGTCAGTCGCAGGCTTTTTCATCCACTGCATCGCGATCGCCGGGCTTTACATGTTCCTGACCTACCATGCCATGAACTGGGTTCAGCGCAGGAAGCGCAAAAATCTCTGCGATGCTGTTAATGCCCATGTGGATGTCCAAACGCAGCAGGCTCGAATTCTGTCTAGGGTTGATCGCGCTGCCGAGGAGTATCGAAATACCTAACCTAACGCGCTTGGACCTACACCAGACCTCCGCCTCCGCCGCCCTCGCTGACGCGGAACGCAATGGATTCTGGCTCGCCGTTATCGGCCGAAGCTGCGCCCTCGTTGCGATCGCTTTCTTCTACCTGGCGATCTATGGGTATCCAAATAACGTCTACGTGGCGGGCGCAATCCTGGTGACCGCTGCGATCGGTCTGATTCCGCTGCGGCTGGTCAATAGCCGATATGAACGCATGGCCCGCTTCGTCCTGTTCGCATTCGATGCGGCGGCCGCGAGTGCCATACTTGCCTTCGCGCCGCTGAGCAGTGGGGATAATGTTCCTCAGAACCTCGTCTTTCTCTCCAGTCGCACCGAATATTACTACGTAATCCTGGCGACCTCTATTCTGGCGCTATCCCCGGCGCTGGTCATATGGACTGGACTTTGTGCCGTAATCGGTCTTGCCGGCGCCACCACATGGATCATGTTGGGCATGGAGCGCATCGTCAGTCTCGGAGATCTGCCGGCTTCGCCCTCGCGCGCGGATGTGCTTGAGGTCATCCTCAGTCCCGACTTCCTCGGCATTCCGGTTCGCATGATCGAGGGAGTGGTGATCGGGCTTGTTACGTGTATAGCGGCGCTGGCTGTCCACCGCGCGCGCAATGTAGTTCGAGCAAATGCCGCCGCCGAGGCCGAGCGAACCCGGATCCAGCGGATTTTTGGCCGTTATGTCCCGCCACAAGTGGCCGAGCAGCTCATCCAGGCCGGGCAACTGGCACCTCAGCAGCGCGCAGCGACGATCCTCTTCGCCGACATCGAAGGCTTCACGCGCCTATCGGAGACCTTGTCGCCCCCGCGCGTGATCGGAATGCTCAATAGCTTTTTCAGCGCAGCGACATCGATTGTCGACGACCGGGGCGGGGTTGTCGTAAACTATATCAGCGATGCATTAATTGCAGCGTTCAACGCACCTCTTCCCGCCGAGGACCATCCGGCGCGCGCGGTCGATGCTGCTCGCGATCTCCTTTATCTCGTTTCTGGACGCGAATTCGACGGCCACCGGATCCGTCTACGGATCGGTATAGCCACCGGGCCGGTGGCCGCCGGCACCGTCGGGGGTGAGGAACGCCACACATACACGTTATATGGCGATACCGTGAATTTGGCTCAGCGGCTCGAAAGGCTTAACAAGGAATTTGATACTGACTGCCTGATCAGCGGCCCTACTTTCGAGGCCGCGCGTTCAAACTGCGGTGATGCGGTCGCTATGGGGTCGGTGCAGGTGCGCGGACGTGAAAGCGCCGTTGAGGTTTTTGCTCTTAGCGGGCAATCACGGCGCTAGAGTGCCCCGCAACTAGGTGCTTCCGCCCTGTATGGTCATGCCATTAGGCCTGACCGGCGCGTCTGGGCGAGCCGCGTCAATTCCCGCGATAGCGGAGATTTTCGATAAGCAGCGTCAGGGCGGGCGAGGAGTGCCGCCGACTGGGATAGTAGAGGTGATAACCGGGGAATTTCGGGCACCAATCCTCCAGAACCCGCACCAATTGACCCTCGGCGATGTAAGGAAGGACCTGATCTTCGGGTATATAGGCGACCCCAAGACCGTCCAATGCTGAACTTAATCTCATGCCGAGACTGTTAAAGACGAGCTGTCCTTCTCCACGCACCTTGACCTCCCGATCATCCTTCTCGAGGCCCCAGGGAAATAGCCCGCCATAGGTCGGAAGCCGAATATTGATGCACTTGTGCGCGGCAAGATCTTGCGGTGTCTGCGGCAGCGAATATTGCTCAAAATACGCAGGTGATCCGACGACCGCCATCCGCATATCCGGTCCGATGCGCACGGCGATCATGTCTTTTGCAACTTGCTCGCCCATGCGAACCCCGGCGTCGTAGCCCTCAGAGACGATATCGGTCAGACCGTAGTCGATGATGATTTCAATTTGGATATCCGGATACTCGGGCAGGAAGCGTTTGAGAGCGGGTTGCAGAACAGAGATCGCAGGATGCTCGCCGGCAGTAATGCGAACTGTGCCGGCAGGTTTCTCGCGAAGCTCGCTCAAGGCGGCCAGTTCAGCTTCGATTTCTTCGAAACGCGGTGCGACGGTACGCAGCAAGCGTTCGCCAGCCTCCGTCGATGCGACGCTGCGCGTGGTGCGGGTCAGAAGCCGCAGGCCTAATCGCTCCTCGAGATTGCGGATGGTTTGGCTGAGGGCCGAGGGCGAGACGCCAAGTTTGGCGGCGGCGCGTGTGAAGCTCCGTTCCCTGGCAACGGTCGCAAATGCGGCAAGGTCGTTAAAGTTTTGCATCTGTATTTGTTAGCTCATCTAAAAGGCTCATGCGAATTATAGCATCTTATCGCAAGCTGCGGCAGGCGCTAAATTTATAGGCATCGCCGTTTGGTGGCCTCAGACAAGTACGCGTTTTCAGGATTTTCTGGCGCCACAGATCGCGGCGCGATCCTCGCCATCATCCGCAACCGTTCTGAAACGATCTGTCGCGGTGCTGGACGGCCCGCTCGATCGGTTGGAGACTGCAATGCAAACCCGCAAACTTGGAACACTGGAAGTATCCGCGCTCGGCCTTGGCTGCATGAGCATGAGTGCGGCTTACGGCCCGCCAGCTGACAACCAGGAGATGATCAAACTCATCCGCGCCGCCCATGATCGCGGTGTGACCCTGTTCGACACGGCTGAAGCCTACGGTCCGTTCGTCAATGAGGAGCTCGTCGGCGAGGCGATCCAGCCCATTCGGGACCATGTGTTGATTGCCACAAAGTTCGGCTTCGACATCAACCTTGAGACGGGCGATCGCCGTGGCGGCACCAACAGCCGGCCCGAGCATATCAAGGCGGTGGCCGATGCCTGCCTGAAGCGTCTGAAGACCGATCGCATCGACATTTTCTATCAGCATCGGGTCGATCCCGATGTGCCGATCGAGGACGTGGCGGGCGCGGTCAAGGAGTTGATCGCTGAGGCAAGGTCGAACACTTCGGTCTGTCGGAAGCTGGTGTTCAGACCATCCGCCGCGCGCATGCAGTGCAGCCTGTTACCGTCGTGCAAAGTGAATATTCCCTGTTCTGGCGCGGGCCGGAAGACGATCTTCTGCCGACGCTCGAGGAACTTGGCATCGGGTTTGTTCCTTTTAGTCCCCTCGGCGCAGGTTTTCTGACCGGCAAGATCGACGAGAATACCAAGTTCGATCCCACGGACTTCCGCAACAGTGTTCCACGCTTCTCCCCCGAAGCCCGCAAGGTCAACATGGCTCTGGTCGATATCGTCAATTCTGTCGCCGAGCGCAAGGGCGCGACACCCGCACAGGTCGCTCTCGCTTGGCTGCTGGCGCAGAAGTCGTGGATCGTACCGATCCCTGGCACTACCAAACTCCATCGTTTGGAAGAAAACTTGGGCGCGGTGGATGTGACACTCACTGGAGAGGATCTGGGGGAGATCGCAACGGCGCTGTCGAAGATCGAAGTTCAGGGTGAACGTCTGCCCGAGTCGGTGCTCAAGATGACCGGGCTCTGATTGTAAGGAGGGACGAACGGTGACAGATTCTGAAAATCCGACACGAAGAGAGATCCTCATGACGTCGCTGCTATTGTCTCTCACAGCAGGTGGAACGGCGTCCGTCTCTCCAACTGAGGCCGCGCGGCGCGCAGACGGCAAGTCACTTGTGGCTTATTTTTCGCGGAGCGGGAACACACGCGTCATTGCAGGCCAGATCAGCCGGACGCTGCCGGCCAACCTGTTCGAGATCGAACCCGAGCGGCCTTACCCCGATGATTACTTCGAGATGGTCGAGCAGGCGCGCCAGGAACGTAACAATGGCTATGAACCGCCGCTGAAAACCACGGTCGTGGGTGTCGCGTCGTATCAGACACTATTCCTAGGCTTCCCGATTTGGGGCGAAACGGCGCCCCCGGTTATCCGGTCGTTTCTAACCGCCCTTGATCTTTCGGGAAAGACTTTGATCCCCTTCATCACCCACGGCGGCTACGGCCTCGGAAACAGTCTTGCGGTCGTGCGCCAGCACGCGCCGCGAGCCCGGATAGTCGATGGCTTCTCCATGCAGGCGCCGCAGGAGCGACAGACGGTAACGCGGGTCATGGAGTGGCTTGGCAGCCTGAAGAGTGTTGATTGAACCTGACACCGCGCCAAAACGGGCACAGCAAATGCCCGCCCAGAGATCAGGAGCCTGCAACAATTAGCATTTACGCGGAACGAACTATGTGAAATGTACGGATCCACTGCGGACCTATGCCAAAATCAAATTGAACGATCCATCGACGACATGTTCTCGGTCTGTGCTGCGAAAGTCGCATAATGGCTTGTGTGGAACCGCACTCTCAAATGCCGCATTAAGTGACTCGGTAGTTCGAAGCCGCTCAAAGCGCCCATTGGAAATCACTCATTCCGATTTGCATTCAAGAATGATTTCCTCGGGGGCACGAAGGAGGCGGAGCTTGCGCAAAATTGGACATCTAACCACCTTGGAAGCTGAATCTTTGTCCTTCCGCGCTAAACGCTAAACAGCTCTCGATGTTGCGAATTCGTTCGCTGTAGAATTGCAGGCAAACGCGAAGCCGTGGGTGCTGCATCGGTCGGGACGTAAGCGGCCCTTTTACGCGGTGGGTCACTCTTCGCAGAGTGTCGTGAGGGCTGTCGCCGAAAGCTTGTCGAGTGCCAGATCCGGCAACAGGTCGTTGTCGGCGACAAGATTGCGGCCCACCGCCGCCGATAACAGGCTGGTGCCGGCTTCGTGCAGCAGCGCAGGCCGGCCGGCAATGCGGCCAAGAAGGCTGGTCGGTACGAGTCCGAAGGGCACGTCCTCGTAGATATATCTGCTGTCAGCGGTCGCGGGCCCGAAGCCGCCGCGACCCTCGCGGTGCATCTGCTGGTTCATCTCCGAAACAGTGCCCATCGGCACGTGGAAAGAGAGCGAAAAATGTTCCTGCACCGTACGGACAGAAAGTCCGAAGCTCTCGGCTATCCGGAGCCGTTCAAGGTCAAGCGCCTCAATCAAGTTCCCCACGGCGGGGGTGACGTGTTCGCCCTGTCCCCATGTCTCACCCTGCTCCATACGGGTCAAGTTGAGAAGCGCGATACCAAGATGGTTCTGCGGGTTGAGGTTCGATAGCGCGATGGCGAGAAGCCCATCGCGTTCGACGAAACGGTCGCCGAAGAGCTCGGTGCAAATGGCGGTGCCCTCGGCCCCCGTGGATTTTGGCAGGGTCGCGACGTCGACCTTTTGACGTATTGTATTGACCGAAACGCTAACTCCATCCAATTGTTGGCGGCCGGTCAAAAGGGTCGTGCCCCAGACAATGATGGGTAACCGTACACCGCGCTCTGCCAACCGCTTCGACAAATAGAGCGCACCGAAGGAGGTGTGTGAACTAATGATCACGGGCTGGCCAGATTTGAGGTGCGGCAGTGCGGAATCAAAGACCAAGCGATGACCGTTAGCGGGCAGGGCGATGATGATCGCATCGGTCCCGGAGACTGCTTCGGCGCAATTGTGGGCGACCTTAACCCGGCCGGAAAACTCGACCGCACCCGTTGCGGTAAGCAAAGCGCCCGCGGCGAGCTTTCGGACACGTGCGCCGGACGGAGACCATAGAACCGGCTCGTGACCGGCTTTGGCAAGGAATGCCGCCATACCGAAGGCGATTGCGCGCGCACCGAGAATACCAATCCGCATCGATCTGCTTCCCTTTTCCTCGTCTCGTTTGCCTTGCGCCATACAATTCGCAGCATTTTATACCCGAGTAACGACCGCCATACCGGCACAATTTTTCCCGCTGCCGAGCCCCGCCCGAATACTTTTCTACGAGAACGGCGAACAAAGAAAACTTGTGTTTTGTCACTAGCGCACAGAATGCGTTTTATGCACTATATCACTGTCATAATGCAAGGAATGCATGGTACCGATGGAAATCCGCGACCTGGAAACGTTTCTGGCAGTCATGTCGACCGGTAGTATAACCGGCGCCGCCCGTCTGCTTGATCGTTCCCAGTCGCAGGTCACGCGTCTAATACAGGATCTGGAAACCTCACTCGGCTTTCCGTTGTTCGAGCGGAATGGCCCCAAGATCGCCCCAACCGACCAAGGTATCGCATTTCATGACGATGCCGAGCGTTTCGTCAGCGGTATAGGCCATTTGCGGGATCGGGCGAAAGCGATTGCCGCGAGGGAGCCTGAGCCGATCGAGCTTGCTGCAACGCCGGCTTTCGCCAGCGGTATCATTCCGCTGGCGCTCGCGGAATTATCGGAAGACCGGCTGCCGCACGTAATCCATCTTCGCAGCATGCCGGCGGAGGCGGCTGTGCAGTCGGTCCTTGCCCGAACTGCGGACTTCTGCGTGACATCGCTGCCCGCCGATCAACCGGGTCTTGAGGTGCAGGGCTTCTTTGAGGGGCGGTGCGTAGCCGCAGTCGCGCCTCACGATCCGCTCGCGGCTCAAGCGGTCATTTCAATCGCCGATATCGCCGATCGTACGCTAGTGACTATGGCCAATCCGTTTCGTCTGCGCCATCACGTCGACCAGGCACTAGAAGCCGCAAAAGTGCAGCCCAAGCGCGTGATAGCAACCAATGCGGCCATGAATGCCGTGCAGATAGCGTCGACTGGTCTGGGTGTAGCGATCATCGAGCCGGCGACGGCCTTCGGCCTGCAATCGGCGCCGGTCGCGATTCGCCCGCTGGATGTCAATATTCCCTTCTTCTGGGCGATCTTTTCTGCCGCCGCCCGTCCACTATCGGCCTGCGCACATGAACTGATCGAGCGCATCGTGCGCATTGCCTCCGAGCGGATGCCGGATTTCGTCAGTCATGATCCGCGTCAGATGGCGCGCATCGCAGACAGGGGAGTCGCCGGGAAAACCGCTCGCGGCGCTGGGCAGTCGGATATTTGGCGCCGCAGGGGCCGCGTGACGAAAACGCCCGAGAACGAAATATGAGCCTGCCAAAATAAAAGAGGAGAATGACATGAAAGACATTACCGTGAATCGCCGCTCGACGTTAAAGCTGCTGGCCGCTGGCACAGGCGTCCTTGCTGCGCCAGCAATCATCCGTCCAGCTCTCGCCCAAAGCAAAGTTGTTAATATCACCACCTACGACAAGTTCGTGCCGCAGTCATTTATTGACCAGTTTCAGAAGGACAGCGGCATCGAGATCCGCATCCGGCTGACCGACGATCAGGGCAAGCAATACAATCTGCTCACAGCCGAAGGTGCGGCGCCCACTACCGACATCGTGACCGTTACCGGTCACCGCCTATCGCAGTTCATGGGGTCTAACCTGCTCGCGCCGCTCGACACCGCCCGTCTGAAGAACTGGGGCAAGCTCGCGTCCACATACAAAGGCGCCCCGCAGCTTACCGTCGACGGCAAAACCTATGGCCTGCCGCTGCTCGCCGGCTTCGAGGGACTTGCCCGCAACACGGAATATACCAAGGCCTCCGACAGTTGGGAGATCATGTTTGATGACGAATACAAGAACCTGACCTCCTACATTGTCTCTGACTTCCTCTCTATCGTCATGCGATATCAGGGCAGTGATGGCGACTACGTGACCTACGAAAATAAGGCGGACGTTGCTCAAGCTGCCACCGACAAAGCCCGCGATTTTATGATCAAGCATAAGGACAAGGTGCGCAAATACTACGACGCGGCGTCCGAAGTGCAGCAGATGTTCGTCAATGAGGATATTTACCTCGCACAGACGTGGTCGGGGCCCGCTGCCAAGCTTATCATGGATGGCCATCCCATCGAGATCTCGGTTCCGAAGGAAGGTACTTACGGGTTCCTCTACTCGTTCAACGTCGTCAACAACGCCCCGAACGGCGATGCTGCCTATGCCTTCCTCGACGCCATCCTCTCCTCGCCGGAGATCGGCGCGGCGATGACGCGCCAGTCCGGCTTCGCCTCGGCATTCGATGGTGTCGACAAGGTACTCGACGACAAGGAGCGCGCCGCTATGGCGCTGCCGCCGGAACAGGTCGAGCGCGTCCAATTCTTCAGCTCGGTTAACCGCGCCATGAAAAACGAGATGATCGACAAGGCCACTGCCGAAATCAAGGCGGCCTGAAGACCGGACGCATAGCGGCCGGCTGTTCGGCCGGTCGCTCACCAAGAATGATTGACTAGAGCTGGGAACTACCGAAATGGTGGACACAACGACGCAACCCCGAGCCGCCGCCTCGCTGGCGTCGCCCCGCTATGCCGGATGGATTGGCAGGGTGGTGGATTCCGGCCTCTACCGCAATACGATTGGACGCCTGGCGGACAGCCGCTGGATCAGGCTCGCCGTGCTTGCAGGTGTGCCGCTTATTTGGCTGGCCGTGTTGCATATTGGGCCAATCGTCCAGATGACCAACATCAGTTTCATAGCCAATTATCCGCCGCAGCCGGGAAAAAGCAGCGACTATACCTTTGCCAATTATGCGCTGTTCTTTTCCGACAGGCTTTATTTCATGCCATTCATCCGCAGCCTGATCTTCGCCGGCGTAGTCACCCTCTCGACGCTGGTGATTGTCTATCCGGTCGCCTACTACGTCGCCAAGGTAGTCCGGCCGAAGAACCGCATGCGCGCCCTGCTGCTGTTGCTCATCCCGTTCTGGGCTGGGGAACTCATCCGCACCTTCTCGATCATCATGCTGCTCGCCAATCGCGGCGCTGTGAACGTGCTGCTTCGGGAGTTGGGCTTTATCGACCGACCGATACCCATGCTTTACACTTTCTTCTCCCTGAGTTTCGGCGTCGTTTATCTCCTGGCGCTCTACATGCTGCTACCACTCTATTCGGCCATCGAGAAGATTCCAACGCCGCTGATCCATGCCGCGGCCGATCTCGGCGCCGGCCCCTTCCAACGCTTCCGACGGGTTATCCTGCCGCTTTCCAAAGACGGCATCGTTTCGGGTTGCAGCCTTGTCTATCTGACGGCCGTCGGTGTCTTTGCTGCACCTTTGCTGCTCGGCGGCCCGAATGCCGTCATCTTTCCGGAAATCATCGCCATGCTGTTCCACGGCTCGAACGACAAGTGGCCGGAGGGTGCCGCCTTCTCAATGATCATGCTCGTCGTATCGCTCACCACCGTTGGCCTGTTCATGCGCGTCGTCGGCGGTCGTTCCATTCGGCTGATGTGAGGAGGGTCCGATGAGAAGCTATTTTAACGACCTGCCCAGAACAGTACTCGGCGCATCCTACTGGCTCTTTTCAATCTATCTCGTGCTCCCCCTGGCGCTCATGATGGCGATGAGCTTCAAGGAAGCCAATTTCATCGCCTTCCCGATCGGCAACTGGACGCTCGACTGGTATGGCAAGGTGCTGCATGACAAGCAGTTTCTGGAAGCGTCGCTCTATTCCATCGGCATTGCCCTTGCGACCACCATCTGCGCCACGATCATCGGGGTCTGGATCGCGCTCCTGGTCTCGGCGGAAAACATCTGGGGCAAGGCCGCCATCTTCGCGCTCGCTTGCCTGCCCGCTGTCGTGCCTGGGCTGATCAATGCCATCTCAATGCGCATCTTCATCCGCACGGTGGACATTCCGACAGGCACTTTCGCAATCATCTTGTCGCATACGGTCCACGCGGTGCCCTTCGTGGTAATCATGGTGATGACCCGTCTTCGCTCCATGCCTGCCAACCTGGTGGATGCGGCTCGGGATCTCGGCGCCGATCCGTTTGTTGCTTTCCTGCGCGTTACAATCCCCTATCTGATGCCGGCTCTCCTGGGCGGAATGATTTTCTGCGTACTGACCAGTATCGACGACTTCGTGCGCACGTTCTTCCTCGGCGGCTACCAGCCGACGCTGCCCATGCTGATCTTTGCCAAGGTGCAGGGCGGCATGTCGCCGGAAATCAACGCCATGGCGACGATCGTACTCGTCGTTACTACTGTAGTCGGCCTCTACGCCGAATATCTCACCCGTCGTTCCAGGAGTTGACGCGAATGCAGCCTGTTGTCCACTTCAAGAATGTAAACAAGTTCTACGGGGAGCTGCCCGCCGTGGAGAACCTCGACCTCGCCATTGAGCCCGGCCAGTTCGTCACTTTGCTCGGACCTTCCGGCTGCGGAAAGTCGACAACACTGCGTATGCTCGGCGGCTTCGAGGATCTCACTACCGGGGAAATCTACCTCGATGGCAAGCCGATCTCGCATCTGCCTCCGCACAAGCGCAACGTCAACATCGTCTTTCAGGACTATGCCCTTTTTCCGCACCTGACGGTCGGACGTAACATCGCCTTCGGGCTGGAGTTGAAGGGCATGGAGTCGGGCGCGATCCACAAGCGGGTCACCGAGCTGCTCTCGCTTGTCGCGCTTGAGGACTATGCGGAGCGGATGCCTGCGCAGCTTTCGGGCGGCCAGCGCCAGCGCGTGGCTTTGATGCGGGCATTGGCACCTGATCCAAACGTTCTGTTGCTGGACGAGCCGCTCTCGGCGCTCGACGCGAAACTGCGCCAGCAGATGCAGATCGAGCTCAAATCCATTCAACAGAAGACCGGAAAGACTTTTATCTTTGTTACCCACGACCAAGAGGAGGCACTGACAATGTCCGACGTCATCGTTGTTATGAACAAGGGTAGGATCGAGCAGATAGGTAAGCCCTCCGAGCTCTACGCCCGACCGCATAGCCGCTTCGTCGCCGATTTCATCGGCCAGAGTAATTTGCTCGAGGGCACGATCGTTTCCGTCGTGGACACAGTCGCAACCTTCGACTGGCGGGGTAATATCGTGCATGCCGACCTGAATGGTTCGACGCCGACGCCGGGTGCGCAGGCCACCCTGGCGCTCCGGCCAGAGACACTTTACTGCCTGACGGCAAAGCCCGATGGCCGGCTGGCACTTAAGGGACGCATTGTCCATCGGGTCTTCAAGGGCGCCCATACGTCGCTCACCATAACCCTCGAAAATGGAGCGAGCCTTGTCGTCCAACTCGACCCGGTAGCGCTTTCGCATATTGAGGGCGACGAGGTCTGGGTGGGCTGGCGTGAACGGGACGCAGTACTGCTGGCGAGCTGAACTGGAGACGGATCATGATCAATAACCAACAGCAACAGCATCGGCTTGCTGACCTGAATGCGCGGGTGAAGCAAGATCTGAGCTACCTGAACTACCCGCCGGCCAATTGGTCAATGCCGGTGACGACAGAGAAAGGGCAGCCCGTCAGCGACGTCGTTGTCATCGGCGGCGGCATGTGCGGTCTTGTCGCCTGGCAAGCGCTGACGCGCGCTGGCATCACCAATCTGCGCATCGTCGACCGCGCGCCGAAAGGTTTCGAGGGGCCATGGGTCAACTATGCGCGCATGGAAACGCTGCGCTCGCCGAAAAACCTGCTCGGCCCGGCGCTTGGCATTGCTTCACTCAGCTTTCGTGCCTGGTTTACTGCGCTCTACGGCGAGGCCGAATGGGAGGAACTGTTTCGCATACCGCGTCCCATGTGGATGGAATACCTGAACTGGTATCGCGACGTCATGACGATACCCGTCGAGAACCAGACCCAAGTAACCCGCATCCTGCCGCGCGCGGACGGTCTCCTGGAGCTCGAAATTGGCGGCGGGCAAGCGCCCATTCTTACCCGCAAGCTGGTGCTGGCGACCGGCCGCGACGGGCTCGGCGAGCCCACTATCCCGGATTTCGTCAATGGCATGGAGCGGCTGAAATCGTGGGCGCATTCGGCTGACGACATCGATTTCGAACGGCTGAAGGGCAAGCGCGTCGTCGTCATCGGCGTCGGCGCCTCGGCGGTCGACAATGCGGCGGAAGCCTTGGAGCAAGGCGCGGACGAGGTCCGTCTTCTCGCCCGACGCAAAGAGATGCCGACGATCAACAAGCTGATGGGTATCGGCTCATATGGCGTAACAGCCGGCTTCGCGCAAATTTCGCCGGAATGGCGTTGGCGGCTGATGGATTATGCCGCTAAGCAGCAGACGCCTGCTCCGCACAATTCGACGCTCCGCGTCAGTCGTCATCCGAACGCCTATTTCCATTTCGACTGCGGCATCCGTTCAATGCAGGAGGAGGGCGGCGAGGTTGTCATCACCACAATCAACGACCGTATTTTCCTCACCGATTTCGTTATCCTCGGCACCGGCTTTTCCATTGATCCCATGAGTCGCGATGAACTCGCCCCCTATCAGGACAAGATTGCCTGCTGGGGAGACCGCTACACGCCGCCGCCGGGCGAACGGAACACCGAACTCGGGCGATTCCCGTGGCTTCATGACGACTTTTCCTTCACCGAAAAGGTTGTCGGCACGGCACCATGGTTAAAGGACATCCATTGCTTCAACTACGCCGCTTCGGTCAGCGTCGGCAAGGTCAGCGGCGACATTCCAGCGATCAGCGAGGGTGCGCTCTGGCTGGCCCGGGGCGTCGCCGCCTCACTCTTCATCCGCGACATCGACTACCATTGGGAGGCGTTGCTCGCCTATGAGAAACCTGAACTCGATGGAACCGAATGGACGGATGCCGACGCACCGGATCTTGTGCAGAAGACGGCTTGAGGTCCGATGGAACACCTTTCAGTAGATTGAGGATAAACATGAGCGCTCCTTCCAACTTCGACGTGATCGACACTGTTCTCGGCCTCGACCGCTTTGCGGACTTCAAGGCTCTGCGCGAGCAGCGCGCAAAGCTGAAGCACCTGACGCAGACGAGCTATCAGGCCGCTCTTCGCCCCGCCGAGCCGCGCAACTTCTCTTACCCGCTGAGAGCCGCATTGGCCGCGCGCATGGTAGCACTTTGGAAGTCACAGGAGCTTGTCTCCCACTACCACGCACTTCTGGACAGCGAAGAGGGCGGTTCGGAACTCCGCGCGATTACCGATCCGGCGTCAGAGGCCGCGGGGGTTAATTCGCGCGTTGCCGCAATCCTCGCCCATGTCGACTTGGTGACGCTTTCTCCGAAGGATGCGACCCGCGCCAACATCGACAAGCTTGCGACTGCCGGTCTCGACGATCGGGATATCGTGACGCTCGCCGGCTTAATCGCCTTCGTCAATTATCAGGTGCTGGTCGTGGCCGGCCTCAAGATGCTGAGAGACAACTGACATGTCGCACGCCGTACACGAATTCACCGTCGAGGCACTCGATTGGAAGCCCTATGTGAAGCCAGTCGACATGGACGCGGCAACGCCTGAGCAGCTCGAGGCGCTGAAGACGACGCCGTCCAACAGGAAAATTTCAGACTACGTGCTGGTACTTGCCAACGAGCCGGAAACGCTGAACGAACGCACGCCGCTCTTCAACGACATCATGTATAGCGAAGGCGGTCTTTCGCGCGGCGGTCGCGAGATCGGGGCACTTGCAGCCTCTTTTGTAAACCGCTGCATATATTGCGCGTCGGTGCACGCGGCCCGCTACATCCAACTCGAAAAGCAACCGGACGTGGTGGCAGAGGTCTTCAAGAACGGCCTCGACGCGGACCTGCCGGAGTTCGAACAGGCACTATTCAATTTTGGCGTCGATCTGACGGCGCATCCCGATAAGGTCGGCACCTATCAGTTCTACCATCTGCGCCAGATCGGCATGGACGATCTCCAGATCCTCGATCTCATCCATGCGGTCGCAATCTTCGGCTGGGCCAACCGGCTAATGCACACGCTTGGCGAACCGCATCGGCAGGAGTGAGTCGAAGCGAAGTGCACTCGTCGCGAGCGATGAGCTTGAGGAGCGGCCATGCAATGAACGCTCCGCCGTGCCAACGACGAAGGCCATCGCCACGAGATGCGCACGCGATAGTCTGTCGAGTAATCCGCCATTTCCGTCCAGTGGAGCCGGTGGTCACCTTTGCCGGGCGCACGAACAGCGCAATAGCGGCCGCTTCCTTGGGGGAGCCAACACGGCTCAGCAGCAACCGGTCGGCCGCCCACCCGAAGCAAACATTTGCTTCGATACTCTCAAATATCACTTACGTTTGAGTCCATCGCGCCAAGCAATCGCTTCTAGTTCGACCCGGACGGCGTCCTCGACGGCAATCACGGGTCGTGCCTGGAATTCAAAAGCAGGCCAGGTCGAGCATACCTTGTGAACGGCCAACGGATCATCGCAATCCACCAACATATGCCCACCCCACTCGCCCACTCGCACAACGAATAACTCGATCTTGAAATTGGCGGGTGCCTTCCATTGAGTGAAAACCTCCAGTATCCGCTTCTGGGCATTCTCGTACTCCGTAGGCGATCCTTGCGGACGTTCGAACCAGCTGATCATGTACTTCATCGTCATCCTCCACTATTTGAGCTGAAATCCTCGGAACGACTTAATCTTGAACAACAGCCTTGCGCGATTGGGCTTCCTTGACAAGTCGGCTCTTGGCGCTATGCGGACATTCCCAAACACCGATCAATTGAATTCGCGAGATTGCCATTCCACCGTTCGTTTCATGACGGCGACGTCGATCTCGCGCGCAACGGGATTGGATCGAATCCCTTCAGCGATGGCGATTAACCAAGTCAGCGTGACATTGGAGGATTCCGATGGAGTCGCTTAGCGAAGAGCGCGCGGGGGCTAGCGGAAGGAAGGATGGCTTCGATCATTGTAATTGCATCTATCGAAGTTGGTCGAGCAACTCCTTGGCATCAATGACATCGCGCGTATCAAAGCCCTCGGTGAACCAGGCGTAGACAGGCGCGAGCAGGTCGCAGGCTTTCCGCCGGTCTCCACGGTGGGCCCACAGGCGAGCAAGCGAGGTCGATGCGCGCAGATCGAGGGATGCGGCGTGCTGTTCCTGAGCTACCTCGATGGCGCGGAGATAATGTGCTTCGCTTCGCTCGACATCGAGTGCTGCTGAGCCGAGTAGTAGGAGATCTCCAGCGATCCGGTGAAGTTCCGACTCCCAGAGGCGCGCGCCGCTGGCCGCCACCTCGGCTATTGCTGGCTTCAATGCATTCATGCCGGCGTCTGCCTCGCCGGCCAGTCCACAGACGCTGGCGAAAAGGCACACATGAAAGCCAGTCACCTCCACGTCATCAGACAGGTCGGCTGCAAGGGCCTCTTGGATCGTGGTCATGCTCGTTCGAGCCTGCTGTTTGTTACCAAGCGCCGAAATGTAGGCCCTCTGCAGCGTGGCATAGGGTATCCAGCGGGGCACTCCATCACGCGCCATCTGCAACACCATCTCGATCTTTTCCCGAGCCGCGGCAGCATCGCCGCGAAAGCAGTGAAGGATGATCGCATACCAAAGGGCGTGCATAATGCTGGGGCGATGCGACAGTTTGCGGGCCAGGGCCAGGGCTTCTTCTGCTCGGGCCAGCGCCCGGTCTGGAAAGCCGAGCATCCACAGGCTTACCCCCTCGTGGGCAATGGCGCACACCGCAGGGTCGTGACCGCCGTACATGAAAGCGTGAGAAAAATGCTCGGGTCGGTAGAGGGCGAGACCCTGTGCCGTGTGCTCGCATACCGACTGCCACTCGCCGAGGCAGTATCGCGTCGTCCATTGGGTGTGCTGGGCTTCCAGCAGCAGGGAGTGGTCCCCGGAGCGCCGGGCAATCGTGACGAGCTGGTCGGCAAGGTCACGCGCCGTGCGCATCTGCCCCCGGGCGCGATTGCAGGTCCACAGTCCACGCAAGACGGGGAAGAACTGGGATGTCTCGCTGCCGAGTATGTTGCATAGCTCGTGTGCCCGTGTGTAGGCGGCCATGGCCTCGGCTGATCCATGGCCCTTAGCGGCGACCTGTGGAATGCCGAGTGCAAGCTGGAGGTCGATCTCGCGGTTGTGGCGTTCCGGAGTCTCGGGAAGTGTCGCGAGAAGATCGAGGCCGTTGGAGAGGTGGGCGATGGCTTCTGCGTTGGCCGAGCGATAATTGGCGCGCAGGCCCGCCTTGTGCCAGTACGATACGGCATCATCGAGCAGACCGCCCTCGGTTGCATGATGGGCAAGCACCTCCGGCTCCGCCTCCGCTCGGTCGGGAAAGCGTTCGCGGAGGACCGTGGCGATCCGGCAGTGGAGTTGCTGGCGTCGGCTCTTCAGCAGCGACTCGTAGGCGGCATCCCGCACCAGCGCATGCTTGAAAGTGTAGATTGCATCCGGGGGCGTGTCCCGGCAAAACGCGAGTTCGGCGCGGACGAGTTCATCCAGAGCGGTCCTGAGCTTCGGCTCGTCCATCTGCGCGGTCGCGGCGAGCAACTCGTAGCTGAACTCGCGGCCTATGACAGCGCCGATCTGCGCTATCTCCTTAACCGGCATCAACCGATCGAGGCGAGCCAGGAGCGAGTCCTGCAGCGTCGAGGGGATGGCAAGCAGCGGCAGCGAGCCGGTGAGCTCGTAGCGCTCGCCGGTTTCGCGGAGCAGTCCCGATTCGAGCACCGCCTTTGTGAGCTCCTCGACGAATAGCGGCACGCCTTCGGTCTTGGCGAGAATATGTGCTTGCACGTCGGCAGGAAGCGGCCGCCCGCCGGAGAGATGGTCGATCAACACCGCGCTTTCGCTCCGCCCGAGACGATTGAGGGTCAGCAGGGTCACATGCGGCCGGCCGGTCCAGCGTGGTATGAACTCGGGCCGAAAGGTAACAATCAGCAAGACCGGCATGCGCTCGATCCGATCGACGACGCGATCGAACAGCTCGAGGCTCGTGGGATCGAACCAGTGAACATCTTCGGCCGTCATGAGCACCGGCTGCTTTGCCGCGAGGCCTTCAAGTTGGGCAAGCAGTACTTGAAACGTCTTCGCTTTTTTCTGTTCCGGTCCATACTCGGGGAGGGAGTATTGACCTGATGTCGGGATCGCCAAATGTTCAGTGATTAATGGGATCGCCAATTTCGGGTCAGATACAGCCAAGACAAGCAGTGCCTGCAGCTTGGCCAACTTCACCTCGGGCACATCGTGGTGTTCGATTCCGGCTGCGCGCCGCAGCTGGTCCATCACCGGGAACAGTGCGCTGTTCGTGTGATAGGGGGAGCCGTGATAGCGCAGCGACAGGCATTCCTCGCCATGAAGTCGCTCACGCAGGGCGACCGCGACGCGCGACTTGCCGATGCCCGGCTCGCCCGACAGCAGAGCTACCTGACCGATGCCATCCTTTGCCAGCCGCCAGCATTCGAGGAGCGCGGCCAGTTCCTGATCGCGGCCGACGAGCGACGCGAGCCGCATCCCGTGCAGCGCCTCGAAGCGGCCCTCGGCTTGGCTCTCGCCAATGACCAGCCACGCCTGCACCGGAGTGGCGAACCCCTTGAGGTCGTGAGTGCCGAGATCCACCAGCTCGAAAAGCTCGCCAAGCAGCAGCCGCGTCGAGGCGGCGATGACCACACAGCCGACCTCGGCCAGGGATTGCAGTCGTGCCGCCAGGTTCGGCGTTTCGCCGACCACCGCCGCCTCCTGCGCAGCGCCCTCGCCAACGAGATCGCCCACGACCACCAGACCCGTTGCGATGCCCACCCGGGCCCCCAAGGGTTCTTTGGCTGGCGTCGCCAGCCGGGCGACTGCTGCGGCGATGGCGAGGCCGCCCCGCACCGCCCGTTCGGCCTCGTCCTCGTGCGCCCGCGGCCAACCGAAATAGGCCAGCACTCCGTCTCCCATGAACTTCGCGACGTGGCCATCCATGCGCGTGATCTCCGCGGCCACCGCGTGTTGGTACGTCCGGATCACCTCGGCCATTTCTTCCGGGTCCAATCGACCTGACAATGCGGTGGATCCGACGAGATCAACAAACATCACCGTCAGTTGGCGACGTTCGGCTTCCGGGCTGGGCGTTGAACCGGCCGCTGGCATGTCAGACTTGCCGAGCTCCGCAATCGCGGCCAACACGAGCTTCCTCGGGCCCATCGGGAGGCCCAGCGCTTCAAGGTCCGCATCCGACAGATGCGGGAGCACTTCGGGAGTGATCTCGTTCTTAGCGAAGGTCGTGGCATATTTGGCGAGCCCAAGGCCCGCGAGCCACCCGGCAATGTCCATGACATCCTCCGTGTAGTTCCGAGGTATACCCGACTATTGCGGCATACTGGCCTCAACCGGGTAGTGGGCGTCCTCCCAGGCGGGGAAGCCACCAGCAAAATGGTAGACGTTCTTGAACCCCCATACCAAAGCTTTGGCCGATGCGTAGGCCGAGTCTCCGCAATATTTGCCATGGCATGAGAAGATGACTTCCTCGTCCTTGTTTGCGGCGTTCGAAAGCGTGTCGTTGGATAAATTCTCCACGACAGATAAGTTGATGGCTCCTGGTACATGCCCGCGATTGAAGCTCAGGGTGGTGCGCACATCGACCAGTTTGACGCCGCGGTCGTGCAGCCGCTTGGCCGTGGGCGCGTCTATTTTCGTGGTACCCCTGACGTTGTACTCGCCGTTGCTCTTGCTTATCAGTCGAGCGTAGTCGTCATATGAAATATCAGTCCCGGCTCCCTCCTGCACCCCGGCTTTTCGCAGGCCCTCCTGCAGACGATCGCGGTAGGTCCTTTCGTAATAGAAAATGTCACCATACCAATACCACCCCAGTTCCTGAACAGTGAGAGGGGAGTAGCCGGCAGGAACAGTGAGCGCATCGTACTTTGCGATGTTGGCCTTGACGCCATCGGTGCGCCCGAGATGACCGAAGCTCGACACCAGCGTGGCATAATCCTCGGCCACATCCGATTGTCGAGTCACAAGGAGTTCGAGGCTCTCGACCGCATTCTCGTACTTCTCCTGGTGGAACAGCGACATCGCAAGGACCCGCAGATAGCTTGGCGGGTATTGCGGATCGAGCCGCATGGCCTGTCGCACTTCCCGTTCGGCCTCCGGGGCACGGCCCGTGGCGTTCAGGACACGCGCCTTGCTGATATGATTTTCTGGATCGTTCGGAGCGAGTTCCATGGCTCGGCTGACTCCGGCAAAAGCTTCGTCATAGTGGCCCTGTCTTGCCAGCACCTCGGCCGAGATCGCATAGGCAAGCGGATTTGGCTTTCGCATTGCCAAGGCCAGGTTTTGATCCACGCGTTCCATCGCCTTCTGAAAGCCGAGACTGGCCGCCTCCCAATTGGAAACCGCAATTCTCCAATTCGCCGAAGCGAGCGCCGCATAAGCACGGCTATAATTGGGATCGAGAGCGACTGCCGTTTCGAAAAGAGGAATTGCCTTGAGCGTCTCATCCTCGGTGTCACGGCGCAGATGGTCCCAGCCCTGGAGCAAAGCGTCGTAGGCCTGCGGGCTCTTGGTCTCCACCTGCTCGGATTCAGCTTTCTCCGCAGTCGTGAACTCGACTGTGAGTGCAGACACGATCTCGCCGATGACCTTGTCCTGAAGCGAAAAGATGTCGCTCATCGCGCCGTCATAGCGGTCAGCCCACAAATGATGACCTCCAAGAGCGTCTATGAGCTGTGCGTTGATGCGGACCTGGTCGCCCTGGCGTCGCACGCTGCCCTCCAATACGTAACGGACCCCTAGATCCTCCGCAACCTGCTGCACCTTCGTGGGTTTGCCCTTGTAGGCAAACGTGGAATTCCGAGCGATAACGAAGATGCCCGACAGCTTCGAAAGGTCCGTGATCAGGTCTTCCGTCATGCCATCGGCGAAATAGGCCTGTTCGGGATCCGAGCTGATGTTGTCAAACGGCAGGACCGCGATCGACGGCTTGTCAGGGAGGGGGAGTGCCATGCGGGCCATCGACGCCGTTTCGACACTCGTCTTCCACGGGCTTAACCATAGGACAGGGGCGGCAGCCAAGAGAAGCAGGGCAATTGTCGCGGGAATGCCCCATTTGCGAAAGTGTCGGATCTTAAACCGCCGACTGCGCTCGGATCCCTCGAACCGTACGCGATAGGTACGCACGGGCCGCGTGATGTTTTTCACATGCTGTTCGCCGATAAATTCCAGCGGCAGTTCGAGCTTGCCTTGCAACTGGTCATAGGCAGTACCGGATATAAAAAGCCCTCCGGACTCACATATCTGCTCCAGGCGAGCGGCGACGTTTACACCATCACCCAGCAAATCATCGCCCTCAACCACGACGTCGCCGAGATTAATGCCCATACGGAAGAGAAGGCGGCGTTCAGGTGAAACCTCCGCCTGGCGTGTTGCGACCTCCTTTTGCAAAGCCACCGCGCAAGCAACAGCATCTACCACAGAGCCGAATGCCATGATCAAGCCGTCGCCCATCTGCTTAACAATGCGCCCGTGATATTCCGCCACCAATGGGTCGATTGCTTCGCAGCGCAACGCTTTCATCGCGGTCAGCGTGCCAGCCTCGTCAGCCTCGATAAGTCGCGAATAACCCACAATGTCGGCGGCGAGAATTGCGACCAGCCGCCGCTCGGCATGATCTACTCCCATGGCCACCCTCTCCAGCGAGGTGAAGAACGCCTCGCTATTGGGTCCCTCGGTCGACGGGAACACTCACCGTCTTTCCGGCCTCCATAATTCTACTCCCGTTTCCTCCTCGCTGCGAGCAGGTTCTTTGGAGCGCAAGGTTCTTGCCCGCGTCTCGTTCAATCCAGTCGAGTCGCGACGAGTTTGCCGTCCATCATCATCGGGATGATTGCCAGTTTCTGGTCGGTCCCGCGCGATAGAATGTAAATGCCAAGCGCCTGGAAATCGACGACCGATGCGGGCTCGTGCCCTGTCTATTGTTGGGAAGAGAAGAAAACGGGCAGATTCCCTAGGGTCCTTCAAATGCTCAGTGGTCGAGATCAATACCATCGACGACGCGTATCGGTCAAAGTTTGCCCAACAGCGACGCCCAGCAGGAAACCGATAATACCGACGATGCCAAGTATAGAAGTCGTGGTGCCGGGGTTTTCGCGCGCAATCTCGGAAACTGCTTGAGCTTGCGTGCGCAGTTGCTGCGTTGCCCGTGAGGCCAGCGACGATGCGCCTTCAGACAGATCGGAGGCCTGGTCATGCGCATTGTTCAGTATTTTGGTGCTTCGCTTCGCTATCGTTCTGTTGATTTTCGCGATCTCGTTTCGAAGCGCCGCGATCTGTTTCTCCAGGGATTTTTGCATATTGTCAGCACTCGGTAGTGCAGGCTCAGGTGCGTCGGCCATGGGATTATTCCTTGAAATGCAGCTGCTAAGAAACGGTATTCACGCGGATTTGTTCCGAAGCGAGCTTAAGCTGTATCTGCAAATATTTGCTTGAAATGCCTTGTATCCGATGTAGTCCCGTGGGTTCCTACCCGTTTGGAGAGCCTCCACCGTCAACCGCTCCACAATACTTTATGGTTCCAACACGCCACTTCTCTAAATCAAGAGCTCAGTCAGCATCCGTCGGAGGCGGCGTGGGATGCCTGCGTTCCTCTAACTCGGCGGCGGTCCACTCAAGGAAGAGGCTGTAGGCGACCGCAAGCAGCGCCGGGCCGAGGAATATGCCAATGAGGCCAAAGGCGAGAACCCCACCAAGCAACCCGAACAGACCGAGCAGCACGGGCAGATTGTTGGCCTTACCGAGGACATAAGGCCTGAGGACATTGTCGATGCTACTGACAAGCAGCAAACCCCATGCCACAACGAAGACGCCCCACCAAAACATTCCCTGCATAATGAGCCATAGCGCCACCGCGCCCCACACAAGCGGGGGGCCGACGGGGACAAACGACATAACGAACGTGAGGAAACCAAGCACTAACGCCTGAGGAACGCCGGCGATCCAGAAACCGATACCAGCCAAGAGGGCTTGCGCAAGTGCCGTACCGATTAGGCCGTAAACGACGCCCTTCACGGTTGCTCCGACCACCATGAGCAGCTGTTGGCCGCGGGAGCCGGCGAATCGTTCGCTGATTTCGCGCATATAGGCTGTCATCCGTCGGCCGTGGAGATAGAAGAAAAAGGCGGTGAATACACTCAGCACGAGTTCAAGAAGGCCAATCCCGAATACCGTTCCGCCAGTTACGGCGATATCGGTGACGGGGCCGACCAACTTCTTGAGCTCAACGATGAAGGCGGGAGCGTCGTGAGCCAAGCTCTGCCAATAGCCAGCCAAGCTCGCCCCAACCACCGGCACCCCCTCGACCCAACGCGGTGGCGCCGGAGGACCTTGCTCGAGAATGCGGATCGTCCCCGTGATCAGGCTGCCTATGCTGTCCGCCAGAGCCGCCACCATGACGGCAAACGGGGCGACAAGAACGAGGACTACCAGCAATGTCATCAGGGCGGCCGCCAGTGCTTTGTAGCCGCCGACTGCCCGCTCGCACTTCTTATAGATGGGCCATGTCGAGAAACATATGACCGCCGCCCACAGGATGGCCGACAGAAAGGGCCAAAGCACAACAACGCAGCCGATCGCCAGCAAAAGAAGCGCAGCGACCCCCAAAATCTGTTCGATCGGCTTGCCGAGAGGTATCACTACCGATCACTCCTCGTCGGGCGGCTTGCTCGCTGCAAGGTGACTTCTACCGAAGCCCAAAATAACCGAGTACAAAGAGTACAATGACGACTGCTCCGACCAGCCATATGAGGTTGTTCATGCTATGCTCCTTGTCTGCGGCATCTCAACAATGCCGATAAACAGTCCGGTATCTCGTTGAGGCCGTATGGGATTGCTCAATACCAGTGTCCACGGCCGTGCCAACCGCTTCCGGCTAGTAGAACAATGAGAAGAACTACGATTAGAAGGGTGGTGGTATCCATGGACGTTTCCTATGAGTGCTCTTAGCCGCTCCGCGGCTCATGCCCTGAGCAAATGCGTGTTACTCGTGATGGCACTCCAATCTCAAGTAACGTGCGGCACCGCGCTATTGTTCCAGTGGAACGATCTGAAATCCTTCGCTATGAGATCTCGCTTGTAATCAACTGCGCCAGCGCGTTTCCGCCCCGGCGGCGATCCCATATCATAATGGCGGACGTGTTAAGTTTACGATGCCGGTCCATGAACTGCGTCCTCGGCACCTCGGGAGCGATCATGGGCACTAGATGATCAAGGGCTCAAGCGCGACCGTTCAAATGCTTTGCGCGTTCTCGGTAGGCTGCGTCGAAATCGCCGATATTATTTGACAACGCCTAATAGTCCATTTCGGACTTCGTCATTCAGTGCTGAGGTCGCTGGGCATTTTCCTTTCATCAAGACCGGCAGATGACATGAAAACCTCTCGTTCACCGTCCGGCCTACTCAAAACCGGATCGATAGCTAGCGCAAAGCGAGCCGATCAGAATGATGAACGAAAGGAAACGCCTATGTCTATTTCTAAGTGGAGCGCAATGGCTGCAGTCACCCTTCCTAAATACGGCGCTGACATCTCCGTGGATACCGCCAAGGTTATTGCCGCTGCAGCAACCAAGGAATGTGCTGCTCACAGCTGGCCAATGGCTATTGCAGTGACCGACACACACGGTGCCCTTGTATACTACGAAAAGATGGATGACACCGAACTCTCCCAGGCCGCCGTTGAAAAGGCCGCCGCAGCAGCCCTCTACAAGCGCCCGACACGTGCATTCTACGACGTAACTGCGAAAGCCGGTCCGTTCATGCTGACCATGCCTGGCGTCCTCGCTGCTCCTGGTGCGTGGCCGGTGATCAAGGACGGCAAGATCATCGGCGCTCTCGCTGCCAGCGGTGGCACGGGGGATCAAGACGACGTTTGCGCCAAAGCTGGCCTAGCCGCCCTCTAACGGTCATAGCGCGCGCGAGTGCGCCCCTTTCAAAGGAATAGGATCATGTTCAAATTCAATCCTGTCGATATTGCGTTGACCCTTGCACTGATCGCGGCTCCGATCATGCCAACACCCGCTGAGGCCGCTGAAAACTTTAGTGGCAGCAACACTGACGTTCGCACCATTCTGGCTTACAAAGCCTCCACCACTGCTTTGGAGAAGTTTCTGCCTGAGGGCTGGGAGCTTAGCCCGATCAAAGAAGGACCCTCTGCGGGCGCGAATCTGCAGGTCGAGTTCGTAGATCAGCTGTTTGCAGTTGGGACTGATGGAAAAGTCGGTGCGCCATACCGGTATGTGCTGTTTGGGATTCCCGTCCGCAAAAAGGGCAGTAGCGAAGATGTCCTGATGCTGTTCGACGGCTTGTCTCGCTGCGGCGCAGGCCCATACGAAATTGCGGAAAAAGCTACTGACGACGTTACTCGTTCGGTGAAGTACAGCTCGAATCCATCGGTGGTCACTGAATCGTGGACATTCGAAGGAGGCGGAGAGAAGGTTTCTCTGCAAGCAGAATTTGAGCGCGGTCCTCTCAAAACAGAGAAGGCTGAGAGCCATGTATATTCGCAGTTGAAGCCAAGCTTCTCCCGCATCTACCGTTACAACGAAGCAACTGACGTCGTTCAGGCTGAAGGTGCGAAGTCGGAACGTCTCCGCTCGTTTTTGCTCAAGGCAGAAGGCGGAAAACTTACCGCTGTCTTCGACGGGTCGCAAAGCCTGGTTTCCGTTGTCTCGCTGCCGGTTTATTCCCGCGACATCTTCGTGCCGACGCCGTAATCCACCCCCCGCCGTGGTGACAATCAGCGGGACCGCCAAATTCCCGTTACAATCCGACTGTCGCCGCGAGTGTCGCGGGCCGCCGCCTCTCCAGGCCTCGGCCTGCGAATGCTTTGTCCCTGAACTGGTCTCCGCTGCGGCTTTAATCCGAGTATCTCATGACACACCAACCACACACACGCTTGCAGACGCTCGCGGCGGAATCGGCGATGATCCTGGGAGCATTTCTCCTCGGCACTTCCGAATTCGCCGCCATGGGCCTGCTACCCGAAATGGCCCGCGATAGCCACGTCACGATTGATGTTGCCGGAACCTCTGTCACTGCCTACGCTCTTGGCGTCGTCATCGGCGCTCCGTTGATCGCAACAATGGCGGCTAAAACGCCACGCCACATGCTGCTGGTCTTTCTCCTTCTCTTCTGCGCGGCCGGAAATGCATTGTCTGCACTTACTGGTAGCTTTTCGACACTGATCGCAGCACGTTTCATGTCCGGCCTTCCTCACGGAGCATACTTCGGGATCGCATCCCTCATTGCAGCAACGTTGGCTCATCCGGGTAGGCGGGCGCAAGCCGTTGCCCGAGTTATGATGGGGCTAGGCCTTGCCAACCTTATAGGCGCTCCGGTCGGGACTTTCCTCGGAGAGCATACGACGTGGCGTCTAACGTACTTCCTGTTGGCAGCGCTGGCGGCCCTTGCGGCTATCATCTGTCGGGCCAGCGTTCCGGCAATTCAGGCTGCGCACGGCTCCGGTCCTCTCAAGGAATTGAGCGCTTTGGCAAAACCACAGGTTTGGCTGGCTTTCGGGATAGGTTCAGTCGGTCTCGGCGGCCTCTTCGCGGTATATACCTATCTGGTGCCAACCCTGGTGTCCGTCACTGGAATATCCGAAAGTCACGCCCCGCTCGTTTTGGTCGTGATCGGGCTTGGTATGTTCGTTGGAAACTTCTTGGGTGGTTGGCTCGCGGATCGAGGCATAATGCGGGCGATAGGCATACTGCTGGTCTTGAACCTCGTGGCCTTCGCGATCTTCTTCTTTAGTGTTCACAACACGATTGCGATCTCCATCAGCGTCTTCGTTGCTGGATTGGCGGCGCTCGCTCTCGTGCCGCCGTTGCAGGCCCGTCTTATGGATGTCGCTGGACACGCACAGGCGCTGGGCGCAATGCTAAACGGTTGCGCGATCAATGTTGCCAATGCGCTTGGTGCTGCCCTTGGCGGAGCGGTTATCGCGGCTCACTTCAGTCCGGCATCAACACCTTGCCCTCGATCCTTCACAGGGCCGATAGCCAACCTGGACCGGGCTTGTTCTCTCGCATGAACTTAATGAACGCGCCAAGGGCGGCAGGCATCTGCCGCCTGCTCGGATAAAAAAGATAGATGCCTGATATCCAGGAACTCCAGCCGTCGAGGAGCTGGACAAGTTCTCCCGACGCCAACGCATCTTTGACAAGGACTTTAGGAAGCAATCCGATCCCTCCACCGCCCCGAACGACCGAAGCTAGAACGCGCAAATCGTTGGCGACAAAGTGCGCACCTGTCGAAGGTTCAACCTTTTCCTCACCTTTTGTGAGCACCCACGGGTGGACAGTGCCGTCCCAAGAGGACCTCAATCGGATGCACCGATGTTCGTTGAGGCTAGCAGGGGTATCTGGTTCACCTTGCTTCTGAAGGTACTCAGACGAAGCCATAACCACTTCTTCGAATGGATCGACGAGGCGCACAGCGACCATATCCTTCTCGATCCGCTCACCGACCTGGATACCAGCGTCGATCCGACTTTCGACCAAGTCAACGTGAAGATCGTCGACCAGCATCTCTAGCTCGATGTCGGGATGAGTAGAAAGAAAGCGTCCAATCAAGGGGCCAACAATGAGCGTGGAAGCGGTCCTGGAGCCAAGAATCCGTAGGCGACCACCGGTCTCACTGCGAAATCTGTTCAGTCCGTCAAGAGCTACATCAAGGCTCGCCAACAGTGGCTCCAAGGAAGCTAGGAAATCCGTCCCTGCGTCAGTAAGGGAGACGCTGCGGGTCGTACGCGTTAAAAGGCGCACCCCAAGCTTCTCCTCCAAGCCGCGAAGGGTCTGGCTGAAAGTTGGAACCGAGACGCCGACATTGGCGGCGGCTCGCGTGAAGTTGAGTTGGCGTGCGACCTCGACGAAAGCAGTTAGCTCGCGCATTTCAGGTTTGTACAATAAGCGGCTCCCTGCCTTAGACCGACCCGATGTCAGTTGTAGAGTGCCCCACGGTAACTGGGATGTCACGCGAGTGCGCGATATCGCGATCACCGAAACCAGTTTTGCGCCGTCAAAAATGGGACCGTGCTACCTTCGCCCTGGCACGGAGAGTGCTCTTTAGTCGCTGCTCGATCTCCTGAGCAGTTCGATGGGGAAAGCGCCTGTGAAGCTCGTCGGACACTTCTCGGATATCACTACGGTCCATCGAAGATGCCCGGTCAGAGACTGCAGCGATGGCATTCAATAGGTTGTCATCGTCGGTCATGACGAGGAAACAGCTACCGACAGTGGCTGCTGCCAGAAACCGTATGAGTGAGAATCGTTCATATTGAAGCTTTCTCGTATCCCTTGAGCTTTTTCATGAACGCGCCAAGGTGTGGAAAGAGTTCGCTAAACAGCGGCTCCGCTCGATGCCGCAACACGACCTCGGTGAAGAGCTTGAGGCCGATGGTGAATTCAGCGGTCTCGCCATCGGGGAGAATAGCTTTATCGCGCATAAGTTCGAGAATCCGGATTAGATCGTCGTGATTGCTGGCATCAAACGTAAGAGTTCTGGCGTCAGAGGCGAAAGCAGCTTCGCCAAGTTCCTCGACTGTTATTCGATATGTGTGGGGCATTGAACGGGTCTCTTTCGTAGTGATCACCGACCGCAGATGGCCGCCGCCGATATGTCCTCAGCCCTTGTCAAAGTGTTGAATGTTCAGGCTGGGGGAGCCAAGCGTTCGATCCAACGCGTAAAATGATCAACCCAGGTTTCGAGATACCTCTTGGTGGATTCGACAACAACGTTGTCGTCAGCATCAACCAGGTCGTCGTTCCACGAGAGATAGATTTCTGGCTGCCCCATAACGACGACCTGGATCGCACCCAGGACGCTGCGAAGCTGGCTTTGCCCAACGGCCGATCCTATTGCACCCGGCGACGTACCGATGATTGCCCCAGGCTTGCCTGAGAAAGAGTTCTGGCCATAGGGACGTGTGCCCCAGTCGATGGCATTCTTGAGTACCGCTGTGAAGGATCGGTTATATTCAGGAGACATGAACAAAACGCCGTCTGCTTTTGCGATCCGCTGTTTTAGCTCGATCACCGCTTCAGGCACGTTTTCCCAAAGTTCGTCATTATACATTGGCACGTTAGCCAAATCGATGATGTCGAATTCAAGATGGTCCTTAGCCAGCCGGGCCAGCACCCGCGCGAGTTTTCCATTGATGGACTCGCGGCGCAGCGAGCCAACCAAAACTGCAACCTTTTTCATTGTATAGTCTCACACTTGATTTGGGATCAGCGGGGTATGTCCGCATTGGCATTACAGATAGAAACATGCTAAAATAATGTCAAGATATGTCTTAGATATAAGTTGAGAAACAAATGGAAGATAAACATAACGGTTCGCAGACGTCATCAAGCCGCCGCATGCTCGACAGCGACGAATTGGGATTGCTTCTGCTCCTTCTCATAGAAGGTAGCGACCCCCGGCATGGCTACGACTTGATCAAGGAGATCAAGAGGAGGTCGGGTGAAACCTACGCTCCGAGTTCGGGGATTGTGTATCCGCGCCTCGCCTTGATGATGGATCAAGACCTTCTGCAATCGTCGGCTCCAGACGTGCAGAAGCGTGCCTATCACCTAACCGAGCAAGGGATGCGGCATCTCGAAGAGCATCGAGATGAAGCTCAAGGTGTTCTGGCAAGGATTGAGGCCTTGCGTTTTCGAGGGGCAAATGTGTCAGCAGGACCGGTGGGTCGCGCTATGCAGAACTTGAAAACGGCGCTTGGCCAACAGCTCGCAGGAGACCCACCGAGAGAGCTACAGCTCGACGTCGCGGAGATAATCGATGAGGCGGTGCGGAAGATTGAGCGGTTGTAAGATCATTCTCCGGGGTGTCCACCGCCACATCAAATTATTGCGCTCCTAAAGTACACGATACCGCAGCGGGATTGTTCGATGTCGTGACCACTGACGTCAGCCCGATTTAGCGGCCTCAGATAGCGAACTGATATGTTGCAGGGACGAAATAGTATCCATCCCCCTTGCGATCCAGGAAGCCAATGGAGGGATGAGGCATGTGGTAGCCAAGGAAGGGAACCTTATCGGATGCAATCATGTCCAATACTCTCTTCCTGGTTGCCGCAGCGGCTGGCTTGTCCATGTCAAAGCGAACCTCCCAGTTTGGACGCTGCAATCCGAGTGCGTAGTGGACGACTGTGTCTGCCGCAAGGACGACGCGTCGTCCGTCGGACTCGATATTCAAAATCATGTGGCCCGGCGAATGCCCTGGTGCTGCGAGGGCAGTAATGCCCGGCAAGACACCCTCGCCGTCCGATACGAATGAAATACGTGGCGCAAGCGGTTTGACTTTCTCGATGACGTCGCGGTGGTTTGGTTCCGCCGCAGACCCGATCCGCGCCTCCGAGACCCAGAAGTCGAACTCGGTCGCGTTCACGGCATAGCGAGCTTTGGGAAACGTCTCGGCTCCAGCCTCTCGCAGCCCGCCAACGTGGTCTCTGTGTAGGTGGGTGAGGAACACCAAACTGATCTGATCGGGCGTGTATCCGGCGAATTGCAATGCGGCGAGCATTTTGCCAGCACCATTTGGCCTTCCATTTTCGCCGAAGCCGGTGTCGACAAGGATGACTTCGGTGCCGGTGTCGATGATGAGGGGCGCGTAGCTGACTACGAACTTGTCAGTCGGAAGGAAGTTTTCCTTTAGAAGTGCTTGGACCTCGTGTGGTTTGCGGTCCGTTCCATAGGTTTCCCAAGGTCGATTCTGAATTGTGCCTCCATCACTGACAATGGTGATCTTGAACGAGCCCACTTGGATTCTGGTTACGCGAAAATCCGACGGGGCTTCCGCTTCCTGAGCAAATGCGCTGGCGACGAAGGTATTCGATTGAAGCAGATATGGCGTTGCGAGACCCGACGCTGTTGCTCCAAGGAACCGTCGGCGTGTGGGCGATTGGATTTCGGTCATGAGTCGTCCTTGCGTGGTAAGGGCTTAAAATCGGCGCAGGAAACTTCATAATTAAAATATATCTCAGACACATCAAGACACGTCTTTGTTACTGTGGCCGGCGCGCGATCTGCCCGCTTCGCAGTCGGGCCAAAGAACGGCCCATTCTTCAGTCTGGCTTAAAGGTCCATTCCGAACCTCGTAATTCTCCCGGCTCCTCTAGTGGGGTAACTCCTGAGGCACGAAAGGTCACGCAATCGATAACCAGCGTGGCCCCAAGGCATCGTCCGGCCAAAGGAGTGATTTTATGAAGGCCTCTTGGATTTCGGCTGCGCTACTCGCCGCCTCAATTACCGTCTCGTCCGCTTATGCTCAGGATGGAGCGTGGCGAATGGCCAAGCCAATGCCCGTCGCGCAGAGCGAGAATTCGAGCGCCGTGATAGACGACAAATGGTACATCATCGGTGGCATCGATGTGCCCCAGACCGCGCCCGTCGGTTCCGTCATTGTTTATGATGCTAAAGCAGACAGTTGGTCTCGCCTAAAGGACATGCCGGAGCCAGCACACCACACCGCTACTGTCGGCCTCGACGGTAAGGTCTACGTGTTCGGCGGGTTCGTCGGGACGCCAGGTGCGCGGCGGTGGCAGCCAATTGCGGACTCTTTCTCGTACGACCCCAAAACTAATAGCTGGTCGAAGCTTGCACCGATGCCGATCGCTCGCGGTTCGGCGCAGGCTGTCGCATTGAACGGGAAGATTTACGTGATTGGGGGTGCCCATACTCATGAACACGGCCGCGAAATGAAAGAACCCCTCTGGGCCGGGGTGCCGAACATTGTCGGAAGGACAGTCGAGGAGTACGACCCCGCCACCAATACCTGGCGCGAGCGTGCCCCTATGCAGGTCGAGCGTAACCATTTCTTAGCGGCGGGAGTTGACGGCGAAATTTATGCGATTGACGGTCGAGTTGGCCTTCCTTTTGTGACAAAGAGCGATGTCACAGACCTCGTAGAAGCCTACGATGCGAAAGCCGATACGTGGACTTTCAAGTCCAGGTCACCGACCAGGCGCGGGGGCGTTTCAGGTGCAGCCTACAATGGCAAGATTTATGTGACTGGCGGCGAATATCAGGACCCTGAGGGCAAGCGGACATACTGGGCCCTTGAAGCCTATGACCCCAAAACCGACACTTGGCAAACGCTCCCGCACATGCAGATCGCACGGCACGGTTTCGTGGCTGGGTTCATTGGCAACGAATTCCATGTTGCTGGCGGATCGTTTCAATCGGACGGTATGCCCGGCATCAATGCTCAAATGGACACACACGAGGTCTACGCCGTGGCTAAGTAGCCTCGGGTCGCACAAATCGTGGTCGAACGAGCGTTTCCGCTCCACCACGATCACTCACATAGTCTGCATGGTGATGTCACGTTAACATGGGAAATACAGCCGGGACTGTCCTCTCGCCCGCATGATAGGGTCGCGATTGGATGCGTAGGCAGGGTCAAACTGAACGCCGAATAACAGTCTGGCTACGTCACCGAACGATCACGGGTTCCATCCGCCGCTGCCGTATTGACGGGTAATGATCTCGATAAGATGACCGTTCGGGTCCTCGAAATAAACGCCACGGCCTCCATCGTGGTGATTGATCTCGCCCGGCTGCGTCCGGCTAGGGTCAGCCCAGTACGGGAGATTCCGTTCACGAATCCTACTGAAGATCTCGTCGAACTCGGCTTCGCTGACCAGGAACGCATAATGCTGCGGCGTGATTTCGCCGTCGGTATCCATGTAGTCGAGGTTGGCACCGTTTTCGGTTGTGACCATCTGGAAAGGTCCCCAGTGCCTCGGGGCTGGAAGGCCAAGCATTTCCGCCAAGAATTTTGCCGATGCCTCGCTGTTGCGGGCCAACAGTATTGTGTGGTTGAAATCGATAGCCATGCCATTACTCCCTGTGATCTCTCCTCGCACGTTGCTCAGAGTTGTTCCACGACTGAAGCGATGCGGCACGAGATGGGATCGAAGACCATGATACCTCCAGAGTATAGACGGAACATTACTTAAATTGTGGACAGAACGAAAGACACCGAGGGTTTTCAGACTTCGGCTTTCCACCCGTTGCAGTCATCCGATTGATTTATGGACGGTGCACGTTGAACGGCCCAGGTCGATCCCAGCGGTCATTCGGCCCCTGGCGCCAATGCCGCTGTTGTCCGCTCCCGGTCGGTCAGGCTGCATTCTGGGCCCGATGGTACGCAACTAGAGCATTGGCGTGCCCATGACCCATTTTGTGCTCCGACTTGAGTGTGGAAACCATCTCCATGTGCTTCTTTCCTTCATTTCATCCAGCACCTTCAGCCAGTGGCTTATCGGCTTGCCGTATGTCTTCTCAATAGAAGGAAAATACGAAGCAGGGCCTTTCACCTTCGTCTCTGCCGACATCTGAGCTAACTCCTATCTTTGCCATCATCACGTCTATGAATCTGTTTCACCACAGGACGATTGATGGGCGCAAAATCCGACATCCGACTCATGATTATTTCTGCGGACCGCCTTGGATATTTCACGCCAAGCTAACAACCCTCTTTCCGGTCTTCGTTGAGCGGCACCGTAAAGTTATTGGCGAGGGAATACGGTCAGGCAGCGGCAGCGAGATGTGCAATTTCGCGCCACGTTGCCACGGCTGCACTGCGAAGATCACGATAGTCGGAGGATGAAAGGGCGTGTCTGGGAAAGTGAGACAGATTGGCAATCGGGTCGTGGATGGAGACGAAACGCTGAAGCTGGCTCGCTGACTTGAAGCGCTTCACCCACAGAGAAATGTCCTGGGTGAACATCGCGTCGACAACTCTAGGTTCTGCTTTTAACGATGCGACCGCTTGATCCCGCCAGTTTTCGGCAGCGAACCCCTGGGTCCAACTATGTAGCAACATCATGATTGCCATGGCTAGTTTCACGTTAGTTTCTCCGCCGCGACACCATCTGGTTGCTTTTTTCCTGATAGCAAGACTGTGCATGCTGCATCCTTGTCACATGGATTCGCCGAGCTTCAAATCCCTCTGGTGAGTATTTGGTGAGTTGTACTTTTTGGGTGAGAATGAAGGTACGGACAAAGCCCAGAAAGACTGGCGCACCCGACAGGATTCGAACCTGTGACCTCTGCCTTCGGAGGGCAGCACTCTATCCAGCTGAGCTACGGGTGCATGGGGCTTGCGGAAAGCTCGCATGCGCGAAGCGTTCTAACCGATGCGGCGCCCCGCTTCAATGGCGAATTTTGCTGATAGACAAGAAGTTGCGCAAACTTAATAAAGGCAGATCTCTTTAGGTTCGGGCCAAAGGGCGGCGTGTTGCAAGAGCACGGCTTCCAACCGCGATAACGAGCGCGACGACGATCAGACACCCCGCAACTGCAAACGTGATCCGCATACCGGTGGCAACGGCCTCGGGACGCGCCGTCGTAATATCGATCGTCGCCGACGCAAGCGCGAACACAGCGCCCATCACGGATGCACCGGTGATGAGCCCGAGATTGCGCGACAGGTTGAGCATGCCGGAAATGACGCCGCGCTGGTCCGGGCTGATATCTGTCATGACGGCGGTGTTGTTGGCCGTCTGGAACAGCGCGTAGCTGGTAGTGATGACGATGAGCGGGACTATGTAGCCGGGGAGGCCAAACGCCACCGGCATCAGGGAAAGGGTGAAGCAACCGGCCGCCATTCCGCCGAGCCCTATGACGGTCATGCGCCCGGCGCCAAAGCGGTCCGCAATGCGACCGGCCGGGACACCGGTCAGCGCTCCGGCAATCGGACCGGCCGACAAGACGAGACCAACAAGAGCAGCATCGAGCCCAAATACACGCGAAAGATAGAACGGTCCGACCACCAGCGTGACCATTATCACCGTGGAGACGAGCGCGCTCGTGGCGAGGCTCGCACTCAAGCCCCGGTCGCGGAACACCGCCAACCGGATCAAAGGGGATGCTGCTCTCGCCTCGACGAGCACAAACAAGCCGATTCCGCAGCCAGCAGCCAACAGCAGCGCCGTGTTGAGCGGACCGAAACTGCCGCGCCCGATCGTTACGGCGAGCGCATAGGCCCCAAGCGTCAGGGCAAGCAGCAGGGTACCCAAATGGTCAAAGCCAGCCCGATCCGCCTTCGGCGCCCGATGATCAACGGGCAGATAGCGAAGCGCGAGAAAAAAAGTCAGGAGACCAACCGGTACGTTGATGAGGAAGATTGCCCGCCAGCCGAATCCGGCAATCAGAACGCCGCCGAGCGATGGGCCGAGAGCGGTGCCAATCGAAGACATCGTACCAAGCAGCCCCATGGCGCTGCCAGTCTTTGCCTTTGGAACCGTCTCTCCGATAAAGGCCATGGTGAGGGCCATCATGATCGCCGCGCCGAAGCCCTGCACCGCCCGGGCGACAATGAGCAGCCAGAGCGTGGGCGCCATGCCGCTCACAGCCGAAGCCAGGGTAAACAGGATGAGCCCTGCCAGCAGCAGCCGGCGGCGGCCGGTGATGTCACCGAGCCTTCCGACGCTGACGATCAAAGTGGTGATGGCGAGGAGATAAGCCAGCACAATCCACTGGACCTGCCCGAAGGAAGCGTTGAACGCCTGTGCCATCGCCGGCAAGCCAATAGTGGCGATGCTGGTGCCGAGCGAGGACAGCAACATGGATAGTGAAAGGCTGGCGAGCGCCCAGCGAACCGAGGGTATTCGCTCAGCAGGGATGGCCTCATCTAGTGGAGCAATTATTGGCTTCATCATGAACTCCTTCTTCTGGTTCACCCCCGAAATGGAGTTCCCAGAAACGTAGTTCTTTACCTGACATGGCGGAAGGCGCATCATTTGCACTCTATTCGTGCGTTTGACGCTATGCCAGATCGAACCGATCATGCTACGATCGATGTATGCCGCGTCCCGATCTCAATCTGCTTGTTACCCTTGATGTGCTGCTTAGCGAAGGCAGCGTTGCCCGTGCCGCCCGACGGTTGCGGCTTAGTCCGTCGGCGATGAGCCGGGCGCTGGCACGCTTACGTGAGACGACGGGCGACCCACTATTGGTCAGGGCCAGTCGCGGTCTCGTTCCCACACCCCGAGCGCTCGAACTGTGCGAACGTGTCAGTCAGCTCGTGCAGGAGGCAGAAACGGTTCTTCGCCCTGCTGAGAAGCTCAACCTCAAACAGCTCGTTCGAACATTCACGCTGCGGACCCGCGAAGGCTTTGTTGAGAATTTCGGACCAGATCTCATTGCGCGCGTCAGCAAGGAGGCTCCTGGCGTGCGGCTATCCTTCGTGCAGAAAACAAGCAAGGACAGCACGTCTCTTCGCGACGGGAGCGTCGATCTGGAAACAGGGGTTCTAGGGAAGTCGACCAGTCCGGAATTGCGTGCGCAAGGCTTGTTTCGAGACCGCTATATTGGCGTCGTGCGGAAGGGGCACGCGCTGAGCCAAGGCGAGATCACACCCTCCCGGTATGCGGCGGGCAAGCACATCGGTGTCTCGCCGCGGGATATCGACAAGGGGGCGATTGATGAAGCCTTGAAGTCGTTTGGGCTGGAACGGGAGATCGTCACCATCGTCGGCGGTTTTTCAGCCGTGCTGGCTCTCGCTCGGGCCTCCGACCTGATTGCCAGCGTTCCCGAACGGCACACCGGAGCCCTGCGCACCGGAATGTTTAGTTTTCCGCTTCCGGTCGCCATGCCGGAGGTCACAATTTCACTGCTCTGGCACCCGCGGCAGGATGCCGATCCGGCGCATCGCTGGTTGCGCGCGTGTGTGCGGGACGTTTGCGCGGAGTAAACCACCCTACATCGGGAATATTGCGGGCAAGAACCATTGGCATCACGGTTCGTTTGCATGAAGATGGCTCCCTAAAGGGAACAAGCAATATGAACCTGCGCTTTGTCGAAACATTTCTTTGGATCGTCCGGCTGGGCAGTTTTAGCGCCGCTGCGGAGAAATTGAACACAACGCAAGCCTCGATTTCCAACCGCATCGCCACACTGGAGCGCGAACTTGGTGTTCAGCTGTTCGATCGTGATATGCGCACGGTAAAATTGACGCCTGTCGGTCAGCAGGCAGTTTCCAAGGCAGAGGAAATTGTGAAGGCGGTCGGTGAATTCCGTGAGGCGATTGCTGATCCGACCAGTCTGAAAGGTTCGGTCAGTATCGGAACCATCGATTCGATCGTTCATTCCTTCCTGCCGCGTCTCGTCGAGCGCGTCCAGGACCGGTATCCAGGAATTGCTATCGATCTCAACGTCGATACGAGCCTCAATATGGCGCGGGAAATAATCGAGCGGAAAATCGATCTCGCTTTGATCATGGGCCCCGCACTCGATCATGGCTTGGTGAATATCGATCTTGGCACTTATCGTTGCGTATGGGTGGCGAGCCCGAAATATGGGCTGGCGGGAAAGCAACTGACGCTGGCTGATCTTGCAAGCTATCCCCTGTTGGCCTTTTCAAAGGGAAGTGTTCCTCACCATGGGCTGTTGCAGCAGTTTCGTGAAGCAGGGATCGAGGCGCCAACGATCTCAAACTCCAATTCGCTTGCCACGATCATGCGCCTTGCCAAGGATGGTCTTGGTGTAGCGCCTTTGCCCCGCGTCATCCTCGGAGAATATGTCGATGCGGGCGCTCTGGAAATTCTCGATGTTACGCCCGCATTCCATCCGCTTACGTTTCATGCGGTCTATGCCGATCATCCGGACAGTCTTCTCCCGTCGATCATTGCGCAGATGGCAGCGGAAGTATCCCTTTGCATGGCGGATGCCTGAGCCCATCGAGGGCCTATAAGAAAATTCTATGGGACTGCTCAAGTATTTCGAGTTTGTCTGGGGCCGATATTTTTCGCACGATCTATCCATCGAAAATGGAGGAATGAGCGTGAAAGTCAGTCTGGTCCAAATGAACTCGCAGGATAGCAAGGCCGCCAATCTTGAAACGGCTGCGCGTCTCATCAACGAAGCGGTTGAGAACGAGTCGCCCGATCTTATCGTATTGCCCGAATATTATGCCTTCCTCGGTGAAGGCCGCGACAATATCTATGCCAACGGCGAGACGTTTCCGGATGGCGACGGCTACCGGCTGATGTCGGGCCTTGCCGCTCAGCACAAGGTCACCATCCATGCAGGCAGCGTTGTCGAGCAGGACGGCAATAAATACTACAACACCACCATCGTCTTCGGTCCCGACGGCGGCGAACTGGCGAAATACCGCAAGATCCACCTGTTCGACGTGGATACGCCAGGGGGCACGATCTATCGCGAGTCCGATACGATCAGCCGCGGCGAGGATGTCGTGACCTATCAGGTCGGCGATACGAAAGTCGGCTGTGCCATCTGCTATGACGTGCGCTTCCCCGAGCTATTCCGCAAACTGCGCGACGAGGGCGCCGAAGTCATCGTTCTTCCAGCAGCCTTCACCCTGATGACCGGCAAGGATCATTGGGAAGTGCTGGCCCGCGCCCGTGCAATTGAAACCCAGACCTATTTCCTCGCCGTCGGCCAGACGATGTCGCATGCCGAGGGGCGCAAATGGTGCTGGGGTCATTCCATGGTCATCGATCCATGGGGCCATATAGTGGCGCAATGTTCCGATGGTGTCGGCACCACCAGTTCCAAGCTCGACCTCGGTTACGTCACAAAAGTGCGCGGTGATGTCCCCGTCGCCCGCCACCACGTTCTTTGAGAGGTCGGATCATGTTTGAAGTCAATGAAATGCCGCGCCAGATCGATGCGGACCTGATCAGGCTCATGGAACGGGTCGAGACAGCCACGATCGGGCACTTCCTGCATTCGGGTTTTGTCGATCGCGAAATTCGCGCTGTCCTTCCGGAAAAGCGTGTTGCCGGAACCGCTGTCACGGTTCGCATCCCGCATGCGGACTCGACCATTTTGCATTATCTGACCAAGATCGTGCGGCCGGGCGATTTCGTTGCCATCGAACGGTGTGGCGATGATCGCCACGCCTGCTGGGGCGGTGTCGTCACCCATGCCATGAAACTCGCCGGTATTATCGGTGCGGTGATCGATGGGCCTGCAACGGATTTTTCCGAGATACGCAAGGTGGAAATGCCGATGTGGTGTCGTGGTCCTTCGCCGATAACGACAAAAATTCTGGGATTGGAGGGCGCGATTAACGTCCCGGTTACAGTCGGCGGTCAAGTTATCAAGCCAGGCGATGCAATTATTGCGGATGAGAGTGGCGTTGTCGTACTCGCACCGTCGCAGGCACGAGCCGCTGCCGAGAAAGCGCTCGGCATGCAGGAAAACGAAATCGCTTTGCTCGAACGTTTGCGCAATGGCGAATTCCTTCCCGACATTTCGGGAGCAACGAAAATCGTGGAGGGTCAAAAGCGTCAGGTCGCTTGATCGATACCAATCAACTCATAAAAACAGGGAACGAGATGATGTTTGCAAAACTTTCAATTGCTGTTTCAGCGCTCACAATCGCTGCGGTCTCCAGCGCCTCAGCGGAGACCATCACACTGACTGCCTATAGCGGGATATTTCAGGACCACTACACGAAGGCCGTGATCGAGCCTTTCATGAAGAAGTATCCCGACATTACCGTACAGTTCTACGGCATGCCGAATTCGGCGCAGATGCTTGGCACATTGCGTGCGCAAAAGAGCAGCCCTCAGATAGACGTGGCCATCCTTGATGTAAGCGTGGCAAAGGCGGGCACGGATGAGGGCTTGTTTGACAAGGTCGATGAAAGCGTTTCGCCGAACGTCAAGGATCTCTATCCCAACGCGCGTACCGAGGGTGTGGCGGGGGTCGGCGTTACCTTCGACAATCTGGTCATCATCTACAATACGGATCAGGTGAAGGACGCGCCGAAGTCCTGGAACGCGCTTTGGGACAAGCAATATGAGGGCAAATTGATCATCCCCGCAGTGCCGGATATTCAGGGGACGACATTCACTATTATTGCCAACAAGCTTGCCGGCGGCACCGATTACAAGTCCGACGTTTCCGCAGGCATCGCCAAGATTGGCGAGCTGGCTCCCGGTGTGCAGACCTGGGAGCCCAAGCCGGACGTCTATGCGCCCATCGCCAATGGACAGGCGGCAATGGCCATTGGCTGGAATGCCCGCGCGCAGATCTATTCCTTAACGTCAGGCGGGAAGCTTGGCGTCGCGCTGCCTGAAGAGGGAAGCGGGTTCCAGATAAACACGATCAATCTGGTAAAAAATGCCCCTGCGGGCGATGCCGCGAAGAAGTTCATCGACTACGCGCTCAGCCCCGAAGCGCAAGCGGCATTTACCAGTGAAATGTTCTATGCGCCGACAAACTCGAAGACGGTTGTTGCCGAGGCCGCTTTGAAACGCACGGCGGCAGACGATATGGATAAGATGATCGATATCGACTGGCTGGCGGTGGCAAAAGTCCGCGACAGCATCACCGAGCAATGGCGCCGCCGTATCATCCCGCTCAGCCGCTAAACTTCGAACAGCGAAAATTTGGAGGCTACAATGATGCATCAGACCATCAAACGCGATGGCGTTGAAACCGTTGGCGACCCGTATCTCTGCCTGGAAGGCGTCAATAAGAAATATGGTCTTGTCGAGGTCATTTCCAACCTGAACCTGGAGGTCAGGAAGGGCGAACTCATTGCCCTGCTTGGTCCTTCCGGATGCGGCAAGACAACGACATTGCGGATGATCGCCGGTCTGATCGCACCCACCGCCGGCAAGATCGCCGTCGGTGGCCGCGATGTGACCCATATCGCGCCTCATGGGCGCGATATGGGTCTGGTCTTTCAAAGCTATGCCCTGTTCCCGCATATGACCGTGGCGAAGAACGTGGCGTTCGGTCTTGAAATGCGCGACCTGTCACGTGCCGAGATTGCGAAGAAAGTTGCAAAGGCGCTTGCCATGGTCCAGCTCGAGCATCTTGCCGGGCGAAAGCCGCGGGAACTCTCTGGCGGCCAGCAGCAGCGCGTCGCCCTGGCTCGTGCCCTGGTCATCGAGCCCTCGATACTCTTGCTCGATGAGCCGCTTTCAAATCTCGATGCAAAACTCCGTGACGAGATGCGGGCGCAGATCCGTGACATCCAGCAGCAGCTCGGTATCACGACGGTCTTCGTCACCCATGATCAGGTGGAAGCCCTGAGCATGTGCGATCGCATCGTCGTCATGAAGGGCGGGCTCATAGAACAGGTCGGAACGCCGCACGAAATCTACGAACGGCCCGCGACCCCATTTGTAGCGTCTTTTGTGGGACGCACGAACCGCGTCAAAGGCAAGCGAACGGGGGATGCCGGTATACAAATAGGGTCTTCGATCGTCCGTTCGGCGAACGTGGAAGCGCAAGGCGATGTCACGGTGATGGTGCGCCCCCACCGGGTTCTCATCGATTGGGATGCAACTTCAACAGGTCAGGGCGAAACGGCAAACCGGATCGCCGCATCGCTTTCACGCATCACTTTCGTTGGCGATGTCATCCAGTATCACTTCGACGTCGATGGTTCCGAGTTCATCGTCGAAGAGTCCACGAAAAAGTCGCAAGCCAGCCATCGCCCCGGTGACAAGGCCGTGCTGTCCTGGAACGTCGAGGACACGCTGGTTTTCGGAGTGGATCAATGACCACGGCAACCTTCGATCAGCCTGTCGGAGCGCAGAAATCGTCCAGCGCTGCCGGCATAGCCATTGCCCTGCTGTTGCCGATCGCCCTGGTCAACGCCATCGGCTTTATTCTTCCCGTTCTCAATCTGGCAAGAATGTCGTTCAATGAGGCCCTGCCGGGCGGCGGCATTGCTGAAGCGTTCACCGCCGCCAACTGGACGGGGTTGCTTCAGGATAGCTTCTACATCGAACTCATCACGAATTCGATCGTTGTCAGTTTGGGTATTACCCTCGCAACCCTGCTGGTGAGCTATCCGATCGCCCTGTATCTTCATCGCGCGTCCGGTGCCTGGCGGACATTCCTGACGGTTCTGGTTATTTCGCCGCTGCTGACGTCTGCTGTGGTGCGAACCTATGGCTGGATCGCGCTCCTTGCCGAACAGGGCCCGGTTGCCAATGTGATTGCAGCGATGGGGTTTCAGCCGCCGCGGATGATGTTCAACACCACGGGCGTCGTCATCGGACTGACCGAGATACTCATGCCCTATATGATCCTGTCGCTGATGGCCGGATTCGGCCGGCTCGATCCCAAGGTCGAGGAGGCTGCCCGAACGCTTGGCGCTACACCTTTCAGGACGTTCTGGCGCGTTATTCTGCCTCTGACTGTCCCTGGTATCGCGCTTGGCTGTCTTCTTTGCTTCGTCCTTGCCATCTCCTCCTTCATTACGCCCAAGCTCATGGGCGGCGGACGGGTATTCCTGCTGGCAACGGAAATCTACGATCAGGCAATCGTAACGCTGAACTGGCCACTGGCCGCCACGCTGTCGATGCTGGTGCTCATCATCTTCGGAGCGGCATTGGCTGTCTATTCGCGCATCCTGCGTATGATCGAAGGGTAACGGTAATGGAAGAAAATCCCACCTCCTGGTTCATGCGGGTGACCGTAACCGTCCTGTTCCTGTTTCTTCTGGCGCCGGTGCTGCTCGTATTCCCGATATCCTTCAGTGGCGACCAGGTTCTCGCTTTTCCGCCGAGTTCATGGTCACTGCGCTGGTATGAAGCTTTGCTCGAAAACAAGGTGATGATGTCGGCGTTCCTGACCAGTCTTGGCCTTGCAACCGTCGTCACGATCCTGTCGCTGATCATCGCCATTCCCGCATCCTATGCGATCGTCAGGCTGAAGGTCACGGGATCGGAGTTCCTGTTCAACCTGTTCACCGTGCCATTGCTATTGCCGACGATCGTTCTTGGCCTCGCCATCCTGATCATTTTCGCTTCGATAGGTTTCCTGGCGACATTCACGGGACTGGTCATCGGCCATCTCGTGATCACGCTTCCCTATGCGTTGCGGGTACTGTCCGTATCGCTCGGCAATCTCAATCTTGCCTGCGAGGAGGCGGCTTCCTCGCTCGGTGCCAAACCATTGGTTATCTTCCGGAGGGTTACCCTGCCGATGATGGCGCCGGGCATCGTTGCGGCGACCGCACTGTGTTTCCTCGTTTCCTTCGATGAAGTGGTGATCACGCTGTTCCTGACGGGCCCGAGAATGACCACGCTGCCCGTTGAACTATTCCATCATGTCGAGAGCCAGGCTGATCCGCTGGTAGCAAGTGTTTCGGTCCTTCTGATCCTGATGACGCTGGCTGTGGTCATGATCGTGGACCGGACAATGGGTCTGACGAAAGCCTTTGTAAAATAGCTGGCAGAGGCAGGCTTTACGTCACCTCGGTCGACTGCGAATGCCTTGGCGAACGAATGCGGGTGTGGTGGCGAGGGGCTCGCCTGCTGTCCGGCCCTGATCGCTGATCAGGTGCCGGAAGGCGTCCATCGAAGCTGGCTCGCCCAGATAGAACCCTTGTCCCGCCGTGCATAGTTCGCCCGCCAGGAATTTGAGCTCGTCGGGCGTCTCGATGCCTTCGGCAAGGACTGGCAAGCCGAGCCCGCGTCCAAGCCCGAGAACGGCCTTGACGATGGCTGCTGCCTGTTCGTTCTTATCGACCGACTTGATGAAAGATCGATCGATCTTGATCATGTCGAAAGGAAAAGCCCGGACGTTCGACAGCGATGAATAGCCTGTGCCGAAATCGTCCATGGCAATGCGCACGCCAAGTGATTTCAACTGGCGCAATGTAGAAAGTGCCCGGTTGGTATCCTTGATCAGGGAAGTCTCGGTGATCTCAAGCTCCAGCCGCTGTGGCTGAAGGCCCGTCTGCAACAGGACGCTGTGTACCCGCTGCGGAAAGTCGTGACTATAGAGCTGTACCGCTGAAACATTTACCGCCACGGTCAACGGTCTCTCCCAGCTGGCCGCCTCCTGGCAGGCGACAACGAGCGCCCACTCACCCAATTGAAGGATAACGCCGCTTTCTTCGGCAATGGGAATGAACGTTGTTGGTGGCACATCGCCCAGGCGCGGGTTTTGCCAGCGCATCAACGCTTCGAAGCCGGTGATCTCCCCGGTATCGATCTGCATTTGCGGCTGATAGACCATGCGCATTTCGTTACGGGCCAAAGCGTGGCGCAGTTCCTGCTCGATCAGCCTGCGTTCCTTGGCTTCGATACCCATTGTCGCTTCGAAGAAACGATAGGTGTTCCGGCCTTCGGCCTTGGCGCGGTAAAGTGCCTGGTCCGCATGATTGAGCAACGTCTCGCGATCGTTCCCATCGAGCGGAAAGATCGCAATGCCAATGCTGGTCGATATCATCGAGCCGGTTTGCGCATTTTCGTTTTCCGCCTCGAGCGCGTCGAGAATGCTGTCGGCGAGCCGGCTCGCCGCCATTGGGGTGACGAGACCAGGCGCGATTATAGCAAATTCATCACCGCCCAGCCGCGCAAGCATGTCGGCCTGCCCGAGGAGCTGGCTGATGGTCTTGGCAACGCGCTGCAGGATTTCGTCGCCTGCCGCATGACCGAAAAGGTCGTTGGCTTCCTTGAACCGGTCGAGATCGAGGCAAAGCAGTGCAACGAAATTCTCGCCATTGATGTCGGTCGCTGCCATTTGCTGATCGAGCCGTGCGTTGAAGCTTCGGCGGTTTGGCAGAGCGGTCAGGGCATCATGATGGGCAAGATAGCTGATATGGGCCTCTGCCTCCTTGCGGGAGCGAAGGTCACGCACCGCGATGGCGCGATGCCGCTTTTCACCGAAATCGATGGTGCGCGCAATCAATTCGACCGGGATCGGTGCATTTGACGTAACCAGCTCCGCCTCGATCGAGTCGTTCTGATCGCTCATCAGCCTGGAGCGAATATTCGGATCCGCCAAGAATGTTTCGATCGACTTTCCAACAAGCGAGCGATTGGCCATCCCTACCATTGTGGCAAAACTGTCATTCGCGGTAACGATCGTTTCGCCATCGCAGATCACAAGACCTTCGACGGCTGCGTTCACCAGCTTGCGCATGCGTTCAATCTCGCGTGCGCGGCGGCGGCCGCGTATGTCGACACCAACACCGATCAGGCTGGCAACAAGGATAACAATGCTGCCCAACGCGACGGCCGCCGCGAGGAATTGAGAAGGAATTGCACCTGACGAAACGGTGATCGATGAATCCGGCGTGATCGAAACCGCGCCCATGGCAATGAAGTGGTGACTGCAGATCGCGAGGGTGAGCAGGATGGTTGCCGCAATCCTGTTCGCCATACCGCCTTCGCGACGCAGACGGCGGCGGCGCCGAAGACGATACCGAGCGCGACCGCCATAGTGACCAGGACCGGGTTCCACACGATGCGGCCCTCGACCTCGAAGGCAGCCATACCGGTAAAATGCATGGCCGCGATCCCCGCACCGATAATCGCCCCACCCGCGAGATCCGCATTGGGGCGTTCGCTGGTCACGGCAAACAGGGCACCGAGCCCGGTCATGGCAATCGCCATCAGCAGGGAAGCAGCCGTCAGCATGGCATTGTAGCCATGCGGAAGGTTAGGGGAAAAAGCGAGCATCGCAATGAAATGCGTAGCCCATATGCCGCAGCCGAAGGCAACAGCCACAACCCAGGCCCAGAATTGTTTATGAATGGCGCGACGCGCGTGACGAAGCAGATTGGCCGCTGCATAGGATGCAAAAATGCAGACAGTTGCTGCAAGAAGAACAAGGCGGAGATCATGCTCGTTGACGATACAATTGTATACAGTCAGCATTCCAGCCCCCCGTAGCCCGCTTTTAATGTCAAGAATGCTATTTCTTGATCTGTTAAGGCCAGCTTAAGGGAATTATATTTGCAGGTATAAATAGGAATGAAGTAAACAAAGGAAATATGACTTTTTATTGCAGGTTTGTACGGAAATATTGTAGGAAGATACAAAAGTTCACGAGAGCGAATATTCGCAACAGAGGTGCCGTTCCCGGTAGCCTCACCGGGAACGGCATTGGATTAATCCGGAGATCACTCGATGTCGAAAGAAACACCCTGCGCAAGCGGAAGTGCCGAGGAATAGTTCACCGTATTGGTGGCGCGGCGCATATAGGCCTTCCACGCATCGGAGCCCGATTCGCGTCCGCCGCCGGTTTCCTTCTCGCCGCCAAAGGCGCCGCCGATTTCCGCACCGGACGTGCCGATATTGACATTGGCTATGCCGCAATCCGAACCGTCCGGGCTGAGGAAGCGCTCGGCCTCCTGCAGGTTAAGCGTGAAGATCGAGGACGAGAGACCGGCGCCGACGGCATTGTGGTCGGCGATCGCCTTGTCGAAATTGCTGTACTTCATGACATAGAGGATGGGCGCGAAGGTTTCTTCCGTCACCGGACCGTCCTGCTTCGGCATCTCGACGAGAGCCGGGCGGACATAGTAGGCTTTGTCATGACCGGTATCGACGCGGGCGCCGCCGGTCACCTTGCCGCCGTGGTCACGGGCCGCAGCCAAGGCGTTCTGCATGTTATCAAAGGCTGCCTTGTCGATGAGCGGACCGACCAGTGCCGCTGTCTCCAGCGGACTGCCGACGGTGACGCTCTCATAGGCCTTCTTCAGGCGTGGAACCAGCGTGTCATAGACACTCTCGTGCACGAAGAGACGGCGGAGCGTCGTGCAGCGCTGACCAGCCGTACCCATGGCACCGAAGGCAATGGCGCGCAGCGCCATATCAAGATCGGCGGAGGGGCAGACGATGCCTGCATTGTTGCCGCCGAGTTCAAGGATAGAACGGGCGAAACGCTTGGCGAGACGCGGTCCGACCTCGCGGCCCATGCGGGTCGAGCCGGTTGCCGAAACGAGCGCAACCTTGGGATGATCGACGAGAGCTTCACCCACTGTACGATCACCCATCAGAACCTGAGCAAGACCTGCGGGAACGTCGCCGAAACGGGCTGCGGCGCGGTCAAAGATCGCCTGGCAGGCAAGGGCGGTAAGCGGCGTCTTTTCCGATGGTTTCCAGACAACGGCATTGCCGCAGACGAGTGCCAGTGCCGTGTTCCACGACCATACGGCAACCGGGAAATTGAAGGCGGAGATAACGCCAACGACACCGAGCGGATGCCAGGTCTCCATCATGCGATGGCCGGGGCGTTCCGTTGCAATGGTGAGGCCGTAGAGCTGGCGTGACAGGCCGACGGCGAAATCGCAGATGTCGATCATCTCCTGCACTTCGCCGAGACCTTCGGACGGGATCTTGCCGGCTTCGATGGAGACGAGACGGCCAAGTTCGCTCTTCAGCGCCCGCAGTTCCTCGCCGAACAAGCGCACGAGTTCGCCGCGCTTCGGCGCGGGAACCAGTCGCCACTCGCGGAATGCGCCTGCGGCCTTCTCGATGGCCTTAGCCGTATCATCAGCGGAATGAACGGCGATATCGGCGATTTTCTCGCCGCTCACCGGGCTGAATGAAGGCATTGTTCCGCCCGTGTAGGCGGCTTCGTTCACACCCAGCTTGGAAAGGAGTGCTTTAACTTCTTGAGCAATGGTCATCTTGCTTCCCTTTGTGCTTGCCTGTTTGGCCAAGTGGCCCAAGGCCTGATCGTTGACCGGTTTTTATCAGCCGGTACGGATTTTTGATACAGCCGCGCTTCAGCTTGCGAGCGCGACGGGTTTGAAATGCTGCCGGCAGCGTTCGATCGAGGCCTTTTGCAGGCCCTCATAATGCGCGAATTCATCGAGCACCGGCGTGCCGAGATCAGTTTCGAACTCCCGCTGGCTCGGGCTGGCCGTAAACTTCTGGCTGTCATCGTCGCCAAGATTGGATTGGAAAATACCGGCGGCGCTGACAGGAAGAAAGTCCTCATAGACGATCGGGTCGAACCGGACAGCGCCGAGCGCCACAAGTGCCTCGATATCGCAAGTATCACGGGCGGACAGGCCGCTTTGCGGGAAAGTCGGGACTGGCGTGTACCGGAAGTAGCCGAGGCCCTGCTTGCGGATTCTGTCCCAGTCATCCGGAAAGGCTTTGAAGGCGTCGGTGAGAGCTGCGATGTAGGCATCGGCGTTGGACCCGTCCGGGGCGGGGCGGACCACTTTGCGCGATTCAGTCAGGAGGCGGTCATAGAGCGCCCGGCCCTTGGGTGTGAGGGCAACGCCGCGCTGCTCGATCTCGCCGAACCGGGCCGTATGCGAGCCGGTTTCCCACTCACCTTGAGCATTGCGGAACGACACACTTTCTTCCAGTGCCTTGAACGATGTCTGGCGCAGGAGGATAGGACAAGCGCGCGTGGGAGGGCCTTCGATCACGGCCTTCGGTGAAATGCCGTAGGCCGGCATCAGATCCTGCACCGCATCGATGTCGAGCGTGCGCGGCGTCAGATGGTTGATATGCGGTCCCTTGAAGGACACGACGTCGGCGATCAGCCGGTGAGCATCGTGCAGCCGGCGGTAAAGGTCGCCGCTGACGCTTGCCTGATCATGCCAGCGGAATGTCGCGAGGATTTCCTTCACGAAAAGTGCGGCGTCGTCCAGTTCAAGCCCGCCTTGAGCCTCCGCCTTTTCGACGAGGGAAATTGCCTTGGGCGAAAATATCTGCCGCGCCTGCAGCGTCTTGCGCGCTTCTTCGCGCAGTTCGGCGTCTGCAATCAGATCAAGCCGCAACAGCGAGGTGAAGACGCGGAATGGATTGATCTTAAGTGCCGCGTCACCCACAGGACGGAAAGCGGTGGAGTGTACCGGAACGCCGGCTTCGCTCAGATCGTAATAACCGACCGGATACATGCCCATGACCGCAAAGACCCGGCGCAGCATTGCGAGTTCGGCTGGAGTGCCGACACGGATCGCGCCGTGGCGCTCTTCCGAAATTCGGTCCAGCGTGTCGGTCTGTTCCAGCCGGTGCCTCAGTTCCGGCGAGGCGGCCAGAGTCTGCGCATTCACCTTGGCGACCAGCGACAAAAGCGTTCCGTAGGCGGGGACCTCGGTTCGGTACATGGACGACATGGCCGCCGAAAATGACGCCCGGATCACGTCTGTCGAGATAAACGTAGCTGCGTTCATTGAGTAATATTCCGATTTGTTATTACGACAGCAAATTTTTGTGCTGTCATGCTCAATCTGGATTATAGATGGGAAACCAGCCTGCGGATTGCGATGATTCATACTGGGTTGATGCGAGACAAGAATGAAGTTAACTCGGCGCCTGATCCCTGACATCGATATTTTGCAGACGTTCGAGTGTGCTGCGCGGCATGGCAGTTTCACCCAGGCGGCGAAGGAGCTCAACCTGACCCAGAGCGCCGTCAGCCGCCAGATGAGCGAACTCGAAAGCCAGATCGGGGTCCTGTTGTTTGAGCGCGTTCGGCAACGCGTGGTATTGTCCGATGCCGGTCAGAAATTCCTTCCCGAAGTGCGCCGTTTGCTTGGTCTCACCGAGGAGACCATGCTGCGCGCCATGGCGGCATCGCAATCCGCATCCTCGCTAAGCATCGCCACCTTGCCGACCTTTGGCAGCCGCTGGCTGATGCCAAGGCTTCCTGATTTTCTGCGCCGCCATCCGGAAATGGCGCTAAGCGTCGCGTCGAGGTCACAGCCTTTCGATTTCGAGGAGGAGCCCTTCGATCTAGCCATCCACTATGGCCAGCCGGTCTGGGCGCACGCGACATGCACTTATCTCTGCAGCGAATTGATCGTGCCGGTCGGGAGCCCGGATCTTTGCGCGGCAAATCCGGTCAGGACACCCGGTGAACTGGCAAACTCGGCGCCGCTTCTTCATCTTTCGACGCGGCCCAAGGCGTGGGCCACCTGGTTCGAGACAGTACAGGCGGATATCGTCAGTCCTTACAAGGGACATCGCTTCGAGCACTTTTCCATGGTGATCGAGGCAGCCCTGGCCGGGCTCGGCTTTGCCTTGTTGCCGCGCTATCTGATCGAGCAGGAGCTCGCATCGGGGCGGTTGCTGGTGCTCTTTGACCAGCCGCTCCAAACCGAAAACAGCTATTATCTCGTTGTGCCGGATCATAAGAAGGAAAATCCGCTGGCGCAGAGCTTCTTTAGCTGGATTGCCGATCAGGTCACTGACAGGCAGACGGTCGCACCGGTCATTCGCTAATCGCATCATGTCTTCGAGGAATTTCATTTCCGCTGGCAAAATCGCGCCCTATAACGACAATTGACTTGATGCGCCGGTTGCTGCCGGTCCGACCCACGACGGTGATCCCATGCTGAATGATGAACGCTCCCATGGCTTGTGGGAAAAGACAGCGCCGCCTGCACCCAAGACGGAGCGATTGCAGGGCGATATTTCCGTCGATGTTGCGGTCATCGGCGCTGGCTTCACCGGATTGTCGGCGGCTCTGCATTTGGCGGAAGCCGGGACCAAGGTTGCCGTTGTCGATGCGGTCGAGATCGGGTTTGGTGGTTCTGGCCGCAATGTTGGTCTCGTCAATGCGGGCATGTGGGTCATGCCCAATGATCTGCCGGGCGTCCTGGGGCAGGTTCACGGGGAACGCCTTCTGGAACTGCTGGGCAATGCACCTCAGTCGGTGTTCAACCTTGTCGACAGGCACAAGATCGATTGCGAACTGGAACGCAACGGCACCTTGCATTGCGCGGTTGGCAGTGACGGGGTGAAACAACTCGAACAAAGAGCCGAACAATGGCTTTCGCGCGGGGCAGCGGTACGCCTGCTTGATGCGAGGGAAACCGCGACAAAGGTCGGCTCTACGGCCTATTCAGCTTCACTGCTCGACAACCGGGCTGGGACGATCCAGCCGCTCGGCTATGTCCGCGGGCTGTCAACGGCGGCACTGGGCGCCGGTGCTGCCATCCATACCGGAACGCCGATGACCGCAACGGAACGCGCCGGCAATCGCTGGATCGTGCGCACGCCGTCGGGCACGGTATCAGCTGAATGGGTGGTGGTCGCCACCAACGCCTACACAACATCGCCCTGGCCGGAGCTGCGGTCGGAACTGCTGCATCTGCCCTATTTCAATTTCGCCACGGCCCCGCTGCCTGAGGTCGTCAGAAATACAATCCTGCCGGAACGTCAGGGTGGCTGGGACACGAAGGAGATCCTGAGTTCCTTCCGTATGGACAAGGCGGGACGGCTGGTTTTCGGCAGCGTCGGTGCTTTGCGCGGTACCGGCATGCCTGTTCACAAGGCCTGGGCGGCGCGATCCATTCGCAAGCTTTTCCCGCAGATCAAGGATGTGTCATTCGAAGCAGGCTGGTATGGCCAAATCGGCATGACCAGCGACAACCTGCCGAGGTTCCACACGCTGGCGCCGAAGATCATCAGCTTCAGCGGTTATAATGGCCGCGGCATCGCGCCGGGCACCGTGTTTGGCCGCATCCTCGCCGAGCATATTGTCGGCAAGATCACCGACGCGGATTTACCGCTTCCGGTGACCCAACCAAAGGAACAAGGCTTGCGGACACTCCGCGAAGGCTATTACGAGGTCGGCGCGCAACTGGCCCATCTGGTCGGGAACAGGTTTTGAGACTTATCGCCGGTTGTGGCGTTCGTTTAACAGCACAATCAGCCATCCACCTGCAGCGAGTGCAAGCGGGAGGATAACAAAAGCGAATAGCTGAATGCCGTTCATTGCTTTAATCCGCTTAAGGTTCTTCGTGCCGCCAAATGTAGTGCTATTGCCGCGAAAAGCCAAATCCCAGTCCCAATCAAAAAAATCGAGGATGAGACAAAGGTCCCCGGCGCGGTGTAAATGGCGGCGGCACTAGGAGCTAGAACCCCAACTGTCACGCAAGAGGTCGAGGCTCGGTCGATTGAATTTGCAAGCAACTTGGTGCGCTCATTGTGAATGACCGACATGGTTACAGTTCTCAGGCCGTTAATAGATTGACCGTTCAAATAAAACTATGACTCTTGAGGGATGCGCGCTAGCCCGACAATAGGCTAACCTGATGCGCTGCCGCCGCGTTAACCCGACCTTCGCAATCGCTTGCCATTCTACGGCTCCCGGCATATCTCTAGGAAATGGACAGCAAGAAGCCGATGCGGCACACCAGACCGAGCGTCTCCGCCAGCATTCTCGCCGCGGTCAGGAACCGCAACAAACGCCCGACTGGCGTTACCCGAATCGTGCGCGATGATTTGCTGATCGCGTCCTACAACGTTCACAAATGCGTAGGCATCGACAAGAAGTTCGACCCCGACCGTATCGCCCATGTCATTGGCGAGATTGGCGCGGACGTCATTGCGATCCAGGAAGCCGACAAGCGTTTTGGCGAAAGATCGGGACTTCTTGATCTCGCCCGCCTGCATCGTGAAAACAGTCTTGTTCCCGTTCCAGTGACATCGCTTTATCCGAAAGGCCATGGCTGGCATGGCAATCTGTTGCTGTTTCGCGAGGGTGTCGTTCGCCGTGTGCAGCAGCTCGGGCTCCCGGGTCTTGAACCGCGCGGCGCCCTGGTGGTCGACATTGACCTTGACGCCGGGCCTCTGCGTATCATTGCTGCCCATCTCGGATTGCTCCGGCATTCCCGGCAACAGCAGTCGGAAGCTATCTTGAGAGCTGTCCATGCCGACCCGTCGCGCCCGACCTTGCTGCTGGGTGATTTGAACGAGTGGCGTGTGGGCAAAGGCTCTTCGCTGCACTTTTTGCATCCGGTTTTCGATCCGGCGAAGAATGCTGTGCCGAGCTTCCCGTCACGTTTTCCCGTATTGGCGCTTGACCGCGTTCTCGGCCATCCGCACAGCCTTGTCACGGCTATCGAGGTTCACGATACGCCTTTGGCTCGTGTGGCTTCCGACCATTTGCCGATCAAGGCTCATGTCAACCTGAAGTCGGCTTTGACTGAGACGGGCGTCAGAGATAGGGCGATCCTAGCCAGATAATCCGGTCGAGCAGGCGCACCCAGAACGAGCGTGCGCGCAGGCTTTGCAAGAGAACCGGTTTGGCCGATGCCATCGCCTGTTCGACGAGGCCCTCCACTTCGGAAGCGAATTGCGCATCCATGACCTCGAGATCCACCTCAAAATTCAGCCGCAGGGAACGCGGATCGAGGTTGGACGAGCCGACATAAGCCCACAAGCCGTCGATCGCCAGCAATTTTGAATGATTGAAATTGCCGCTGGCACGCCAGATACGGCAGTGGCCCTTGAGTATCTGGTCGAACTGGGCGGTCATGGCGCGATCGACGAGTTTTAGATTATTGATCGCAGGGACAACGATATCGACCTCCACCCCGCGGCGTGCAGCCGTAACGATCGCGCTGATCAACTCCCGGTCCGGCAGGAAATAGGGCGACATGATGCGGATGCGAGTCTGGGCGATGGAGAAAGCCCCCATCAGCATGCGGTGATTGGCTTCAAGGCTCCTGTCAGGCCCGGACGGGATGGCGCGGATGAAAACCGGTTCGCCTGCGTGCTTCTCCTGCGGGCCGATGAGCCAGCGCTCGCCCGAAAGGACCTCCTTGGTGGTGAATCGCCAATCTTCCGAGGCAATGTGGAACAGATCCGTGACGATAGGACCGGTGAGGCGGAAATGCGTGTCGCGCGCATTGTCTTCTCCCACAATCTCTGCCGAAAAACCGGCGCGGATATTCATGCCGCCGGTGAAGGCGACTGTACCGTCCACGATCAGAATCTTGCGGTGGGTTCGGAGATTCGCATAGGGCAGACGCAGGCCCATGATGATGTTGCCATTGAACACATCCACCGGGACACCGCCCTTGGCGAGGTAGCCCACAATGCTGGGAATCGAATAGCGGGCGCCTACGGCATCGATGAGCACCCGAACCTGGACGCCGCGTCTGACGGCCGCTATCAGCGCGTCGGCTATACGCAGCCCGATCTTGTCGCGGTCGAAGATGTAGGTCTCGACGAGGATGCTGCGCTTTGCAGCAGCGATCGCCTCAAGCATCGCGCAATAAGCGCCATCGCCGCTTTGCAGCATGACAATTTCATTGCCGGTCGTGAGCCGGCATCGGCTTACCCGATCGCCAAGTGTCTTCATGGCGACAAAGCGCTTCTCGAAATGCGCGAGGACATGCTGCTCGCTCGCGTCGAAACGCATCAGGTGGTCCTGACCGATCTCGTGCAGGAAAGCGCGTTGCGATGAGATCGAGGAGCGCCTGATGCGGTTGATGCCAGCGACTGCATAGATCACCGCGCCGATCACGGGCGACAGGATGATCACGCCGACCCATCCGATGGCGGCGCGCACCTCTTCCTTGGTCATCGTTGCGTGAACTGCTGCTGGCACGCCGAGGACGATCGACAGCACAAAGAAAATTTGCGGCCAATAGGTAGGGAGGTAATCAGCCATTGCTGGAGAATTTCATATCAAGACATCGAATCCCGGCGTGAACGCCATTCGGCCAGCGAAACCGGCTGGTCGGGGATGCGGATCTCAAAACTGGTTCCTGCTCCTTCGTTCTCACGCAATTCAATGGTCCCCCCATGGGCGCGAACAAGTTCATGAACAATGGCAAGTCCGAGACCCGTGCCGCCAGAGCGGGCCGAGCCTTTGAAGGCTGTGAACAGATTCTCGCGCGCCTTCGGTGGCAGACCCGGCCCGGTATCCTCGACGCCGATAATTGAAGTGGTGCCGATCTGTCCCGCTGTAATTGTCAACCGCTTGACGACCGATGGGTCGCTTCGCGAGTCGCCGCTCATCGCCTGGACCGAATTGCGGCAGAGATTGGAGATAATGCGGAAAAACTGATCGGGATCGACATCGATCTCGAAGGATTCCGGCACAAGGTTTTTGAAATCTATCCCGGATTTTGTATCGAGCCCCATCTTGGCATCAAGATCGAGCATCTCCTCGACGTCGCTGACAACGGTGCGCAGCTTCACGCGGCGGCGCTGCGGTGGCGCTTCCTGTGTGCCGCCATAGGCGAGAACTGTCTGCGAATAATTGATGGCGCGGTCGATCGTACGCACCAGTTTCGGCACGAAACGCTGGATCGCCGGATCGTTGGTGTTGGCGAGATGATCGGACATGAGCTGGGCGGATGCCAGAATATTGCGCATGTCGTGATTGATCTTGGACACCGCGAGGCCGAGATCGGCGAGGTGTTTCTGTTCCGAAAGTGTACGCTGCAATTGGCGCTGCATATCGGCCAGCTCGCGCTGGGCAATGCCAAGTTCATCCTCGCGCTGCTCCGGCTTGATGATCTTCTGCGGGTCATCGGGCGCTTGCGCAAAAGCCAGCATGTTGGCACTCATGCGCTGGATGGGGCGGATGAGCAGGCGGCTGATGGCGAGAAACACGAGGCTCGCAGTGATCAGCGAAATGAACAGTGAGATCAAAGCGACATTTCGGGCATAGCGCAGCATCGCATTGCGCAAGGGCGCATCGGATGTCAGCAATTCAATGATTTTTCCGGTATCGCCAACCGGACCATAGACCCGGATGACGCGGTGTCCGCCATTGATCAGGGTATCGAAGGCATCACGAATCACGGTGACCGGATCGGTCACCGTGATATCGATGTGTTTGTCGACCTTCGAAGGCATTTCGGAAACGGCCAGAAGACGGGATGCGCCTTTCTCGCGCAGCGCGATCGCTTTCGTGCCGGTTGCGAGCAGCACGTCATCCTGCACAGATTGCGGGATGTCCTTGTCGTCGCTCGCGGCAAGAACGACGCTGGCCGCTGCGACGGTGTTAAGCCGGTCCGAGAGCCAGCGTATGCGCATGTCGGCCATTGTGGGTACGAAAATCATCACTTCAGCCAACAGGCCGAACAGGAGCGTGAGGCGCAGCAACTTGCCGGAGAGACGCTTCAGAACCGGCAAACGCCTGCCGGCATGCAGCTGCATGTCGGTCTTTTCTGGCTTTTGCTGAGTTGCCGTCATTTGTACTCCACAGGCATTTGATGTAAGTCAAACGCTTTCCCGGCACAATAGAGCCTTTCTTGCCTGGATAGAAGCAATTCTGTTTCTCGGATGGCGAGACGGTCGACGCGGAAGGTGGCAAGAAAGGCTCTAATCAGTTGCCCAATTTTGCCTGTTTTTGAATCACGTCAATCAATTGACTTATCGGCATCAGCCCTCTATAAGCCGCGCACGTCCGGGTTGACCGCCCCGGCGGCGTATTCTTATGCGCTAATGGCGGTCCTGATATGCTCCTGTCAAAGAACAGACCACAAGAAGGGCCGCACACCGCGGTATTTAACAAATGAAGCGTACTTATCAGCCATCCAAACTTGTCCGCGCACGTCGTCACGGGTTCCGCGCCCGCATGGCAACGGCAGGCGGCCGCAAGGTTATTGCAGCGCGTCGCGCTCGCGGTCGCAAGCGGTTGTCGGCATAAGGCAGTCCGCACGGGTCCGTGCGGTTGGCACTACAAAATGAATGAGCAAAAGCCACTCCGCCTTCGTAAGAGAGCGGAGTTTTTGGCTGTTCGGGCTGGAGAAAAGCGCCGCGGTGTTTTTTTCCTCCTGGAAATCAAGGAACGGGAGGATCAGGATGGTCCGCCGCGCGTTGGTTTCACGGTCACCAAAAAGAACGGAAATGCTGTTATCCGCAATCGCATCAAGCGTCGCCTCCGAGAGGCTGTACGCGTCAATGTTGCAGATGACATGCAGCCTGGAACCGACTATGTGATCGTTGCTCGCCGCGACGCGCTCAATGCGCCGTTTGCGGACCTGACCCGGGAACTCTCGAAACGGGTTTCCAAGAAAACACAGACTCGGCGTTCGACGAAGCCTTAAGCGGCGCGGCACGACCCGACCCAAGGACTGACAATGGAAACGAACCGTAATTTCTTTATCACCATTGCCTTGTCCATTGTGATCCTGACGCTTTGGCAGGTGTTCTACATGAACCCTAAGATCGAAGCGCAGCGCGAACAGGCCCAGATCGAGGCCACGCGGCAAGGACAGACGCGCGTTGACGGGCAGGCGAGCACGCCTGCGGGAACGACTGCTGATGGAACGACGAACCTGCCAGCGTCGACGCCGGCAACGCCCGGCGCCAATATTCCCGGCCAGTCGCAGGACGCTGCCCAGTCAGGCAGCCTGACCCGCGCTGCTGCCCTTGGCCAGTCGAGCCGCGTCAAGATCGATACGCCGAGCCTTCGCGGCTCCATCAGCCTGACGGGCGCACGCCTCGATGATTTGCAGCTGAAGGAATATCACGAGACGGTCGACGACAATTCGCCGAATATCCAGTTGTTGAGTCCGGCACCGCTGGCCGACGGCTATTTCGCCGAGATCGGTTTCACCGGCAATGACCTGACAGGCACGGTTCCCGGCCCGGCGACAGTCTGGACCGTCGAAGGCAACAATACATTGACGCCGTCTACGCCTGTTACGCTGACCTTCACCAATGAGAAGGGCCTTATCTTCAAGCGCACGTTCAGCGTCGATGACAATTACATGTTCACCGTCAAGGACGCGGTGACCAATGCGACCGCTGCGCCTATTTCGCTTGCCTCATACGGCCGCGTCACACGCTTCTCGAAGCCTCTGCATGCGAGCACCTATGTCCTGCATGAAGGTCCGATCGGCGTGGTTGGCGATGACGGTCTTCAGGAATATACCTTCGCCGCGATCGAGAAGGAAAAGGAAGTCTCGCCGCCAAAGGCAACAACGGGCGGCTGGATTGGCATTACCGACAAATACTGGGCGGCGACGCTCATTCCTTCGACCGCCAAGCCATTCCAGGCGCGCATGTCCTATTTCGAAGACGGCCGTCCACGTTTCCAGAGCGACTACCTGTCCGATCCGACGACCATCGAGCCGGGCCAGTCGGCAACGATCGAGAACCTCATCTTTGCCGGAGCCAAGGAAGTCGGCAAGATCAATGCCTATGAAAAGGAACGCAACATTCGTCAGTTCGAATTGCTGATCGACTGGGGCTGGTTCTATTTCATCACCAAGCCAATGTTTTACCTGATCGACTGGCTCTACAAGGCCATCGGCAATTTCGGCGTGGCCATCCTGGTCGTGACCGTTCTCCTCAAGGCTGTTTTCTTCCCGCTTGCCAACAAGTCCTATGCTTCCATGGCCCGCATGAAGCTGGTTCAGCCGAAGATGACTGAAATCCGCGAGAAATATGCGGATGACAAAGTAAAGCAGCAGCAGGCGATGATGGAGCTGTACAAGACGGAGAAGATCAATCCGATCGCCGGTTGCTGGCCGATCCTGATTCAGATCCCGGTTTTCTTCGCGCTGTACAAGGTTCTCTATGTTACCATCGAAATGCGCCATGCGCCGTTCTTTGGCTGGATTCAGGATCTGGCTGCACCCGATCCGACATCGGTGTTCAACCTCTTCGGTCTGTTGCCCTGGGCCGTTCCAGCCTACCTGATGATCGGTGTCTGGCCGTTGATCATGGGCGTGACGATGTTCCTGCAGATGCGCATGAACCCGACACCGCCAGATCCGACGCAGCAGATGATCTTCAACTGGATGCCGCTGATCTTCACATTCATGCTGTCGAGCTTCCCGGCCGGTCTGGTCATCTACTGGGCGTGGAACAACACGCTGTCGATCACTCAGCAGGGCATCATCATGAAGCGCCAGGGCGTGAAGGTCGAGTTGTGGGACAACCTGGCGGGAATGTTCAAGAAAAAGCCCAAGCCGGCTGAATAAACGGGTTCCCCGGTTGCCCATTGAGTAACAAAAGCCCCCGGCCTGACCGGGGGCTTTCGTTTTACGGCGGTTGACAAGGTGTCGATAAACATTGATTGCAGGTCGTACGCGACATGCCGAGAAACGGACGGAAGAAAAATTGAGCGAAGCGCAGGAAACGACAAACAGGCTGATCGAGACGGGCAGGTTGCTCTTCGCGCAGGGCTGGGTATTCATCCGCGGCGTTCCCGCCATGAAGTTCCTGCCACCCGAAGGGCCGCTCGAAATAGCCTTCGCCGGCCGGTCCAATGTCGGTAAATCCTCGCTGATCAATGCCATCATCGGTCAGAAGGGCTTGGCCCGTACATCCAACACTCCAGGGCGGACGCAGGAACTCAACTATTTCGTTCCGGAGGGTCATTCCGGCGAAAATGGAGATCTCCCCCCGCTCGCGGTCGTCGACATGCCGGGATACGGCTTTGCCGAAGCGCCGAAGGAACAGGTCGATGCCTGGACACGGCTTGTTTTCGATTATCTGCGGGGCCGGACGACGCTCAAGCGCGTGTACCTGCTCATCGATGCCCGCCACGGCGTGAAGAAGAACGATGCCGAGGTGCTGGATCTTCTGGATCGTGCTGCCGTATCCTATCAGATTGTCCTGACCAAGATCGACAAGATCAAGGCCGCGGGCGTGCCGCGCCTCATGGAAGAAACGGCGCAGGCCATCAAGAAGCGCGCCGCCGCCTATCCGGTGATTTTGGCCACGTCGTCCGAAAAGGGCGCAGGGCTGGACGAGTTGCGCGCTGCCATCGCCTTGCTTCTCGAGGAATAGCAGGCAGGCATAAAAAGGCCCCGCATGATCCGGGTTATCGATGGATCACACGGGGCAAGTGCGCAGATGCCCGTCTGCGCAATCAGGCAAGTTTCCCGATTTACATTTTTGGCAGAAGAACCTTGTCGATGACGTGGATGACGCCGTTCGACTGCTTGACGTCGGCAATCGTCACATTGGCGACGGTGCCGTTTTCATCGGTGAGAGTGAGCTTCTTGCCCTTGTACTTGGCGGTCCAGACGCAGCCGCCAACAGTCTTGACCGGATGGGCGCCTTCGTCGTCATCCACCATCTTCATGATGGTTTTGGCGGAGGCATCAGCGGCGACCACATGACAGGTCAGGATCTTGGTCAGTTTGTCCTTGTTTTCCGGCTTGAGAAGAGTCTCCACTGTGCCCTTGGGCAGTGCCGCAAAGGCTTCATTGGTCGGGGCGAACACCGTGAACGGTCCCTTGCCCTCAAGGGTCTGGACAAGGCCAGCTGCCTTGACTGCGGCAACCAGCGTCGTGTGATCCTTCGAGTTCACCGCATTTTCGATGATGTTCTTGTTCGCATACATCGGGGCACCGCCCACGGTCGGGTTCTTGGCAAAAGCTGCGCCGGCAATCAGGACGGTTGAAAGCGCAATCAGGCGAAGTGATTTGTTTAACATCTCTATCTCCACTGTTTGTTTCCCCTCGGATGAGGTCAGCGAAGATACGGAAGGCTGCAGATTTAAGTTTCAGCCTGGTTCAGTTTTTATTTTGAGAGTTTTCTAGATACCGCGAACGGTTCCGGCAGCGACCACAGCTCCCGTCGGTGCTCCGCTCGGCGAGCCGCCAATGGGCTCGACCGAAATGGCCAGCGTTGTACCGTCACGCAGTTTCGTAGCAACAGCCTGTGGTAGATCAAATTCGGTCACTTGCGGCGACTTTAGCAGGCCGAGTGAAACCGGGGCCTCGTTGCCGGCGATCAACCATAGTTCAAGTGACTTGTCCTGCGGAATGTCGCCGGAAACCAGTGTCATTTTCAGTTTTTTCGTCGGATCGTCATAGATCGCCAGGGTACGGACCGGACTTCCTGCTGCCTCCAGGGACGCAACCAGTTGAGGTTTCGGTGTGCTAGGCTCGATCAGATCGCGGCCAAAACCAATGACGGCGAGGGCGAGGGTGGCAAATGCGAGGCCGCGCCAGAAATTGACGCTGCTCCATAACGGGATGCTGGGCAGAGATGTTTCCGTTCCAAACAGGCGATGATCTATCGCGCCTTTCAGATAATGCGGCGCTGTGGCCGGAGCGAACTGGTCATTCAGCGGATCGAAATGTTCCTGCCAACGCGCGACAAGGCGGGCGAAAGACTTGTCCGTTTCGATACGGCGCGCAACTTCGCGCCGCTGCGGTTCGGGAAGCACGCCCAGCACATATTCGGCGGCGACGAGATCGTCGCCTTCCGGGATTGTGTCGTCGGGTGGTATCGAGCTCATCCCTCCAGGCATTCCTTCAGTTTTAACAGGCTGCGGCGCAGCCAGGTTCTCATCGTATTCAAAGGCACATTGTAGCGGCTTGCCAATGCCTCGTAACTGTCGCCATTCAGATAAGCGCCCCGAACGGCATCAGCCCGCACTGGCTCCAGCTGACCAAGGCAATCATGTAGGCGCCGCGCTTCGCCGGCAGCCATCGCGGACTGTTCGGGATTGGGTGACGGCTCGGCAACGTCTACGGCCTGGTCCAGCTCGGCTGCAGCAGGCTTGCGCGCGCGCAGCACATCGATGCAGTGATTGCGGGCAATCGCGACCAGCCAGGAAATCGGGCTGGTATTGGCGACGGCAAATCGATCTGCCTTGTTCCATATCTTGACGTAGATATCCTGCAGCGCGTCTTCTGCTTCCGTCCGGTTACCCAAGATACGCAGACAGACACCAAAAAGTTTCGCGCTGGTGGAGGCGTAGAGCACATCGAAAGCCGCCCGGTCTCGAAGCGAGACACGCGAGATCAACTCCGATATGCCTTCAGGCGTCATGCTAATGGCGTTTCCAGCATCTTGTTTGCGCAATTTAAATCTGGCGACAGGTTGCGCTGTCAATGGCGCGATGACAAAAACGTTGGCGAACAGGCTAAATCATGTTTGCCCGAAACCGTCATTAGCGATAAGAACCCCCCGTCCTTCCCAAGCCGGAGCTTGCGTATCCATGTCCGATGCCGACCAAACCGCCGAAATCCAGGCAAGTCTGCTTTCCGCAGCTCTGCCTTTCATGCAGCGCTATGAAAACAAGACCGTGGTCGTGAAATATGGCGGACACGCCATGGGTGATGCGGCTCTGGGCAAGGCATTTGCCCGCGACATCGCGCTTCTGAAGCAGTCCGGCATCAATCCCATCGTCGTTCATGGCGGCGGTCCGCAGATTGCCTCGATGCTGGCGCGCATGGGTATCGAATCGAAATTCGAGGGCGGCCTGCGCGTTACCGATGCGAAGACGCTTGAAATCGTCGAGATGGTTCTCGCCGGTTCGATCAACAAGGAAATCGTCGCCCTCATCAATGCCGAAGGCGAATGGGCGATCGGCCTGTGCGGCAAGGACGGCAATATGGTTTTTGCCGAAAAGGCCAAGAAGACCGTCATAGATCCCGATTCCAACATCGAAAAGATTGTCGATCTGGGCTTTGTCGGTGAGCCGGTGGAAGTTGATCGCACCCTGCTCGACCTTCTTGCCCGCTCGGAGATGATCCCCGTCATCGCGCCGGTTGCTCCTGGGCGTGACGGCCATACCTATAATATCAATGCCGATACCTTTGCCGGCGCTATCGCGGGCGCGCTTGCGGCCTCGCGGCTTCTGTTCCTGACCGACGTGCCGGGTGTGCTGGACAAGAACAAGGAATTGATCAAGGAGCTCTCCGTCAGTCAGGCTCGCGCCCTGATCAAGGACGGCACGATCTCCGGCGGCATGATCCCGAAGGTGGAGACCTGCATCGACGCGATCAATCGCGGCGTCGAGGGCGTGGTGATCCTCAACGGCAAGACGCCGCATTCGGTCCTGCTCGAACTCTTCACCGAACGTGGTGCGGGGACGCTGATTGTTCCCTGATCACCTTTTGAGATGATCGAGGGGGATTCTACCTGGCCCCTTGATGTTTTGCAGCACAAGCTGGGTGTGCACATCGCGTACACCCTTCAGCCGCATCAGCCGGTGCATGACGAAATCGTTGAGGTCGTCGACGGTAGGCACCATGACGTGCAACAGGAAATCGTGCTCGCCGGTCATGGTCCAGCACGATGAAACCTCGTCCATGCGCTGGATCTCGGCGATGAAGCGCTCGGGCGAGTCGTCGCTATGGGTGTTGAGGCGAACCTGCACGAAGACTTCGACCATCAGCCCGATCGACCGCCTGTCGATGGTAGCGGCGAAACCCTTGATGACGCCGCTTTCCTGCAGCTGTTCGAACCGGCGCGCACAGGGCGTTGCCGACAGGCCGATCATTTGTGCGAGGTCCGTTACGGCAACGCGTCCATTGCTCTGCAGAATCTGCAGCATCTTGATTTCAAAGTCGCTCAATTGAGGTGATGCCACTCGAAATCCTCCAAATTTGACAATAATTCACCCATCATTGTGCGATACTGAGCTGATTAGGTCAAATTCTCTCATTTCCTCGTCGTATCCTTCGGCAAAGATCGGAAAATCGAGGAGGATACCATGACGATCAGCGTTGAAGCCTATGCCCGCGAATGCGCCGAGCAGGGATTGCGTGGCAACTACGCCGTTTGCCATGCGGATTTCACCGTCGAGCAGCAATACGACTATTCGGATGAGGACCAGGAAGTATGGCGCACCCTCTGCGATCGCCAGACGAAATTGACGTCGAAGCTTGCCCATCACAGTTATCTCGACGGCGTGGACGCGCTCGGTCTTCTGGATCGCATTCCGGATTTCCATGAGGTCAGCGAGCGGCTGCGCAAATTGACCGGCTGGGAGATTGTCGCCGTGCCGGGCCTGATCCCGAACGAGCCGTTTTTCGATCATCTTGCCAACCGGCGCTTTCCGGTGACCAACTGGCTGCGCAGCAAGAAAGAACTCGACTACATCGTCGAGCCCGACATGTTCCACGACTTCTTTGGCCATGTTCCCATCCTGAGCCAGCCGGTCTTTGCGGATTTCATGCAACTTTACGGTGAGAAGGGCGGTGCCGCTTCACGCATGGGCGGCGAGCAGTTGGCGGCCCGGCTTTACTGGTACACAGCGGAATTCGGGTTGATGCAGGAGGAAGGCGAGCTGCTCAAGGCGTTTGGCGCTGGCCTCATGTCATCGTTCACCGAATTGCAGTTTGCGGTAACCAGTCCCGACGCGCACCATGTGCCGTTCGATCTGGAAACGGTAATGCACACCGCCTATGAAATCGACAAGTTCCAGCGGGCCTATTTTGTTTTGCCATCATTTGCGGCGCTCAGAGATGCCTTCGAAAAGGCCGATATGCCGAAGCTGATTGCACGCTGGAAAGATGCGGAGCCGATGGATCCCGCGACCGTATGATGCCGCGCACGCAACCGGCTGTCAGCAGCCGGTTGCCGCAATTTCAGGCCGCATTCTTCATCTTGGACTGAATGCACACACAGTTGCGGCCGTTGCGCTTGGCCTCATAAAGCCGGCGGTCAGCGATCTGGAAATAATCGGCTATGTCGCCGCTCGATACGCCAACGATACCGCCAATACTGACACTGAGCGGTACACGTTCGTTTTCCGGTGTCCGGAATTCGATGTCGTTTACTTTGGAGCGGATGGTCTCGGCAATGGACTTAACCTGGTTCTCGTTGTCCGTCGCGAGATAAACGGCGAATTCCTCGCCGCCGATACGTCCTATACTGTCAGCCTGCCCGATACAGCCGCTGATACATTGCGCGATGGCCATCAAGGCACCATCGCCGTTGTAGTGACCGTGCATGTCGTTGATCTTCTTGAAATGGTCGGCGTCGATGATCAGGAGGGAACCTGCCTGTTGCGCGCGCACCCGGTCCACATAGTTGAAGAACGTCTCGCGATTGAGCAGTCCCGTCATGCTGTCGCGTGACGATTTCTCATACAGTTTGGCGTTGGTGATCTCCAGCTCCTGCATAACCCTGTTGAGGGTCTCAAGCGTCAGCCGCAGCTTCTCGGCCTGGCGGAAAACCAGGAAGGAGATGGCCGGGGAGATCAGCAGGGGACAAACGGTGGCGATGACATATCCCCTCGGGTCGTGCATGTCGTTGGCAGTCATCATGATTCCCGTGATCAACAGGGAACACGCCACTGAAATGACCATGACCATCGCGCATTTGAGGAGAATTCTATTCATGAACTGGCGACCTGAAGCCCTTCTTAGGTACTACGACGAATTAATGAAGCGGCTGTTAGCAGAAAAATTAAAAACGGTCGTAGTTCAGACTTTTTTCGTCTATTGATTCGGGAGTGAAACAGAATGCCTTGTGTCTGTTTCGGCTTCTTGTAAAACGGCGGAACCTGAGTCGCGTATGACAAATAAACCGGATCCCTTGAATTTTGCCCATGTGACTGATTGGGTCTTCGATCTCGACAATACCCTTTATCCGCATCATTCCAATCTGTTTTCCCAGATCGATGTGAAAATGACGGGGTATGTTGCCGATCTCCTGAAGCTTTCCCATGCGGATGCGCGCGAACTCCAGAAGCGGTTCTACAAGGATTATGGCACGACCCTCAAAGGTCTGATGGACCGCTACGATATCGATCCGGACGATTTTCTGCAGAAGGTCCACGACATCGATTATTCCTGGCTCGTACCAGACCCTTCATTGTCCACAGCCATCAAGCAACTGCCCGGCCGCAAGTTCATCTTCACCAATGGCGATCGCGGCCATGCCGAGCGTGCGGCCGGTCAGCTTGGCGTTCTCGAGCAGTTCGACGATATTTTCGACATCAGAGCGGCGGCACTGAACCCAAAGCCCGCCCGTGCGGCCTATGACCGGTTCCTTGATCTGCACAAGATCGATCCGGCCGCGAGCGTCATGTTCGAGGATCTGGCGCGCAATCTCGTCGAGCCGAAGGCCTTGGGTATGACCACGGTCCTGATCGTCCCGCACAATTTCGAGCCGACATTCTCGGAAATCTGGGAGCGCGATCCCGGCAATACCGACCATGTCGATTATGTTACCGACGACCTTGCCTCGTTCCTCAATTCCATTTTGCCGAAGCTGATGAGCGAGACCGTCTGATACGGTTACTCCAGGTCGTAGAAGGTTCGGATAACCTCCCAGGCTTCCTCGGCTTTGTCGACAAAGGTAATCAATTCGCGATCTGACGGCGAGATGACACCCTGTTCGGCGAGGAAATCGAAATTGATGGCCTTTTCCCAGAACGATTTGCCAAACAGCAGGAAGGGAATGCGCTCCATCCGTCCCGTTTGGATGAGCGTCAGCGCCTCGAACGTCTCATCCATCGTACCGAAGCCGCCCGGAAAGATTGCCATGGCTTTGGCACGCATCAGGAAATGCATTTTGCGGATGGCAAAATAGTGGAAATTGAAGCAAAGCTCCGGCGTGACATAGGCATTGGGTGCCTGTTCGTGCGGTAAAACAATATTGAGGCCGATCGTCGGAGCGCCAACATCCGCGGCGCCGCGATTGCCCGCTTCCATCACGCCTGGACCGCCGCCGGTTACGACCACGAACTCGCGATTATAGGTTGTGGAGGAGTAGATGGAGCAAAGCTGCGCGAATTTGCGCGCTTCGGCGTAATAACGCGAATTGGCTTCGAGGTTTTTTTTCTGCGTCTCGTTCTTGGCGGCCCAGGCAGCACCCCCCGGCTCGGGGATACGCGCGCCGCCGAACAGGACAACGGTGGAACGGATGCCGCGTTCAGCGAGCGCCATCTCAGGCTTCAGCAATTCCAACTGCAGTCGAACGGCACGCAAGTCGCGGCGCGTCATGAATTCAGGATCGGCGAAGGCCAGCCGGTAGGTAGCCGATTGGGTTTGCGGCGTGTCAGGCGCTGTCTCTACACGGCGCACCGCTTCTGAGGAGTGGGAAAACGGCGTCCAGCTATTTTTTTCATCGGTATTCAATTGTTCTACTCCTTCTGCGGACGCGTATGACGCTTACAGACATAAAATTCCAATCACCATCTAACATGGTAATGCCGAGATTGACCCTCTCCCAGACTTAACTTACTAGGCCATTGTTCTTAACCGCCCGTGTAATGGAGTGACCTCAAAATGTCCAAGCCCGATCTGACCAGTCTCGAAAAGACGATCGACAAGGCCTTCGATGAGCGCGATGCAATCAGCACCGAAACGCGCGGCGAAATTCGCGAAGCCGTCGAAACGTCGCTGCTGTTGCTCGACAGCGGTACCGTACGTGTTGCCGAGAAGCAGGCAGATGGGGTCTGGAAAACCAATCAGTGGCTGAAAAAGGCTGTTCTCCTGTCGTTTCGTCTCAATCCAATGGGCATTATTGAGGGCGGTCCGGGCGGCGCAGCCTGGTGGGACAAGGTGCCCTCGAAGTTCGATGGCTGGGGCGCGACAGAATTTGCCAAGGCAGGAATCCGCACTGTCCCGAACGCCATCGTCCGCCGCTCGGCCTATATCGCACCGGGTGTGATTCTGATGCCGTCCTTCGTTAATCTCGGCGCCTATGTCGGCGAGGGTACGATGGTCGATACCTGGGCGGGCGTGGGTTCGTGTGCCCAGATCGGCAAGCATGTGCATCTTTCTGGCGGCGTCGGCATCGGCGGCGTTCTGGAGCCGATGCAGGCGGGGCCTACGATCATCGAAGACAATTGCTTCATCGGTGCGCGTTCGGAAGTGGTCGAGGGATGCATCGTTCGCGAAGGCGCTGTCCTTGGCATGGGTGTATTCATCGGTAAATCGACTAAGATCGTTGACCGTGCGACCGGCGAAATTTTTTACGGCGAAGTGCCGCCCTATTCAGTGGTGGTTGCCGGTACATTGCCGGGCAAGCCTTTCCCCAACGGCGAGCCGGGCCCGGGCCTTTACTGCGCGGTGATCGTCAAGCGCGTCGACGAAAAGACACGCTCAAAGACGTCTATCAACGAGCTGCTGCGCGACTGATTTTAGTGGATCGGAGAGGGTCGTCTCGCCCTCTCCGGCACGTTTTCAGGCTCGTGCCGTCCGAATCTCCTCAACCGAATGGCTTCGGAGCGGCTTTCCCTCCGCCTGCTTCACGCAGCCGACAACCTTCTGCGTGAGGGGTATCGCGACATTTTTCTCGCCCGCCAATCGAACGATTTCACCCTGAAGATAGTCGATTTCCGTTGGGCGGCCACGTGAAAGGTCCTCCCACATGGAAGAACGGGCGCGAGGATCGATATTGAGCATCTTCTTCGCGACAATGCGGAAAAGAAAGTTGGGCAGGCGCAGGATCCAGGGAAGCAGCCCGGGCGACACGCCCTGAATCTTTGATGGCACGATGCCATGCGCTTTCATGACGTTCAGGCCCTCGATCATTTGATCGGCCAGAAGGAGCCGCCAGTTTCGATCAGCAAGCTGCTTGGCAAGAGGCAGATTCGACAAGGCGTTGGCTGCATTGTTAAGATTCATCAACAGTTTGCCCCACAGCACGCCCTGCATGTCCGGACTGTGGCGAACGTCGAGGCCTTGCACGGAAAGTTCATCGGCAAGGTCCCCCGGCTTATCGTCGATAAGAACGGTGCCTTCGGTCGTCCGCCTTACGATCAGCGCTGCGCCATCCGTTTCGGACTGAACGACGTTGAATGGCACCATACCGGAAATCACAGTGAAGCCAGTCGGCAGATTTCGGTGCAGGACCCTCGCGTTGTTGATGCCGTTTTGCAGGCTTATAACGATTGCCGTTGACGGCGCATGCCGGGCGATCAGCTTGGCGATCTCTTCCGTCGCACCGCTCTTGACGGCAACGAGAATGATGTCTGCCTGCTCGAAAGCCGCGGCCGGGTCGACTGCGAGCGCCAACCGCTCCGGCGGAACCAGTTTCTCCGTTCCATCCAGATCGACGATCTTAAGGCCATTTTGCCGGAGCGCGGCCTCAACACGTGGTCTGACCAGGAAGATCACATCCCTGCCTGCCGCCGCAAGACATCCGCCGACATAACAACCAATCGAACCGGCACCGGCAATGACAATCCGGCTATCGTCTGAGATCATGGTACTGGCCCCTGACTGACGCTGAGCACGCATTAAAACAGATGCGGCAATTGCGATCCAGTGCGTGACAGGATCATGCTTTTCTATTATCGCTTTGGACATGAAATCATCGACCGATCCTGTTCAGAACCTCGCCAAACTCATTGCTTGCCCGTCGGTGACGCCTGTCGAAGGCGGTGCCCTGACAGCGCTTCAGGCTATGCTTTCGCCGCTCGGCTTTTCCGTGGAAAGGCCGGTCTTCAGCGAGGATGGCACGTCCGATGTCGAGAACCTCTATGCGCGGCGTTCCGGCAACGGACCGCACCTGATGTTTGCAGGTCATACGGATGTCGTGCCCGTGGGCGATGAGGCAGCATGGACCTATCCCCCGTTCTCTGCTGCCATCCACAATGGCGAGATGTATGGGCGCGGTGCCGTCGACATGAAGGGCGGCATTGCCTGTTTTGCCGCCGCCGTGGCTCGCTACCTTGACAAGAATGGCGAGCTCAAGGGTTCGATTTCGTTCCTGATCACCGGTGACGAGGAAGGCCCGTCCATCAATGGGACAGGCAAGCTGCTGGAATGGGCCAAGGCGAAGGGCGAAAGCTGGGATGCCGCCATCGTTGGTGAGCCGACAAATCCGGACAAGCTCGGCGACATGATCAAGATCGGCCGGAGGGGCTCACTGTCTGGTACGATTGTCGTCAATGGCGTGCAGGGTCATGCCGCCTATCCGCATCTTGCCGACAATCCGGTGCGCGGCCTGGTAACGCTGGTGGACAGCCTGCTCTATCCCGTATTTGACGAAGGGACAAAGGACTTTCAGGCAAGCAATCTGGAAATCACCACCATCGACGTCGGCAATACAGCGGTGAATGTCCTCCCGGCCAAGGCAACGGCGATATTCAACATTCGCTACAATGACACGTGGACCGATGAAACGCTGATGGCGGAGATCCACAACCGCCTCGACAAGGCGTCCGGACGCAGCAAACTGCGCCCGGGCAAGAAAACACCTGTGAACTACGAACTGATCTGGCGCCACCGGCCAAGCCATGTATTTTTTACCCATGACGAGAAGCTGATTGGGACGCTGACATCGTCCGTCGAAGCTGTAACCGGCAACCGGCCACAGCTTTCGACCTCTGGCGGCACCTCGGATGCCCGCTTCATCAAGGATTATTGCCCGGTGGTCGAGTTTGGTCTTGTGGGCAAGACGATGCATATGGTTGATGAGCGGGTGGCGCTTGCGGATCTTGAAACGCTGACCCAGATCTATGAACGCTTTATCGCCGACTTCTTTGCGTAAACGAACATGAGTGATAATGCCGGATTTTGATGAAATTCAACGGTATCTGTGGGGCGCCTGGCGGATGATGAATGGTCATGCCGACGGCCTCGATCTGCTGGATTTTTCCGAAGACGGATTCTGGCAGTCGTTCCATGCCATCACGATTTCATTGCCGCCGCTGGTCCTCGGCTGGATTATCTTCGCCAATGACATGATTGCGCTGCGCCCGGAAACGGGAAACCGCTTTTCCATCATGGGCAGGGTGGCGTTCGTCGATCTTGCCGCTTGGGTCCTGCCGTTGGTCGTCTTGGCTTTCAGCGCCCGGCAACTCGGCATAGCCAAGCGTTTCAGTCCTTATGTGGTCGCCAGCAATTGGGGAACAGCAATCGCCGCCTGGCTGATGGTGCCTGCGACGCTGGCGCGGGTCTTGCTGCCGAATTGGCCGGGCCTGGCCACCGGATTCGGCCTCCTGCTCTATGGGGCCATCATGTTCCTGACCTACCGGCTGACTCACGTAGCGCTGAAGAAATCGCATACTTACACAGCAGCGTTCTTTGTTGCCCTTGTTGCCGGATCGCTATTCCTGATGGTCCTGCTTCAGGGCGTGCTGGGCATCGCCCTGCCAGACCCTGTGGTGATCGGATAATCCACGCCAATGAGATACAGGCCGTAGGGCGGTGCGACGGGGCCGCAGGCCTTGCGATCGCGCGCGGCAAGCGCTGCCGTGACATCATCGGCGTCCCAGCGGCCGCAACCGACTTCATTAAGCGTTCCGGCAAAGGAACGGATCTGGTTGTGCAGGAAGGACCGGGCAGACGCTCTGATTTCGATGATTTCGCCATTACGCGAAACGCTTAAATGATCGAGTGTTTTGACCGGGCTTTTCGACTGGCACTGCGTTGCCCGGAACGTGGTGAAGTCATGCGTGCCGATGAGCCGCTGCGCCGCGTCGTGCATGGCGTCCGCGTCGAGCGGCTTCTTCACCCACCAGGCGCGATGCGCTTCCAGCGGGGCGGGAGGCCGGCGATTGATGATACGGTAGAGATAGTGCCGGCCCGTCGCCGAAAACCGCGCATCGAAATTGCCGCCGACCAGCTCGACATTGATGATGCCGACGGTTTCTCCGGCGATGACCAGATGTGCGTTCAGCGCTTCGCGCACCTTTGAACTGCTCCAGTCCTTCGTCAAATCCACGTGGGCGACCTGCGCAGTCGCGTGCACGCCGGAATCGGTGCGTCCTGCTGCGCCAAGAGAGATCGTTTCGCCGCAGAATTTGAAGATGGCCTGCTCGATGGCCGCCTGGACGGTGTGACCGTTTTCCTGCCGCTGCCAGCCCGCATAGGGAGTGCCGTCATACTCAATGGTCAGTTTGTAGCGCGGCACTAAAGCGCTCCAAAGGCTGGAGCATAGATCAGTGTCCCGGATGACGGCGCATCGCCAAAAGCATAGGCTTGGAGATAGTCGCCTTGATAAGGGCTCTCGAAACCCGCCGCCCTTTGGTGCTCGTAGCCGAAGCGCCCGTAATATTCAGGTTCGCCCAGGACAATCGACAGGGTCTCGCCAGCGGCAGCCAGGTGTTCATGCGCTATTCGCACCAGTTTGCTTCCAGCGCCCTTTCCCTGATGGGCAGGCGCAACCGCTAGTGGAGCAAGCGCAACGGCATCGAAATCCTCTGCTCCGGCCAGCTTCAGTCGCGAAAACAGGATGTGTCCGATGATGACCTTGTCGTTCAGGGCCACCAGTTCGAGCACGACATCATTGTCGTGCCGCAGGCGGCGAACGAGATTCGCTTCATCGGTTCCCGCGAAAGCCGTTACCAGGATGTCAGAAATGAACGGGTAATCGTCGGAATGCGCCGCACGGACGGTGATGCCATTCATGGCAGCCGCATCCCCTGCGCGATCTTGGCGCCGCGCTGGAATTCCTGCCCGTCCATGACCTTGCCGCCAGCACGCTGAAGCGAGCGCAGGCGCACTGCACCTTCACCGCAGGCGATACGCAAATCGTCGTCGAGCACCGTACCAGGTTCCCCAACACCGGTTGCCAGGATCGAGCGCAGCAGCTTCACACGTTCCAGATTTTCGCCGATTTCCATCTCGCACCAGGTTCCGGGGAACGGCGCGAGGCCACGAATTCGGTTGTGAACATCGATGGCGGGTAGCGTCCAGTCGATACGAGTCTCTACCTTGGTGATTTTCGAGGCATAGGTGACGCCTTCCTCGGCTTGCGGCGTCAGCGTCAGGCTGTCGCGCTCCAGCGCTGCCATCGCGCGCACCATCAGATCGGCGCCAGCCATGCTGAGCTGGTCATGCAGTTCGCCGGCGGTCATGTCGGCCGTGATCTTGATCTTTTCGGCCATGGCGACCGGACCGGTATCAAGACCCTCGTCCATTTTCATGATCATGATGCCGGTTTCGACATCGCCCGCCATGATCGCGCGCTGGATCGGTGCGGCGCCGCGCCAGCGCGGCAGTAGCGAAGCGTGCCCGTTATAGCAGCCAAGCCGTGTGCCCTCGAGAATTGCAGGAGGCAGAATCAGTCCATAGGCGACGACGACAGCGACATCGGCCTGGAGATCGCGAAATGCCTGCTGCTCGTCTTCGCCCTTGAGGCTCTTTGGCGTGCGCACCTCGATACCGAATTGTTCGGCGTTGCGCTGCACGGGCGAGGGCGTCAGTTCCAGCCCCCGGCGGCCTGCGGGACGTGGTGGCTGGCTATAGACGGCGACGATTTCGTGACCCTGGCCGATTAAGGCATTGAGGATGGGCACTGAAAAATCCGGCGTTCCCATGAAGATGATGCGCAAGCTCATCGGCTCACACCGCCAGCCGGCTCGGCGGACGGTCCTTGGCGAGTTTCTTGAATTTCTTGACCACCATCTCGCGCTTCAACCGCGATATGTGGTCGATGAAGAGAACGCCGTTGAGGTGATCGATCTCATGCTGCAGGCAGGTTGCAAGCAGTCCATCGGCCGCTACTTCCTGCTGTTTTCCTTCGATATCAAAATAGGACACGCGCACGGTCGCCGGACGCTCGACCTCCGCATAGTAGTCCGGAATCGAGAGGCAGCCTTCCTCGTAGATGTTACGGTCATCGCTAGAAGCCAATACCTGCGGATTGATGAAAATCTGAGGAGCTCTCGGCTCATCTTCCTTGGAAAGGTCGATCACCAGCATGCGCAATGGTTCGCCGACCTGAATGGCGGCAAGGCCGATGCCGGGCGCATCATACATGGTATCGAGCATATCGGTCGAAAACTTGCGCAAATCGGCGTCAAAGCGCTCCACAGGTTTTGAAACCTGGCGCAACAGCGGATCGGGAAGAATAACAAGCGGTTTGATAGACATGAGCATCACCTAATATCTCACCTTTGAGCCGTCAATCCGAGGTTAAAGTCATTTGTGAAAATGTTCTCGTTTTGATCTCACATTTGCGCTCCGAATCGGTTAGTCTGCGCATTATGGAGACGTCAATTTCGCTCGATCAAACGCTATTTCAGCTCGGCGCCAGCACCGTCTCTGTCGGCGCAGCCCTTCTTGCAGCCGCGGCAATCACCGCGCTCGTCGTGGTTTTCGCTGTCATCGCCGTGTGGCGTTCGGCACGCATGCGGCTCGTCGCCGAAATACAGGCCGAAGACCGGGCACGCGATGCGGAAGCGCGCATGGGCGAAATTCTGAAGAGCCAGTCGGAAATGCAAGGTCGCATGCAGACTATGGCCGAGCTGTTCGGCTCGCGCCAGGCCGAGCTCAATCAGTCGATCCGCGAACGGCTCGACGGAATGACCAGCCGTATCGGCCAGACGATGACCGAACAGACGCAGTCGACGCACGAAAACCTGGCGAAACTGCAGGAACGGCTGGCTGTCATCGACACCGCGCAGAACAATATCCAGGCACTCGCCGGACAGGTGGTGCAACTGCAGGCGATCCTTGCCAACAAGCAGACGCGCGGTGCCTTCGGTCAGGCGCGGATGGAGGCGATCGTCGCCGATGGCCTGCCGCAGGGCGCCTATGAGTTCCAGGCTACGCTTTCCAACGGCAGCCGCCCCGACTGTGTCGTGCGGATGCCGAACGGCGCCCCTAATCTCGTCATCGATGCAAAGTTCCCGCTGGAGGCGTGGAACGCCATTCGCGCGTCCGAAAGCCCGGAAGCCAAGAAAATGGCGCTCGCGCAGTTCCGCCGCGATGTGGAAATCCACATTCGCGATGTGGCGGAAAAATACCTGATCAATGGTGAAACCCAGGACACGGCATTTCTTTTCGTGCCGTCCGAATCGATCTTCGCCGAAATCCATGAGAATTTCGAGGGCGTGGTGCAGAAGGCGCATCGCTCGCGCATCGTCATCGTTTCGCCATCGCTGCTGATGCTGTCCATTCAAGTCATTCAGGCCGTGCTCAAGGATGTGCGTATGCGCGAACAGGCGCATCTGATCCAGGGCGAGGTCATCCGGCTGATGGAAGATGTGGGCCGCCTCGACGATCGGGTTCGCCGCCTGCAGACGCATTTCGGCCAGGCCAACAAGGATATCGACGACATCCTCGTCTCTTCCAGCAAGGTAACCAAGCGCGGCCAGAAGATCGAGGCTCTGGAATTTGCCGAGGCTCCGGTCGGCGATGTCGTAAAAGACGCAGATTCCGCCCGTACTGCTGCGTCAGCGACAGGCCAATTGCGCCTGCGCGTCGTCGATGGGGAAGATTGAGCCTGGTTGCTGGTCTAATGCGGCTGCGGCAGCAAATGGTCGGAATGGCGCTAGCCGCCGCGTCTGTCATGCGCTAACCCTGCCTGCAAATAGGGCAGGGCATCATGGCTGAATCCACAATTGAACAGGCGATCTTCCTCGGCATCGATACGGGCGGCACCTATACGGACGCAGTCCTGTGGTCCGAGCAACGCGGTGTCATCGCCAAGGCCAAGGCTCTCACCACCCGGCATGATCTGAGCGTCGGCATTTCGGGCGCGGTTGAGCGTATCGTTACGGAAGCATCCGTGCGTCCAGCAGACATCAGGCTTGTTTCGATGTCGACGACGCTTGCCACCAACGCGCTCGTGGAGGGGCACGGTGGTCGCATCGCGCTCGTCATGGTCGGTTTCTCCAAAGCCGATCTGGAAAAGGCCGATCTTGGAACCGCTCTGGGCTCGGACCCGGTGGTGTTCATTCCAGGCGGGCACGATGTCTATGGCCGCGCGCAGCCGTTCGATCCGGCAGCCTTGATCGAAGCCTTGCCACGCTTGCAGCAGGACGTCACCGGCTTTGCCGTTTGCGCCTATTTTGCCGTGCGCAATCCGGAGCATGAAATCGCTATCCGCGACCTCGTGCGCAAGGAAACCAGACTTCCTGTCACCTGCAGTCATGAATTATCGGCCAAGCTGAATGGCCCGCGCCGCGCCCTGACCACCGTGCTCAATGCCCGGCTCATTGCCATGATCGACCGGCTCGTGGCTGCAACGGAAGGCTTTCTCGACCGGCGCGGCATCCATGCGCCGCTGATGGTGGTGCGGGGCGATGGCGCGCTTGTCTCAGCGGCATTTGCCCGGCACCGGCCGATCGAGACGATACTCTCGGGACCGGCGGCTAGTCTTGTCGGTGCCAGACATATGACGGGCCTTGATAATGCGATCGTCTCGGATATTGGCGGCACGACGACCGACGTCGCGGTTCTGGACAAGGGCCGTCCGCGCCTCGATCCCAACGGTGCGACCGTCGGGGGCTTCCGCACCATGGTGGAAGCGGTGGCCATGCGCACCTTCGGCCTCGGCGGCGACTCGGAAGTATCGCTCGACGACAATGCCATGGCGCCAAGCATCAAGCTCGGACCGAGGCGGCTTGTGCCGCTGTCCCTGCTTGCAACCAATCATGGTGCGGCAGTCATCGATCATCTGGCGCGTCAGGTAAAAGCTGCCAATGCCGGGCGGCTCGACGGACGGTTTGCGCTTCTGACCGGCGTTCCGGCACAGATGGCATCAGGATTGAGCAAAGGCGAGGCTGAACTTTATGAACGCGTCACCGTCGAGCCACGGCCGCTTGACCGGCTGTTGAATTCTGTCTCGCAGGCGGCAACCATCAACCGGCTTGTGGCGCGGGGGCTGGTTCATCTTTCGGGCTTTACGCCGTCGGATGCCTGTCATGTACTTGGCCTACAGAACAACTGGAACGCGGAAGCGGCGCGCTACGGCGCCGTTCTCTATGCACGGCGCAAGGATGGCGCCGGACGCCCGCTCTGCGACACACCGGAGGAAGTTTCCCACCGTACCTTTGACGCGCTGATCCGGCGTTCATCCGAAGTGGTTCTCGAAACGGTCTTTGCCGAGGACGGGCTGGAAGGGCCGGAGACTGTGGCGAGCTCGCTGGTGCAACAGGCTCTTTCAGGCAAAAGCGGGATTGCCGGCGTTCGGCTCGATATAGACCGGCCAGTGATCGGACTGGGCGCGTCGGCGCCAGTCTATTATCCGGCAGTCGGCGACATGCTCGGCACCGAATGCATCGTTCCGGTCGATACCGATGTTGCCAATGCTTTGGGCGCGGTTGTCGGGCAGGTGCGTGTGTCGGTCGAGGCGCATATCAGCCAGCCCGTAGAGGGTTTGTTCCGTGTCATGGCAGGCGAGGTGGTCAGGGATTTCCAGATCGAAGAGGAATCGATCGCCTTTGCGGAAAGTGTCCTGAAGCAGCAGGCCGGGTTATTGGCGCTGGAGGCTGGAACCGACGAAGCCCAGATTACCATCGCCCGAGACATCAGTGCTGCAACCGTCGAAGATCAGCGCAAATTCATCGAGGCCGTGCTCATAGCCACCGCTTCGGGCAGACCGCGCATTGCACATTAGGTCATTCTTTCCATCAAGGCATAAATCCTGTTCACTATTGATGAATTGACGCGGAATGCTCCGATGTGTTCAAGGGTAGGATGACGAAAATCTTGAAGGAACCGATCATGGGCGAGCGTATCGAAATCAACGGGTTGCAGGTGGCGAAGAAGCTCCACGACTTTGTGGTCAACGAAGCTATTCCCGGAACCGGTATCGATGCCGCACAATTCTGGGCAGGATTTGCGCAGATTATTGATGATCTGGCGCCCAGGAATCGAGAATTGCTGCAAAAACGCGATGCTTTTCAGCAAAAGCTGGACGATTTTTACAGGGAGAAGCGCAACTCCGGCTATAGCCAGGAAGAATATGAAACCTTCCTGAGGGAGATCGGTTATCTGCTGCCCGAAGGCGGCGCATTTTCCGTATCCACCAGCAATGTCGATCCGGAAATCGCGGTGACTGCCGGCCCGCAGCTCGTTGTTCCGGTGATGAATGCCCGTTACGCGCTGAACGCCGCCAATGCCCGCTGGGGGTCACTCTATGATGCGCTCTACGGCACGGATGCCATTCCGGAAGAGGGCGGCGCTGAAAAGGGCAAGGCGTTCAATCCCGTGCGTGGCGCCAAGGTTATTGCCTGGGCCAAAGCATTTCTGGATGAAAGCGCGCCGCTCGATGGCGCGAGCTGGGCGGATGTTGCCGGTCTTGGTGTTGAAAATCAGAAACTCGTCCTGAGCGCCAACGGTAGATCGGTTGCACTCAAGGACGAAGGCCAGTTTGCGGGTTATCGCGGCGATGCCAAGGCTCCGACCGCAATCCTGCTGGTCAAGAATGGCCTGCATGTCGAGATTGTCGTCAACGCCGACCATCCGATCGGCAAGAGCGATCCTGCCCACATTGCCGATGTCATGCTGGAATCCGCTCTGACGACGATCCAGGATTGCGAGGACTCCGTTGCCGCGGTCGATGCCGAGGACAAAGTGGTTGTCTATCGCAACTGGCTCGGTCTGATGAACGGCGATCTCGAAGACACATTCGATAAGGGCGGCAAGACAGTCACGCGCAAGCTCAATGCCAACCGCGACTATACCGGCAAGGATGGCAAGCCACTGACAGTGCCTGGCCGTTCGCTGATGCTGGTGCGTAACGTGGGCCACCTGATGACCAATCCGGCCATTCTCGACAAGAACGGCAATGAGATACCGGAAGGCATCATGGATGCGGCGATCACCGCTTTGGCCTCCCTCCATGATATCGGGCCGGGCGGACGGCACATGAATTCGCGCGCCGGTTCCATGTATGTGGTGAAGCCGAAAATGCATGGTCCGGAAGAGGTCGCATTCGCCTCCGAGTTGTTCGGGCGTGTCGAGACATTGCTCGGTTTGCAACCCAATACGATCAAGATGGGTATCATGGACGAGGAACGCCGCACGACGGTGAACCTGAAAGAAGCAATTCGCGCCGCCAAGGAGCGAGTCGTCTTCATCAACACCGGATTCCTCGATCGCACCGGCGATGAAATCCACACCTCCATGGAAGCCGACCCCATGATCCGCAAGGGCGACATGAAGCAGGCCTCCTGGATCGGCGCCTACGAAAACTGGAACGTCGATGTCGGCCTCGAATGCGGACTTTCCGGCCATGCGCAGATCGGAAAGGGCATGTGGGCCATGCCCGACCTGATGGCCGCAATGCTCGAGCAGAAAATCGCCCATCCCAAGGCTGGCGCCAACACCGCCTGGGTACCATCGCCGACCGCTGCGACTTTGCACGCTACCCATTATCATAAAGTCAATGTCGCCGAGGTGCAGGCGGGGTTGAAGGTGCGTGGCCGGGCAAAGCTCAGCGACATCCTGTCGGTGCCGGTCGCTTCGCGCCCCAACTGGACGCCTGAGGATATCCAGCGTGAACTCGACAACAATGCGCAAGGAATTCTCGGCTATGTTGTACGCTGGGTCGATCAGGGCGTCGGTTGTTCCAAGGTTCCGGACATCAACAATGTCGGCTTGATGGAGGACCGTGCCACGCTACGCATCTCCGCCCAGCACATCGCCAACTGGCTGCATCATGGTGTCGCCACAGAGGCGCAAGTGCTTGAAACCCTGAAACGAATGGCGTCAGTGGTCGACAAGCAGAATGCGGGCGATCCGCTCTACCAGCCAATGGCAATGGATTTCGACGGTTCCATCGCCTTCCAGGCTGCCTGCGATCTCGTTTTCAAGGGCCGCGAACAGCCGAACGGCTATACGGAACCAGTCCTTCACCGGCGTCGGCTGGAACTGAAAGCCAGGCAGGCCGCAGCCTGATCAGCACAAATGGCCACCTTTCGCCGCGCCAGATATCTCGTTCTTCTCATTTCATTGATGGTGGGAAACACGGGGCTGGCGACGGCGCAGGAGGAAACGCCCGCGATCGAGATTGTCGACTGGGGACTGACCAGCGCCAAGGAGGTCGGATCCGAAGTATCGCCCGATACACCGACGGGATTGAACCGGCTGGTTGAGGGGCCAGTCAACGTCACGCGAACCGAGAACATTCATGCCTGCATCGGCACAAGTTTCGGCGTTCTTTATGAGGCCTCCGATATCGGGGATACCGGCGTGCTCCCGATCTCCGTGGTGGTCCTGCATCCGCTGATCAGGACACCGGATGGACGTTCGATGCAAAAAAGCAGCTGGCCCGACAGCGCCGTTCAGCAGCAGCGCTATGCCGGCTGGGTTTTCGAAAGGGATTTCGAACTGGTCTCCGGAGCATGGACCATCTCGCTGCGCGATCTGTCGGGCAAGGAACTTGCCGCCAAGAGCTTCAAGGTGATTGCAGGCAACTGCCCGATTTCCTGAGGCGCTTATTCTGGTAGGTTTACTGATCAATCGACAAGCGAGGGACTCGAACCAGATGAGCCGTATAGAAATGTTTGGCCGCTTTGTCGGCGCGCTTGTGATCGCATTTTTTTACGGATGCAGCTTGGCAGGTGCTTCTGGTTCCGATCTCTATCGGTCACAGGCAGTCGTCTCCGGTCAAGGAGAGGCAAACAGGGCCATCGGTCTGGCGCAGTGTCTGGAAGATGTTCTGGTCAAGGTTTCCGGCGATCCGCGGCTGATCGGAGACCCCAAGGTTGTCGGGCTGACCCGGCAAGCCGCCGGGTTTGTTGCGAATTTCCAGTATCGGGACCGTATGTCGGGCATTCCGATACATGATGAACAGGGCTCCTACGACAGACCCCCATGATCTTACCGTCGATTTCGACAAGGCAAAAATCGATGCAGCTTTGCAATTGCTTGGGCGGCAGCCGTGGTTATCGCCCCGGCCGCGTGTCATTGTTTTCCTTGCTGTGCACGGAAGAAAGGACAACTTCGCGTTGGTCAGCGATAGCGATCATGATCCGGACATGCGTACCGCGCTTGCAGCGGCAGCCGATCGGGTCGGTTTGCGGATGGCATTGCCAACACAGGCGCAACTGGCACTAAAGGGCCAGAGCAGTGAAATCCAAGCTCGAGATAGCGATGTCGCATTGGCCGGAACCTTGACCTGGAGTGACAGGGCGCTCGGTTGGGTCGCAGACTGGCGGTTGAACTCACTGGGGAAGACATATCATTGGCAAATCCGCGGTGTTGGTTTCGATAATGCCTTTCGCAACGGCCTGCGCGGTGCGGCGCAGGTTCTCTCAGGTCATGGTCAGCCAGGCTAGATCGATGCTTCAACTAACGGCGCATTGATACGGGCATCATATGATGCCAAATTTCATGCCTGGAAAAGGATGAATGAATGCGTACCACACTTGCAATAGATGACGACTTGCTCGCGGAGGCGCAGGCTTTGACCGGGTTGAGCGAAAAAAGCGCACTCGTGCGAGCCGCGCTGAAAGCGCTTGTCGAGCGGGAGAGCGCTCGTCGTTTAGCTCTATTGGGCGGCAGCGAACCGGACCTCAAACCGGTGCCACGCCGTCGGCCTAAACGGGCTACATGATCCTCATCGATACTTCCGTATCGATAAACCATTTTCGGGTCAGAGGGCGACATTGTTGACACGGGACAAACGATTGGCGGGAGTAGCCGCGCAATTGAAACTGTGCCGGGAATTGCATTGATAAGGGCAGTTGTGCTTTGCGCCACTTGTTTGCTGGCTGATTCTTGTTTAGGCGATGGCGCATGAAACTGCTTGCGCTTGATACCGCTGCCAATCTCTGTTCGGTTGCCATTCTCGATGTCGAAACCGGGACTGTCCTGGCAGAGATGAGCGAAGATATCGGCAAGGGGCATGCCGAGCGCTTGATGGCGGTGATAGAACAGGCGATGGCGGCGGCCGGGGTTTCCATTACCGATACCGGCAAGATCGCCGTCAGCGTTGGCCCTGGCTCATTCACCGGCGTCCGCGTGGGAGTATCGACGGCACGTGGTTTCGCACTTGCCTTGAAATGCCCGGTAGTTGGCATCAGCACGCTCGAGGCGTTGGCCTATGATGCAGCGAAACTGGTCCCGGGCAGCCCAATTCTGTCGATCATCGATGCGCGCCGTGATGAACTCTACGCGCAATTCTTCGGCGGGGACGGATCAGCGCAATCAGAGCCCATGGTGACGGCACTGCCACTAATTCTCGAACAATTGGCGGAGCGTGGCCCTGGTCTTGTCCTTGCGGGTTCCGGTGCGCAGCTCATCAACGAGAAGCTGGATCGACTGCTCGACATCGCTGTAACGACAGCAACCGGCAGCATCGAAGCCTTCGCCCGGCTTGGTGCATTGCACGCCGCCGACGAAGAAGCGCCAAAGCCGCTTTATCTCCGTGGCCTCGACGTAAAGCCACAGCAAGGCTTTGTCCTGAAGAGGAAGGTCACGGAATGATCGGCTTTCCTTTCGATAATCTGCGGCCGCGTAGTTTCGTCATCGAACCGCTCGTTCGCGCTGACGCCGCAAACCTCGCTGCCATCCACGGCCTGACCTTCCGTCAACCGTGGAGCGATGACGATTTTCATGCCCTGCTGGTTGAGGATAATGTGTTCGGGTTCATCGCCAGGGAAGTGGGCAATCGCAAGGCGCAACCTGGCGGATTCGTGCTGGCGCGGCTTGTGATGGACGAAGCAGAAATTCTGACGATCGCCGTCGCACCCCAGGCGCAGCGTAAGGGTCTTGGCCATGCGCTGATGGATGCAACGCTCCGCCATCTGCATAATGCCCGTGCCAGCATGCTCTTTCTGGAAGTTGACGAGCTCAATAAGGCGGCCTTGGCGCTCTACCGCAGGCTTGGTTTCAAGCAGGTTGGAAAGCGTCCCGGTTATTACGAAACGGCCAAAGGACGCTCGGCGGCCTTGACGATGCGCCGCGATCTGAAGCCGGGGCGCTGACATGATGGCCTGGTTGCGTTTCACTGTGATGGCGACGGCGTTTGTCCTCACCATTCTTTTCCTCGTACCTTTGCAGTATCTATTTTTGAAGACTGGATTGGGTTTGCGCACGACCACGCCGATCCTCTTCCATAGGATCGTAAGGCGCCTGCTCGGTTTCCGTATCCATTTGCATGGGGAAATGGCAGAGGGCCGCCCGCTTCTGCTTGCCGCCAATCACACATCGTGGACCGACATTGTCATCCTTGGCTCCTTGCGTGAAATGGCCTTCATAGCAAAGGCTGAAGTGGCAAATTGGCCGCTGTTTGGCATGCTCGCCAAACTGCAGCGTACGGTTTTTATTGAGCGGGAGAAGCGCGGCAAGACCCATCAACAGGCCAGTGTAATTGCAACGCGCCTTGCTGCAGGCGATGCCATGGTCTTGTTCGCCGAGGGCACAACCTCCGACGGCAATCGCGTTCTGCCATTCAAGACATCGCTTTTCGGCGCTGCGCAGGTGGCAATTCGCGAAACCGATGTGGATACAGTCACCGTACAGCCAGTGGCAATCGCCTATACGCGCGTTCACGGCATGCCGATGGGCCGCGTTCATCGGCCAATCGTCGCCTGGCCGGGCGACGTACCACTCGGACCAAGCCTGGTCGGCCTTCTGAAGGAGGGTGCTGTCGATGTCGACGTGTGGTTCGGCGAACCCGTTGTTATCGACGGCAAAAGCGACCGCAAGGCTTTGGCGCGGACGATGGAAGCCCGGGTACGCGCGATGGTTCAATCTTCGCTGATGGGCCGTGATTCTGTCAGCGGCCCAGCGGAAAGCAGCGACGAGGCTATTCTCAACGGCACCAAAAACCTTTAGAAGCCTGCCCATGGACGATATCAGCATCAATCATAAGCCGGACAGCACTGCCGGATCCCAGACGCATTCGCCTGCGCTTGCCAACACGCGCAAGGTCTATGTGAAGACCTATGGCTGCCAGATGAATGTCTATGACAGCCAGCGCATGACCGACAGCCTCGCGGCTGAGGGTTATAGTCCGACCGATACGGCCGATGATGCCGATCTGGTGCTGATCAATACCTGTCATATTCGCGAGAAAGCTTCGGAAAAGCTTTATTCGGCGCTGGGACGTCTGCGCAAGATGAAGGATGCGCGAGCGAAAGAGGGCCGCGAGCTGACTGTCGGCGTTGCCGGCTGTGTCGCGCAGGCTGAAGGCGACGAGATTACGCGCCGAGCCCCGGTCGTCGACCTGGTGGTCGGTCCGCAGACCTATCACCGGCTGCCGCAGGCGCTGGCCCGCGTGCGTCAGGGCGAACGCGTCGTCGAGACCGAATATGCGATCGAAGATAAATTCGAGCACTTGCCTGCACCGGCAAAAGAACAAACGAGAAGCCGCGGCGTCACTGCGTTTTTGACCGTGCAGGAGGGCTGCGACAAGTTCTGCACCTTCTGTGTGGTGCCGTATACCCGTGGTTCGGAAGTATCGCGACCCGTGGCGCAAATTCTGAAAGAAGCGGAAAAGCTTGCTGATGCGGGCGTGCGCGAACTGACGCTGCTTGGCCAGAATGTCAACGCCTGGCATGGGATGAGCGCGGATGGCCGTGAATGGGGATTGGGTGAGCTTCTCTATCGATTGGCTGAAATTCCGGGCATTGCACGCCTGCGCTATATAACCAGTCATCCGCGCGACATGGACGACACGCTGATCAATGCGCATCGTGACCTCGATATGCTTATGCCTTACCTGCATCTGCCGGTTCAGTCGGGTTCCGATAGCATTCTCAAGGCGATGAACCGCAAACATACCGGCGCTGATTATCTGCGCCTGATCGAACGCATTCGCAGCGCCCGATCGGATATCGCACTATCAGGTGACTTCATCGTCGGCTTTCCGGGCGAGTCGGAAGCAGATTTCGAGGCGACAATGCAGATCGTGCGCGATGTCACCTACGCCGCGGCCTATTCGTTCAAATATTCCCCGCGCCCCGGCACGCCGGGCGCCGATATGGACAATCATGTCGAGGAAGCGGTGAAGGATGAGAGGTTGCAGCGTCTGCAAGCACTGCTCAGTGAACAGCAATACGCTTTCCAGCGCAGCCTTATCGGAAAATCCATGGATGTGCTGATTGAAAAGGCCGGAAGGGTGTCCGGCCAGATGGTCGGGCGATCTCCCTGGTTACAACCTGTAATTATAGATGTACACGGCGGTGGAATCGGCGACATTATCAATGTGCGAATCATCGACACCGGGACCAACAGTCTGATTGGTGTTCGGGAGATGAACTCGGCGAGCAGTGGGACTATATAAAAGGCTGAACACTTTTTTAGGAGAGCCGTTTGAACGCCACCGAAAAACTGAAACCCGCTCCCTCGGGAGCCTCGGATCTGGCGCATATCGTACTGACATTTGATAACAACCGGCTGGCGAGTGCGCTGTTCGGCCAGTTTGATGAAAATCTTGCCCGTATTGAGCAGAAATTGGGTGTCGATGTTCGCTCAAAAGGCAACCAGCTCGCCATTCGCGGTGAGCCAGGCGCCACCGAACAGGCGCGCAGGGCACTCGACCAGCTCTACGAACAATTGCAGAAGGGCCATGACATTTCCGCGTCCGATGTCGATGGTGCGTTGCGCATGGCGATTGCCGCCGACGATCAGTTGACGCTCCCCACAATGGAAAACAAGAGCAAGATGGCTGCCGCCCAGATATCGACCCGCAAGAAGACGATCTTTGCCCGCACGCCGACGCAGGACGCCTATATGCGCGCGCTTGACCGCTCGGAACTCGTGTTCGGTGTCGGGCCGGCCGGTACAGGCAAGACCTATCTTGCAGTCGCTCATGCGGCGATGCTCCTCGAACGCGGGCTTGTAGACCGGATCATCCTCTCGCGTCCGGCAGTGGAAGCGGGCGAACGCCTCGGCTTCCTTCCCGGCGACATGAAGGAAAAGGTCGATCCCTATCTGCGTCCGCTTTACGATGCGCTCTACGATATGATGCCCGCTGACAAGGTCGAGCGGGCGATCGCTGCCGGCGTTATCGAAATTGCACCGCTCGCGTTCATGCGTGGCCGCACGCTGGCCCATTCGGCGATCATTCTCGATGAAGCGCAGAACACGACGGCCATGCAGATGAAGATGTTCCTGACGCGTCTCGGCGAAAACGGACGTATGATCATCACGGGCGATCCGAGCCAGATCGACTTGCCGCCCGGCCAGAAATCCGGCCTCGTGGAAGCGCTGAGGATCCTCGACGGTGTGAGCGGCATCGTCACCGTCCGGTTCACGGACGTTGACGTGGTGCGTCATCCGCTCGTCGCGGCAATAGTCCGGGCCTATGACAAGGAAGGCGCCAAGCCCTAGAGCTTGGCGACACCACCGTGATTGATATCGACATATTGGTTGAAGCGGAAGGCTGGGCGGCTGAGTCCAGCCTTCGGCAATTGTCGACCAGTGCCATTTCCGCTGCGTGGGAAGAACTTGACCGGGGCGATCAGCCCGAGAGCGAGCTCAGCCTGGTCTTTACCGATGACGCGGCGATCAAGGAACTCAACAATGACTGGCGCGACAAGGACAAGCCGACCAACGTCCTGTCGTTTCCGGCGTTCACCTTGAAACCCGGTCAGAAGCCGGGGCCCATGCTTGGCGATATCGTCATTGCCCGGGAAACGGTGGAGCGCGAAGCGGTCGATGAGGACAAACCCTTCGATCACCACCTGATGCATCTCATCGTCCATGGATTTCTGCATCTACTCGGCTATGATCACCTGACCGAAGCCGAGGCGGAGGAGATGGAAGGACTGGAGCGCAAAATTCTGGGGCGCCTTGCAATCCCGGACCCATATGCGCTATCCGTCATTGACGATCAATTCGATTGAGGACCATGTCTGACACGTCGCACCAGAACGATCCTGCCGCACCCTCCAGGGGAATAGCCGGGCAGGAGAGTGATGCCGAAGGGCAAAGTATCACCAGAGCGCAAGGCCAAGAAAAGCGCTCGCTTCTTTCTACCCTTTTTCCATTTCTGCGCGCTCGCCCGGGAACATCCCTCAGGGAAGACCTCGATGCGGCGCTGGCAGAGGATCATCATGGCGACGCGGCGTTTTCGCCCGAAGAACGCGCCATGCTGCACAATATCCTGCGTCTGCGCGAATTGCGGGTCGAGGATGTGATGATCCCGCGTGCCGATATCGAAGCGGTGGACATCACCACGACGCTCGGCGACCTTCTGGAAATGTTCGAGAAGTCTGGCCATTCGCGCATGCCGGTCTTTGCGGAAACGCTGGATGATCCGCGCGGCATGGTGCACATCCGTGATGTCGTCAATCACATCACCAAGATTTCGAGGGTGAAAGCGCCGCGCAAGTCGGCCGCGCGCACGCCGAAGGCGCCGGTTACCGCGAAGTTCAATCTTTCCAACGTCGATCTCACCAGGACGATTTCCGAATTGAGCCTGATGCGGCCGGTTCTCTTCGTACCCCCATCGATGCTTGCGAGCGACCTGATGGGGCGCATGCAGGCGCAACGCATTCAGATTGCCCTGGTCATCGACGAATATGGCGGGACCGACGGTCTGGTTTCGCTGGAAGATATCGTGGAAATGGTCGTTGGCAACATCGAGGATGAACATGACGACGATGAAGTGATGATCGTCGAAGAGCCGGAAGGCGTGTTTATCGCCGATGCCCGGGCCGATCTGGATGAAGTCTCGGAAAAAATCGGCTCCGGATTTGTCATTGGTGAACATGGCGAGGATGTCGATACCGTTGGCGGGCTGATCTTTTCGATTCTCGGACGCATTCCGGTACGTGGCGAGATGGTGCAGGCTGTACCTGGGTATGAGTTCCACGTGCTGGAAGCCGATCCTCGCCGTATACGCAAGGTTCGGATCGTGCCCTTGCGCCATGCCGAACGTCGCCCCCGGGGGACGCGGCAAGGCGTGGCTGACGAGCCGGCGGAAACGGACGAATGATTGGCGCAAGTCTCACCCTTTAAGACTGAGAAGAAATCAGAAGTGGTGGGGCATGGCATGATCCAACGGCTGGCCGGCAAGGTCATTCTCCTGTCAGGCTGGAAACGTGTTGCTCTGGCCTTCCTCATGGGAGCGCTGGCGAGCTTCGCGCTTCCTCCCTATGACTTTTTTGCCGTTTGTTTTATTTCGTTCCCGGTCCTCGTCTGGCTGATCGACGGCGCCGTCGACAATGCTGGCTCCGGTCCAGTCCGCCGATTGCTGCCCGCTGCCATGGTTGGCTGGTGGTTCGGTTTTGGTTATTTCGTCTTCGGCCTCTGGTGGATCGGTAACGCGCTGCTTGTGGATGCGGAAAATTTTGCCTGGGCCATTCCCTTCGCCGTTTTAGGCGTGCCTGCCTTACTTGCCTTCTTTTATGCTTTTGCCGCTGCACTCGCCCGCCTGTTTTGGAGTGATGGCCTTGGCCGTGTTCTGGCTCTTGCCTTTGGTTTCGGCATGGCCGAATGGTTGCGGTCCTTTGTCCTTACCGGCTTCCCGTGGAATGCCGTAGGTTATGCAGCCATGCCGGTGCCGGTGCTGATGCAATCGTCCATCATTGTCGGATTAATGGGGATGAATGCGCTGGCCGTTATCGTCTTTGCCATGCCGGCCTTGTTTGCGGATCGCCGCGATCTGAAGACCGGCCTGGTTCTTGCCCTTATCCTGGTCTGCGCTCATGTCGGGTTCGGTGTCTATCGCCTCGGGACCGCCACGGTCGAAGCCAAGGGGCCGCAGGTTCGCATCGTACAACCGTCGATTGCCCAGGACCTCAAATGGGACGCCAATGCCCGGCAGGGCATCTTCGATAAGTTCCTTGCCATGACCGGAGAAGCACCGAAGGATGGTAAGCCCCAGCCTCAGGTAATCATCTGGCCGGAAACCTCGGTTCCCTACATCCTGACAAAGGCGCCGGAAGCGCTGAAGAGCATTGCCGATGTGCTGAAGGACGGACAGGTTCTGCTTGCGGGTGCTATCCGCATGGAGGAGCCGAGCGGCAACGAAGACCCGCTCTACTATAATTCGATTTATGCCATCGATAGCGATGGCGAAATTACTGGTGCCGCGGACAAGGTTCATCTCGTTCCTTTTGGTGAATACGTGCCGCTGGAGAGTATTCTGCGCAAACTTGGCGTCAGCGAAGTCGTTGAATTGCCGGGCGGATTTACTGCCGCGACGACCCGGCGCTCGCTTCCGGTCCTGGACGGCTTCAATGCATTGCCGCTGATCTGCTACGAAGCAATTTTCCCGGCCGAAATGGCCTATCAAGGTCCCCCGGCAGATGCGATCGTCAATGTAACCAACGACGCATGGTATGGCGACACACCCGGTCCCTACCAGCACTTCCGGCAGGCGCAGTTGCGCGCAGTTGAGCAGGGACTCCCCCTTGTTCGGGCGGCCAATAATGGCCTTTCCGGCGTTGTCGATCCCTACGGTCGAATCATCGACGCACTCGCACTTGACGCTGTCGGCGTGGTGGATGTGACGCTTCCTGGGAAGGTGCAGCTACCGCTGAGCGAAGATTCTCGTTGGTATCAATTCTGGGTTGTAATTGGCATGGTTCTGATTGCAACGCTGGCGTATTTTTTGCGCCAGAGGACAAGGGTTGGTTGACATTTCTGACGTTGCCCTGTCGAATAACGCCATATTTGGCCCGTTGATATATTGGTGATAAAATTCATTTTCAGCCCCATTTCATACGAATGAGATTTTCATGTCTGATAATAAAAAGAGACCTAATCCAGTAGACGTGCACGTCGGAGCGCGGATTCGATTGCGACGCAACATGATCGGTTTGAGCCAGGAAAAGCTTGGTGACAGCCTTGGAATAACATTTCAGCAAATCCAGAAATACGAAAAGGGTATGAACCGTGTCGGCGCCAGCCGATTGCAGGCCATCGGCAACATTCTCAACGTGCCGGTCACCTTTTTCTTTGACGACATGCCCGGCCAGTCCGACAAACCAAAGGGATTCGATGAAGAGAGCGAGACCACCTATGTCGTCGGCTTTCTAAACAGCTCGGAGGGCATCCAGCTCGCTCGCGCATTCGCAAAGATAACGGATGCCAAGATCAGGCGGAAGATTCTCGACCTCGTGCGCACATTGGGTGACGAGGAAGAATAATCGACTGAAACGCTCCTGATCGCTGCAGGCTCGTCCCGAGCTTTAGAAAAAAATTCTCAAAGTGCCGATTGTTTGAAAATGAAAGCAATTGACTGATCCTCTCGACCTTGGCAAAGACTACGCAGCTCCGCCCGGGCTTTGCCGGGCGGGTGTTCGTTTGCTTTCAAGAGGGGTTCCCCGTGACACGCAGTTCATATCTTTTTACCAGTGAGTCTGTATCGGAGGGTCATCCAGACAAGGTCTGTGACCGCATTTCCGATGAAATCGTAGACATGATCTATAAAGAGGCAAAGAAGACGGGTGTTGATCCGTGGACTGTGCGTATCGCTTGCGAAACCCTGGCAACCACCAACCGCGTTGTAATCGCCGGTGAGGTGCGTGTGCCGGACACGCTTCTGAAGAAGGACAAGAGCGGTGTGGTGATCAAGGATGCCAAGGGCCATCCGGTGATCAATCCATCGCGGTTCCGCGCGGCTGCCCGCCGTGCCATTCGCGATATCGGCTATGAGCAGGACGGCTTCAACTGGAAGACCGCGAAGATCGAGGTCCTCTTGCACCCGCAGTCCGCGGACATTGCACAGGGCGTCGACAATGCGGCCGATCGCCAGGGCGAAGAAGGTGCGGGCGATCAGGGCATCATGTTCGGTTATGCCTGCCGTGAAACACCGGACCTCATGCCTGCTCCGATCTATTACTCCCACAAGATTCTCGAGCTTTTGGCTGCTGCCCGTCACAAGGGTGAAGGCGATGCCGGCAAACTTGGACCGGATGCCAAGAGCCAGGTCACAGTCCGCTACATCAATGGCGTTGCAGCCGAAACCACGCAGATCGTTCTGTCGACACAGCATCTCGATGCGAGCTGGGATTCCACGAAGGTTCGCAAGGTTGTCGAGCCTTACATTCGTGAAGCTCTGGGCGACCTGAAGATTGCCGACGATTGCGTCTGGTACATCAACCCGACCGGCAAGTTCGTCATCGGCGGTCCGGATGGTGATGCCGGCCTGACCGGCCGCAAGATCATTGTCGACACCTATGGTGGTGCAGCTCCCCATGGCGGCGGCGCGTTTTCCGGCAAGGACACAACCAAGGTCGACCGTTCTGCCGCTTATGCTGCACGCTACCTTGCAAAGAACGTCGTTGCCGCCGGCTTTGCCGACCGTTGCACGATCCAGCTTTCCTATGCGATCGGTGTCGCCCAGCCTCTTTCGGTTTACGTTGACCTGCACGGAACGGGTAACGTGAAGGAGGATGCGGTCGAAGCTGCCCTGCGCAAGGTCATGGATCTTTCGCCTACCGGCATCCGCAAACACCTCGACCTCAACAAGCCGATCTACGCCAAGACGTCCGCCTATGGTCATTTTGGCCGCAAGCCGGGCCGTGACGGTTCCTTCTCCTGGGAGAAGACCGATCTGGCAAAGCAGCTGAAGTCCGCTCTGGCCGCTTGAGCGGCCATTGCATCCATGCCCATGAGTGAACCAAGGCGCGAACGTTCTACGGAAGCATTCTTCGGCAGAAGAAGCGGTAAGACGCTGCGCCCTATGCAGCGTTCGATCCGCGATGAATTGCTGCCGCTGCTCAAACTCGATCTGACCACACCGGCACCCGCCGACCTTCGCAGTCTGTTTACTGCGGAGGTCGAGGTGGTGCGGATGGAGATCGGCTTTGGCGGCGGTGAGCATCTGTTGCATGAAGCATCGCGCTGCCCCAAATCCGGATTTATCGGCGTCGAGCCTTTCGTCAACAGCATGGCGAAGCTGGTTGTCGATCTGCACGAAAATCCCTTGCAGAACATCAGCCTCTACGATGACGACGCAACGCAGGTACTCGACTGGCTACCGGCTGCTTCGTTGGACGGCATCGATCTGTTCTACCCGGACCCCTGGCCGAAGAAGAAACACTGGAAGCGCCGCTTCGTCAGCCAAAAAAATCTCGACCGCTTTGCCCGGGTCCTGAAATCAGGAAGCCGTTTCCGTTTTGCCTCGGATATCGATACTTATGTGAACTGGACACTGCAGCATTGCCGTGCCCACGACGAATTCGAATGGCAAGCCGAGACTTCAGCCGATTGGCACACGCCCTATGAGGCATGGCCCGGCACGCGCTACGAACAAAAGGCGCATCGTGAAGGCAGGATCGGCGCCTATCTGACGTTCCTGCGGCGTTAGGACGTATCTCTGCTCCCCTTCAATTTGTTTTGCATTTCGCGTGACAGCTTCCTGACAGTTTTCTAGTATCATTTTACGGATGAGGAGACTGCTGGGAGGCTGTCCATACATTCATATCGTCAAGTCTGGGGTTTGGTTTCGTTTGCCAACCAGCTTTGACTTTCGGCACCTTCCCGCTTCTTCAGAGACCTATCAAAAATCGATGGCCGATGGCCGTCATGGGAGGACTTCCAGAATGCGTAAGATGTTGCTTGCTTTCGTTGCTGCCGGAGCGATGGTTCTGTCCGGTCAGGCTTTTGCCGCCGACTACAAGATCATGGCTCCTGCAGCTCCAGGCGGCGGTTGGGACCAGACCGCGCGCACAATCCAGACCGCCCTGCAGGACGAGAAAATCTCCGGCAGCGTTCAGGTCGTCAATGTGCCGGGTGCCGGTGGTACGATTGGCCTCGCGCAGTTTGCCAACTCGGCCAAGGGTGATCCATCGCAGCTCATCGTTGGCGGCTATGTCATGGTCGGCGCGATCTTGACCAATGCCTCGCCGGTCACACTCGATCAGGTTACGCCGATTGCGCGTCTGACCGGCGAGTTTGAAGCGCTGGTCGTTCCAGCCGCGTCGCCGATCAAGTCCATGGCCGACCTCGTCGAGAAGCTGAAAGCCGATCCAGGCGCCGTATCGTGGGGTGGTGGTTCTGCAGGTGGTACCGACCACATCACTGCTGGCCTGATCGCAAAGGCCGCAGGAGTTGACCCGACGAAGGTCAATTACATCGCCTTCTCCGGTGGCGGCGAAGCATTGGCTGCTATCCTTGGTGGCCAGGTTACAGTCGGCATTTCCGGTTATGGCGAATTCGAATCGCAGATCAAGTCGGGGGCCCTGCGCATCATCGGCATTTCGAGCGATGCCAAGGTCGAAGGCATCGATGCTCCGACCTTCAAGGAAGCTGGCGTTGACGTTTCCATCCAGAACTGGCGCATGGTCGCTGCTGCCCCCGGCATTTCCGCGGAGCAGGAAGCGGCAATCGGCGCCGACGTTGAAAAGCTGGTGAAGTCGAAGAGCTGGCAGGATCAGCTCAAGGCCAAGGGCTGGGCTGACACTTACCTCGCTGGCGACGCATTCAAGGCACAGCTGGCAAAGGATACCGAAGCAACATCGGCAATCCTGAAAGATATTGGCCTCGTAAAATGACGCAAGAGTCACCGTCTTCCGAAGAGCGCCGCCCCGACAGGGCGGCGCTGGTCATTGCCGCCGTTATTGCGATACTTGCGGCGGTCATCGTTTACAGCACGGCAACGGCCCATGGCGGAAGCGCGACGAGAATCGGTCCGTCGGCGTTTCCCTATACCATTGCTGGATGTTTGTTTGTCCTGGCGATCTGGACGGCCTTCGAAGCGATGCGCGGCGATTTTCCCGAACGCGAAGAACAGGAAATTCAGCCTGTTATCTGGGTCATCGGCGGCCTGGCCGCTCAGATGCTGCTCCTCCATATCACTGGCTTTGCCATCGCGACCGCACTGCTGTTTGCCGCCACTGCGCGCGCTTTTGGCAAGGGCCCGTTGTGGATGACGATTCCGATCGGCATCGTTCTGTCATTCATCGTCTGGGTCATTTTCGCCAAGGGGCTGCAGTTGTCGCTCCCGGCCGGACCGCTCGAACGTCTCATTTAAGGGAAGGCTCTGGATCCCGCTATGGATAGTTTTACCTTATTGGCACATGGTTTCGCCGTCGCGATGCAGCCGCTCAACCTGCTTTATGCTTTGGTTGGCGTGACATTGGGCACTGCTGTCGGTGTTCTTCCAGGCATCGGACCAGCACTTACAGTCGCACTGCTGCTTCCCGTCACCTATAAGCTTGATCCTGGCGGATCGCTTATCATGTTCGCGGGTATCTACTACGGCGGCATGTATGGCGGCTCAACCACGTCGATCCTGTTGAATACACCGGGCGAGAGCTCTTCGATCGTCACTGCCCTTGAGGGGAACAAGATGGCGCGGGCTGGGCGGGGTGGTCCTGCACTTGCAACGGCGGCTATTGGTTCCTTCGTTGCCGGTTTGATCGCGACAATGGCGCTTGCGCTGATCGCTCCGACCATCGTCAAATTTGCACTGTCGTTTGGACCTGCGGAATATTTCGCCCTGATGATCCTGGCGTTCATGACCGTTTCGGCGGCGTTCGGCGATTCCACGTTGCGTGGGCTGACTGCGCTGTTCCTCGGCCTGGCACTTGGCCTGATTGGCATTGATCTTCAGACCGGGCAGGCTCGCCTTGCGTTCGGCATCCCGGACCTGCTCGACGGCGTGGAAGTCACAACGCTGGCGGTCGCGCTCTTTGCGATCGGCGAGACATTGAGCGTTGCTGCCTCCCATCGGTACGGCGAAGAAAAGATTGAGCCGGTCAAGGGTTCGGTCTGGATGAGCAGGGAGGATTGGTCGCGTTCCTGGAAGCCATGGTTGCGCGGAACGTTCATCGGATTCCCGATTGGCGCGATGCCCGCTGGCGGCGCCGAGATCGGCACGTTCCTGTCCTATTCGGTGGAAAAGCAGTTGGCGAAGAAGCCGGAAGAGTTTGGCCATGGCGCCATTGAAGGCGTTGCTGGACCTGAAGCCGCCAACAACGCGTCGGCTGCCGGAACGCTGGTTCCTCTGCTGACGCTTGGTCTGCCGACCAGCGCAACCGCTGCGATCATGCTTGCAGGATTCCAGCAATTTGGCCTTCAACCCGGGCCGCTGCTGTTTGCCAACAATCCACAGATCGTCTGGGGCCTGATCGCCAGCTTGCTCGTTGCAAACTTCATGCTGCTGGTTCTGAACCTGCCGCTGGTGGGACTTTGGGTGCGGTTGCTGTCGATCCCGCGGCACTGGCTCTATGCGGGAATTCTCGTCTTCGCCACGCTCGGTACCATTGGCGCCAATCCTTCGACGTTCGAACTTGGCATGCTGCTGGCGTTCGGTGTGCTCGGATATATTTTGCGCCGCTTCGGCTACCCGATCGCGCCGGTCGTTGTCGGTTTGATTTTGGGGCCGATGGCCGAACAGCAGTTGCGGCGTGCACTGGCGATCAGCCAGGGTGATGTGACAGTGCTCGTCGGGTCGCCCATAGCAGTGATTCTGCTGGTGCTTGCAGTTTGCGCTGTCGTCGTGCCGCTTATTATGCGCGCGCGCGGCAAAGGCAAGGTGCTCTCGGCGCTGGCGGCGAGTGAAGACTGATCAGCTCAGCCGTCGTCCACCGGGACTGATTAGTTCCGGTGGATGGTGCTGAACTGGACCGGATCGATGCCGAGGGCACGCAGGTCGGAAGCAACCGGCGGATGGCCGATACGCGTTGCCGATGCAACTGCCACAGCGCTGCCGAACACGTTGAGCAGGCGGCCGATCTTCGTCGGAATATGTCTCTTGGTCATTTTTCTATCCTTTCGCATGATGCTGCGATGCAACATAAATAGGAGAGATGCCCGCATAAGTTTAGGTCTGATAGTGCAGGGCAGCTATGCGAAAATGCATTGCCCAATGGGCGAGCGGCAAACAACGGGCAGAAATTCACCTCTGCGCTTGAAACCTGCATGTCATTTCGGTATATAGAAGTCATATTCTTGGTCGATAGAACAGGAGTGGGTCCAGACCGGTCCCGCTCTTTTTTGTTTCTTGGGGCCGAAACAGGGAAAAAATTTGCGTGACAGACGGCGCTGAAACAGAGCACGAGACGGCCTCCGCTGGGCTCGAAGAACGGATTATCACTGAAACAGGTGTTGATGCCCGTGTAGCAGGTATCATTGAGCCGGTATTGGGCTCCATCGGTTTTCGCCTGGTGCGTGTTCGCCTTTCGGGTCTCAATGGACTGACTTTGCAGATCATGACCGAGCGCCACGACGGCACAATGACCGTCGAGGATTGCGAACTGGTCAGCAGGACATTGTCCCCGGTGCTGGACGTCGAGGATCCGATCGACCGCCATTACCATCTGGAAGTGTCGTCGCCCGGTATCGACCGTCCGCTGGTTCGCAAATCGGATTTCGTCACCTGGACCGGTCATATCGTCAAGATCGATACGTCCGCCGTCCTCGATGGGCGCAAGAAGTTTCGCGGCCGGATCGCTGAAGTTACCGGCGATGCCGTGACGGTCGAGAGCGATCAGGCGAGCTATGGCGACAAACCTGTCGTCGAGGTGCCGTTCGAAATGATCTCGGAAGCGCGGCTTATTTTGACGGATGATCTCATTCGCGATGCCCTGCGCCGCGACAAGGATTTGCGCGAAGGCCGGATTCCGGAAGACAGCGCAGGCTCCGCAGACGAGGCAGAAGCTTCGGCCGCCGAGCAAGAACAGACAAAACAGGATTGAATTTCATACGCCCGCGGGAGAAGCGTGGCGGTGAACCCAAGGAGAAGAACATGGCAGTCAGTGCAAACAGGCTAGAACTTCTGCAGATCGCCGATGCGGTGGCACGCGAGAAGTCGATTGACCGCGAGATCGTGATTGCGGCGATGGCCGATGCCATTCAGAAAGCCGCTCGCTCGCGTTATGGCCAGGAAACCAATATCCGCGCCGATATCAATGCGAAGACCGGCGAAATCAAATTGCAGCGCCTGCTCGAAGTGGTCGAAACGGTGGAAGATCCGGTCACCCAGATCGGCATGGACGCCGCTCGCGACCGCAATCCCGATGCGCAGCCCGGCGATTTTCTCGCCGACCAGCTGCCGCCGATGGATTTCGGCCGTATCGCTGCCCAGTCTGCCAAGCAGGTCATCGTGCAGAAGGTGCGCGAGGCCGAGCGTGATCGTCAGTATGACGAATACAAGGATCGCGTCGGTGAAATCATCAACGGCAGCGTCAAGCGCGTGGAATATGGCAATGTGATCGTCGATCTTGGCCGCGGTGAAGCCATCGTACGCCGTGACGAATTGATCCCCCGCGAAACTTTCCGCTACGGCGATCGTGTGCGCGCCTATGTCTATGACGTGCGCCGCGAACAGCGCGGGCCGCAAATTTTCCTGAGCCGCACCCATCCGCAGTTCATGGCAAAGCTCTTCACCATGGAAGTGCCGGAAATCTATGATGGCATCATCGAGATCAAGTCGGTCGCCCGCGATCCCGGCTCGCGCGCCAAGATTGCTGTGATTTCCCGTGATTCCTCGATCGATCCTGTCGGTGCCTGCGTTGGTATGCGCGGTTCGCGCGTTCAGGCCGTTGTCGGCGAGTTGCAGGGTGAAAAGATCGACATTATTCCATGGTCGCCAGAACCCGCTTCGTTCATCGTCAATGCGCTTCAGCCTGCTGAAGTTGCAAAAGTTGTTCTCGACGAAGACGCCGAGCGTATTGAAGTTGTGGTCCCGGATGACCAACTATCACTTGCAATCGGTCGTCGGGGTCAGAATGTACGTCTGGCCTCGCAGCTCACAGGCTGGGATATCGACATCCTCACCGAGCAGGAAGAGTCCGAGCGACGCCAGAAGGAATTCGTCGAACGCTCGAACCTCTTCATGGAAGCGCTTGATGTCGACGAGATGGTCGGCCAGGTTCTTGCGTCCGAAGGTTTTGCAAGCGTCGAAGAAATCGCCTACGTGGATAGCGACGACATTTCCTCCATCGATGGTTTCGATGAGGAAACGGCGACAGAAATCCAGCAGCGCGCCCAGGAATATCTTGGCCGCATCGAAGAGGAACGGGATGCCCGCCGCAAGGAATTGGGGGTTGCCGATGAACTTCGTGATCTGCCGGGCATGACGAATGCAATTCTCGTGGCTGTCGGCGAAGACGGCGTCAAGACGATCGAAGACTTCGCCGGATATGCGGTTGATGAATTGACGGGCTGGCGTGAACGCAAGGATGGTGAGACAATCAACTATCCCGGCATCCTGTCGTCGTTCGAAGTCAGCCGCGCCGATGCCGAGCAGATGGTTCTTGCCGCGCGCCTCAAGGCGGGCTGGATCACAGAAGAAGATCTTGCTGCCGCCGAGCCTGAAGCAGAGGCAGATGAAGAGGTCGCCGGTTAACGCTCGATCCTGGAAGTGCATGATTTTTTGAACAAGGTCATGCGGAAATGATGAAGAGTGATCAAGGCGTGGAACCGGAAATGAACGACAGGACGTGCATTGTCACGCGTGAAAGCGGTACTGTCGATGATATGATCCGGTTCGTCGCCGGCCCCGATGGTGGGACGATTGTTGCTGATTTGAAGCGCAATCTTCCCGGCCGGGGGTGTTGGGTGAAGGCCCAGCGGCGTTATATTGATGAAGCGGTCAAGCGAAAGCTCTTTCCGCGCGGTTTGAAAAGCAATGTCATTGTTCCCGAAGATTTCGGGCTGGTCGTGGACCAGATGCTTGCAAAATCAGCGCTCGGAAGTTTTGGGTTGGCGCGAAAGGCCGGTGTTGTGGTAACAGGGGCCGCAAAAGTGGACGCTGCCATCCGCAACGGCACTGCTGCTCTCGTTCTTCACGCATTTGAAGCGGCGGAAGATGGCGTCCGCAAACTTGACCAGGCCCGCCGTTCGGTTGTTTATGCGGGCGGACCGGAAATACCCGCCCTTTCATTGTTCGAAAGCAGTGAAATGGATTTGGCATTGGGTGGGGTAAATGTGATACATGCTGCCGTACTCAAGGGAACGGCAGCTGCCGGGTTCGTTAAACGAGCCTGGCTGCTACAGCATTTTCGCGATGGCCCCACGGATCGGGCCGACGCTAAAGCGGCAGCTGCCGCGAAGGAAACGGAAACGGAATGAGCGATACAAAATCGACAGACGACAAGACGCTTGGCGTCAACAAGAAAACCCTGACCCTGAAGCGGCCCGGCGTTGAGCAAAGCACGGTGCGCCAGAACTTCAGCCACGGGCGTACGAAGTCTGTTGTCGTTGAAACCAAGAAGCGCAAGTTCAGCCTGCCGGACCACAAGCCGGAGGTTGCACCTCCCGTTGTCGCGGCTCCGGCTCCGGCCCCATCGCCAGTTGCAGCGCCTGCGCCCGCAGCAGCGGCGCCAGCGCCAGCGCGCCCTGCCCCACAGCCGGCTGCTGCTGCACCGCAGCCAACAGCTGCTCCAGCGCCGCGTCCGGCAGCGCCTGCCGCAGCTGCGCCTGCCGCTCAGCCAAGCACACGCCCATCTGCGCCTTCGCAGCAACAGCGCCCGGCACAACAATCCTACCGTCCGTCCGGCCAGCGTTCGAATGATCGCTCTGGCATGGTGCTGAACACGCTTTCGACCGCCGAACTCGAAGCGCGCCGCAAGGCGCTTGAAGGTTCGAAGGCCCGCGACGCGGAAGATCGCGCCAAGGCTGCCATTGAAGCTGCACGCCGTGCGGAAGAAGATGCGTTGCGCGCCAAGGAGCGTGAAGATTCCGCCCGCCGTCAGGCTGAGGAAGAAGAACGCCTGCGCAAGGAAGCCGAGGCCAAGCACAAAGCGGAAGAAGAATCCCGCAAGCGGCAGCCTGAAGTGAAGACGGCCGACGATGCAACGGCGAAAGCGCCGGTACGCAGGCCGAATGCAGCTGAAGAGGACGATGATCGCCGAGGCCCAGCCGGAGCGCGTCGCGGTGGCAGCGCTGCGCCAGCCAAGCCGGAAGTCCGTACACCTAAGGTTGTCAAAGGTGAGGATGAACGCCGCCGTGGCAAGCTGACATTGGGCTCCGCCCTCAATGATGAAGGCCGCAGCCGTTCGCTATCCGCCATGCGCCGCCGCCAGGAGAAGTTCAAGCGCGGTATGCAGCAGGAGAGCCGCGAGAAGATCGCGCGCGAAGTTATTCTACCTGAAACCATCACCATCCAGGAACTCGCTCAGCGTATGGCCGAGCGTTCGGTCGATGTCATCAAATTCCTGATGAAGGAAGGCCAGATGATGAAGCCGGGCGATCTGATCGACGCCGATACAGCGCAGCTGATCGCCGAGGAATTTGGCCACACGGTCCGCCGCGTTGCCGAGTCCGATGTTGAAGAGGGTATCTTCAACGTGCAGGACGATGAGGCGGCATTCGAGTCGCGCCCGCCGGTTGTCACCATCATGGGTCACGTCGATCACGGCAAGACCTCGCTGCTCGATGCGATCCGCAAGGCCAATGTTGTTTCCGGCGAGGCTGGCGGCATTACCCAGCATATCGGTGCCTATCAGGTCGAACAGAACGGCCAGAAGATCACATTCATCGATACTCCGGGCCACGCCGCGTTTACGGCCATGCGTGCCCGCGGTGCGCAGGCAACGGATATCGCCATTCTGGTCGTCGCTGCCGATGACAGTGTCATGCCGCAGACGATTGAATCGATCAACCATGCCAAGGCGGCCGGTGTTCCGATCATCGTCGCGATCAATAAGATCGACAAGCCCTCGGCTGATGCACAGAAGGTCCGCAACGGCCTGCTCCAGCATGAAGTCTTCGTGGAATCGATGGGCGGTGAAACACTCGACGTCGAAGTTTCGGCAAAGACCGGTGTCGGCCTCGACAAGTTGCTCGAAGCTATCCTGCTTCAGGCGGAAATTCTCGACCTGAAGGCCGATCCGACGCGTACGGCCGAAGGTGTTGTCATCGAAGCCAAGCTTGATCGTGGTCGCGGCTCGGTTGCCACCGTTCTGGTGCAGAAGGGTACATTGCATCCGGGCGACATCATCGTTGCAGGCAGCGAATGGGGCCGCGTCCGCGCCCTCGTCAATGACCGTGGCGAAAACATGAAGGAAGCCGGACCAGCGACGCCGGTCGAGGTCCTTGGTCTGCAGGGTCCGCCGCAAGCTGGCGATCGCTTTGCCGTCGTCGAAAACGAAGCCAAGGCACGCGAGATTTCCGAGTACCGCACACGCCTTGCCCGTGAAAAGGCTGTGGCAAAGCAGGCCGGTTCACGCGGTTCGCTCGAACAGATGATGAGCCAGCTGCAGGTAACAGGCCTGAAGGAATTCCCGCTTCTCATCAAGGGTGACGTGCAGGGTTCGATCGAAGCCATTGCTGGCGCGCTGGACAAGCTCGGAACCGACGAAGTGCGCGCGCGCATCATTCATTCGGGTGCCGGTGGTATCACGGAAAGCGATATCGCGCTCGCCGAGGCTTCCAATGCCGCGATCATCGGTTTCAACGTGCGTGCCAACAAGCAGGCGCGTGATCTGGCCGAGCGTGAAGGCATCGAAATCCGTTACTACAACATCATCTACGATCTCGTGGACGATGTGAAAGCGGCCATGTCCGGTCTTCTTTCGCCAGAGCGCCGCGAAACCTTCCTCGGCAATGCGGAGATTCTGGAAGTCTTCAACATTACCAAGGTCGGCAAGGTTGCCGGTTGCCGGGTTACGGAAGGCAAGGTTGAGCGTGGTGCAGGCGTACGCCTCATCCGTGACAACGTTGTCATTCACGAAGGCAAGCTCAAGACACTCAAGCGCTTCAAGGACGAAGTCTCCGAAGTGCCGGCGGGCCAGGAATGCGGTATGGCGTTTGAGAACTACGACGATATGCGCGCAGGCGATACGATCGAGGCTTTCCGCGTCGAACATGTGACCCGCACGCTCTAACACTGCCCTTATCTCTCCCCTTGTGGGAGAGAAAGGATTTTCTTGGATTTAGTTCTTGCTAAATCCTTAGAAAAGCCAAGTGAGGGGATTTTTTACAATAATTATTATCCCCTCTCTGGCGATTTCTAGCACTTGAGCGAAGAGCTCAAGATGCTGAAATCGCTTTCTCCCCCGCAAAGGGGGAGATAAGGCGGCATCTCCCTTATTTGGATATAACAATAATGGCTCGTTCTGCTTCATCATCCGGCCCCTCTCAACGCCAGTTGCGCGTCAGTGAGCAGGTGCGCCACGCGGTTTCCCAAGTACTCCAGCGCGGTGATGTTCGTGATGACACACTGGTAAATGCTGTTGTTGCCATTTCAGAAGTGCGCATGTCGAACGATCTGAGAATTGCCACCTGTTTTGTATCGCCGATCGGTGCTGCGGACAGCGAGGGTGTTATCAGTGCCTTGAACAAGCATTCGAAGTTCATTCGGGGCCGTGCGGCCACTTACCTCAAGCAGATGAAATATATGCCGGAATTCCGTTTCCGCATCGACACGAGCTTCGACAATTACGCCAAGATCGACGCGCTCCTGCGCAAGCCCGAAGTGACGCGCGACCTCACTGATGATGAGGATGATGATGGTGGCGATCCGAATCCGGGGGATGTTCCAGGCCACGGCGACGGCAACGATTGAATGGCCGATAATAAATGACAAGACAGCGCAAGAAAAAGGGCCGTCCGGTTTCCGGCTGGCTGATCTTCGACAAGCCGAAAGGCATGGGATCGACAGAAGCCGTTTCCAAGATCAAATGGCTGTTCAAGGCTGAAAAGGCAGGCCATGCCGGTACGCTTGATCCCCTGGCATCGGGCATGCTGCCGATTGCCCTCGGTGAGGCCACCAAGACTGTTCCCTATGTTATGGACGGTACGAAGATCTATCGCTTTACCGTCGCCTGGGGTGCTGAGCGTACGACAGATGATCTCGAAGGCGAAGTAACCGTAACATCGGATAACCGTCCGGATGAAGCGGCTATCACGGCGTTGCTACCCAAATATACGGGCGTCATCCAGCAGATTCCGCCCAAATTCTCGGCGATCAAGATCGCTGGTGAGCGTGCCTATGATCTGGCACGCGGCGGCGAGGAGATCGAGATACCTGCCCGTGAAGTCGAGATCGACCGGCTGGAATTGGTAGAACGCCCGGATGCCTCGACCGCGATCTTCGAAGTCGAATGCGGCAAGGGCACCTATGTGCGCTCGCTCGCACGCGATATGGGCCGGGATCTAGGCTGTTACGGCCATATTTCGGATTTGCGCCGTATCGAGGTTGCGCCCTTCAATGAGTCCGATTTTGTCACGCTGGCGGAACTCGAGGCTGCCCATCCGCCAGTTCCGACTGAAGAGGAAGGCGAAGACCGTTCCTATGAGCGTCTCGCCGAGCGTTTCTCGGTCATGGATGCGTTCCTGATCGATACGGTTGCAGCGCTGGAAAGCCTGCCCCAAGTTGCCGTCTCTGATGATCAGGCTCACCGCATTCGCATGGGCAACCCTGTGATCCTGCGTGGACGCGACGCGCCCGTCGAAGCCGATGAGGCCTGCGTGACCGCCAAGGGCAAGCTTTTGGCGATCGGTTTCATCGAACAGGGCCAGTTCAAGCCGAAGCGTGTGTTTACGGCGTGAAATCGCCAGAATCATTTGCGGCTGGTAATTTGTCACATTTTCGACTATACGGCCCGCAGCGATAGGCTTTGCCTTCGCTTTAACCGGCCCCCGCTGGACGACATCCCGGCCGTGGGCATCCTGTTTTCCTCTTCAAAAGAAAGGATATACGATGTCGATAACCGCTGAACGCAAGCAGGCAGTGATCTCTGAATATGCAACCAAGCCAGGCGATACCGGTTCTCCGGAAGTCCAGGTTGCCGTTCTGACAGAGCGCATTGTCAACCTGACCGAGCATTTCAAGGACCACAAGAAGGATAACCATTCCCGCCGTGGTCTTCTCAAGCTCGTCTCGACGCGCCGCAGCCTTCTTGATTATCTCAAGAAAGTTGACCAAGGCCGCTACCAGACGCTGATCGAAAAGCTCGGCCTGCGCCGCTAATGCATTAGACCGGCGGGCGCGTCAATCGCTCCGCCGGTCTCTCTCATCCCCCTGGGGATGAACACTACCATGAGACAGATCATGGGGCAGGATTGCAGGCAACTCGGGCAAACGAGTTGCACGTTGTCTTGCCCGTGATTGGTCTGAAACGAAACGGGAGAGAGATGCTGCTATCCAAAAGGATGCGCGTTTTTCCCCACTGAAGGACAAGACATGTTTAATCAACACAAAGTTGAAATCGAATGGGGCGGTCGTCCGCTCATTCTCGAAACCGGCAAGATCGCCCGTCAGGCTGACGGCGCCGTTCTCGCCACCTACGGTGAGACTGTCGTACTCGCTACCGTCGTTTCCGCCAAGGAACCGAAGCCAGGCCAGGACTTCTTCCCCCTGACAGTCAACTATCAGGAAAAGACTTACGCCGCCGGCAAGATCCCAGGTGGCTATTTCAAGCGCGAAGGCCGTCCGAGCGAAAACGAAACGCTGGTTTCGCGCCTGATCGACCGCCCGATCCGCCCGCTCTTCGCTGACGGCTACAAGAACGACACACAGGTTGTTCTGACGGTTATCCAGCACGATCTCGAAAACAACCCCGACATCGTCTCGATGATCGGTGCTTCCGCTGCCCTGACGCTTTCCGGCGTACCTTTCATGGGCCCGATCGGCGCCGCACGCGTCGGCTACATCGGCGGTGAATACAAGCTGAACCCGACCGTTGATGAAATGGTTGAATCGAGCCTCGATCTGGTTGTTGCCGGTACAGGCGATGCAGTTCTGATGGTTGAATCGGAAGCCAAGGAATTGGCTGAAGACGTTATGCTCGGCGCTGTGATGTTCGGTCACAAGAACTTCCAGCCGGTCATCGACGCGATCATCAAGCTCGCTGAAGTTGCTGCAAAAGAGCCACGCGACTTCCACGCAGAAGACCTTTCTGCAGTCGAAGCTGCTGTGCTGACGGTTGCCGAAGCAGATCTGCGCGCAGCCTACAACATCATCGACAAGCAGCAGCGTTATGCTGCCGTCGATGCCGCCAAGGCCAAGGTCAAGGCGCATTTCTTCCCGGAAGGCGTTGAAGAGCCGGAATTTTCTGCAGAGCAGATCGCGACTGTCTTCAAGTCGGTTCAGGCGAAGATCGTTCGCTGGAACATTCTCGACACGGGCAGCCGCATCGATGGCCGTGACCTTTCGACCGTACGCCAGATCGTTTCCGAAGTCGGCCTTCTGCCGCGCACCCATGGTTCGGCCCTGTTCACCCGCGGTGAAACACAGGCCATCGTGGTTGCAACGCTCGGCACCGGCGAAGACGAGCAGTATGTCGACTCTCTGACCGGCATGTACAAAGAAACCTTCATGCTTCACTACAATTTCCCGCCCTATTCGGTCGGTGAAACAGGTCGCATGGGTTCGCCCGGCCGCCGCGAAATCGGTCATGGCAAGCTCGCTTGGCGCGCTATCCACCCGGTTCTGCCTGCCAAGGAACAGTTCCCCTACACGCTCCGTACGGTCTCCGAGATCACCGAATCCAACGGTTCGTCCTCGATGGCAACGGTTTGCGGCACATCGCTGGCTCTGATGGATGCGGGTGTTCCGCTGCTCCGTCCGGTTGCCGGTATCGCCATGGGCCTGATCCTCGAAGGCGAGAAGTTCGCTGTTCTCTCCGACATCCTCGGCGATGAAGATCATCTCGGCGACATGGACTTCAAGGTCGCTGGTTCCGAGAACGGTATCACGGCTCTCCAGATGGACATCAAGATTGACGGCATCACCGAAGAGATCATGAAGGTTGCCCTGGCCCAGGCCAAGGACGGCCGTATCCACATCCTCGGCGAAATGGCGAAGGCCATCACCGAAGGCCGTTCGGAACTTGGCGAATTTGCACCGCGCATCGAAGTCATGAACATTCCGACAGACAAGATCCGTGACGTTATCGGTTCCGGCGGCAAGGTCATTCGCGAAATCGTCGAAAAGACCGGCGCGAAGATCAACATCGAAGACGATGGCACGGTCAAGATCGCATCGTCCTCAGCCAAGGAAATCGAAGCTGCCCGCAAGTGGATCCATTCCATTGTTGCCGAACCGGAAGTCGGCGAAATCTACGAAGGCACGGTCGTCAAGACGGCTGACTTCGGCGCATTCGTCAACTTCTTCGGACCGCGCGATGGTCTCGTCCATATCTCGCAGCTCGCTTCGGATCGTGTTGCCAAGACTTCAGATGTGGTCAAGGAAGGCCAGAAGGTCTGGGTCAAGCTCATGGGCTTCGACGAACGTGGCAAGGTTCGCCTGTCGATGAAGGTTGTCGATCAGGAAACCGGCAAGGAAATCGTTCAGGAAAAGAAGGCTCAGGAAGACGCTGAGTAATCTTCTGGAATAGACTACGATAGAAGCGCGCCCCCGTGGCGCGCTTTTTTCTTGCGACGACATATCTATAGATGGATTTAACTATGGCCCACGGTGCGCTCCAGACGCTCTTTCTGCCCTTCGAAGACGAGATACTGCCTGTGCCAGGTAATGGCGCTCGTTGGTTGTTCCTTGGTGCCGAGGCGGATCGCAATATCGCAAGCGACTGGCACGGTGTCCTGACCTGCCTGCAGCCATTCAAACCCTACTACCTTGCATTGCAGAAGGCCGGCTTTAATGCGGTCCCCCGGTTACAAGGCGAGGAGCGCTTCGATGGCGCGCTGATCCTGATCGGCAAGCATCGCGGCCGCAACGAGGCCTGGCTGGCGCAGGCTTTGAACCAGGTCAATCCCGGCGGAACCATCGTGGTTTCCGGCGACAAGAAGCTTGGTGTCGACAGCTTCCGCAAGACGGTTGAGACCATGGCGCCTGTTACGGACAGACTGTCGAAACACCATGCGGTCGCTTTCTGGTTCACGCGGCCGGAAGAGTTGAATAGCGATAGAATTCAATCGCTTATTGCCGAGCCGACCAGGCTGGAAGATCGCTTCACGACGGGCCCGGGCATGTTCTCGCATACCGCCATCGACAAGGGTTCGGCCTTGCTGGTCAAACATTTCCAAGGGCGGATAAGCGGCCATGTGGCGGACTTCGGTGCCGGCTGGGGTTACCTTGCCAGCGAAGTGCTGAACCAACCGGAGAAACTCAAGTCGCTGGCGCTTTATGAGGCCGATTTCGAGGCACTTGAAGCTGCCAAACAGAACATCTCTGCCGGTGAAATCCCGGTGAGCTTCCATTGGCACGATGTGAATAGTGAAGCAATTACCGAGATTTACGACACAATCGTCATGAACCCGCCATTCCATGCCGGGCGCAGTGCCGACCCGACGATGGGGCAGGGCTTCATTGCAGCCGCTGCGAAACGCCTGAAGCCGGGCGGCAAGCTATTGCTCGTCGCCAACCGGCAGATGCCCTATGAGGCGGGACTGAAATCACTGTTCAAAGCGGTGCTGCCGCTTGAGGACAATGCCGGCTACAAAATCATCGAAGCGAAGAAGTAGCTCTACCCGGGACAACTATTTTGCCACCAAGGGTGGAAAAATCCGTCTCATTTTGACCGATTCTTGTATGATTTTTGCAGGTTGTCGTGTGGTTTTCACACAAACCTATTCAAAACCTGTCCCGTTACCGGGACAGGCCGTTGCAAGAAATCATTCCTTGCCGTCGTCGGATTTCTTCAATTCTTCCAAGGTCGGCATCGACACAATGTTGTAGCCGGAGTCCACATAGTGGATCTCACCGGTAACGCCGCTCGAAAGATCTGACAGCAGGTAGAGGGCCGAGCGGCCGACGTCTTCGATATCGACCGTCCGGCGCAGCGGCGCGTTGCGCTTCTGGTACGAGAACATGGCACGGGCATCGCCGATGCCGGCGCCTGCCAACGTTCGCACAGGACCCGCAGAAATTGCATTGACGCGAATGCCTTCCGGACCGTAGTCGGCGGCCAGATAGCGGACCATGGCTTCCAGCGCCGCCTTGGCCACACCCATCACATTGTAGTTGGGCATGACGCGGGTGGAGCCGCCATAGGTCAGCGTCAGGATCGAGCCGCCATCCTTCATCAGCTTCGAGGCCCGCTGTGCGACCTCGGTAAAGGAATAGGCCGAGATCACCATGGTGCGGCTGAAATTGTCACGCGTGGTCACATCGGCATAGCGGCCCTTGAGCTGCGACTTGTCGGAAAAGCCGATGGCGTGAACCACGAAGTCGATGCTGCCCCATTCCTTTTCCAGCGTCTCGAAGACCGCATCGACAGTTGCGATATTCTCGACATCGCATGGCAGCAGCAATTTCGAGCCGAGCTGTTCGGCGAGCGGCGCAACGCGCTTGCCGAAAGCGTCGCCCTGATAGGTAAAGGCAAGTTCGGCACCGTTATCGGCCAGTTCCTTGGCGATTCCCCAGGCAATGGAATGGCTGTTCGCGACCCCCATGATGAGACCGCGCTTGCCCTTCATCAATTCACCCATATTTTCCCCTCAACCCTCGTAGCGCTGGTAGACCAGCGATGCATTCGTGCCGCCAAATCCGAAGGAATTGGTCAGGACCGTGTTCAATTTGACATTGTCGATCCGCTTGCGTGCAATGGGCATGTCGCTGAATGCCGGATCGAGTTCTTCGATATTGGCACTCTCGGCGATGAAGTCATTGTTCATCATCAGCAGCGAGTAGATTGACTCGTGCACGCCCGTCGCGCCCTGCGAATGCCCCGTCAGCGATTTGGTAGCCGAAATTGGCGGGCACTGGTTGCCAGAACCGAAGACTTCGCGGATGGCCTCGATTTCCTTGAGGTCACCCACTGGCGTCGAGGTCGCATGCGGATTGATGTAGTCGATGGGACCCTTGACGTTGGCGATCGCCATACGCATGCAGCGTGCGGCGCCTTCGCCGCTCGGGGCGACCATATCAGCGCCGTCAGATGTCACGCCGTAGCCGACCAGCTCGCCATAAATCTTCGCACCACGCGCCTTGGCATGTTCCAGTTCTTCGAGAACCAGAACGCCCGCGCCGCCGGAAATGACGAAACCATCGCGGTTCTTGTCATAGGCGCGCGAGGCCACCGAAGGGCGGTCGTTATATTTGGATGACATGGCACCCATGCCGTCAAACAGCACAGAAAGGGTCCAGTCGAGATCCTCGCAGCCGCCGGCGAACATCATGTCCTGCTTGCCGTACTGGATCATCTCATAGGCGTTGCCGACGCAATGGTTGGAGGTCGCGCAGGCTGACGAGATGGAATAGTTGACGCCCTTGATCTTGAACCACGTGGCAAGCGTTGCCGAAGCGGTCGAGGACATGGCCTTCGGCACCGCAAACGGACCGACCTTCTTGCTCGACCCGGATTCGATGGTCTTCTCGGCGGCTTCGACGATAGTACGGGTGGACGAGCCTCCCGATCCCATGATGATGCCGGTGCGCTCATTGGAGATGAGGCTTGCATCGAGCCCTGCATCGGCGATCGCCTGATCCATGGCTACGTGGTTCCAGGCGGTGCCGCCGCCGTGGAAGCGCATGGCGCGGCGGTCTACCAGCGTTGACGGATCAAGTGTCGGGGCGCCGTGAACCTGACTGCGAAAACCATGTTTCGCATATTCTTCAGCGAAGACAATTCCCGATTTCGCTGTACGCAGGGATTCAAGCACCTCCTGCGTATTATTGCCGATAGAGGACACGATACCCATGCCCGTCACAACCACTCGCCGCATCGCGATCTCCTTGAAGGGTTTGCGCTGACTGAATCCTCAGGCAGCGCTATCCTTGAACAGGCCAACCCGCAGGTCAGTTGCTTTATAGATAGTCTCGCCATCGGCTTTTAACCAGCCATCGGCAATGCCAAGCACCAATCGACCGCGCATCACACGCTTGAAGTCGATGCCATATTCGACAACTTTGGTCTTGGGCGTGACCATGCCGGTAAACTTCACTTCACCGGTCGAGAGGGCGCGGCCCTTCCCGGGCTCACCGAGCCAGCCGAGATAGAAGCCGGTCAATTGCCACATTGCGTCGAGGCCGAGGCACCCGGGCATGACAGGATCGCCAATGAAATGGCAGGGGAAGAACCATAGATCCGGCTTGATGTCGAATTCGGCGCGGATATAGCCCTTGCCGTTTTCGCCGCCTGTTTCAGAAATCTCGGTGATGCGGTCAAACATCAGCATGGGTGGTGCTGGCAATTGGGCATTGCCCTGACCGAACATCTCTCCGCGGGCACAGGCGAGGAGCTCTTCATACCCGTAGCTTGATTTCTGTTCTGGCATTCTGTCTCCCATCAGTTAGTTCAAGGCTTGCGCTCGGATCGCGAGATACGTTTGACGCGCGCGGACACTATCATACAGTGTTTCCGCCTGAAAACGCTGTCTAGAGCAAACCACAGGCAAATGGAACCCTTGGCTTCATCAAGCCTCCTGCGAATTTCATATGACAGAACGATTCCAGGAATCCCAAGCTTTCCCCTAGACGAATGGTGTAATTGCTGCCTATTGATCGATTTCGCAAGACAGCATATATCAATCATGTAACACGATAGACAACGCGTCTGTGGTGTGACTTTCGATATCAGTTAACGGAGTGGCAGACGGGCCATGCATATTTCTTATGAGATAGACGCCGATGTATCCTTGCAGGAGCGCTTGCGCTTTGCAGGATTGCGGCCGACCCGTCAACGCGTTGCCCTTGCCAGCCTGATCTTTTCCAAGGGTGACAGGCACCTTTCCGCCGAGGAACTGCACGAAGAGGCGCAGAGCGCCAATGTGCCGGTTTCGCTGGCGACAGTTTATAATACACTGCATCAGTTCACCCAGGCCGGAATGCTGCGCATTCTCGCCGTCGAAGGCGCCAAGACCTATTTCGACACCAATGTTTCCGACCATCATCACTTTTTCGTTGAAGGTGCGAACGAAGTAATCGATATCCCCGATGGCTCAGCCATGGTCGGCCATTTGCCGCCCGTGCCGGAAGGCATGGAAATCGTCAACGTCGATATTATCATCCGGTTGCGCAAAAAGCGCTGATGATCCGGGAAAGCGGCCGTTGCGGCCGTTTTTTTGTATGACCTGATCCCCCGGGTCACATCCCCTATTCGCCATTATCATCACGAGTGGGCGTAGGTGTTGGGTATATTGCCAACAGTGCTATCTGTTGATAAAATTGCCAACATGAAGAGGGGGCCAAAAGCCGAACTGATCCTTAAAGAACGTTTGGAACTGGCCACGGGTCTCTTTGCCGAAATCGTAATTTGGCGTGTACCGGAGCCGGTTCGTGGCAGTTCGCATGATTTCAAGTACCGACTGGCCCTGATCGAGAACAATATCGGCGTCGTTCGCTACGACAACGAGGCAGGAAAAGGCGATCACAAGCACATTGGAGTAGATGAGGCGATCTATCAGTTTTCAGGACTTGATACATTGCAAGCCGACTTCTGGCACGACATTGAACGGAGGCTGAAACGATGAATACTGTAACGGTAGGCGTATCGAGCCTGGATGAAGCCAAGCAGCGCCTGGCAGGAGCGTTTCGCGGCGAAAAGCAGGGTACCTTTCTGACATTTGCCTCTGTGGAACTGCTGTGGCAGACAATCACGCCTCGACGATGGGATGTCATACGATCAATGACGGGCCAGGAAGCGATGACATTGCGCGGTCTCGCCCGAAAGCTGGAGCGTGATGTGAAAACGACGCATGGGGACGTGCATGCGCTACTGGATGCAGGCATTCTCGAAAAGACCGCCGATGGCAGAATTGTTTTTCCCTATGATGCTGTGCATGTGGATTTTACGATCACCAAGGCTGCATAGGTTCCGGCAGCTTATTTGTACATGTCAGTACCAATCGTTTGGAGGCGCTGCACCGCCCTGCGTCACAGGTCATAGGCGATTGATGCGGGAGTTCGTCGAGCGCCAGCGAGCGGCACGCGAATATGATGCATTCTTGAGCAAGAAAGTTGAGAAGGCGCGAGCTTCGATGCGAGCCGGGCAGGGTCGCTCCAGTGAAGAAGTTGAAGCGGATTTCACGGCGCGTCGAGCTGAGTTGTTACAGAAGGCGAACAAGGCTGGCGCGTGAAAGTTCGATGGAGCCGAAAGCGACCGTGCCGCTGTGGTGGGCTGCTGCCGGGATGGATGAGCTCAATCGTCGAACTTCTCATCCGGATAGGCGCCCCAGATGTCCGGCTGGCGCACCCAGCCGCTGGCGCCACTGAATGCCAGGCGGCAAAAATTGCCATTGCAGGCCTTCAGCGTCCCCAATACGCCGGGCTGAACCTTTGCCACGACACCCGATTTGTCATCGGGGCTGCGGTAGACGTTGAGCATGACGCCATCCTTGTCACGCTGCCACGGCGCGGTCATCGCCGTACGCTTGCCCGACAGCAGCGATTGATACACCCAACCCTCCGTACCTTCCGAATCGCGGATACGCCGCCAATTGTCGTATTCCTGGATAATTTCGACCGGCAGGCCGGATTTCAGGAAGAGCCAGGTCACCGCATAGTCGCGGCCCGGCCCCACACGCAGGTTGACGCGGCCAGGTTTCAGGCTGACGAAGCGTGGCAATGGCAGGCCGCTTGGGCCGACCTGTGCCGCCGCTTCGGCTTTCGACACGGCCGGCACGCTGAGCGGGATGCTCAAGGCCAGGGCAGCCGCGATGCTGCCGGCAGTCAGGAAAGAGCGAATATTTCTCAGGTTCAACAAAATCAGTCCTTCATCGTTCCGGACCTGCATTAGCCGATTTTGCGGCAGAATGGAGAACGATCCCTATTTTTCTTTGTCTTTGATGCGCCGCCTTGATAGACAGGTGGAGGAACGCACAAGAGCAATTGCAGTTTGCAATGACTTGGTTAAAGAGGTCTCAATAGCGTCTCTAAAAGGGAGGGGAATATTGGTGAGCAAGAAGCCTCTGGTCGTCATCACCCGTAAACTGCCGGATCCCATCGAGACACGCATGCGCGAGCTCTTCGAAGCGCGGCTGAATGTAGATGACCGGCGGCTGTCAAAGTCGGAACTGATTGACGCCGTCAAATACGCCAATGTTCTCGTGCCGACCATTACCGACCATATCAGCGAAGAGATCATCAACGCTGCCGGTCCGAACCTCAAACTGATTGCCAATTTCGGCAACGGCACGGACAATATCGATGTGGCTGCCGCGGCCAAGCGCGGTATCACTGTCACCAACACGCCGAATGTCCTTACCGAAGACACGGCGGACATGACCATGGCGTTGATGCTGGCATTGCCGCGCCGCCTCGTCGAAGGCGCTGCCATCCTGCTCGACGATGGCAAATGGGAGGGCTGGGGCCCGACCTGGATGCTCGGCCGCCGTATCTGGGGCAAGCGCCTCGGCATTGTTGGCATGGGCCGTATCGGCACTGCGGTTGCCCGCCGCGCCAAGGCCTTCGGCCTGTCGATCCATTATCACAACCGCAAGCCGGTGAACCCGAAGACCGAAGAGGAACTGGAGGCGACCTATTGGGAAAGCCTCGACCAGATGCTGGCGCGCATGGACATCATCTCGGTCAATTGCCCTTCGACGCCGGCGACCTTTCATCTGCTCTCCGCCCGTCGCATCGCCCTGATGCAGCCGACCGCCTTCGTCGTCAATACGGCGCGCGGTCAGATCATCGACGAACACGCGCTGATCGAGCAGCTGGAACACGGCAAATTGTCCGGTGCGGCGCTGGACGTGTTCGAGCATGAGCCTGCGGTCAACTCCAAGCTGCGCAAGCTTGCCAAGCAGGGCAAGGTGGTGATTGTGCCGCACATGGGCTCGGCGACGCTCGAAGGGCGCATCGACATGGGCGAGAAGGTGATCATCAACATTCGCACCTTCATCGACGGGCACCGCCCTCCGGACCGGGTGTTGCCGGACAGGGTTTAGTCATATTGCGAGGGATGCCGCGTTATCTCTCCCCTTGTGGGAGAGAAAGCGATTTCAGCATCTTAGCCTCTTGGCTAAGTGCTAGAAATCGCAAGAGAGGGGATTTGCAATCATTGTAGTATCCCCCTCTCTTGGATTTTCTAAGGATTTAGCAAAGAGGCTAAATCCAAGAAAATCCGTTCTCCCCCACATGGGGGGAGATAAGCACCGAGCCATCGGCGCTGATCCGGAGCCGGTGACCGGCAAAGCCTGCGAACTCCCCCCGATCCAACCTGAGCGCTATCGGCGTTGCGTGGCCCATTTCCTGCGCGACGATCAACCCGAGCAGCAGGATCGCGTCCGGCTCATGCAGGATAATCGCGGCGGGTGCGAGCCCGGCGCTGACCAGTTCCAGCAGCACGGCGGCAGCCGAGGACGAGCCGATGGTGCCGGGCAGGCACAGCACCTTGCCGCTGATCGACACGCCATGCTGCGGGTGGCGCACATCGGCAATCAGCCCGGTCTTCGGATTGACCCCGCCCCAGAAGCTGGTGGGGGCGGTCAGGACCAGCGCCTCGCCCTGGGCGCCCTGACCCTCGACAAGGATTTCGCCCCTCATGACGCAGCCTCGAAAACGGGGCGGCCGTTGACGGCGCTTGCCACACATTCAGCCATGGAGCCGTAAATAACGCCGTAGCCGGTATTGCCCGGCGCGTAATGGGCGAACTTGCCGGAATTGGTCATCAGCACGGCGCCGGCAATATCCGGCAGGATTGGCGTGACGACGACGCAGGTATCGGCGACGATGATGACGCCGCTGGCTTCGAGTGTCTGGCGGCGGCCATCCTGCTCCAGCGCGGCGAGCGCATGGCGGCCGGTGCAGGCATAGAGCGGCACCTTGAGCTTGCGCCCGGCGATCAATGTTTCCAGCCGCTCGAATTCCGCAACCGAGAGGTGCGGGCTGCCGATGGCGACGGCATCGATGCGCCCGGTATCCATCGCGGTGGAAAGGCGGCGGCGCGAATCGGCGATCATCTCCCCCGTCACCCGGATCACCGCTTGCGGCGGCTGGTGGTGCAGGGCGGTAGCAAGGTCCGGCGCTTCCGGGGTGACGCCCGCCACATGGAACAGGCCGACGGCACCCGCCGAGGCGGAGGCCGCGCCGAAGGCCTTGAGGGCATCCTCGCCGGGATGCACGGCGATGCCCGCCACCACGCCGACCGCATCGCCGATCTCGCGGCCGTAGAGGCTGCCGAGGATCGGCCAGGCGACTTCGGACTGCAGGAACGCTGGGTCGAGGCCGGTCACGTCGAAGACCACCGTGGCGCGGCGGTTTTCCGGGCGGTGAAAGCCGTAATAGGGGGCGAAGCCGGAAATGGCGCAGGCAATATCGAGGAAATCGCCATAGCGGTTGGTGCGCGCGCCGAGCACCGAATTGCAGAACACCACGGCATTGGATTCGCCCCAGGCGACGTCGCTGCCGAGCGCCGGGCGGTGGCCGGCCTGGTAGGGTGCGCAGGTCCAGCTTGGCTCGCAGCCAAGCTTGCGGTAGGCGTCCATCATCCGCCGCGCCATGTCGCGCTCATGGACTGGCAGGCGGTTCTTCGAACAGCCGGTCAAATCGAGCGAGCCGACATTGAGCGTGGCGCGCACCGCAACCTTGCCGCCACCCTCGACCAGCTTTTCGGCAAACAGCGTGCCGGAATCGCCGTGATAGAGCGCGCCGTCGATATGCGCCGAGGCGATGGGGATCAGCGATGGGGCACCCATCAGCCGGGCGGTGGCGGCGACGATGCGCATGGCCATGGCAGCACCTTCCCCGCGCGCGCCAGCCACGATTGCCTGCTGTTCCGCGGAAAGCTCGAGCGCCATGGCGTCAGGCCTTGCGCGCTTTGTACTTGATGGTCTCGAAGCGCGAGCTCAGTGCATCATAGAGCAGCAGCCGGCCGATCAGCGGCTCGCCGATGCCGGTGATGAGCTTGATCACCTCGGTTGCCTGCAGCGTGCCGATGACGCCCGGCAGCACGCCGAGCACCCCGGCCTCGGCGCAGGCGGGAAGCAGGCCCGGCGGCGGCGGATTGGGGAAAAGGTCGCGGTAGGAAGGGTTCGGCTCGCCCGCCGCATTTTCCGCATAAGGCATCAACGTCGTCACCGAACCGTCGAACCGCCCGAGCGCCGCCGAGACCAGCGGCCGCTTCTGTACGAGGCATGTATCCGCCAGCAAATAGCGCGTATCGAAATTGTCGGAGCCGTCGACGATGATGTCATAGCGGCGCACTAGATCGGCGGCATTTTCCGGCGCAATGCGGGTTTCATGCGTCTCGACGGTGACATGCGGATTGATCGCCGCAATGGCGCGCGCCGCGCTTTCCACCTTGGCCGAGCCGACGAGATCGCTCGAATGGATGATCTGCCGCTGCAGATTCGACAGCGACACCCGGTCGTCATCGGCGATGCCGAGCGTGCCGACGCCCGACGCCGCCAGATATTGCAGCACCGGCGCGCCGAGCCCTCCGGCGCCGACGACGAGCACGCGGGCACGCTTCAGCTTCTGCTGGCCGGGCCCGCCGATCTCGCCAAGGATGATATGGCGGGCATAGCGCTCGATTTCGGACGGGGAGAGGGGGGTGCTTTGCGGATCAGTCATGACGACACAGTAAGATATGATGGGCCGATAGGAAACAACGCCGCTGCTTTATCTCTCCCGCAAGGGGAGAGATATCCGGCGTACGCCTCAGGCCAGAAACTTCAGCCCGCCAATGCCTGAAACGATCAGCGCGATACAGACGAGGCGGATCACCGTCGCGGGTTCGGCGAAGAGATACATGCCGAGCAGCGCCGTGCCGACCGTGCCGATGCCGGTCCACACCGCATAGGCGCTGCCGACCGGCAAGTCGCGCACGGCAAGGCCGAGCAGCACGATGCTGATGACCATGCTGGCGACAGTGAGAACAGTGGGGGTGAGGCGGGTGAAGCCCTCGGTATATTTGAGCCCGATGGCCCAGCCGATTTCAAAGAGACCCGCAACGACAAGTATAATCCAGGCCATGACGACCATCCTTCACATGTTTGATCGGGCCGTCCCGGATTTGTCTGGAAACGCTTGTGAAGCGTGGAGGCCGTCCTCCGTTGATTTACTTAGTGAGCAGCGCGGGAATTGGCAAGGTTGCGAAGGGATGAGTAATTTTGGTGTTTAAGATCAAGCGGAGTGAAGGGAGCAGCCACACTCCGTACAGCGCTACAAGTTTCCGCTTTGCGCCAGCTGCGGACCTCCGCAACGGGGCCGTCAAGCCTTTGGTGTTGCGCCGCGCCGCTCGAGCGCGGTCTTGCGGATGATGTCCGCGATCTCCGGGCTGCTGCTAGACAGGATCTGGAAATCCACCGCGTACAGCGACAGTAGCGAGACCTCGGTCGCTGCGCTGACGGTCGCCGAGCGGGGCTCACCGCAGATCAGCGCCATCTCGCCGAAGAAGCTGCCGGAGCCCAGCTCCACCGGGTTCGGTGTCGCGACGCTGACGCGGCCCTCGACGATGAAGAACATCCGGTCGCCAGTCTCGCCCTTGCGGCAGATTACGGCGCCGGCCGGCACGACGCGAGGCCTCAGCGCTCGCACGATCTCGATGAGCGCGGCCGGGCCAAGCCTCTGGAACAGCGGCACGGCCGCAACCAGCTGCCAATTGCGTACGAAGTCCTGGCGACGGACTTCCTGGTAGAAGCCGGTGGCGAGGATGCCGGCCCAGAGAGCAAAGATGCCGATTCCGCTCATCATGACCAGCCCGGCAAGGACGCGGGCGGCGAAGCTTTGCGGAATCGCATCGCCATAGCCGGTGGTCGACAACGTCACGACCGCCCACCACATCGCCTGGGGGATGCTGCCGAACTTGTCAGGCTGGACGTCGCGCTCGATGATATAGGCCGCGAGCGCCGCGCCGAACATAACGATGCCGAAGATCGAGGTGACGCCGATCAGGTTGCGCGCCTCGTTGGTCAGGACCCTGCCCATCAGCCGGACGAAGGTCGAATCGCGCAGCGGCTTTAGCAGCCAGATGGCACAGTAGAGACTCTGGTCGCGCGTGCCGGCGAACAGGAACGCGGCCATCGGGACCAGAACAGCGAGCACATCGATGGCGATTGCCGGCATCCTGTCCCATACGTCTCTTGCCCGCTGCACGATCAGCGTCTCGATCAGTTGCACGACATAGACGGCCCAGATGCCGGCGAGCAGGACCCCCAAAGTGAGCCTGGTCCCTTCGCTCATGTCCGGCGTCGTGAGTGCAGCTACCGCGACGAGACCAACCGCAGCGAGAAGCGCGCTGAGCGGCGCAGAAATCTTCGAGAAAGGCAGTGGCGACATTCAATACCCCCGACCGGCCTTGGCACCCTCTTAAAATAGGATGCCTTCAGGCCAAGCGCAAAGGGCAGACGAGTCAGTGTGGTGTCCGTCATTGCGACTGTTCGCACGTGCTGCCAACCCGGGATGTGAACATGCGTTTCGGGTTTACCTGGAAGCGCTGTGAGCGCGGTGGCCGTCCTCCGGGAATGTATTCAGGGAGCATAGGCGGAATTGGCAAGGTGGCGAGGGGATGAGGAATTTTGGTGGGTAAGGTCAAGGGGAGTGAAGGGGGGAGGTTGGAGCAACATCATTCTCGGATGTTGATGGTGGGACCGGAGCGACCGCGGTCAAGTGCGCTTGTCGCGCTCCTCCGAATGAGTGTTAACGATATACTCCAACTCCCATTCAGTCCGGATAGCTTCGTCCGTTGGACTGAGGGCGTCTGGATCACGATCCTTTGGAACGAACTCATCGGCGTTCTTCCTCCACTCGTACGGATAGATAAACCAAGGGACGATCAAGAATGCAGCGCCGATAAAATAACTCCAGATCGTTGGAGCAGGTACTCCGAAGTAGTTGACGTAGAGCATCGCAGCTCCAACGAGGCTAAAAATCATAGAGCGTCCGACAATCTTATCCTGCTTCAGATCGTAAAGAGTAACCTCCAGACCATTGATATAGGATCGTACTTCTTCAGGTAAATCGTCACTGGTCGCCGCTGGATGTTTAGGCTGCATGCGGAACGAATCAAGGATTCGCTTGTCTGCTTCGCTCATCTTTCCCTTGTAGGTAGGTTTGCGATACCACGGCAGCAACTCAGCCTTTTTCTTGCGACGTTTCCACATTGCCTATCTCTCCCACTTCATTGGTGTCGCGTTTAGCAGCAGCCTCGCCTCGCTTTTTCTGCATCTCTTCATTCAGACTCATACGTAGCCGAACGGGGCGAGCCGGATCACGTTGGTCGTTAGGGATTTCGCAGATATGTACGACCTTGAACCGGCATGTTCTCATCACGAGGTTTGCAAGAAGTTCTTCAGCAACGTTTAACAGATTTGCTACACAGATCGTCATTTCATCCACAATATCCGATTCCGGGATGTCTGTGCGTTCCCAACGAGGCGGTACGAGGCCTCGGTGGTCAATGCGGACATTATGAATAGTAAGCGTCCCGGAATTCTCGCCGGGATGTTCGTATGCGTTTCTCCGCCGAATAAGTTCTGCCATCCAATCATTGTTTGACCGTAGCCCGCGCACTAGGTGATCAGATTCCCCAAATGTAGCGATGGCCCATTTGACAAGATTGCTATCCCCCTTTCCTTTCATGGCGGCGAATGCGCTAGCATCAGTTAGTTTACATCCATATGCGACACGGAAAAGTCCAAGCAGGTCCCTAAGGTAGTTCTTTGCCTCATAGAGGAAGTCCTGAACATCGCCCTCAAGGTCAACGACATACGGAATCTCTGACACGCGAGGATCTTTTTGGATGTGCTTGTCGACGCGTGCTATGTCCTTGTTCAACTTATTATTGATCGTTGATATCCGTTTATCGCACCGGACAAGTCGCGGTGTTAGCTTAGTTATATATAGTTCGGCGATCGCTTCATTTTGAGCTTTATCTAGCCCAGACCAATTCAGGAGTTCACCCGTCTGTATACCGAGACGAGCTACAATTGGGTTAGTAGTCCCAACATCGGAAACTTTTTGGGTTCTAAAGGCCATGGAACACACCCTCGAATCGAATACTTCTTTATACCAAAAATTTAGCGTTCACGGCCCACGGCGGGGTTCAGGGACCACAGGAGCTTGTCGTGCCCGATGAGGATTGGATGGAGAGCCGGGACGTAAACGTCTTCGAGATGTTTGTTGCGCACGGCGCCGGATTTTGGGTACGCCGAACGACTTGGGTAGGAACCTGCGCCAGAGTAGTCCGGGTTGGGGCGATGACAGCCCCTGGACCATATTTCGGCAATCCGTCCGTTCTGATGGATGTGTACACTTTGGATGGTCAGCTGACGGACGAAGCTGCACAACTGCCAGCCGCTGGCACTTATAAGACGTGGAGACAGATTGAGCCTCCGGTCTGGGCCGTTTCTGCCAACCTGCGTCAACTAGAGGATCCAGCGCTCGATGCGGCGCTCGCTCGTTTCGACAAGAAACGGCACAAAAGCGATTCTAGACAGGGTGCTGATAAAGTCGAAAAGATTTGGCTAGTTGTCACCTATGCACAAAAGGAGGAGGCCAAAAAGCTTGGTGCACGATGGTCTCCCACCGAGAAAGCGTGGTGGCTTCCAGCGAGCAATTCGGCCGCAATAGATGAGGCACGGAAGCTGCCGTTCTTGTCAGGATGACAGCTTCGCAAATAGGTGAGCCAGCCGCTCTGATCGAATAGGAGGCAGCGACAGTGGTTTAACACTCACTTCGGCGCTTAACTCTGCGTGGTTCGACAGGCTCACCATGAGGGAATTGGTCCCACAACCTCTCCGTCGTCCTCGGGCTTGACCCAAGGACCACGGATGACGGACAGTGGTCCACAATCACCACCAAAACTGGACACCCCACCCATGACACACTTCCACAAAGGCGCCAGAGTTGAGTGGGGCAAGGGCGTTGGCACCGGCAAGATCGTCGAGCAGTTCACCAAATCTGTGACGAGGACCATCAAGGGTGTCGAGGTGACGCGCAAGGCTTCCAGGGATGAGCCCGCCTATATGATCGAACAGGACGATGGCGGCAGGGTTCTGAAAAGCGCTTCGGAGCTCAAGGCGGCGAAATAGCTGTGCGTGGTTCGACAGGCTCACCATGAGGGAGGTGGGTTGGTTCAGCATCGGGATTTTGAGGTGACTCACAATGGCGGAGGTGGGTTGATTCATACGAGAGGTGGGTTGAGCATGAGCGAGGCGGTTGATCGGGTAATCAGTCGGCAACGCTGCCCTTCTGGACTCCCTGCAATTCTCCACCTCCCTCATGGTGAGCCTGTCGAACCACGCACTACTGCATCGCGAAGCTGTGCTTCAGACATGTTTGATTCAAACATTCGCCGCCGCATAAACCGGTTGGTAACCATCATTCTTCATTCTCCAATTCAGTCAGCAAGTGACGATCCAGCGATGTTTCGCTCGGCGTGGCCTCAGTTTTGCCACGGCGATAATGGTTTTGCGCTGGCTGGCGCGTGGGTTGAAGAGTTGTGGGTGCGAGTATCATGGCGTTTGGTGTCAAGACGGTCAGGGGCGTCAGGCCCTCAGGGTTAAATGGCCGTCATCCGGGACGCCGGCTTCTATCCGCCACTCTCCTTGCCGGACTTGGTGTCATCACCTCTCTCGGAGCGCTTGCGACGGTCGCAGTCATGCATGGCGCGTTCATGCCGCATGGCGCGGATCGCGGCGGCATTCAGGGATTGGCACAGCGCCCTTTCGCGGCGAGCTCGCTGGCACTTGTCGCCCCCTATGAGGCTGCGCCCAGGAACCCGAAATATCCCCGCGTGCCGGACCTGACGCACACGCCCTGGCAGGCCATCACGATGGAAGAAGGCGCGGTGATCGGGCCAACCGGCGAGATCAGCGTGATCACGCCGCCAAGACCGAGGATCGCGGCGATCAAAGCGCAGGCGCCCTTGGCCGCCGAGGCGTTCGGCGCGCGTGCCTCGGGCATCGACCTCCTGGCTGACGAGGATTTTGGCGCCCGCGCGACGGGCCTCGATACGATGCAGGTCGCTTCGATCCAGACCTACAGCATCATCGATGCGACGCTGCCTGTCACGGCACCGCCCGCCGAGGGCCCCTCGGTCGCAGCCCTGCAGGACGCACCGCCGCCTGCGGACTATGCCAGCCAGGGACCGTTCAGCCTCGTGCTGGCCGAGGCCGACCCCTCGCAGGACGTGGAAGGTTTGACTGCCGTCCCGCTGCCGGGAATGCGGCCCGACAGGCCGGCGGAGACGTCGAAGGGCGGGCTGAAGGTGCTGGCCTATGCGCCGCAGGACAATGATATCCGCGATGTCGCGCCGACCTACGAACCGCCTGCACCCCGGCTCGCCGCCCGTGGCCGCACGGCGATCTACAGTATCGAGGCGAAGACGGTCTACATGCCGAATGGCGAGAAGCTGGAAGCGCATTCGGGGCTCGGGCCCATGCTCGACAATCCGCGCTATGTGCACAAGAAGATGCGCGGCGCCACACCGCCGCATACCTACAAGCTGACCATGCGCGAGAAGCTGTTCCACGGGGTCGAGGCGATAAGGCTCAATCCGGTCGAGCCCGGCAAGATCTTCGGCCGCGACGGACTTCTGGCGCATACCTATATGCTCGGGCCGCGCGGCGATTCCAACGGCTGCGTGTCGATCAAGGATTACCGCCGCTTCCTCGCCGCTTTCAAGCGGGGCGAGATCACGCAGCTCGTCGTGGTCGCGCGCATGCCGTCATCGTCGCTTTTCGCCTCAAGATAAGCGGGCTCCAAGGCCTCAGGGCTTGGGCAGGGCCTTGTCGGCACGGCATTTTGCCAGCGGCAGGTTCTTGCCGGAAACGACCTTGGTGATGCGCTGGTCCTTGGCATTGGTCTCCACCGTGAGGCAGCCGCAGCTATAGCCATGGCCCGTGCCACGGCTCGTGTCGACGAACTGCTTTGGATCGCCGTCAGGGATGTTATCGACCCCGGCCGCATCGGGGCCCTCGGCCTGGCCCTGCGAGGTGATCGTCCAGGTCGCGTCCTTGTCGATGAGAAAAAGATCCCCGGGTGTCGGGTTCTCGATCCAGCCGCAGCGCACTTCGCCCGAAGGCGCCGGCGCAGCCAGGTTGGCGGTGGACTGGATCGTTGCAACCTTTATGTCGACATTCTTGCAAGTGTTGTCATTGCAGATGCCGTTGATCCAGATCTCGCCGTCGCCAAACATGATGCCTTTCCAGTTGACGAAGAGGTCATCCAGCTTCTGCTTGACCACGGCGTCGGTGATCTCCCTGGTCATGATTGCATCGTAGTTCTTGACGAACTGGCTGGCCGATTTGATCGTCGATGCCTTGCCGTTGATTTCGACGCCGATCGGATAGCGCACAGCGGCGGCAACGGCTGCCGTGTCATGTGCCTTCACGGCCGCCTGGAAGCTGTTGATGACCGCCAGATAATTGTCATGGCTGCCAAAGGCATTGTCCAGCGCATCGTTCAGCGCCTTGTCCTGAGCAAATGACAATCCGGCAGAAAGGGTGAATAGCATGGCGGCAGCGACAAGAAGGGGGACTGTTCTGGTGAACATGGGCTTCCTCTCCGGCTGTGGGCTGGTCAATTTCCCGACATGGAACGACCACGTTTTGGCCACATTAGGTGAGGCTCGTCAAGCCTTCAACCCTGAATTGTGTCAGGCAAGAGGACAACCTTGCTGGTTGTCGCGGAGGCGAGGGCTGGTACCCCGCCTCCACCCTCGTTCAGAAGATGCAGTTCACCGACTGGCCGAGCGCCATGGCCCCGGCATAGCGAGCCTGCGGGCCCTGCTGCAGGGGATGGAAGCGCGCGCCCTGTATATCGCGGAAGCGCTGTTCAAGCCCGTTGCTGCGATAGAAGCCGCTGCCCCCGGCAAGTTCCAGCGCCAGTTCCACCGTCTTGATCGCATGTTCGGCGACAAGGGAGCGGCCGATCATGATCTCGTTGACGCTTTCGGCGGACGGCGTATTGCCTTCGGCGGTCTTGACCATCCATTGATGCGCAAGCTGTGCGGCACGCAAAGACGTGTCCATGCGGCCGGCCAGATTGAACGCGTTTTCGTTTGGCTTCTTCTTCTTGGCCAGGTGGATGGCGATGTCGCGGGCGCTTTCGGCGACGCCGAGATAGACCGCATAGATCAGCGGAAAGGCTGTCGTGGCGATGACCTGGAACACCGGATGCCATTCGCCGGCCTTGCGTGAGAAGGCGACGCCCGCATCGGGGATGAACAGGTCTTCGAGCACGACATCGTTCGAACCCGTGCCGCGCATGCCGAGCGCCTTCCAGGTGTCGACGATCTTGACGGCATCGGCCTTCATCGATGCGCCGAAATGGATGACGTTCTCGGAACCGTCTTCCGCCCGGCAGATGGCGCCGGTCATCAATATATCGCCGGCATTGGCGCCGGACGTGAAGACTTTGCGCGCCGAGATGCGGTAGCCGCCCTCGACCTTTTCCGCAATGCCGGAGCCGCCGATCCAGTCGGAACCGCCGCTGGACAGAAGGATGAGCTTCTCGGCGGCGACGCGTTTCAGCAGGGGTTCGACGGCGGCCACCTTCTGATGGCGCCAGCGCCATGCGGGGATCGCGACCTGGTGGGTGTGCATGGAAAAGGCGAGCGCAGTCGACGAGCAGGCATGGGCCATGACGCGCAGCATCTCGGCAAGCTCGGCGACTTCAGCCCCGCCGCCGCCAAGTCCGCGCGGTACGCCGACCTCGACGAGGCCGGCTTCCTTCAGCAATTTGTAGTTCTCGGCGACGAAGGTATCGTTCGCGTCGAACTCGGCCGCACGCGCGGCGAGGGTAGGCGATAATGAATGGGCAATATCGATCGCATTGCCAGGTGGCGCTGCGTCCGTATCGATGGGTGATTTATTTGCCAGAGTGTTCATATTCTCCTCCTTTTGGGCCATTGCTGACCGCGGGACAGAATCCTCCTCTCCAAGCCTCCTGTCCAGTACACGATCTGTACTACCCCGTAGGTTTTATCGGGCTTTTGCGGTATCCTCCTTCTCTAAGAAATATGGTGGGAAAATATGGAACAGCGCGGAGGATACGGCCAGTTCTGCCCGGTGGCGATGGCTTCGGAAATACTGTGCTCGCGGTGGACGACGCTGGTGGTGCGCGAGCTCCTGCTCGGCACGACCCGCTTCAACGATCTGCGCCGCGGCGTGCCGCGCATGTCGCCTGCGCTGCTGTCGAAACGGCTGAAGGAACTGGAGCGGGCGGGTGTTATCGTTGCGGTTCCCAATGCCAATGGCGTTACCGAATATCATCTTTCGCCGGCCGGCGAGGATCTGCGCCCCATCGTCCTGGGCATCGGCGCGTGGGGGCACCGCTGGGTGGAATCGCAGCTGACGCTCCGAAACCTCGATCCCTCGCTGCTGATGTGGGACATGCGGCGCAATCTCAATCCGAAGCCGCTGCCGAAACAGCGCTGCACGATACAGTTTCTGTATCCGGAATTGCCCGAGTCAAAGCAGAACTACTGGCTGGTCGTTGACGGAACCTCGGTGGACCTCTGCGGTTTCGATCCCGGTTTCGACGTCGATCTGCTGGTGACGAGCTCCTTGAAGAGCATGACCGCGATATGGATGGGGCTGACCGTCGTGCGCCGCGAGGTCGAGGCCGGCAATCTCGAATTCGACGGCGACCCGAATATTGCCAGCGCCATGCAGCAATGGCTCGGATTGAGCACATTCGCCGCCGAGCAGCGCAGGGTGTCGTAGAGGCGGTCATGACAGAGCCGGAGAAAGGCGCGTCATTCAAGGAGCTGGAGCAGCAGGGCTGGACCAGCAAGGCTTCCGGATATGCCGCCTGGCTCGGCGGGATCACCAGTGGCGCTGCCGATCCGCTGCTCGACGCAACGCATGTCACCCGAGGAACGCGCCTGCTCGATGTTGCCAGCGGTCCCGGATATGGCGCTGCCCGGGCGACGGCGCGCGGCGCTACCGCGATTGGCATCGACTTCGCCCCGTCAATGGTCGAGCATGCGCGGCGACACTTTCCGCAGACGCAGTTTGCCGAAGGGGACGCGGAGAACCTTGCTTTCGACGACGGCAGCTTCAATGCGGTGATCTGCGCCTTCGGCCTGTTGCATATGGCAGAGCCCGACCGGGCGATAGCGGAAGCGTTCCGCGTGCTTGGCGCGGGTGGCCACTATGCCTTCACGGTCTGGTCCACGCCGGACCGGCACGAGTTCTTCGAACTGGTTCTCGGCGCCATCAGGGAGCATGGGCGTCTCGATGTGCCGTTGCCCCCGGCACCCTCGCTCTTCCGCTTCAGCGATCCTGTCGAAAGCCGGAAGGTGCTGGCATCGACCGGCTTCGATGCCATCACGGTCACGGAGATACCGCTGGTCTGGCGCTGCGCAAGCGCGCAGGATGCCGTCGAGGTGATCTACAAGAGTACGGTTCGCACGGCCATGCTGCTCGAGCAGCAGACGGCGGAGGAACGCCAACGCATTCACCAGGCCATCATGGATGGCGCCACGCGGTTCAGACAGGGCGGCGGATATGCCATGGCTTTCCCCGCCGTGCTGGTTGCCGGGCATAAGTCTTGACCGATGCTATTTCAATGACAGCCGGCCCTGTATCAGTCTGTCGCGGCGCTTAGCCGAGCGAGTTGATGATCTCGCGATAGGCTGCCTCGGGGAAGGCCTTCAAGGTGCGCGTGCGCACATTGCCTTTCATGGCGAGGGAAAGGGCGAACCGCGCCATCACCGCATCGTCGGACGCCTCTCCAACGACAACCATGTCGTACTCGCCCATGGTGAGGTAGAATTCCTTGAAGGAGCCGCCCATCTCGGCGAGAAGCTTCCTCGCCGCGTCGAGCCTTGCCGGTGACTCGCGAACACTCTTTACACCTTGGTCGGTCCAGTTGATGAGCATCACATAAGTGGTCATTTCACACCTCCCGCGCGGCACGGCGCGCGCCGGTGGCCGCGAATTATCCCCTCGCTCCCCATCGCCAAAACTATACGCCCCTTGCCGCAAGCGAACAATGCGAGCGGCGTAGTACAATGGTTGTAGGCGGGAGCGTTCTGCTTAGCGTTCGACGAACGAGCGAAGCCGCGACAGGGCATCGTCCCATTGCTGCGAGACACTTGCGAGATAGGCGCGCACCTCCTCGATCGGCTCGGGCCGGAAGGCGAATTGGCTTGTCCGTCCGACTTTGGTGCTGACGACCAGCCCGGCATTCTCCAGAACGTGCAGATGCTTGGTGATGGCCTGTCTTGTCAGGCTGGTATCGGTCGAGAGGCCGGCAATCGAACGCGGCTGCCCGTCGCTGAGTTTTGCAAGCAACGACAGTCGAGTGCGAGCGCCGAGGGCGGCAAACACATGCGCGGCGAACTGCGGCGCGGGGTCGGGCGCGTGGATATTATCGCTCAACATATGCCTTGATATTCTTCACCTGTTCCTCCCATCCACCTTCGTTCATGCGCAGGGCTTCCGGCATACGGTGCTTGGGCATGGCATCGAAGCCGGATTCGGTGACCGTCAGGCGCGTGCCGGTTGACGTGGGTTCAAGCCGGAACTCAACGAGCGTCGGCGGTTCACCGGAATAGTCGACATCGGGATCGATGGCGTAGGGATGCCATGTCATTGAGAACAGGCGCGGCGCGTCGATCTCTTTGACCGTCGCCTCCCATTTGATGTGTTCATAGCCGGGATAGGTAATGCGGCCGGTCGAGACCTGTCCGGCAACGAAGGGACCGTCCAGCTTGACCCGGAACCATTCGCCAAACTCCTCGTGATCCGTCAGCGCCCGCCAGACGCGCTCGACAGGGGCGTTCAGCTCGATGCTTTTCTCGATACGATCGGTCATAAGTGCAACCTCCTGGTTGCGCTTACTATGACAAGGTGAGATGGGAAGTGCAACCAAAAAGTTGCTCTTTTGATTGATGCGTTCAACGAGATCATGGCCGCCGAAGCGTAGAGCTGCGAATTTTCGCGAGCTCATTCGCAGACTGCCAATTTGCTCTGCTGCTCGTGAGTTTTCCCCACAACGTAAAATTGACTAAACTACTCCAGAAATGTATCTGCACACCATTCATTGCGTCCGCGATTTTTCAGAAGTGGTTTGGGCATTTCAATGGTTCCATTCTTTGTCGAACGCCTCTCCGATGGCGGCAATATGCCCGCCCTGATCATTCCTGACCGGGCCATCGTCACATATGATCAGCTGGCAGCTCGCGTTACGGACCAGGCGTCGGCATTCGGCACAGAAAAGCGCCTGATCGCCATTGATGCGAGCCTTTCCGAACACGCGATCATTGCCTATCTGGCAGCACTTGCGGGCGGGCACGCGATCGCGCTGCTGCCGCCGGGCGACACGAGCGTTGCGGTTCGCTTTGAGGAAAGGTTCAGGCCAGATATCCATTTCCGTCAATTTGAAGGCCGGTGGCGTGCCGCCGAGACAGCGCAACCGTCGTCTGAAATCCTCCATCCTGATCTTGCATTGCTTCTGTCGACCTCCGGCAGCACTGGCGAGGGTAAATGTGTGCGGCTCTCCAGTGCAAACCTTGCTGCCAATGCGGCCTCCATCGCGGAATACCTGCACCTCGATAGCGATGACCGCGGAACGCTGGTGCTGCCGCTGCACTATTCATACGGGCTCTCGGTTCTCAACTCCCATCTGGCTGTGCACGCCAGCCTCTTCGTGCCCGGCAAATCGATTCTTGACCCCGGCTTTATCCATGACCTGCGCGACAATCGCTGCACAAACATTCCGGGTGTCCCATATTCCTTCGAACTTTTCGAAAAGATAGGTTTCCGCGACCAACGCCTGCCGCACCTACGGCTGATGACGGTGGCAGGCGGGCGGCTGCCGGCCGATCTCGTGCGCCTCTACAGCGATTATCTTGCACAGAACGGCGGCGAACTCTTTGTGATGTATGGGCAGACGGAAGCCACAGCGCGAATCGCCTTTGTCCCCCCGCACCTGCTCAATGACAATCCGGACAGCATCGGGCTCGCGATTCCGAATGGAGTGCTCGGTCTGGTCGACGAAGATGGACGCGAGATCCGTATGGCCGATACACCCGGTGAGCTGGTCTATCGCGGCCCCAACGTCATGATGGGCTATGCTGCCAGCCGCGCTGATTTGAACCGCGGAGCGGAACTGGCCGAACTGAAGACGGGAGACCTGGCGGTTCGCAACAGAGACGGGCTTTATCGTGTCGTCGGCCGTCGCAGCAGAATGTCGAAGATCGCAGGTTTGCGCATTGGTCACGATGCGCTCGAGCAGGCATTGTCATTGAAGGGTGTCCAGGCAGCTGTTTTCGGCGACGACCAGTCCATCGTTGCCATGTACACCTCGGCGCACTCGGAAGATGCCGTTCGCAAGACACTGATCGAAACGAGCGGTTTGACGGCCATGCACGTTGCCGTTAGCCGGCAGGACAAGCTGCCGCGCCTCGCGTCCGGAAAAATCGATTATCAACAGCTTAAGGCTAGCTATGAGGACTGCCGGTTCCGCAGGACCGAAAATGTCAGGGAAGTGTTCAGGGAGGCGTTCTTTCCACAGAGGACCGCGGATCAGGATACCTTCGTGTCGCTGGGCGGTGACTCGCTGCGCTATGTACGGCTGTCATTGAACCTTGAGCGCATCCTGAACCATCTTCCCGAGGGCTGGGAGAACAGGCCGATCGCTGAACTCGCCACCATGCAACAGGCCAAGACCCGGATGCAGAGCCTTGGCATCGATCTGGTGATCCGGACCCTGGCGATCCTGCTTGTCGTCATCCAGCACGCTACCCTTTGGCCCGCGCCAGGGGGCGCTGCCGCGATGGTCATGCTGATCGGCTACAGCCTCGCACGCTTCCAGAGCGGCAATCTGTTCTCCGGTCGCGTCGCCAGAGTCTTCCGGCCCGTAATGTCGGTACTTGTGCCCTATTATCTGATCATCGCGCTCTACGGAGTTGTCTGGGGCAAGATGCCGTGGGGATCCGTATTTCTCGTGGGGAACTTCGGCCTCACCGATCCGGCCGAACGAACCATGCTGCCGTTCCTGTACTGGTTCGTCGAAGCCTATGTCCAGATGGTGGTGATCTGGGCCGGGTTGTTCGCCATTCCTGCCATGCGTAAAGCTGGCGCAAAAACCCCATTCTTCTTTGGGCTATCAATTCTTGCAGCGGCAATGGCGCTTCGTTTCCTCGGACCGGTTGTCTGGCCGCTTGGCGACCGGGAGGTTTTCACCGTACCGTGGATTCTTTACCTGACCGCTTTCGGCTGGCTGGCGTATTTTGCCGACAATGTGTCGAGAAAGATTCTGGTTCTTGCTGCCGGAGCGGTCATCTTTCCACTGGTTGCCTATTACGGTGGAAACTGGGTCGGTTCTTGGGTGAAGTACATGCTGCAGTTTGCGTTTCTTGGGGCTCTGCTGTTCGCCCCGCGCTTGCCAATGCCACGATGGGTTGCGGGTTTGGTGCTCCCGATCTCAGCCGCAAGCTATTACATCTACCTGTTCCACAGGTTCGTGCCGGAGCTGGTATTGGCTCCGCTGGAAGCAAAATTGCCCTGGCCTGTGTTCGCGGCCGCGTCGATCATCGGTGGCATCGCCGCTGGCCTGCTCGCCCGGGAACTTCTGAAGAACGTGCCGCATTGGACGACGCTCGTCAGATTGCCCCGCGCAGCCTGGAGGAAGGCGGCGGCGTTCCCGGCGGCTGGTGGCTTTACCCGGCGAGCCGTCTGAGGTTCGTTTTTTCGTCTGAAGCCGGTATTGCGTCAATAATCCATGCCTCCGCCAGCGTGCATGGCAGGCGCCGGACTCTTCCTTGGAATGTCAGCGACCATTGCCTCCGTCGTGACCAACAGGCCTGCGATGGATGCGGCACCCTGAAGCGCACTGCGGACCACCTTTGCGGGATCGATGACGCCCATGTCGTATAGATTGCCGTATTCCCCGGTCTGGGCATTCCAGCCAAAGGAAAAATCGTCATTTTCGCGCAGTTTGCCGACGATAATCGATCCCTCGGCCCCGGCATTCTCGGCGATCTGGCGAGCTGGAGTCTCGATAGCGCGGCGTATGATGTCGATGCCGACGCTCTGATCGGCATTCTTTCCCTGCAGACCTTTGAGCGCTTGGGCCGACCGCAGCAGGGCTACGCCGCCACCTGGCAGAATGCCCTCTTCGACCGCCGCGCGGGTTGCATGCAGGGCATCATCGACGCGATCCCGCCTCTCCTTGACCTCGACTTCCGTCGACCCGCCAACCCGGATGACTGCAACACCCCCGGCAAGTTTCGCCAGCCGCTCCTGCAGTTTTTCACGATCATAGTCGGATGTCGTGTCCTCTATCTGCGCCTTGATCTGGGCGACACGTGCGGCGATATCGGATTTTGAACCAGCACCATCGACAAGCATGGTGGTTTCTTTCTCGATCACGACCTTCTTGGTACGGCCCAGCATGTTGAGCGTCACGCTTTCAAGCTTGATCCCCAAATCCTCGCTGATGGCGGTGCCACCGGTAAGGATGGCGATATCCTCCAGCATGGCCTTGCGGCGATCACCGAATCCCGGAGCCTTGACCGCAGCCACTTTCAGGCCGCCGCGCAGCTTGTTGACGACCAGGGTCGCCAGTGCTTCACCTTCGACGTCTTCGGCAATGATGAGCAGCGGCTTGCCGGACTGGATGACTGCTTCCAGAATTGGCAGCATCGCCTGCAGGTTCGAGAGTTTCTTTTCATGAATAAGGATATAGGGGTCTTCGAATTCGACCCGCATCTTCTCCTGATTGGTAACGAAGTAGGGAGAGAGGTACCCCCGGTCAAATTGCATGCCCTCGACGATTTCGAGCTCGGTTTCGGCCGTCTTGGCTTCCTCGACGGTAATGACGCCCTCGTGCCCGACCTTTCCCATGGCATCCGCCAGATATTGTCCGATCTCGGTATCGCCATTGGCGGAGATCGTGGCGACCTGGGCGATTTCGGCGTTGTTCGAGATCTTGCGGGCATTGCGCTTCAGTTCTTCGACCACCGCATCAACGGCGAGATCGATGCCGCGCTTCAGGTCCATCGGGTTCATCCCGGCAGCAACAGCCTTGCCGCCTTCGCGTACAATGGCCTGCGCGAGGACTGTCGCTGTCGTCGTGCCATCGCCGGCGATATCGCTGGTCCTCGACGCGACTTCGCGCAGCATCTGCGCGCCCATGTTCTCGAACTTGTCCTCAAGTTCGATCTCCTTGGCAACGGTAACGCCGTCCTTTGTGATACGCGGCGCGCCATAGGACTTTTCGATAACGACGTTGCGGCCTTTCGGCCCGAGCGTCACCTTGACGGCATCTGCAAGGATATCGACACCCTGCAGCATGAGATCGCGGGCATCACCGCTGAATTTGACTTCTTTTGCAGCCATTTGTCTTTACTCCTCTTTTTCAGGAAAAATCGTAATCTCCCCTTGAAAACACAATAGAATCGGACAAGATTCAGTGTGATGCATGAGTTGATCCACAAGGGTAATATTCATGACCACGAGAGCATTCGAACTTCAGTTGAAGGGTTACGGGCTGACGACAGCGGAAATACATTATCGCCTTCCCGACCACCCCAGCTTCCTCCAGCTATATATATGGCAGGAGTACGATCTTGCTCCGACTTTTCCGGAATTGAAAGGCTTTCTTGATTTCTGGTGCAAGGACATCGAGGGCCCATTGCACTCGGTCCGTATCGTGCATCAGCGTCTGATCGAGCCGCGCGAATGGCGGGCCGTCGACGGCATCATTTCAATACATTGAAAGACCTCAGAGCCTCGGGTCGTGGAGGCCTACACCCTGCGCAACCGTATAGGGCTTGTCTTCTCACGTTTCACCAGCCGCTTGGCCTCAAGGTCCAACTGGACGGTCTTCGCCCACCAGCCTGCCTTCGAACCGCCCGGAAACAGGTCTTGCGGCAGTTCGCCGGCAAGGCGCTCACTGATTTCAGCCAGCGTCAGGCCGGGTGATCTGCCTGGTAGGACCTTGAGATAGGCCTTGCGCATGGCATCGTACATGGCCCGGTCGACTTGTCTGCCTTTGCCCGGATGGTTGATGTTCTCGACTTCGATCCTGTCCTGCTGTTCCATTTGGTTCCTCCTACAGCTTATGGTTTGCCAAGGACGAATGAGCAGGGTTTGATCCGACAATCGCGAGGACTGCCGGATCATCGTTTTCTATGCCGCTTCGGAATATCCAGGCCGCGCTGCACGGCCGGGCGTGCGAGGCCGCGTTCCAGCCATGCCGGCACGTGCTTCAGGCTGGCATAGCCGACGAGGTCGCCCGCGCCGTAGAAGCCCACCAGATTGCGCACCCAGCCCAGCATCGAAATATCGGCAATGGTATATTCATCGCCCATGATCCATTGCCGCCCGTCAAGGCGTGTTTCAAGGACGCCGAGCAGGCGCTTCGATTCATCTGCGTAGCGCTGGAGCGGGCGCCTGTCCTCGATCTCGCGGCCCGCGAATTTATGGAAAAAGCCGACCTGGCCGAATATCGGTCCGATCGCCGCCATCTGGAAGAACACCCACTGGATGGTCTCGTAGCGCCCGGCCGCATCGGCCGGGATGAGCTTGCCGGTCTTTTCGGCCAGATAAAGCAGGATCGCCCCGGACTCGAACAGGCCAATCGGCTTGCCGCCCGGACCGTCCGGATCGACGATTGCCGGGATCTTGCTATTGGGGTTCAGCGAGAGAAATTCCGGCGTCCAGCTCTCGTTCTTGCCGATATCGACGGCATGCGGCTCATAGGGCAAGCCAATCTCTTCGAGCGCGATCGAAACCTTGACGCCGTTCGGGGTCGGAAAGGAATAGAGTTGCAGGCGGTCGGGATGCTTGGCCGGCCATCGGGCGGCGATGGCGAAGGCGGACAGATCTGGCATGGAAACTCCGTGGTCTGGTAGGGCGATGATTCTGCGCGGACGTTAGCACGGCGGCACAGACGCTTCCATTCGCGCGGGTTGGATGAGATTGTTCGCTTTTTACGAAAAGCAATTCCGGCTTTTGCCGACTAATCCGAACGGGAGCACGCCCCCATCTTCATGCCAAGATGGTTGGCCGGCCAGACGCCGGTCCCAAACAGCAGGAGAAAGAACATGAATCGCTTGTCTGGAAAAGTTGCGTTGATTACCGGTGCAAGTGCCGGCATTGGCCGCGCCACCGCCAAACTCTTCGCAAAGGAGGGCGCCAAGCTCGTTATCGGAGCCCGCCGCAAGGAGGAACTTGATGCGCTGGTGGCCGAAATCGAAGCCGATGGCGGCGAAGCAGTCGCTCTGGCCGGGGATGTCCGTTCCGAAGATTATGCCAAAGCGCTCGTTGCGCTCGCTGCCGAGCGTTATGGCAAGCTCGATATTGCCTTTAACAATGCCGGTACGCTTGGCGAAGCAGGGCCGAGCACGGGTGTGTCGGAGGCGGGCTGGAACGATGCCATCGCGATCAACCTCACCGGCTCGTTCCTCGGTGCAAAGCACCAGATCGCCGAAATGCTCAAGCAAGGCGGTGGGTCGGTTATCTTTACATCGACATTTGTTGGCTACAGCTTCGCCTTTCCAGGTGTGGCCGCCTATGCCGCGAGCAAGGCTGGGCTCATCGGCCTCACGCAGGCGCTTGCCGCCGAATATGGTGCGCAGAACATACGGGTGAATGCCATCTTGCCGGGCGCTGTCGATACGGACATGTATCGCGAAATGAACAATACGGCCGAATCGCAGGCATTCATCACCAACCTGCATGCGCTGAAGCGTGTGGCCACTGCGGAAGAATTGGCGCGGTCGGTCCTCTATCTTGCTTCCGACGATGCTGCATTCGTCACGGGCACGGCTTCGCTGGTTGATGGTGGTGCTTCAATTACCCGGACATAATCCGGCTGAAGAAAGGGAGCCAGGTGGCTCCCTTTAACTGCCGTTGGCGGGCCGCCACAAAAGGCGCGGCATCCTAGCCCGGGACACGCCCGCACAGCCGGAAAAACATGTGCGAAGTCACCAGCGCATCGGGTCTGGACAGGTAAAGTTCGAGCATCGCGAGATCGGTTTCCAGTTCGCGGCGCTTGATGAAGCCGCCGTCGACCAGCTTGTCAGCGACATTGTTGATGAAGTCGCGCAGGATCGTCCGGCGATCATGACCGGGCGGGTAGACATGGACCACGGCATCTACCCGGATGTCCACGACGCCGGCCTCGCGAAACAGGCGGTGGGTGCGCCGGCCAACGAAAAGGTCGATCCCCTGCGCCGCCGAATAAGCGGTGTAAGCGTCAACAAGACGGGTCCATTCGGGCAAAGGCGGATCGCAGATGTGGGCGAGAAAATCCGCCTCGAAACTGGCGACCCAGCCTCCCGGGCGCACCAACGATACCATTTCACGCACGATAAGTTCGGGCTTCGGCACATTGACAAGGACGAGGCGCATGTGTGCGCCGTCAAACGATGCGCGGGGCATGCCCGTATCGTAGGCGTCGCCCTCACGAACCTCGACCTGCGTCAAGCCGTGATCGGCGACGAAGTGGCGCGCCAGCTCGACAAAATGTGCACTGCGCTCAATGCCCAGAACCGATCCGGTAGGGCCGACGCGCTTGCCCAGGAGGTGTAGGACACCTCCGGGACCGCAGCCGAGATCGACGACGCGTTCGCCCTGTTTGATCCCGATCTTCTCGAATTGAGCGTCGGAATCCGGGGCGAGGTTGGCGATCTGACGCTTCAGCCGCATTTCTTCGGCTTCGGCACGTCCAAGCAGGTAGACATCTGGCTGTGTCATGGCTGGTTCCCTCAGCGTGAACACATATCAATGACATTGGGTTGCTATAGAGAATGCGCCCGCCCACCCGCATGGTCAACACATCCGGAATGTGAGTTGCTACCGGCTGAATGGAATCAAAGCGCGGATGCGCGGATCCCGCAGGTACAGCCCGCCCCAGATCATCAGGCCAAGATAGACACCGAACAGGGTGTGGCTGAACAGCGGGTTTGCGATACGCACATGCGTGGCGATTGCGCCACCAAGATAACCGGTCAAAAGAATTGCGCCCAGGACCGCTGTGCGCGGATAGGCATAGAGCAGTGTGCAAACAAGCGTCAGAATGCCGAGGAAGCGAGCAAAATTTGCACTGCCTGGGTAGCCAAGTTGGGCCGTCGTTTCCGTGACCACGTCCAACGGCACCAGTTTTATGCCGCCGTCGAAGATCAGAAACAGGATGACAAGACCGCTGAGAACGCGACCAGCCCAGACCGCCCTGCTTGAAGAGATTGTTGTGCTCCGTTCGGTGAATTCCATGACTATGTCCTTCCAATGGTTCAATGTTATTGTCTGAAGACTGTCAGAAGGACGATTGGACGATGACGGTCCCGACAGTACTGTCCGATTATTTTTGCCGTAACCGCAAAAAGGGCCAAACAAAGCAGCGAGAAAGCGTTTGATCAGGCTGCCCGCACTTCGCCGTGCGACACATCGAAGAACTGAGCGCGGCCCTCAAGGCTTTTGAACAGCGCCTTGTCGGTGCCGGTCATGAAGGCCTGGCCACCCAGTTCCTCGATAATATCGAAAAGTGCCGCGCGGCGGCCTTCATCGAGATGCGCGGCAATCTCGTCGAGGAGCAGGATCGGCGCCATGCCCGCAAGTTCGCCGGTCAGCCGTGCATGGGAAAGGATGAGGCCGATCAGCAGCGCCTTCTGCTCACCGGTAGAGCAATGCTCTGCCGGCATGGCTTTGGGCCGGTGGCGAACAAGGAGATCCGAGCGGTGCGGACCGTCCAGCGTGCGTCCGGCAGCGCGGTCGCGGCTGCGGCCGTCATGCAACGCGCGCCGGAAGGTTTCCTCGACGTCGGTGGCGGATTCTATCCCGACACGCTGTTCGAGTTCGCCTTCAAGCAAGCAGTCAGCCTTGGGGAAGGGGCTGTCGTCCGGCAAGCGCTCGATCATGCCATTGATGAGCCGCATGAGTTCAGCCCGCGCGGCTGCAATGGCGATGCCGAGCTCGGCCATCGGGGTCTCTATCGCGTCAAGCCAGGAATCGTTGCTGCGCTCTTCCGTAAGCAGACGGTTACGGCTGCGCATCGCCTTTTCATAGTCGAGGACGCGCTTGCCATGAGCGGGGTCGATGGCGAGGACCATGCGGTCGAGAAAGCGCCGCCGGTCGGCAGCAGGGCCGGTGAACAGCCCGTCCATAGCGGGAACGAGCCAGAGAATGCGCGAATAGTCGAGCAGTTCGTCGGCGCCAGCTGCGGTCACCCCATTGATGCGGACGCGGCGCGCGGTAGCGCCCGGTGCATTGCCGGCAAGGCCGGTGCCGACATCGACCGAGCCCTCGGTGGTCTCGATGGCCGCGTGGATGGCGAAGCCGTCCGGCGCATTGGTGCGGGTGACGTCCGTATAGGTTGCGCGCCGCAAGCCCCGTCCGGGCGACAGGAACGATATGGCCTCGAGCAGATTGGTCTTGCCGGCGCCGTTCTCGCCGGTCAGAACGACATGCGACGGCCCGAGCCGCAGCGACAGGCTTTCATAATTGCGGAAATTGGCAAGCTTCAACCGGCTGATCGCAACGCGGGCCGGTTTGCCCGCGTCCGTGGAGGGATCATCGGTCATGGGAACAATGCTTGGCGGGTACTACACCCGCATCGGCATGAGCACATAAAGCGCATTTTCGTCGCCCGTATCCCGCACCAGTGTCGGCGAGCCCGCATCGGCAAGCATGAAGATCGCTTCGGAGCCGGTCAGTTGCGCGGTGATGTCGAGCAGATATTTGGCATTGAAGCCGATTTCGATCGGATCGGAGTCATAATCCGCCGCCAGCTCATCCGTTGCGCTGCCGGAATCCGGGTTATTGACGGTCAACGTCAACTGGCCATCGGCGATCGTCAGCTTGACGGCGCGGCCGCGCTCGCTGGAAATTGTCGAGACGCGGTCGACAGCGGAAGCAAAACTCTGGCGATCGATCGTCAGTTTCTTGTCATTGCCTGACGGAATGACGCGCTGATAATCCGGGAAGGTGCCATCGATGAGCTTGGAGGTCAGAACCACCGAGCCGATGGTGAAGCGGATCTTGGTCTCCGACAGTTCAACCGTGACGGCCACATCCGGATCATCGACGAGCTTCTGCAGTTCAGCGACCGTCTTGCGCGGGATAATGATGCCGGGCATGCCCTCGGTACCCGATGGGGCTTCGAGTTCGGCACGGGCGAGGCGGTGGCCATCGGTGGCGACCGCCCGCAATTTCAAGGTGCCGTCGCTTTCAATGGCGTGGAAATAGATGCCGTTGAGATAATAGCGGGTTTCTTCGGTGGAGATCGCAAATTGCGTCCGCTCGATCAGGCTTTTGAGGGCGCTCGAAGGCATGCGGAATGTGTGGCTGAAGGAACCGGCGGTCAGCTCTGGAAAATCCGACTGCGGCAGGCACTGCAGGCGGAAACTCGACCGGCCCGACGTCACGGCCATGGAATTGCCGTCGGTATTGGTCGCCAGCATCACTTCGGCACCATCCGGCAGCTTGCGCACGATGTCGTAGAGCAGGTGGGCGGGAACGGTGGTCGCACCGGATTGCTCGATCTGCGCCGCCGTTGCTTCCGTCACTTCGAGATCGAGGTCGGTTGCCTTCAGGGCGAGGCTTGCGCCATCCGCGTTCAGGAGGACATTCGACAGGATCGGAATGGTGTTGCGCCGTTCGACCACGCGATGGACATGATTGAGCGACTTCAGAAGGTTGGAACGTTCAAGAGTTACACGCATGATAAACCGGTCTCGCTGACATCAATTCCAGCCAAAGCGCCACGGGCTTGCGACGCTTTACTGGCGAGGGGACAAATTTCCCCCAGGGTCAAGCAAATTGGCAGAAATTCATGTCAAAAAGCAAGCCTGCGGCGGGCATCAACGTACCACACCGCAGGCTTTCTGTTGATAAACTATTGGGCCTGATCGTTGATGAGGCGCTTGAGGAGCTCGAGCTCCTGCGACAGTTTCTGGTCCTTGCCGACGATATCCTCGATCTTGCGCACGGCATGGAGAACCGTGGTGTGATCGCGCCCGCCGAAGCGGCGACCGATTTCTGGCAGGGAGCGCGGTGTAAGCATCTTGGCGAGATACATAGCGATTTGACGAGGTTTGACGATCGTCCGCGTGCGCCGGTTCGACAAGAGGTCCTGCTTCGACACATTGTAGTGCCGTGCAACGATGCGTTGGATTTCCTCGATGCGGATACGCTTGGCTTCGCCGCCGCGCATCAAATGACTCAAGAGTTCATCGACGCGATCGACTGAAAGGTTCGGCTCGAATGTCTGGCGGAACAGAAGCTGATTGAACGCACCTTCGAGTTCGCGGCCGCTGCCGGTAACGGACTGGGCGACATGATCGAGGATTGCCAGGGGAATATCCAGCGACTGGTCCTCGGCTTGGGCGGCGGCAAGGCGGCGCTTGAGGATTTCCAGGCGCATTGTGTAGTCCGGCGCGATCATTTCCAGGGCGACACCGCCCTGAAGGCGCGAGCGAACGCGCGCATCCAGCGATTCCAGCTCTGATGGCGGGCGGTCGGCGGCGACGACGACCTGCTTGGCGCTGTCGAGCAGTGTATTGATCAGATGGCAGAATTCATGCTGGATCGACTTGCCCTGCAGGAACTGCATGTCATCGATGATCAGAAGGTCGATATCGCGCAACTGTTCCTTGAACGACAGGGCATTGTTGTCGCGGATGGCCGTCGCAAAGCGCCACATGAAATATTCAGCGGTGAGGTAGACGACACGGGCGCGTTCGGGGCGCTTCAGCGCCTCGGCGGCGATCGCCTGCAGGAGGTGCGTCTTGCCGAGGCCGACAGAGGCGTGGATGAACAGCGGATTGAAACGGACGGCACTGGCGCCGGCATCGGCTATGGTGCGGGCAGCGGCAAGTGCAACGCGATTGGGTGTCCCATCGACAAAGGTGTCGAACGTATAGCGTGGGTCAAGCGGCGAACCGAAGACGGAATTCTGGGCGCGATCAGCAAAATGTGCGGGTGCCTTCTTGTCCAGCACGGTGTTGCCGACAGGAAAAACCGGCTTGTCGCGGGCAAGGGCGCGGGTTTCGGCACGCGGCGCCGTTTCGGCATCACAGGCTGGCCGGGCAGCACGGCTGGCGCTGCGGAAAACAATCTCGACCTTCAGAATCTGCTCGTCTTCTTCGCGCCACAAGGCAGCGATCATGTCGGAGTAGTGGTTGTTGATCCAGGAGCGCAGGAATGCGGTCGGAACCGACAGGCGAACAATGCTCTTGGACGTCTCGTCCAGCTTCAGGCGGCCAAACCAGCTCGAATAGACTTCGCTGCCGAGTTTGGCCTTAAGCTTCAGCTTGACGCGCTCAAAGATCATATCGCCTTGACTGCTGGCCCCATCCATATCGTCCCCTTCCATATGGAGCGGGACCATGGCTTTTGTGCCGTTTTCCATTATTCCGCTGGTCATTGTCATTGCCTCATCCTGATATATTTCGATCGGGTCTGTAGTATGCCCGTGTTTTTTTGGTGCAGGCGATTGATCGCCCTGCAATGTTCCAGCCCACCGCCCCAGTGGTCGGCCCGAAAATTCTGAATCTAATGTTTGGAGGTTGTAGCGATCACGCGGTGCAGGACTGAATTAATCTCGTCCAGAATATTTATAACTACCACGTTCGCATCCCTCTCAGTTCAGGCGCAGAAAGACTCCCGCCCGGCTCCCGCCAGCGTCGTCAACTCGCTCGTTTTATGAAACAACCCAAGTCCGTTGGACCTGAGTACCGACAATACATACCCGTTACGCAAACAAGAAATTTGCGCCCGAAACCACAATTTTATAAGCCTGTTAAATGGGTCTTTGCCCACCCCTTTGATGTCTGGACCTTACAAAAACCTTTGCAGGAAGGGCAAGGGCAGCACCAAGGGTTTTTTGATGAATTAAGGGTTAACGGATTTTCATTTTTTTAACTATCTCCGGTTCAACGAGGAAAAAGCCTTCGGATTCAAAGCCTTTTTTGGAATGCCAATTTTGTTGCACTGCGGACTCTCGCGATCAAAAAAAAATATTAAATTATCGCTTGACACAGGCTGGGGCTACAGATTCTCCGCGCTCGGTTTGCACCATTACGGCTACCTTCCATAAGCCATTGAAAACAAACGGAAAATGATGATTGACGCTTTTTGTCCTAATCCGTTTGTAACGGTCATATGTCATGGTTTTGATAACCCACAATCTTTTCCCCGGGTAACGAATTTATTCCCAGAATCGCGGCAAATAAAAAAACCCGGCTAAATAGAAGCCGGGTTTTCAAATATAAATATTAGGGTCTGTTTATGCAGACATGCCCTTCAGGCGTGCCGACAGGCGCGATACTTTGCGCGACGCCGTATTCTTGTGAAGGACGCCCTTCGACGCTGCGCGCATTACTTCCGGCTCGACCGCCTTGAAGGCGAGCGTAGCGGCAGCCTGGTCGCCACTTGCCACCGCGTCTTCGAACTTGCGAAGGAAGGTGCGCACGCGCGAGCGGCGGGATTTGTTTACTTCGGTGCGGGCTTCGATCTTGCGCGCCGCTTTCTTGGCCGAAGGAGTGTTGGCCATGATGCCTCTCTTTTCTGTCAGCTAATCGGCAGCCTCAAAGCAGCCGTCACAAAATAATAGGGTGGCCGAGGGGCCACCGAACGTTGTCGGGCTTATAGATGACGTTTGCTTTTGCGTCAACTTGGAATCTGTATGGTTCAAAAGCAAATTTTGCCATCAGCGGTTTTTGAAGTTCGGAGTGCGTTTTTCGGCAAAGGCGGCCATTCCCTCCCTCTGATCTTCGAGGGCGAACATGGAGTGGAAGACGCGCCGTTCGAACCTCAGACCCTCCGACAGCGTCGTTTCATAGGCGCGGTTGATCGTCTCCTTGGTCATCATCACGACGGGTAGGGAGAAGGAGGCAATCTTCTTGGCCGCCTTCAGGGCTTCGTCAATCAGCTCACCGGCGGGAACGACCCGGGAGACCAGTCCGCAGCGCTCCGCTTCGGCAGCATCCATCATGCGGCCGGTCAGGCACAGATCCATGGCCTTCGACTTGCCGACAAAGCGGGTGAGTCGCTGTGACCCGCCCATACCCGGCATGACCCCGAGTGTAATTTCCGGCTGGCCGAATTTGGCGGTTTCGGCTGCGATGATGAAATCGCACATCATGGCAAGTTCGCAGCCACCGCCAAGCGCGTAGCCGGCCACTGCGGCGATCAGGGGCTTGCGCAGCCGCGTGACCCGCTCCCATTCGCTGAAATAGTCACCGAGATAGGCATCGGCAAATTCCAGCGTCTGCATCTCCTTGATGTCGGCTCCGGCCGCGAAGGCCTTTTCCGAGCCGGTTATGACAATCGCACCGATGCCATTGTCCTTGTCGAAGGACTCAAGAGCCGTATTCAGCTCGGCGAGGAGGGCGGAATTCAGCGCGTTGAGTGCCTGCGGGCGATTGAGCTGGATGAATCCGACTTTTTCGCGCGTCTCGACAATGATGTTCTCGTAGGTCATCCGGTTTTCCTCCTAATGCTGGCAGACGGGGCAATAGAATGTCGAGCGCCCGCTTTGAACGATACGCGATATGGTGCCACCGCAACCTGAACGCGGGCAAGGGGCGCCTTCGCGATCATAGACAGAAAATGAATGCTGGAAATATCCAAGCTCGCCATCGGCCTGGCGGTAATCCTTCAGGCTTGATCCACCCGCCTTGATGGCATCGGCGATGACAGAGCGGATAGAAGCTGCGAGGCGTTCAGACATCCCGGTTGCGGCACCATTCTCACCGGCAATAGTGCCCGCCATGCGCCTAGGCGACAGTTCGGCGCGCCACAGAGCCTCGCACACGTAGATATTGCCGAGCCCGGCAATCAGCTTCTGGTCTAGCAGCGCCGCCTTCAACGGTGCGCCCTTGTTGTGGAAGAGTTTGGCGAGCAACGCCCCATCCAGCCGGTTGCCGGTGGGCTCGGTGCCGAGATCCTTGATCAGGGGATGCATGTTGAGGCCGCCCGGCTCGGCAAACAGCATGAAGCCGAAGCGCCGCGGGTCATTATAGATGATGCGGTTTTTCGCCCCGTCCTTTGCGCCCAGATGCATCACCACATGGTCGTGCACGGCGTTTTTGGAGCGCTCATGCTGGAAGGTTCCCGGAACCTGATCCCCGTCGTCCTGCTCGATGCGGTAGGAACCTGACATGCCGAGATGACTGATCAGGCCGAGACCGTCATCGAGATGCACGATGAGATATTTGGCGCGGCGCTCCAGCGCCTCGATCCGGCGGCCGGTCAGCCGTTCGACAAAGCGGTCCGGGAAGGGAAAGCGCAGGTCAGGTCGTCTTTGCTCGACGGCAAGGACAGTCGCGCCTTCCATGAACGGCTGCAATCCGCGCCGGACGGTTTCAACTTCAGGTAGTTCAGGCATCTGGAGACCGGTCCCCTGTGCCCTTCAGGAAGCTCTTGCCATGCAGGCCAGGCGCGATGCCGAGATGTGCCGCGACTGTCTCGCCAATATCAGCGAAGGTCGGACGAATGCCGAAGGAACCGCGAGGCAGGTCCGGGCCAAAGCAAAGGACGGGAACCCGCTCGCGCGTGTGGTCCGTACCTTTGTACGTCGGGTCGCAGCCATGATCGGCGGTGAGAACCAAAAGATCGCCCTGGCGCAGCTTGGCCAGTGCTTCGGGCAGGCGCCTGTCAAACGCCTCGAGCGCCGCCGCATAGCCGGGCACATCCCGGCGGTGGCCATAAAGCATGTCGAAATCGACAAAATTTGTGAAAACGAGATCGCCATCCTGCGCATCGTCCATGGCGATCAGGGTTTCGTCGAACAATGCCATGTTGCCGTTGGCCTTGCGCACTTGGCTGACGCCCTGATGGGCATAGATGTCGCCGATCTTGCCAATGGCGATGACGGTGCGTCCAGCCTGTGTCAGGCGGTCAAGCAGCGTCGGCTCCGGCGGCGGCACGGAATAATCGCGGCGGTTGCCGGTGCGATTGAACGTTTCCCGGGTTTCGCCGACAAATGGCCGTGCGATCACGCGGCCGATGTTCAGGGGATCGACCAGTTCACGGACAATCCGGCAGAGCTCATATAGCCGGTCGAGACCAAAATATGTCTCATGCGCGGCGATCTGGATGACGGAATCCGTGGATGTGTAGAAGATCGGCTTTCCGGTCTTTATGTGTTCCTCGCCATGTTCCTCGATGATTTCGGTACCAGAAGCATGTTTGTTGCCGAGAATGCCGGGGAGTGCTGCCCTGCGCACAGCATCGGCGACGAGATTGTCCGGAAAAGTAGGGATTGTTTGCGGAAAATAGCCCCAGTTAAACGTGACCGGCACGCCGGCAATTTCCCAGTGCCCGGATGGCGTGTCCTTGCCGTTCGAGACTTCCTCCGCGGCTCCCCAAAGTCCGACAGGCTCGGGCTCCTGGGCCGAGAGCGGCAATTCGGCCGCGAGATTGGCTGCATGCAGAAGCCCAAGCGCGCCCAAATTGGGCAATTTCAGCGGTCCCGAGCGAAGGCCAGCCTTGTCGCCATGTCCAGCTGCACAGGCCTCGATAATATGACCAAATGTATTCGAGCCCTCATCGCCAAACGCCTTGGCATCGGGTGCACCGCCAATTCCAAAGGAATCGAGTACAAAAAGAAAAGCGCGGGACATGCCTCACTCCGTTTAAACCAGACATCACAGATAGGTCATACAGTGCGCCATGACAAATCAATGGCACACGTAACCATTATCCGCCGGTTGTGGAGTAAATTTATCAGCAGTTGGAACAGGCGACAGCAACACCTTGGCGAACGCGGCCAAAGGACGTCTTTGCCATGGAGAGCCCCATCGTCGATACGCCGGCTGTCGTGCTCACCGTGTCTTTGAAGTTAAAGGGCATCAAGGGAACATAGGCCATTGACGTTTCGACACGGATTACCGATGTCCCGGGTATCATCAGATTGGCATCGATGACCACGGTGCTACCCGCCGCAAAAGGTGTCGTGAATGAACTGTTGACCATTCGCCGCGACCAGGCGACCGTGGCCGAGCCTGAAGCCGGAATATTGATGGCTGTCACGGTAATCTGAGGTACGTCACTCTTGTAAGGCAAAAGAATAGCTGCGGCGATATTCATGATGCCTTTGATCTGGTCCGTGGTGATTGTCTGCTGCTGTGTCACGAGATCGGCGACCATATTGGTGGCGCGGCCGAGCTTCTTGTTGACGTCGAACCCCGAGGTCACTTCAACGCTGCCGAGATAGAGCACGATCAGGACAGGTGCGATGAACGCGAATTCCATTGCCGCGACGCCGCGTCTGTCTCTCAGGAAGCGCTTGGCGAGTGTCGCTAGTCTTCCGGCCGCCATTATCTGTCTTTTATAGGCTTTCATGTATCACCTTCGGAAGAATGCAGGAGCAGTTTGTTTGACTGGGTTGCTTGGCGTCAAAGATAGGGTTCGTTTCTCCAGGTCGCAGTCGAAAAGAGCATTGTCTTTCCCTGGCCCTCGACAGTTTCGATGCGATGTTTCATCAGGTCGGTGAGGACCGGCCAGCGATAGAAGATGCGCAATTGATTGATCGTGCTCGCGCCGCCGGGCGCGATCGTCAGCTTGGTCGTATCGACATCGCCGGCCGAGTTGAGCGGGAGTGTCAGGGGAACCGCGGCGAAACTTGTGTAAGTCTGCAAATCAACAAACAGGTCGGGACAACCGGTGGCATGCATAAACAATTTGGGGCAAATTTCATTCTTTAGCGCGCCGTCAGCTTTGATGGCGGCAGCCGTGATCTCCCCCGTGCGCAGCCTCCGTGCGATGTCGTCGGCAGCGTTTGACATGACCTGCTGCGCGGTGAAGCTCAGGCTGACTTCGATAATGGCGAAGATCAGCAGGAAGAAGGGAAGGGCGATCAGGGCGAATTCGATTGCCACCGTGCCGCGCCTGTTGGCGCAGAAGCGCGCAGTCAATGAGGGGCGCGAACGTGCGTTTTCGGCAAGGCTCTGATCATCAAGAAATTTATCGGTATTCCGCAACATGGTTTTCTCCGCACCATTTAGGCCGGGGAAATTCTTATCATGCCAGATGTTAGAATCTCGTTCGAAGACCAGTGCAAATTGCAACTATTGGATTCACTGTTTCTCAACCGTGATCGGGTCGTTGCAGTTCAATTGCCGCCGATCTGGGCGTCAGATGCCTTTTCAGCCTCGGTCTTCTGCGCTGTCTCGCAATAGGGTGTGCATGAGAGTGTCTGGACATAGGCGCGGCGGTAAACGCGGGTCGTATTGGCCACACTGCGGCTGACCATAACCTGGTCATCGACGATCGCGGCGCCATCCGCATCCATGATGACGATATTGGTGATCCCGAAACCCTTGCCGGTAAGAACAACGGTGCGCGAATCCTTGACGACGGCATCGGCGATTTCCGGATCTCCCACGACGACCGTATCGGCGGGCCGGGCCAGTTTCAGAATTCTTGCCTGGTTCATCACGACATGAATGCCGGTTTCGGCATTGGTCGTCGTGACTGCTGACAGGACAGCCGCCAGGGTCATTCCTGCTGCCAGTCCATAAGAGCGGATGTGGTGGCCTCTAATGCGAACCATGGGGAAACCCTTCGAAAAAACGCTAGATCAACCATGGCGGGGATTGGTGAAGGAAAGCTTAAATCTGCGAACGGATTGTTAAGTATGATTCATAGAGCATGATCTGATCGTATATGGGAAAGAGCCATAGCTCTTTTGAAACCGGCAAGAATAGATAGAAATTATAACAAATTCCGGCAGTGCCTTTTACTCTTTTGATACGAGAACTTTGATTTGTGCCTGATTTACATTTCCGTAACGGTATTTCTTAAGGTGAATGCAATTCGCCGCAGCTAGCTTTTCATGATTATTAAAGACGGTGGTGGAACAAGCGAGAGGTTTGACATGAAACGCAGCGTGAATGCGATCCTCGACGTTTTTGCCCGCTTCCAAAGGGATGAGACTGGTGCGACTGCCATTGAATATACGCTGATCGCGTCACTCGTCAGCATCGGCGTCATCGTTGGGGCGGGGATACTCGGGGTATCAGTCAAGGATCTGTATATCGGTCTTGCTGACGACGTAACAGAAGCCATGAATTGACAAGCACGGATCATATTTATGATTGAAGCGGCCATACTCATCGTTTTTCCATTTGCCATGGCGTTTGCAGGCGTTTCAGACTTGTTATCCATGACAATTCAAAACCGTGTCTCGCTTATCCTTGTTGTATCCTTTGCGGTTCTTGCGCCCCTGACGGGCATGCCGTGGGACCTCTACGGAATGCATTTTGTTGCGGGAGCGGCAGTCCTTGCCGCCACATTCGCGCTGTTCGCCACAGGAACGATGGGCGGGGGCGATGCAAAACTCATGTCCGCCACCGCCGTCTGGCTGGGATGGAATCTTGGACTGGCCGAATATCTTCTGACCATGTCCATACTCGGCGGTCTGCTGACGATCGCAATCCTCCGCTACCGGAGCTCGCATTTTGCCGTCGCCTATACCGAGCGGTTTGAGTTCATGCGCCGCCTTGCGAGAAAAGATGTAGGCGTGCCTTATGGAATTGCACTTGGCTTGGCCGGCTTGCTGACCTTCCCGGCTTCGCCTTTGTGCCTGTGGGTGATCAATCGCCTGGCGCACATCTGAAAGCAACAGCCTTACTCATAGAGGCTGCCCAAATAGTAAACGTTAAGTGCCGTTAATCATACTTTTAAGCAAAACGTTAACCTTAATTACACGATTGGTAAGTCAGAGTGCGACCTTAGTATCTAAGACGAAAGTCTAGTGGGGCGCGGAATGCAAAAAGCACGTCTTGTCATTTTGATCGTAGCGGTCGCTGCTGCGGGTGCAGCTGGCTATATAGCCACGCGCATGAAGCCGACCACGGTTGTTGTCGAATCCGCGCAACCGCAGATCAAATTGCAGGATGTTCTGGTCGCTACCGAAAACCTCGGCGTCGGAGCAGAAATGACGGGCCAAATGCGCTGGCAGGCATGGCCGGAAGATGCCATCGCTGATGGATATATCAAGCGCGCCGACCGGCCGAAGGCGGAAGAAGAGTTGCGGGGTTCAACTGTACGCCTGCAGATTTTCCCAGGCGAACCAATTCGCGAAGCAAAATTGATTGGCAAAGGCCAAAGCTTCATGTCCGCGCAGCTCCCGGCCGGCATGCGGGCCGTCGCAACGCAAATTGCTGCCGAGACGTCCGCAGGCGGGTTCATTCTGCCCGATGACTATGTCGATGTCATTATGATCCGCCAGATGGAAGGGGAGCAAAAGCAGTATGCGACCGAAACCATTCTGAGCAACATCCGTGTCCTGGCGATCGACCAGACAATCCAGGAAGACGAGACGGGACAAAAGACCAAGGTTGGGTCGACTGCGACGCTCGAACTGACGCCGGAACAGGCAGAAATCCTGACGGTTGCCCAGCAGATGGCAAGCCGTCTGTCACTGGTTTTGCGCTCCGTTCAGGATGCCCAGGAACAGACGGGACCCGGTGCGGAATATCTTGTCAATTCGCCGGGCCGGGCCGGCAACGTCAAACTGATCAAGTCGGGGACAGTTACCGAAATTTTGGGGCGCAAATAAAATGGGGTTTGGGTCATTCATCATCATGGATAAGCGCGGCGATCGCCTATCCCGTTCCTGGAGAGCAGTAGCGGTTGTCCTTGGCTGCGGATTGGCAGCCGTTCCATTGCACAGCACGGCAATTGCCGAGAGCAACGTCGTGAAGCTGAACCAGAGTCAGGGCGGGGCCAAGCGCATCAATCTGGGCTTGAGCAAGTCGCTGGTTGTTGACCTTCCGGCCGACGCTTATGACATTCTCGTTGCCAATCCGACGGTCGCCGACGCTGTTACCCGCACGGCGCGCCGCATCTATCTCTTCGGCAAGCAGGTCGGGCAGACCAATGTCTTCGTCTTTGGCCCGAATGGTGAGCAGCTTGCCAGTTTCGATCTGGTTATCGAGCGCGACGTCGCGGGGCTTGAGAGCAGCCTGAAGAAATACATTCCGGATTCCGACATCAAGGTCGAACTCATGAATGACAACGTGATCCTGACCGGAACAGTCCAGACGCCGCTCGATGCCAAGAGGGCGAGTGACCTCGCCAATCTTCTGGTCTCAGGCGGTGAAGCGACAACGGGACAATATGCGATCACTGCATCCGGACAGGGCGGCAGCAATGGCGGCGGCGGTTCGGACGTTGCGATCAGCGATCCGGACGAAGCACGCCAAACCAGCAAGATCGTCAATCTCATTCAGATCGTGGGCGAGGATCAGGTCACCCTCAAGGTGACGGTGGCCGAGGTCAGCAGATCAGTCATGAAACAGCTTGGCGTCAATTTGATTGCGCGGGGCAGTTCGGATGGCATCGACTATTCCGCCGTGTCCGAAAACCTGGCATCGCTCGTGGGCAAAAGCCTCTCCAATTCAGGCGCAAGTCTCGGGGCCCAAATAGGCAGCACCGCCATTCAGTCCTATCTCAATGCAATGGAACTGGCAGGCGTGATGAAAACCCTCGCCGAGCCGACATTGACGGCGGTCTCTGGCGAAAAGGCCACATTCAAGGTCGGCGGCGAATACAATCTGATCGATGGACAGACTGTCGAGGAGCGCTCGGACGGTACTGAGCGGGTCGGCCAGACCCATAAGGTCATCGAATACGGCATTGGCCTCGAGTTTTTGCCGGTTGTATTGTCGCCAGGACGTATCAGCCTGAGAGTGCGAACTTCGGTATCGGAGCCGACGCTGGAATCGCCGGTGGCGGTGAGTGCAGGTATCAGCAAACCTTCCACCACTATTATCTCCCTACGCAAACGGCTCGCCGACACGAATGTCGAGCTGCCCTCTGGCGGTTCCATCATGATTGCAGGCCTCATACGTGACGAAACACGGCAGGCCATCTCCGGTTTTCCCGGTTTGTCGAAGGTTCCGGTCCTCGGCACCTTGTTTCGCAGCCGTGAATTTGTGCGCAACGAAACGGAACTTGTGATCATCGTCACGCCATATCTTGTACGCCCGGTTGCACGGACGGCGCTCGCCCGCCCCGACGATAATTTCAATCCCCCCAGTGATGCCGCCGGCATTTTCCTCGGCAAGGTCAACCGTGTCTACGGCACGAAGGAAGCCAACCTGCCTGACGGGCGCTACGAGGGCGTCGTCGGTTACATCTACAAATGAGCAAGGACCAGGCGATGTCAGTAGCGAACAAGTCTCTCCCCATGAAGCCGGTCCTGGCTCTGCTTGCCGTAACATTGCTGGCGGGCTGCGCATCGCGCGACATGACCGTCAACAGCATTCCGGATGACTACCGGACCAACCATCCGATCGTGATCTCGGAGAAAGAGCAGATTGTCGATATTCCGATCGGTCATGCGGACACCAAATTGTCGATGTCACAGCGCAGCATCGTCCAGAACACGATAGCCAATTATCGCAGCAACGGTTCCGGTGTCATTCATATCCTGCTTCCGACCGGTTCGCCGAACGAGCGGGCCGCCTCACGCTTGCGAAATGACGTCGCTGCAACCCTGCGCCGGGGCGGCGTCAAGCCATTCAACATCTCCAGCGAGCGCTATCCCGCTGGCGGCAGCGAGTCGCCGCCCATGCGCCTGGCCTATTCGGCGATGACGGCGTCGACCGCGCCATGCGGTCAATGGCCGAAGGATGTGCTCGATACGGCTGACAACAAGCATTATGCCAATTTCGGCTGCGCCAATCAGAACAATCTGGCCGCACAGACCGCCAATCCGGCCGACCTGCTCGGACCGAGAGCAACGACGCCAATCGATGCTGAACGGCGCGGCGTCGTCATCGACGGCTACCGGAAAGCAGATTCGTGGGTCTACGAGCCGGCCATGGAAGTCGATTATTAATGATTTGGTTCACCCCCAGCCGCAACAGTGGAAAAGAGCATGAGTCAGTTGGCCTTTGAAACAGAAAATCAGCCAGGGGATAACAGCGACCGATCCACGGGATCGGGTCTGCACGCTCATCGGCCGATTCCACGGATATCGATCCAGGCCTTTTGCGAAAGCGACGCTGTTGCCAAGCAGATCGGGCGTGCAAGCGAAGACCGCCGCATGGCCAAGGCCCACACCCAAGTGCATATGGGCGGCGTAGAGCGCGCCGTCGAATTGTTCCAGACGGTGCCGACGCCCAACCTGATTCTGTTGGAAACATCGGTCGCACCGCGCGATATGCTGCAAAACCTTGCCGCGCTATCGGAGGTGTGCGACCCCAGCACCAAAGTGGTTATCATTGGTCATTACAATGACGTCTGGCTCTATCGCGAGCTGATCCGCAATGGTATTTCCGAATATATGGTCGCGCCAATCGATTTGGCCGAAATCATCGGGGTGATCGGCGGGTTGTTCGTCGATCCGGAGGCAAAGCCCCTTGGCAATGCCATTGCGTTCATCGGTGCAAAGGGTGGTGTCGGCGCCTCGACCATTGCACACAACATTGCCTGGGCAATCTCCTCGCTCTTCAAGAACGAGGTGGTTATCGCCGATATGGACCTGCCCTATGGCACGGCGAACATCAATTTCGATCAGGACCCGGCACAAGGGATTGCGGAAGCCGTATTTTCTCCCGAGCGCATCGATGATGTCTATCTCGATCGCCTGCTGGCGCAATGTGCCGAAAACCTTTCGCTTCTTGCAGCCCCGTCAACACTCGATCGCGTCTTCGATTTCCGCGACGATTCCTTTGCCCACCTGATCGATGTGGCGCAGCGGTCCGTTCCCCACGTCATTCTCGATGTGCCGCACTCCTGGAACGGATGGACCCGCACAACGCTGGCGCGTGCCGATGAGGTGGTTATCGTCGCATCGCCGGAACTGGCGAATCTTCGCAACACGAAGAACCTGCTCGATACGCTGAAGCAGCTTCGCCCCAACGACGCGCACCCCAGGCTCATACTCAATCAGGTTGGTATCCCCAAGCGCCCCGAAATCGCTCCGCTCGATTTTTGCAGTCCGCTCGGGATCTTGCCGATGGCCACGATCCCCTTCGATCCGGCGCTGTTTGGCAGTGCTGCAAACAATGGACGGATGCTGGCAGAAACCGATTCTGGCAATCCGATTGTTCAGAGCATCAACGAGATTGCCCACATCCTGACGGGCCGCATGACGCTGAAGGCCAAGAAGAAGCCGGGACTGTCTTCGGTTTTGTCCAGGTTGAAGCGCAAGAAGTAGAAGAGGCATCATGTTCGGTAAACGCGGCGGCGCCGGTGGAAATCAACAGGTTCAGGAATTTCGGGCGGTAGCGCTCGAGACAGTGTTGCCGCCTGTTGCAGCAATAGCGGCCGAAGCCAGCCGGTTGCCCCGGGATATTCTGGAGCCAAGGCGTTCTCCGGTCGAGGCTCCAAAGCCGGTCGCACCGCCGTTGCGCGAGAAGAATGAAGCCTATTACGATACGAAATCGCAGGTTTTCGCTGCACTGATCGACACCATCGATCTTGCGCAACTGTCAAAGCTTGATCCCGAGGTCGCACGCGAGGAAATCCGCGATATCGTCAATGACATCATCGCGATCAAGAACTTCGCCATGTCGATTTCAGAGCAGGAGGAACTGCTCGACGACATTTGCAACGATGTTCTCGGCTACGGCCCGCTTGAGCCGCTGCTTGCCCGCGACGACATAGCCGATATCATGGTCAATGGTGCCCGCAAGACCTATATCGAAGTGCAGGGCAAGGTCCAGGAATCCGGCGTCCGGTTCCGCGACAACCAGCAGCTTCTCAATATCTGCCAGCGTATCGTCAGTCAGGTTGGCCGCCGTGTCGATGAATCGAGCCCGATCTGCGATGCGCGTTTGCCCGACGGTTCCCGCGTCAATGTCATTGCGCCGCCGCTCGCCATCGACGGCCCGGTCCTGACCATTCGTAAATTCAAGAAGGACAAGCTGACCCTTGACCAGCTCGTCCGCTTCGGTGCGATTTCTCCGGCCGGCGCGGAATTGCTGCAAATCATCGGGCGTGTCCGCTGTAACATCGTCATCTCCGGCGGTACGGGTTCGGGCAAGACGACACTTCTGAATTGCCTGACGAATTACATCGACAAGGATGAGCGCATCATCACCTGCGAGGACTCGGCGGAATTGCAATTGCAGCAGCCGCATGTGGTGCGCCTCGAAACGCGACCGGCGAACCTGGAAGGCGAAGGCGAGATCACCATGCGTGAGCTCGTCAAGAACTGCCTGCGCATGCGTCCCGAGCGGATCATCGTCGGCGAAGTGCGCGGACCGGAGGTCTTCGATCTCCTTTCGGCGATGAACACCGGCCACGATGGGTCCATGGGAACCATCCACTCCAACAGTCCGAGGGAATGCCTGAGCCGTATCGAATCGATGATCGCCATGGGCGGCTTTGCCCTGCCGCAGAAAACCGTGCGTGAAATCATCGTCGGTTCTGTCGATATCATCATCCAGGCGGCGCGCCTTCGCGATGGTTCGAGGCGCATTACCCACGTGACCGAGGTCATCGGCATGGAAGGTGATGTGATCATCACACAGGATCTGGTCGTCTATCAGATCACCGGCGAGGACGCCAATGGCAGGTTGACCGGGCACCATGTTTCGACCGGTATCAGCCGGCCGCATTTCTGGGAAAAGGCGCGCTACTACAATGAAGACCGCCGTCTCGCCAATGCTCTCGATTCAATGGAAACGGTGAGGAACTGACCATGGCGGCGCTGGGGGAAGCAAGAAATGTTCGGGCTTGATCTGGCGCAACTCGCCTTTGTCGGCCTCATCGCGCTGGCGTTCGCGGGCCTGGCCTACGTCTTCTTCTTTGAATCGATGGCCCGTCAGAAGAAGACGGACGATCGCCTAAAATCTGTCAAGCTGGCCGCAACGGACAGCCTCGGCAAGTTTGCGGTTCGGGACCGCCAGGCCGAAGCTGTCAAACGCCGCAAATCCGTTCAGGATACGTTGAAGGACATCGAAGTACGCCAAAAGCTGCGTGACAAGAATATCAAGTCGCCGCCGCTTAAGATGCTGATCCAGCAAGCCGGGATGAAGGTGCCGGTGCACCGGTTCTATCTCTATTCCGTCATTACGGGCATCATCGTCGCCGTATTGGGTGTCGTTCTTGGCTCGCCGCTCTATCTCGCGCCGGGATTGTTTCTGGTAGGTGCTTTCGGTCTGCCCCGCTGGTTCGTCTATTTTCGGCGGGGTCGTCGCATCAAGGCTTTCCTCAGGGAGTTTCCCAACGCCATCGATGTGATTGTGCGTGCCATTCGATCCGGCCTGCCGCTCAATGATGGAATTCGGCTTATTGCGCAAGAATCGCAGGAACCGGTACGCGGCGAATTTCGCCGTTCGGTAGATGCTCAGCAGGTTGGCGTGAGCATTCCTGAATCGGCGATGCGCATGTCCGAATATATGCCGTGCCCCGAAGCCAGCTTTTTCGGCATTGTTATCCAGATCCAGTCACAGGCGGGTGGTAACCTTTCCGAAGCACTCGGCAATCTTTCTCGTGTCCTGCGCGACAGAAAAAAGATGGAAGCCAAGGTCCAGGCGCTATCGATGGAAGCCAAGGCTTCGGCCTATATCATTGGTGCGCTGCCGTTCATCGTTGCAACACTGGTCTATTTGACCAGCCCTAAATACATCATGATCCTTTTCCAGACCGACACGGGTCACGTCATCCTCGGTTGTGCCGCCACATGGATGTCGATTGGCATCATGGTCATGAAGAAGATGATCAACTTCAAGTTCTGATCGGAAAGACTTCGGATGATTACCACCATTGCCAAAGCCATGCACGACCCGGCCTTCATCTTTGCGGTCCTTGTCGGGATCTCCATTTTTGCGACACTCGTGACTTTTCTCATGCCGATGCTTTCAGGCTCGGGTTTGAAATCGCGGATGAAGTCGGTTGCGCTGGAGCGGGACCAAATCCGCTCGCGTGAACGGGCGCGCATGGCGACCGAGAGCGAAGGTCGCCGCAAGAATTCCGGTAATTCCTTGCGCATAATGGAACGGCAAGGCGTCCGGCAGTTCGTCGAGAGGCTGGATCTTCAACGGGCACTTGCCGACGAGAAGACGGTTTCCTCCCTGCGCACGGCCGGCTTTCGCGGACAGAATGCCCTCAACATCTTCCTGGCGGCACGTTTCGGGCTGCCATTCGTGACGCTCGGCCTGGCTGCCTTCTGGATTTTCGGCATGGGTGGCCTGGCTGACAAGTCGACGATGATCCGGATGGCTGCCTGTTTCGCCGGCGCCTATGTCGGCTTTTATCTGCCAAATCTCTATGTGCGCAATGCCGGTAGCAAACGTCAGCAATCAATCCAGATGGCTTGGCCCGACGCGCTGGACCTGATGCTGATCTGCGTTGAATCGGGCATGTCTATCGAGGCAGCTTTCAAGAAGGTTTCTGAGGAAATCGGCGTTCAGTCCGCCGAGCTTGCCGAAGAACTCGTGCTGACCAATGCCGAGCTTTCATTTTTGCCCGAGCGGCGTCAGGCCTATGACAATCTTGCGATCCGCACCGGGCTCGACACGGTCAAATCGGTGGTGCAGGCCCTCGTTCAGTCCGAACGCTACGGAACGTCAATTGGAAGTGCTTTGCGTGTCCTTTCCGATGAAAGCCGCGAGGCGCGCTTGATGGCTGCCGAGAAGAAGGCGGCTGCATTGCCGCCTAAACTGACTGTGCCGATGATCGTCTTCCTGCTGCCGGTGCTCTTCGCCGTCATTCTTGGCCCCGCCTTCATTCAGATATCCGCACAGGGCGGTATATTCGGCCCGGCGTCGCCCAAATGATATGACTTGCTCATTAAAAAAGCCGCTCGAAATGGAGCGGCTTTTTTGATGTTCTGGAATGGAGATCAGCTCTTCGGCTTGTTCTTGTCCTTGAGCATGCTCCACGAATTCTGCTGCGATAGCATCGACCGCAGATACTTGATATTGGCCTGCGCCTGCTGCGGCGAGAGTTCCTGCTTTGCGATCGTCTCGGCCTCGTCAAACCGGCCCTGCAGGCCCACAACCAGCGCGAGATTTTGCCGGACGCGGCTATCGGAACCCGATGCGCTGACAGCTTTGCGCATATAGCTTTCCGCCGTGCTCAGCTCACCCGAAAGCACGTAGGACATACCCATATTGGAAAGGATCGAGGCCTCGCTGGGATTGATCTGCAGTGCCTGGCGGTAAAGGTCGCGGGCTTCACCGGTCTTCCCCAATTGATCGAGAATGGCGCCCTGGGCTGAAAGCAGTTTCCAGTCGGGATATTCCGGCGTCTGGGCGCGCTGCAACGCATCGAGCGCGGCTTCGAATTCACCGCTGCTGGCGAGCGCCTTACCATAGGCTGCAAGAACCTCGCGATCTTTTGGATATGCAATGGCAAGGCTGCGCATCACGGCAAGCGCCTGGTCGCTGCGGCCGGTCATGCGCAGCACCGTGGCAAAATTCACCGCCGCCGTCTTATCTTTCGGATTGGCCTGATAGCGGGCACCAAGACTGGTCGAAGCCTGCATCAACTGCTGCTCGTTCATCTGGTCAAAATTACCGGTGGGAACGGCGGCGGCGGCGCTTGCAGGTGCGATCGACCCGGTAGTGGTCTTGTCCGTTGTGGCACAACCAGTCATGCCCGCTGCTACCGCGACGATAGCGACGGAAAAAATGAAGCGGCGATTACGTTGAATAATGCCTGCGCTTGTCATAATTTGCCCCATCCACAGCACAAATCATCTGTGCATTAACCCATTCCCATGGATTAGAAATATTCTGTTAACCCTAACGGACCGTTAATGACGTCCCCGTGGGATGCGCAGATTGATCGAGGAGAAATGCCATGCCTGCTGAAATCACCAGGAAAAAAACCGCGAACAGCAAGCCGGTGTGGTTTGTACAACAGGGCGGCCTGGATAGTGCTGGACTGGACGGTGGAGCGCTCGCCTGGGCCAACGCCAATGGCTTCGATGGACAGCCGGGGCGGGTATTGATCATCCCCGGTGAAAAGGGTGAAATTTCCGGCGCCCTGCTTGGCATCGGAAAGGACGATTCCAGACTTGCCGCCGGAAAACTGGCGACCGGCCTGCCAAAGGGTTCCTGGCACCTGGCAAGCCCCGTCGATGAGCCTGACCTTGCAGCGCTGGCTTTTCTTCTCGGTGGTTACAAGTTCGCCCGTTATGCGAAAAAGGACGATGTTGACGTCACGCTGACGCTGCCCGACGGCGCGGACAAGGCCGATGTGAAACGCCTTGCGAAGGCCGTCACTTTGGCACGCGACCTCATCAACACGCCGACCAATGATATGGGGCCTGAAGCGCTGGAAGCTGCGGTGCGTGATGTGGCCGGCGAGTACAAGGCTTCGGTCAGCGTTATCAAGGGCGATGAGTTGTTGAAGAAGAACTTCCCGATGATCCATGCCGTCGGCCGGGCAGGGAGCGAAGAGCCGCGGCTGATCGATCTCGAATGGGGCAGGAAGGATGCGCCGAAGGTCACGCTGGTCGGCAAGGGCGTGTGCTTTGACACCGGCGGTCTCGACATCAAGCCATCGAGCAGCATGTTGCTGATGAAGAAGGATATGGGCGGTGCCGCCAATGTTCTGGCGCTGGCGAGCATCATAATGGATGCAAAGCTGCCGGTGCGGTTGCGCGTTTTGATCCCCGCCGTCGAAAACTCGATTTCTGCCAATGCCTTCCGGCCGAGCGATGTGCTGACCAGCCGCAAGGGCCTGACGGTCGAGATCGGTAATACCGATGCGGAAGGGCGCCTCGTACTGGCCGACGCGTTGTCGCTGGCCGATGACGAGGAACCGGAAATCCTCATCGACATGGCAACGCTGACGGGTGCAGCACGCGTGGCACTCGGTCCGGACCTGCCGCCCTTCTATTCCAATGATGACGCCTTCGCTTCTGACATTGCCAGGGCTGCCGACGCGGTTGCCGATCCGCTCTGGCGCATGCCGCTGTGGCAGCCCTACGATGCGAAGCTTTCTTCGCGCGTCGCCGACATGAACAATGTGACGAGTGACGGCTTTGCCGGTTCGATCACGGCGGCTCTGTTCCTGCAGCGTTTTGTCGGCAAGGCGAACATTTGGGCGCATTTCGATATTTTCGGCTGGAATCCTGTCGAGAAGCCGCATGCACCCATTGGCGGCGAAGCTCAGGCTATCCGTGTGCTTTACCATCTTTTGAAAGAGCGCTATCCGGCCAAATGAGCTGCTTGCACCTTTCGCGCTCAGGTCTAAAATGGAACGGAACCGAAATGATCTCGGATGCCGTTCATGAATATCGAGTTGAAGCCGATCCAGGCGCTGACATTGTGGAAGGAAGTTGCGCTTTCGGAAGTGCGCGATGACGCCCATGATCTCACCATGCGCCAGCTGGCTGTGCTCCTGACCGTCTATCTTGAGCCGCCGCCGCATACGATACGCGGCATGGCTGCAAAGCTCGAAGTGACAAAACCGGTCATCACCCGTGCTCTTGACACAATGGGCGGCTATGGGCTGGTCGATCGCCACCGCGACGAAAAGGACAAGCGCAATGTTCTCGTCAAGAGAACGGTAAAGGGTGCGCTCTATGTTGAAAGGCTCGGCGATCTTGTCATCGCCAAAGCAAGAGGATTACCGCTTTGAAAGCTGAAAACCCGACATTGGACAAACGGTTGAACGCGTTCCGGCCGGACCTTGCGGACGAAAATCTGCGCGGTACGGTTGAGGCAGAGCGCTTCGCCGCCGGCAAGCCGATGCGTATCGCCGATCCTGTGGTCGATGTCCGCTCCGAACCGCGCGGCGATGCCGCTATTACCACGCAGTTTCTTTACGGCGACGATGTCCTCGTCTTCGAGGACGACAATGGCTGGTGCTGGGTTCAGAACGAGCGTGACGGCTATGTCGGTTATGTCGTGGATACCACACTCGACCGCCGGGCGAATGAACCGACGCATGTGGTCATCGCTCCGCGGACATTCGTCTATCCGGGTTCGGATCTGAAGTTTCCGCGGACGAAGGCGCTATCGATAGGTTCACTGGTGACCATCGAGGGCGGTGAGGAACGGCGCGGGACGCTCTACGGCATGTTGCCGAGCGGCGAGGCGGTCATTGCCAAGCATCTGGTTCCGATCGACGAGGTCACGGACGACCATGTCGCCGTCGCCGAAACGCTGATGCATACACCCTACCTCTGGGGTGGCGTTTCGGGGTTTGGTATCGATTGCTCGGGCCTCGTGCAACTTTCTTTGCTGATGACCGGACTGCCGGTATTGCGCGACACCGACATGCAGGCGGCTTCCATTGGCGATCTCATCGAGCCGGACAAGGACTATCACAATCTGCAGCGCGGTGACCTCGTCTTCTGGAAAGGCCATGTCGCAATGATGGCAAGCCATTCAATGCTGCTGCATGCCAGCGGCCATGCGATGAGCGTCACCCTCGAGCCGCTGCGCGATGCCATCGAGCGTATCGCCTATCTCTATGGCAAACCGACTGCGGTGCGGCGATTGTAGGGTGAAGTGCCCGCCGCTTGCGCAGCGGGCAGCACTGCATCAGGCAGCCGTCAGTTCCGCCACTTGCCTTAAGGTCTTGATGATCTGCAGGCAGGCGCGGGCAGCTTCCTGGCCCTTGGTCAGGAAATGCCGGGTGAAGAAGTCGATATGTTGTGCATGTTCCTGAAAGTGGTGCGGCGTCAGCACGGCCGATAACATGGGAACGCCGGTTTCCATCTGTGCCGTGAGAAGTGCATTGACCACGGTTCCGGCAACGAAATCGTGCCGGTAGATGCCGCCATCGACAACAAGGCCGGCAGCGACGATCGCATCGTAACGCCCGGTCTGTGCCAGCTTCTTGGCAAGAAGCGGGATATCGAACGAACCCGGTGCGTCATAAACGTCGAACCGCTCGGGTTTGACACCCTGGCGCTGCAGCTCGCCTTCGAAGCCGATGCGGCATTGATCGACGATATCCGCATGCCATCGCGCTTGGATGAAAGCGATGCGCGGTGCTGGTGATGAACTATATGGGGTATTGTTATTCTGGAACTGATCCATGTCTTTCTCCTTCGAGTTGACGTGAATCAGGGCACAACCAAAGACAGCAAAATACCGCCTTTCGGCGGTCCGGCCTTTCAGTTGTTCTCTTTCATCCGGACTATACCGTCGGCTTCGGAATTGCACCGAAATCTGCTGACCTCTCCGGAGTGCCGGAAAGCGCTCGCGGGCTCGCACCTGACACCTTGAGGGCACCCAGTGATCACCGCCGGTGGGGAATTGCACCCCGCCCTGAGAACACTTAACGGCCGCACCATAGTCGAAGCGTTGGGTGCGGCAAAGGCAAATTTTGCTAATACTGCGCCGCCCTGTCGACGATATTTTTCAACGGCTCACCGCGCTCATAGGATTCGATCTGCGCGACGATTTCCGGAACAAGTGCCTGGGGGCTGGAGCTCGCGGCCGCATGCGGCGTGATCATGACCTGCGGGTGGGTCCAGAGCGGGCTGTCCTTCGGCAGGGGTTCCTTGTTGAACACGTCGAGCGTCACTGCCGACAGCATGCCGCGGTCGAGCGCCGCCAGAATGTCGGCTTCGTTCTGCAATCCGCCACGACCGGCATTGATCAAGGTCGGAGCGCCGAGCGGACCGTGCGGCTTCATCTGCGCAAACATGGTCATCGACAGGATACCCTTGGTTTCCGGCGTCAGTGGTAATAGGCAGACGACAATATCGACCTCCTTGAGGAAATCCCTCAGGCCGTCCTTGCCAAAATGCGTGGTGACACCCTCTATGGTCTGCAGGCGGCGGCTCCAGCCGCTGACCCTGAAGCCGAGCATGCGCAATTTCTGCGCCGCGTCGCGCCCGAGAACACCGAGGCCGAGAATACCAACCGTTACCTCATGCGCCGCGGGCTGGCGGCGGTCCTCGCGCCAGACGCGCTGGCTCTGCTGCTGGCGGTAGCGAAGGCCGAGCCGTTGATGGTCGAGCACCTGCCAGACCACATATTCGCTCATGCGCATGGTCAGGTCCGGGGAAACGATACGGACGATCGGAACATCGGGTATTTGCTGGTCGTGAAAAACGTGATCCACACCGGCGCCGAGCGAGAAGATCACTTCGAGATTGGGCAATCCGGCAAGCGATCCCTGACGCTGTTTCCATACGAGGGCGTAGCGAATCTTGTCCTTGTCCGTATCGGCATTGAGCACGAGCTTGCGGCTTGGTGCCGTCTTGGCAAATTCAGTCTGCCATACCTCCGGATCCCACCCCGTAACGGCCAACAGAATTGTATCGCTTGCATTCCCAGTCATTCACTAACCGCTCCCTGTTCGGCCGTTTCTATCCTGAAGGCGGCAGCCATCAGGGCTTTTGTATAGTCGGTCTTGGGTCGTGCGAAGATTTCCTCCGATGGACCATATTCCACTGCCTTGCCATTGCGCATCACCAGCACGTCATTGGCAAGCGCCTTGACCACCTTTAGGTCGTGGCTAATAAAAAGATACGCCAGATTGTGCTTCTGCTGCAATGAGCGCAAGAGATCGACGACCTGTGCCTGCACGCTCATGTCGAGCGCCGATGTCGGCTCGTCCAGCATGACGAAACGCGGATTGAGCACCATGGCGCGTGCTATCGCGATGCGCTGGCGCTGACCGCCAGAAAACTCATGCGGATAGCGGAAACGGTTTTCCGGATCGAGGTTGACTTCCTTCAGCGCCGCAACGACACGGGCGTCGCGCTGATCGGCTGAAAGCCCGGGCTCATGCACCTGCAACCCTTCGGCGATGATGTCGGAAATCGACATGCGCGGCGACAGGGAGCCGTAGGGGTCCTGAAAGACAATCTGAAGCTCGCGGCGCAGCGGACGCATCTGCTTGAACGAATACTGGTTGATGTCCTTCTCGCCAAAGCGGATCACACCTTGCGACGAGATCATCCGTGACAGGGCAAGGCCGAGCGTCGTCTTGCCGGAGCCGGATTCGCCGACGACGCCGAGTGTCTGACCGGCGCGGATCGTGACGTCGATCCCATCAACCGCCTTTACGTGGTCGACAGTCTTGCGCAGGAAGCCTTGCTTGATCGCGAACCAGACCTTGATCTGTTCCCCGCGCATGACCGGATCCGCCGTAAGATCGGCCGATGGCGGATTGCCTTTCGGCTCGGCAGCGAGAAGATGCTTTGTATATGCATGCTGGGGATTTTCGAAGATTTGCCTGGTCGGGCCGGTTTCGACGATCTTGCCGCCGGTCATGACGCAGACGCGGTCGGCGATCTTGCGGACGATGCCGAGATCATGGGTGATAAAGAGCATCGACATGCCCTGCGCGGCCTTGAGATCCGCCAGGAGCTTGAGGATCTGCGCCTGCACCGTCACATCGAGCGCCGTGGTCGGCTCATCGGCGATCAGCAGTTTCGGCTTGTTGGCAAGGGCCATGGCGATCATGACGCGCTGGCGTTGTCCGCCGGAGAGCTGGTGCGGATAGGCGGACATGCGCTTTTCCGGCTCGCGAATGCCGACTTCCTCGAGTAGCGCCAGGGTCCGCTGCCGCGCCGCCTTGTCGCCCATGCCCTGATGCAGTTTCAAGACTTCGCTGATCTGGTCCTCGATCGTGTGAAGCGGATTGAGCGATGTCATCGGCTCCTGGAAGATCATGGTGATGTCATTGCCACGGACGCGGCGCAGATCGGTCTCATCCTTGTCCAGAAGGTCCTCGCCATTGAACAGGATCTGGCCTGAAGGGTGCGAGGCAGGCGGATAGGGCAGCAATTTCAGGATCGACAACGCCGAGACAGATTTGCCGGAACCGGACTCGCCGACAAGCGCCACGGTTTCGCCCTGCGCAATGTCGAAGGAAATATGATCGACCGCAATCGACTCGCGTCCATTTTGCGTGAATGCAACGGAAAGGTCGCGAACAGAGAGGAGGGGGGCACTCATTTGAAAGCCTTGCGCGGATCGAAGGCGTCACGTGTCGCTTCGCCAACGAAAATCAGCAGCGACAGCATCAGCGATATGACGATGAAACCCGTGAGGCCGAGCCAGGGCGCCTGCAGGTTGTTCTTGCCCTGCGCCAGCAATTCACCAAGCGATGGCGAGCCGGGTGGCAGGCCGAAGCCGAGGAAATCGAGCGACGTCAGCGTGGTGATCGATCCATTGAGGATGAAGGGCAGGAAGGTCAATGTCGTCACCATGGCGTTGGGCAGGAGATGCCGGAACATGATCGTCCGGTCACGCACGCCGAGCGCCCGCGCGGCATTGACATATTCGAAGTTGCGGGCGCGCAGGAATTCAGCGCGGACAATGCCGACAAAGCTCACCCAGGAGAACAGCAGCATGATGCACAGGAGGATCCAGAACCCGGGCGGCAGGATTGAAGCCATGATCAGCAGCAGATAGAGTGTTGGGACAGAAGACCAGATTTCGATGAAGCGCTGGGCGATAAGATCGAGCCAGCCGCCGAAATACCCCTGCAATGCGCCTGCGGTTACGCCGATGACGGCGGAAGCGGCAGTCAGGATCAGGCCGAAGAGCACCGAGATGCGGAAGCCGTAGAGCGCGCGGGCGAAGACATCCCGCGCCTGGTCGTCGGTGCCGAGAATGTTCATATTGCCGAAGGTGCAATTGGCATCGTTGACACCCTGCGCATAGCGGGCGCAGCGCTCTTCCGGCGTATAGAGCCAAAAGGGCTTTGACGGCGCGGTATCGGGCAGCTCATTGTTGACGGTGCGGTAGGAATAGCGGACCGGCGGCCAGATCGCCCAGCCATTGGCATTGATCTCGTCCTGGATCATCGGGTCGCGGTAATCGGTGACCGCATAGAAGCCACCGAATTTCTCTTCGGGATAGTCGACGAGCACGGGGAACAGGATCTCGCCCTTGTAGGAAACGAGGATCGGCTTGTCGTTGGCGATGAATTCGGCGAAGAGCGAGCCAATGAACAGAAAGAGGAAAATCCATAGGGCCCACCAGCCGCGCCGGTTGGCCTTGAAGTTCTGCCAACGGCGCGCATTGAGCGGCGACAGGCGCGGTCGGCGAACGGGGAGGGCCCTGGGTGTGGATTGCGCGCCGGCGATATCGGTCATCAGACATCCCTCCGCTCGAAATCGATACGCGGATCGATCCATGTGTAGAGAAGATCGGAGAGAAGACTGACGACGACGCCGACAAGCGCGAAGATATACACCGTGGCGATCACCACCGGGTAATCGCGGTTGATGATCGATTCATAGCCAAGGAGGCCAAGGCCATCGAGCGAAAAGATCGCCTCGATCAGGAGCTGACCGGTGAAGAAGATGGAGATGAAGGCGCTGGGGAAGCCGGAAATGACGATCAGCATAGCATTGCGGAACACGTGGCCGTAGAGGATCTTGCGCTCGCTCAAGCCCTTGGCGCGGGCCGTCGTCACATATTGCTTGCGGATTTCATCGAGGAACGAGTTTTTGGTGAGCAGCGTCGTCGTGGCGAAGGCGGAGAGCAGCATGGCAGTCAGGGGCAATGCCAGGTGCCAGGCGTAATCGACGATCTTGCCGAAGAGGGAGAGCTGCGAGAAATTGTTCGAAGTCAGACCGCGCAAGGGGAACCAATCGAAGAACGAGCCGCCGGCAAAGAAGACAATCAGCATGATGCCGAACAGGAACCCCGGTATCGCATAGCCGACGATGATGACACCGCTGGTCCATATATCGAAGGTCGAGCCGTCCTTGATGGCTTTGCGGATGCCGAGCGGGATGGAAATCATGTAGGAAAGCAGCGTCATCCACAGTCCGAGAGAAATGGAGACGGGCAGCTTCTCCTTGATGAGATCGATAACACTGATGTCGCGGAAATAGCTCTTGCCGAAATCGAAGCGGATGTAGTTCCACACCAACAGGCCAAAACGTTCCAGCGGCGGCTTGTCGAGACCGAACTGCTTTTCCAGGCTGGCAATGAAGGCGGGATCGAGCCCCTGTGCGCCGCGATATTTCGAATTGTTTGTCCCAACGCCAAGCTGGTCCTGGCTCTGGCCGAAATCCGCGCCACCGCCACCAATGCGATCCATGGCGTTGCCACCCTGGCCGGTAAGCTGGCCGATGATCCGTTGCACCGGACCACCGGGGACGAATTGCACAATGACGAAACAGACAAGCAAAACCCCGAACAGGGTCGGTACCATCAAAACCAGGCGGCGGAGAATATAAGCTCCCATCAGGAGCTCCCTGTCAATGCCGCGATCATATCAAACCTTGCCAATTGCCTTTGCCTTTGCTTCGTCAAACCACCAGAGCGTCTCAACCGGAAAACCGTAATCGGGCTTTGGCTCCTTGAAGCCGAACATGTCCCAATAGGCGACGAGGTGATTCGCTGAGTACCAATTTGGAATCCAGTCACGTCTTATACGCAAGAGTCGATCAAGAACACGCAGGATTGAAATCAATTCGGTGCGGGAATGCGCGTCGCTGACTTTCGCGATGAGTGCATCAATAACCGGGTCGGCAATGCCCGGGAGGTTGTAGGAACCCGGCGCTGAAGCCGATCTCGAGCCGAATATCGACTCAAGCGATTCCCGTGTCGGAGTAGCAGTAAGCTGAATGGCCATACCCATTATGTCGAAATCGAAATCCTGCAGCCTCGTCTGGTACTGCGCCGGGTCGACAAGCCGCAACGAGGCATTGATGCCGATCGCCTGGAGATTGTTGATGAAGGGCGAATAGACGCGGGTGAATACCTCCGCCTGGATCAGCATTTCGAGGTTGAGCGGCTTGCCTGCTCCGTCCACAAAGCGGTTGCCGTCGCGCTTGAAACCGGCTTCGGTCAGGAGTTCCACGGCGCGTTTCAGGTTCTTGCGGTCTCGCCCCGATCCGTCGGAGGTCGCCTGGATCACCGCTTCGCCGAAAATACTTTCGGGCAGCCTGTCGCGAAACGGCTCCATAAGCGCGAGTTCTTCGGGCGGAGGCTTGCCGCTTGCGCGGAAATCCGACTGTTCGAACAGCGATTGCGACTGCTCATACATGCCGTAGAACAGGTTCTTTTGCGTCCACTGGAAGTCGAAGCACAGCGCAATGGCCTCGCGCACCCTTGGGTCGCGAAAATGCTCGCGGCGCTGGTTGACCGCCCAGGCCTGCAATTGCGGGCGCTTCTCACCGGAGACTTCGCGCTTCAACACGCGCTTCTGCTGGATCGCCGGGAAATTATATTCGATCGCCCAGGTCTTGGCCGTGTGTTCCATGCGCCAGAAAATATCGCCCTTCTTGAAGGCCTCGAATTGCGGCTGACGGTCGCGGTAGAAATCAATCTTGATCCGGTTGAAATGGTTCAGCCCGCGCCGCACCGGCAGGTCTTTGGCCCAGTCATTGACAACCCGTTCATACTCGATGCCCTGACCGGCGGAAACGCTGCCAACGCGATAGGCGCCCGAGCCAAGCGGCGGCTCCAGTGTCGAAGCATCGAAATCGCGGGTCTCATACCAGGTCTTTGACAGGATCGGCATATTGGCGGCGACGTCGAGAATGGCGCGATCGGAGTGCTTGCCGGTGAAGGTGATGCGAAGCGTGCGATCATCTTCCGCAACGATTTCCTTCATTTCCGTGAGAAGCAGCAGAAGCTCGGGGTGGCCTTTCTTTTGCATCGTCTGGAAGCTGAAGACGACATCATGGGCTGTCAGAGGCGAACCGTCATGAAACCGTGCTTCCGGTCGCAGCTTGAATGCGAACGAGTTGCGGTCGGCGGAGACGGTCACGGTCTCCGCTACCAGCCCGTAAATGGAATCCGGCTCATCGAGCGCCGAAGCCATCAGCGTATCGAAACATAGTTCCATCCGTGGTGGCGCGTCGCCCTTCGCCGAGAAGGTGTTGAGCGTGTTGAAGGTTTGCGGTGACTGGTTGAACAGCCAGTTCGGCGGCGAGAAGGCAAATGTGCCGCCCTTCGGCGCATCCGGGTTGGCATAGTCGAAATGCGTGAAATCCTTGGGGTATTTCAGTTCGCCAAAGGCCGAGAGTCCGTGCAGGGGCACACCCGTCGCCACTTCCGCCAGCGCGAGGCGCGGTGCCATTGCAGTCAGGATCGTCGCGCTGGAGACTTTCAGGAGATCGCGGCGATTGATCATTCGGCACGGGCCTTCAGAGCCTGCTCCTTGGTGGTGTCGACCCACCAGGAGAACGGGTCAATACCGACATAGTCGGGCTGCTTCTCCGGCATGCCGAACTTGTTCCAATAAGCGATCTTGATCCGGTCGTCATACCATTGCGGTACGACGTAGTAGTTCCACAGCAGAACGCGATCGAGCGCGTGGGTCGCGGCAACCAGCTCTTCGCGATCCTTGGCAAAGATCACCCGATCGATCAGTTTGTCGACCGCCGGGTTCTTGATGCCCATATAGTTGCGGCTGCCCGGTATGTTCGCAGCCGCGGAACTCCAGAAATCACGCTGTTCATTACCTGGTGACAGGCTTTGGCTCAGGACCACGCTCGGCGTTGTTATGTCGAAATCAAAATCATTCAGTCTCGCCGTATATTGCGCGCTATCCACAACGCGTATCTGAGCATCGATGCCGAGCTTGCGCAAGTTCGCCATGAATGGCCCGATGAAGCGTTCATCGGAAGGATCGTCCGCCAGAAATTCGATCGCAAGGGGCGCGCCGGTCTTGGTGTTGACGAGTTTTCCGTTTTTCTGGTCGTAACCGGCTTCGCGCAGCAGCATGACCGCATGGCGCAGATTATCCCGCTGTGACTGCGGGGTATCGTAAACGGGCAGCTTGTATTCTTTTGTAAACACGTCTGCAGGCACTTCGCCCTTCACCGTCTCAAGAATCTCCAGCTCCTTCCCCGTGGGCAGGCCGCTTGAGGCGAGTTCCGATCCGGAAAAGTAGCTGTTAATGCGTTTGTACTGGCCGAAGAACAGGTTCTTGCTCATGCTCTCGAAATCATAGGCCCAGTTCAGGGCTTCACGGACTTTTGGATCCGCGAATTTCTCTCGCCTGGTATTGATGAGAAATCCCTGCATGCGTCCTGAAGAGCGCAAGGGGAACACCGCCTTGATGACATCACCGCGTTTGAAGGCAGGAAAATCATACTCACGCATCCATTTACCGATGCTTGCTTCACCGCGATAATCCTCGAAACCGCCTTTCTTGAAAGCTTCCCATTCGGCGTTCTGATCGCGGAAATACTCGTAGCGGACACGATCGAAATTATTCCGGCCCACATTGTCGGGCAAGTCCTTGCCCCAATAATCCGCGACACGGCTCCACACGATTGTCTTGCCTGGGACGACACTTTCGATCTTGTAAGCAGACGACCCAAGCGGAATTTCCATCGTGGGTTTGGTTATATCGCGCTGCTTGCCGGAGGCATCTTTCCCCTCCCACCAGTGCTTCGGCAGAACCGGAAAATCGCCCATGATGCTCGGCAGCTCGCGATTTCCAGCGCTTGAGAAGGTGAATGTGACCTCGTGATCCCCGGTTTTCTCGGCCTTGGTCACATCGTGATAGTATTTGTTATAGACGGGACTTTGCGCCTTCAGAACCTCAAATGACCATATCACATCATCAACGGTAATTGGCTGGCCGTCATGCCATCTGGCCGCCGGCCTCAGGCGAAATTTGACCCACGAAAAATCATCCGGATAGGCCATGGCCTCTGCAATGAGGCCGTAGTTCGTTGCAGGCTGGTCGAGTGCTTGGCTGAGAAGCGTGTCATAGAGCAGCCCTCCGCCGACGGTGCTCGGAAACCCTGCTGCAGCGACTCCCTGAACCACGAATGGATTGAGACTGTCGAATGAACCATAGCTGGTCTGGTTTAGCGTACCGCCCTTCGGGGCATCCGGATTCACATAGTCATAGTGTTTGAAATCCGGACCGTATTTCGGTTCGCCCAAGACGCTCGTTGCATGCCGCCATTCCGGTTCTGCCGCATGTGCATTCTGAAAGGTGCCAAGGGTGGCGAAGGCGAGGAAGGCAAGGCTGGCAACAAACGGGCGAAATCGCAAATCAAGTCTCCACAGGTTCTCTTTGATCATCAGTCTAAGAGAAAATGCGGCAGAGAACAGGCCTTCGCTGAAAAAACACGCGGTGTTGATACAAAAAAGCCGGGCACTTGGCCCGGCTTTCGCATGCTCTGATTGTCGACCTCAGTTGGCAGGGGCTGCAGGGGCAGCGCCTTCGGCTGGGGCGGCTGCGCCCTCAGCGGGCTTGGCTGCGTCGCCGGCCGGAGCTGCATCGGCAGCAGGCAGAGGCTTCGGACTGTCGGACAGGGTGCGCAGATAAGCGATCAAGTCGGCGCGCTCATTGTCCTTCTTGTCGCCGGCAAAGCCCATGGCCGTGCCTTTGATGTAGCCCTTCGGTGAAGTCAGGAAGTGGTTGAGGTGATCAAAGGTCCACTTTTCAGCGCCGCCCTTGGAGAAATCCTTCATGGCGCCGGAATAGCTGAAGCCTGCATGGGTTGCGATCGGACGGTCGACAATGTCCCAAAGGTTTGGGCCAACCTTGTTCGCTCCGCCCTTATCGCCCGTATGGCAGGCAGCGCAACGCTTGAAAATCGCTTCGCCGCGGGCCGCATCGGCAGAAGCCAGAAGCGTCGCGATCGGCACGGCGGCAGCAGCTGGGGCGCCAGCTTCAGCTTCACCACCAGCCTCGGCGGCCTCGATGATAAAGCCGGGTTTTTCGGGTGCATGTGAGTCGAATATGAAATCGGACAGGATGCCTGCCGTCATGACAACGAATACGGTTGCCAGAAACGCCATGGCATATTTGTTGAATGGGGTCGATTCCATCGTCGATCATTGCTCCATTTGTGTCCTGTTCAAATGTGCTGGACGCGGAGTTCCTGTTCGCGCTTGCCAGTGCAATACAGGAGCTTTGTGTTCAACACACTTGCGGAGGTTCTCAATATCTGGTCAATGCAGATCGCTGCATTTTGTGACGAGAGTCCCCTCGTGATCGCGCGGAAACTAGGTCTTTTGCTTTGCGTTTGCAACACATATAAGGGCGGTTCTGCCTGAGACTTTTTGACACCGTAGGCGCATGTGCAACGATGAAAATACTGACACTTATACCTGCCCGAATGGCTTCCACCCGGCTTCCAGACAAACCCTTGGCCGATATTGCCGGCAAGCCGATGATCGTGCATGTAGCTGAGCGGGCCAAGGCTGCGGGGCTTGGCCGCACCGTGGTAGCGACTGACAGCCTCGATGTGAAGTCAGCCGTGGAAGCCCACGGCCTCGAAGCGGTCATGACGCGCAACGATCACGAATCCGGCTCGGACCGCATTTACGAGGCGCTGCTGGCGTTGGATCCTGACGGTACCGTCGATGCTGTGGTCAATGTGCAGGGCGACTTGCCGACCATCGAGGCGGATATCATAAAGCGTGCGCTGTTGCCGCTGCAGAACGGCCCCGCCGACATCGGCACGCTCGGCGTCGAGATCCGCCGCGACGACGAGAAGACCAATCCGAACGTGGTGAAGATCATCGGCTCGCCGATCGGCGAGGACCGGATGCGGGCGCTCTATTTTACCCGCGCCACCGCGCCATGGGGCGACGGTCCGCTCTATCATCACATCGGGCTCTATGCCTATCGGCGCGCTGCGCTCGAGCGTTTCGTTGGTCTTGGCCCGTCGCCGCTGGAGCGGCGCGAGCGCCTCGAACAGCTGCGTGCGCTGGAGGCAGGCATGCGCATCGACGTGGAAATCGTCGATTCGGTGCCGCTCGGCGTCGATACCCCCGAAGATCTCGAACGGGCACGAGACATTCTTACTTCTACAAAAGGCAATCGATAATGGCTAAGACCAACCGCATCTCCTTCCAGGGGGAACCCGGCGCGAATTCCGACACGGCCTGCCGCAACATGTTTCCCGAGATGGAGCCGATGCCTTGCCCGACGTTCGAGGATGCGTTCAACGCAGTTGAAAGCGGCGCCGCTGACCTTGCCATGATCCCGATCGAAAACACAATCGCCGGCCGTGTCGCCGATATTCACCATCTCCTGCCGGAATCGCGCCTGCATATAGTCGGCGAGTATTTCCTGCCGATCCATTTTCAGCTGATGGTCCTGCCAGGCACGAAGCGCAGCGACATCACGTCCGTTCACAGCCACATCCACGCGCTTGGCCAATGCCGTAAATATATCCGCAAGAACGGCTGGAAGCCGGTAATTGCCGGAGATACAGCGGGCGCAGCGCGGCTTGTTGCCGATGTCAACGACAAGACAATGGCCGCACTGGCGCCGCGTCTCGCCTCGGATCTTTACGGCCTTGATATTCTGGAAGAGGATGTCGAGGACACCGAAAACAACGTCACGCGTTTCGTCGTTCTCAACAAGACCAAGAAATGGGCACCTCGCGCCTCCGACGAGCTCATGATGACGACCTTTGTTTTCCGCGTCCGCAACGTTCCGGCGGCGCTGTATAAAGCCATGGGCGGTTTCGCTACCAATATGGTCAACATGACCAAGCTCGAGAGCTACCAGATCGACGGCAAATTCACCGCCACGCAGTTCTATGCTGATATCGAAGGCCATCCAGAAGACAAGAACGTCGCGCACGCGCTGGACGAGTTGGAGTTCTTCTCCAAGGAAGTGCGTATCCTCGGCGTTTACCCGGCGGATACGACCTTCCGCAGCACGCAGGGCGAAGAAGAGTAGGGTCTAGACCCCGCTATCGACCCAGCTTCGGATGAGGTGGGCGGCAATGGCACCAGGCGGCGGGGTCATCAGCCCGTCCGCATGGGTGCGGTCAAGCATCGTGGCGACTTCCTCGCGCGAAAACCAGCGGCCATCCTCAAGTTCGGCTCTATCGAGAGTGAAATCATCGGACAGCGCCTCGGCATGGCATCCGATCATCAGCGAATAGGGGAAGGGCCAGGGTTGGCTGGCGTGATAAAGCACACGGCCGACCGGCAGGTTGGTTTCCTCCAGCGTCTCGCGGCGCACAGCATTTTCGATTGTTTCACCCGGCTCGATGAAACCGGCGAGACACGAATACATGCCCGGGCCGAAATGCGCGCCGCGCGCCAGAAGACATTTGTCGCCGCGCACCACCATCATGATCGCTACCGGATCGGTGCGGGGGAAGTGCTGGGCCTCGCAATTGGGGCAGGTGCGCCGGTAGCCGCCGTCACGCATAACGGTTTCGGTCCCGCAGCGCCCGCAGAACGTGTGATTCTCGTGCCACGTCAGAAGCGACACTGCCTGCGCCATTGCGCCGAGCTGGTCGGGCGGAATGAGGCCCTGCGTATAGACAGAGCGGTAGTCGATCGCCTTGATCGCCTCAGGCAAAGCGTTGAAATCAAAGCCGCTTGGCGATGCGAGAATCGGCATATCATCCTGCATGCCAAGATAGATGGTCTTGTTCGGAGCAGGCAAAAGGGCTGCAGCCTTGTCCAGGCCGAAAAGCGCATTGCCTGTATCGCCCTGGGTAACCAGCACCTGACCCTGTCCGATCAGCAGCATCCGTGCATTGGCATTTGCCAACGCAAGGGTCACAACATCGTCGCTACGCTTTTCCGAATGGCGATTGATCCTGTTGCCGGCAAAGCCGACGAAATGGCTCGCTTCCGTTTCCGGAACATCAAAGAGGCGAAACGACATGGGTGAACTCCAGAAAACCGGTCCGGAATGGGACTATATTGACTAGATAGCCTTGAGTATGGCGCTCGCAAAGTCCCTTGCGTCTTTTTCGCCATAAGGTTCGCGCGTGCCGTACCCCCAGACAGGTCCGGGCCAGGCGGGATCGCCGGTATTGCGGGCGATCACATGCAGATGCAGCTGGCGAACGATGTTGCCGAGCGCGCCTGTATTGATCTTTTCGCAATTAACCACAGATTTCAGAGCCTGTGCCGCAATCCCCGTCTCGAAAGTCAGCATTGTCTGATCCAGCGGGGTCAATTCATGAATCTCGCAGATTCCGGGGCGTTGGGGCACCAAGATGAGCCAGGGCCAGCGGCGGTCATTCATCAGGCGCAGATCGCAGAGGCCTAGCCTTGCAATGGAATATGTGTCAGCTGCAAGCTTACTATCGAGCGTAAAAGTCATGATTCATCCTAGATAACAGTTTTTTCGCTGTCCCGCTTGCTTTTTGCGTCTGAATTGACGATATGAGCCTCGGGAGGTTGGTGGTGGACGAGCCACTCGCCAACCGGGTCAGGTCCGGAAGGAAGCAGCCCCAACGAGCCAGGCACGGGTCGCCGTGCCAGCCTCCCACCCTTCTTCTTTGTCACCTGGCCTGTGTCAAAGCCGTCAAGCGGCATTGACGCTGCGGTGCATGGCGGTCCAAACTTGTGACGCACGCGAGAAGTTAATGCAGGAGCGGAATCAAACGCGATGGACACCAAAACGGCAGACAGCGCCTATCGCGTGCTCGCCCGCAAATATCGCCCGCAGAATTTTGATGATCTGATCGGCCAGGAGCCGATGGTCCGCACGCTGACCAATGCATTCGAGACCGGGCGCATCGCGCAGGCGTGGATGCTGACCGGTGTACGCGGTGTCGGCAAGACCACCACGGCCCGCATTCTGGCCCGCGCGCTCAATTACAAGACCGCGGAAATCGACAAGCCCACGATCGACCTGTCTGTGCCCGGCGAACATTGCCAGGCGATCATGGAAGGGCGGCACGTCGATGTGATCGAGATGGATGCCGCCTCCCATACCGGTATCGACGATATACGCGAGATTATCGAACAGGTGCGCTACCGCCCGGTGTCGGCGCGCTACAAGGTCTACATCATCGATGAAGTGCACATGCTCTCCAATCAGGCCTTCAACGGTCTGTTGAAGACGCTGGAAGAGCCGCCACCGCACGTCAAATTCATCTTTGCCACAACGGAAATACGCAAGGTTCCTATCACGGTCCTGTCGCGCTGCCAGCGCTTCGACTTGCGCCGTATCGACACCAGCGTTTTGATCCGCCACCTGAAGAAGATCGCCGAGTTGGAAGCGATCACCGTAGACGATGCGTCGCTGAGCATGATCGCCCGGGCAGGCGAGGGGTCCGTGCGCGATTCACTGTCAATATTCGATCAGGCCATTGCCCACGGTGCGGGCACTGTCGATGCGGACGCAGTCCGCTCCATGCTTGGACTTGCTGACCGCGCCCGCATCATCGATCTGTTCGAGATGCTGATGCGCGGTGATGTCGCTACGGCCCTGCGGGAATTCCGGGCGCAGTATGATGTCGGCGCAGATCCAAGTGTGGTCCTGACCGATCTTGCCGATTTCAACCATCTGGTGACGCGAATCCGTTTCACACCCGATGTCGCCGATGACATTTCGCTGTCGGAAGACGAGCGCACACGCGGTAGGGATTTTGCCGGGAAGCTTTCCATCCGGGTCCTATCGCGTACCTGGCAAATGCTGCTGAAAGGTATTACCGAGGTCGATAATTCCAGCCGCCCGGTTCAGGCGGCAGAAATGCTGCTGATCCGGCTGGCTCACGCCGCCGACCTGCCGACGCTTGATGAAGCGTTGAAATCACTGGAGGATGGCGGATCGCTCTTGCCGCAAGCGCCGCGCGCCGACGGACCGCGCCCCGGGAATGGTGGCGCACCCATGGCGCGCGCTACCGATGCGGTGGCATCGTCGCGCGGCTCGGTCAGCTCCAATGGCGGCGCCACCATGCTTCTGGTGGAACCGGCAGCGCGGCCCGAGCCGATCGCTCCGCCACCGCCAGCGGTCGAAGAAGGACCCGCGGTGCCAGTGGACAGCATCGAGGACATCATTGCGCTGGCCGAAAAGCAGCGCGACATGCAGTTCAAGATCATGGTCAAGAACTGCGTGCGCCTTGTCAGCCTCAAGCCTGGACGGCTTGAGATCAACTTGACCGACAATGCGCCAAAGACGCTTTTGACCGACCTGTCACAGAAGCTGAGCGACTGGACGGGCATCCGCTGGATGGTCTCACTGTCGCGTGAGCAGGGCAGTGCCACGATCAATGAAACCGAAACGGCAAAACGTAACTCGCTGTTGAGCGATGCTCGCGCCGATCCGGATGTGGCGGCGATCCTGTCGAAATTTCCCGGCGCCAAGATCATCAATGTGCGCATCGCGACACCCGCCGGGCAAACTGACGGCGAAATGACGAACGGCGGCGTGCTGGGCGATGATGCGCTCGCGCCCGTCGAAGAAGATGACTGACGAACAGGAGTTTTTTCCATGCGTGACATAATGGGCATGATGAAACAGGCCAAGGAAATGCAGGCCAAGATGGCGGCGATGCAGGAAGAAATTGCTGCGCTCGAGGCGGAAGGGCATGCGGGCGGCGGTCTCGTCACCGTCAAGCTCTCCGGTAAGGGTGCGCTGACGGCATTGACCATCGATCCGTCGCTGTTCAAGGAAGATGACATCGAAGTCATCGAAGACCTGATCATCGCCGCGCACAATGAGGCCAAGGCGAAAGTCGAGGCGATCATGGCCGAGAAGACGCAGGCGCTGACCGCCGGATTGCCCATACCGCCCGGTTTCAAGCTGCCGTTTTGACGCTTAGGCGGCTTCTTTGCTAAATCCTTAGAAAGCCCAAGAGAGGGGATTCTGCTGGATATGTGGCTCACTATCCCCTCTCTTGCGATTTCTAGCACTTGGCAAGAGCCAAGATGCTGAAATCGCTTTCTCCCCCGCAAGGGGGGAGATAAAAAGGCGACATGTCGAAGCGAATCGCCGGTCCTGAAATTGAACGCCTGATCCAGCTGCTGGCCAAAGTGCCGGGGCTCGGGCCGCGTTCCGCCCGTCGGGCGGCCCTGCATCTCATCAAGAAAAAAGAGGCACTGCTGATTCCACTGGGTTCGGCCATGCAGGATGCTGCCGAAAAGGTGCGCATCTGCTCGACCTGCGGCAATGTCGATACCTCCGATCCTTGTATGATCTGCACCGATCCGCGCCGCGAACTTGGGACGCTCATCGTCGTCGAAGATGTTTCCGATCTCTGGGCGCTGGAGCGTGCAGGGTCGATGAATGTGCGCTACCACGTGCTTGGCGGGCGGCTGTCGCCGCTCGACGGTATCGGGCCGGACGATCTCAACATCATGACGCTCGTTGGCCGGGTGGCGGAAGGCGAAATCAAGGAGGTAATCCTCGCGGTCAACGCGACGGTGGAGGGCCAGACGACGGCCCATTACATCACCGACCAGCTTGCAGGCTTCGATGTTCGAATCACCAGGCTTGCCCATGGCGTGCCGGTAGGAGGTGAACTCGATTATCTCGACGAAGGAACATTGACGGCGGCATTGCGCGCCCGAACATCACTTTAGGGAGAACGCTTTGATAGCACGCCCATTGAGATTTGCCCTTGGGGCGGTGATCGGAGTGTTTCTCAGCCTGTCGGCAGGTGCAGGATTGGCGGCGTCGAAACCCGAGATCGAAGCACAGTTTCAATCCTGGCTTGCCAATAATCTTTGGCCGGAAGCCAAGGCGAAGGGCGTTTCCAAAGCGACCTTCGATCAGGCATTCACCGGTGTGACGCTGAACTTCGATCTGCCGGATCTGGTGATGCCTGGCGAGAAGGCACAGACGCCGCAAAAACAGGTGCAGACCGAGTTCGGCTCGCCCGGTAAATACTTCAACGCCAAGACGGTGAACGCGGTCACCACCGGCGGAACGGCGCGAGCCGGGCAATATGCGCGGATATTGAAGGCGGTCGAAAACAAGTACGGCGTGCCGGGCGAGATCGTCCTGGCTATCTGGGGCCGCGAAAGCGGTTATGGCAGCGTCAAGATCCCTTACAATGCGTTCACGGTTCTCGGCACCAAGGCCTTCATGGCAACGCGCAAGGACATGTTCCGTAAGGAACTTGTTGCGGCGCTGGAGATCGTTCAGAAGGGTTACATCGGCGCTGGCAGCATGAAGAGCTCCTGGGCGGGCGCGCTGGGTCAGCCGCAGTTCATGCCGACCTCCTATATCGAGCACGCGGTGGATTTCGACGGCGACGGTAAGCGCGATATCTGGAACTCGGTGCCGGACACGCTGGGGTCCATCGCGCATTACCTCGCGCAATATGGCTGGCAGCGCGGTCGCGACTGGGGCTACGAGGTCAATGTTCCCGGCAGCGTCAGCTGTGCGCTCGAGGGCCCGGATCAGGGCAAGCCCTTCTCAGCCTGGGAAAAGCTCGGCATCACTCGTGTCAACGGCAAGCCATTTCCATCCAGTGAGACCAAGCGCGAAGGCTTCCTGTTGATGCCGGCCGGGCGGCATGGCCCGGCCTTCATCGTCACCAGGAATTTCTACGTTCTCAAGGAATACAATATGAGCGATCTCTACGCGTTGTTCATCGGTCATGTCGGGGATCGCATCGCGCGTGGGGCGACCGGCTTTTCTGCTGGCTGGGGTGACGTTGGCGGGCTCAATCGTTCGGACATCGCCGGTCTGCAGAAGGTGCTGGAGAAAAAGGGGTATGACGCCGGGGGTGCGGATGGCTTCCCGGGTTTCAAGACCCGCCGCTCGATCGGTGACTGGCAGGCGAAACAGGGCACGGCGCCGACCTGCTTTCCCGACAGGAGCCTGATCAAGGCTATTCGCTGAAGAATTCCTTTCGTTCCCGTCTCGAAAAGCTCTAAAACTATTCTCGTATCGAGAATGGGAGCCAAATCATGCCAGCCAACGAGCGATCGAAACACATTACCCAAGGCGTTGCGCGGTCGCCCAACCGTGCCATGTATTATGCACTTGGCTATGAAAAGGCTGATTTCGACAAGCCGATGATCGGCATTGCCAATGGCCATTCGACAATCACGCCCTGCAACGCGGGCCTGCAGCCTTTGGCCGATGCGGCTGTCGCCGCGGTGAAGGCGGCAGGTGGCAATCCGCAGATCTTCGGCACCCCGACCATTTCCGATGGTATGGCGATGGGCACCGAAGGCATGAAATATTCGCTGATCTCGCGCGAAGTAATCGCCGATTGCATCGAGACCTGCGTCAACGGCCAGTGGATGGACGGCGTTCTCGTGATCGGCGGCTGCGACAAGAACATGCCGGGCGGGATGATCGCAATGGCCCGCACCAATGTGCCCTCCATCTATGTCTACGGCGGAACCATCAAGCCGGGCAATTGGAAGGGCAAGGACCTGTCGATCGTCTCATCCTTCGAGGCCGTCGGCTCCTTCATGGCCGGGAAGATGAGCGAGGAGGATTTCGAAGGTATCGAGCGCCATGCCTGTCCATCGACTGGCTCTTGCGGTGGCATGTACACCGCCAACACCATGAGTTCAGCCTTCGAAGCGCTGGGAATGTCGCTGATGTCGTCGTCGACCATGGCCAATCCTGATGCGGAAAAGGCTGACAGCACTGCGGAATCGGCACGCGTGTTGGTCGACGCCGTGCGCAAGAATATCCGGCCACGCGATATCATCACGCGCAAATCCATCGAGAATGCCGTGGCGCTGATCATGGCGACAGGCGGCTCGACCAATGGCGTGCTGCACTTCCTTGCCATCGCGCATGCGGCGGAAGTGGAATGGACGCTCGATGAGTTCGAGCGTGTGCGCCGCAAGGTGCCGGTGATCTGCAATCTCAGGCCATCCGGACAGTATATGGCGGTGGATCTGCATAAGGTCGGCGGCATTCCGCAGGTGTTGAAGATCCTGTTGAATGCGGGCCTCCTGCATGGCGATTGCCTGACCATCACCGGACGCACACTTGCCGAGGAGCTTGCGCATATTCCGGATGCGCCGCCTGCCGATCAGAACATCATTCGCCCCATCGACAAGGCGCTCTACAAGGAAGGGCATCTCGCCATCCTGAGAGGCAATCTCGCGACCGGCGGTGCGGTCGCCAAGATCACCGGCCTGAAAAATCCCGTCATCCAGGGACCGGCACGCGTCTTTGACGACGAACAGTCAGCCATGGATGCGATCCTTTCCGATAAGATCAGGCCCGGCGATGTGCTGGTTCTGCGTTATCTTGGACCGAAGGGTGGACCCGGCATGCCCGAAATGCTGGCGCCCACTTCGGCCATCATCGGCCGCGGCCTTGGCGAAAGTGTCGGGTTTATCACGGATGGCCGCTTTTCCGGTGGAACCTGGGGCATGGTCGTCGGCCATGTCACCCCGGAAGCTTTCGAAGGCGGCACCATTGCGCTGGTTCAGGAAGGCGACACGATCACCATCGACGCCCACAGGCAACTGCTGCAACTTGAGGTTGGTGAGGCTGAGATCGAGGCACGCCGCAAGCAATGGAAACAGCCGCCGCCGCGGTATACGCGGGGTGTGCTGGCCAAATTCGCCAAGCTGGCAAAGTCGGCAAGCGAAGGAGCGGTCACGGACTGACATATTGTCTTGGAGGCAAATACAGTCTGTCAAAGCCTCTCTGGTATGAAAGAGCGCGGTGAAATGCGATCCTGACGCCTTGTCAATGGTCGGGAAAAGACAGATGCCAGCTTTGGTGAACGGGCAATGGGTCAAGGGCGATGTCGCCGCCAGCGAAATGAAGGGCGGCGCATTCCACCGCGAAGCCACGCATTTCCACAACTGGATCACGCCCGACGGCCAGCCCGATGCGTCCGGTAGACCGGCATTTCCGGCAGAACGGGATCGTTATCAACTGTTCGTTTCCTACCTCTGCCCCTGGGCGTCGCGTACGCTGATCTTCCGCAACCTCAAGGGTTTGCGCGAGATCATCCGCATTTCGGTCGCCGAACCGGCAATCGGGGAGAATGGCTGGACCTTTGCGGAATCGCAGGACGCTGGTCCCAAGGCGCCACCGATCCGCTACCTCTATCAGCTCTATACGGCGAGCGAACCAAACTATACGGGCAAGGTTTCCGTCCCGGTGCTGTGGGATCGCAAGGAGGGGAGGATCGTCAATAATGAATCGGCCGATATCATCCGCATCTTAAACACGGCCTTTGATGGCGTGACGGGCGACAACTGGGACTTCTACCCGGAAGAACTGCGCCCCGAGATCGATAAATGGAACGATCTGATCTATGAAAACATCAACAACGGCGTCTACCGTGCCGGTTTCGCCAAGTCTCAAGGTGCTTATGACGAGGCGGCGGCCAATGTGTTCAAGGCGTTCGACAGGGTAGAAGCGCACCTGACGGACCATCGCTACATTGCTGGCCACCATCTGACGGAGGCGGACTGGCGCTTGTTCGTGACCCTGGTGCGTTTCGACGCCGCCTATCATGGCGCCTTCAAGTGCAATATCCGCCGCCTCTGCGATTATCACAATCTTTCCAATTATTTGCGCGAGCTTTACCAGTGGCAGGATGTGCGCTCTACGGTGAAGATCGATCACATCAAGGCCGGGTATTATTCCATCGCCCACGTCAATCCGACCGGTATCGTGCCGCTCGGACCTGTGCTTGATCTCGAAGGGCCGCATGATCGCGAGCGACTGCTCGGCAAGGGAATTATCCGGCGCTGAGCACCAGCAATGAGGCAACCCTGCGGATTTGTGCCCCGGATCAGCGCCTTGATCCGGGGTTTCTATTTTTGCCATTCAACAGCCTTGTCATTCATACCCATATGTGAAAAAGATATTCACAAGAGAAGATATGGGGAGGATGGGAGATGCCATTTGGAGTGCGCGTTCGTCCGGATGACGGGGGCATGCAGCGATGACTGCTTTTGCACCGACAGTTGGTGTTTCCACTACCCATCCGAAAAATATGCCGGCCGATCATGCAGCGTTGCCGGTGTGGAATGCGGAAAACTGGTTCTACGAGGACTGGCCGGTAGGCCAGAAAATCCGCTCGCTGCGCCGGACGATCTCGGAGAGCGACAGCCATCTCTTCAACATGCTGGTCACGGATATTCACCCTTACGTACAGGACCAGATGTTCGCCGAGAGCGAGGGCATTTTTGGCAAGCGGCTCGTTGCCGGAGCCTTCGTGTTTTCGGCTGGGCTTGGCCTTGTCGCGACCAATTGCGTCAACGCCTTTTCCTATGGCTATGACAAATTGCGCTTCATCAAGCCGGTCTTCCTCGACGACACGATCTACACCATCCGCACCAATCTGGATAAGCGCCCGCGCTACAAGGAACTGGGACTGATCCGCGCCAGCTACGAAGTGTTCAAGAATGAGGGCGAACTCGTCCTCTACTGCGAGCACCTGCAGACAGTGAAATATCAGAACCCCGCCGATTTCATTGGAAAGACCGAGAAATAATGACTGCCGAGACTACCGAACTACCACTGACAGGCTTGCTTGTCGTCGATATGAGCCAGTTCCTGTCAGGCCCCTATGCTTCGCTGCGGCTGATGGATCTCGGAGCCCGCGTCATCAAAGTCGAGCGTCCGGATGGCGGCGATCTCTCCCGCCGGCTCTATCTCAGCGATACGGAAATCGGCGGCGATTCGACCATTTTCCATGCAATCAACCGCGCCAAGGAAAGCCTTGCCATCGATCTCAAGAACGAGGCCGATCTTGCGGCGCTGAGGACATTGCTGGCCAAGGCCGATGTGCTCATCCAGAATTTCCGCCCCGGTGTGATCAAGCGGCTCGGTCTCGACTATGAAGCGGTCAAGGCGATCAATCCACGCCTCGTCTATGCCAGTATCAGCGGCTATGGCGAAGAGGGCCCATGGGTGGCGCGTCCGGGTCAGGATTTGCTGGCGCAGTCGCGCTCCGGCCTGATGTGGCTGAACGGCGACGAGAGTCAGGGTCCGGTGCCGTTCGGCCTCGCGGTCGGCGATATGCTCGCCGGTGCGGCGACCGTGCAGGGCATTCTCGCCGCGCTGGTACGCCGCGGCATCAGCGGCAAGGGCAGCCATATCGAAACCAGTCTCCTGGAATCGCTTGTCGACTTCCAGTTCGAAGTGCTGACCACACATTTGAACGATGGCCGTCGCCTGCCGAAGCGTTCGGATTTCCGCAGCGCCCACGCCTATCTCTCCGCGCCTTATGGCGTATATCAAACCAGTGACAGCTATCTGGCACTGGCCATGACGCCATTGCCGAAACTGGCAGATCTTTTGGAGCTCGAGGAGCTCGCGCCCTATCGCGATGTGCCCGCCTCTTGGTTCACCGCACGCGACGAGATCAAGCGCATCATCGGAGCCAAGCTCGCGACGGAAACCACGGAGCACTGGCTTGCCGTTCTTGAGCCGGCCGATATCTGGTGTGCCAAGGTACTGAACTGGGAGGAGCTTCTGCAAAGCGAGGGCTTCAAGGTTCTCGATATGCTGCAGACCGTCGAACGGGAGGACAATGTCTCGATCCTCACGACGCGTTCGCCTCTCCGCATCGATGGCCAGCGGGCAAAATTCGACCGCGCCGCGCCGCGTATCGGTGAACACAGCGAGGCTATCCGCAAGGAGTTCGGCCTGTGAGCGTCATCAAGCTGAAGGGGATGACGTGGAGCCATCCGCGCGGCTATGACCCCTTGGTCACCTGTTCGAAACCCTGGAAGGAGCAGACGGGCGTCAGCATCGAATGGGAAAAGCGGTCGCTGCAGGATTTCGAATCCTTTCCCGTGGAAGAACTGGCGCGGGAATATGACCTGATCGTCATCGATCATCCGCATGTCGGTCAGATCACCGCCGAAAACTGTCTCGCGCCGCTCGATGTTGCCGGGCGCCAGGCCGAACGCGATGCGCTTGTGAAAGGCAGTGTCGGCCAATCCTATCCGAGCTATCGCTGGCAGGGCCGGCAATGGGCGTTTCCGATCGACACCGCGGCCCAGGTTGCCGCCTGGCGCCCGGACCTTCTCGATCAACCGCCGGTCATATGGGAGGATGTTTTGGTGCTGGCGTGGGAAGGCAAAGTTCTCCTGCCGCTTCGTGCGCCGCATACGCTGATGACGTTCTATACGCTCAGTGCCAATATGGGATCACCCTGTGCCGCGGCGAAACTCGGTGATCTGATCTGTCCCGAGAATGGCGCAAGAACATTCAATATGATGCGTGAGATTGCTTCGCGGATCGACCCGGTCTGTTTTGCAATGGACCCGATCGCGGTGCTGGAAAAGATGGCGGAAGCAGGCTCGACCATCGCTTATTCGCCCCTGATCTATGGCTATGTCAGTTACGCCATCCAGGGCTTCAGGCCCAATCTTGTCGCTTTCGCCGATATCCCGACCGTGGGCCAGAATGGTCCTGTGGGTTCCGCACTCGGCGGTACTGGGATTGCCGTGTCTGCCTTCTCGCCAAATCGCGATGCAGCAATCGATTTCGCCTACTGGATTGCCAGTGGCGAGGTGCAGCGCGGACTCTATGCCTCAGCCGGGGGCCAGCCCGGCCATGCGGATGCCTGGGAGAGCGAAACGGTCAACAAGCAAACGTCAGATTTCTATTTTGCCACGCGCACGACACTGGAAGGGGCTTGGGTGCGGCCGCGCCACAATGGATATATGGCCTTTCAGCAGGCAGCTTCCGATCGCCTTAATGCGGGGCTTCTGCAAAGCCACGAAGCAAGAAATGTCGTTGACGACCTGAACCGGCTGTTCCGGCAGAGTTTTGCCAGTTGAGGCAAGCGCTAGGAGGAGTGACGCATCTGGCCGGCGCGGCCATACCTGCCTGGGCAAATGCCGTAGCCGCTCTGGCAGCTCGCTGGGTTTGGAACGGAAGTTTCCGTCTTGCGCGGGGACCAGGTGGCATAGGTTGACCCGCACGCGCTCAACAAGAGACTGCCCAACAGGGTTGCGAAAGTGACGAACTTCATTCTCTGACCTCAGCTGCAACAACAAATCCTGCAGCCTGACTTGCCGGAAATGCTGATGAAAGTCAAAGTTGCATGGATTCTAGAGGCAAGTTGCAGAACGGCCAGCTCTACGCATAGCGCTTTTCTTGTTCGCTATTGCTTCCGCGCACCGCCGGATGAGAATTGATCGCGGTGATCACAGCGAGTGCGGCAAGCGAATTGACATCCCTATTGCCCCGGTTGAACGCAGTCATGACCGTTTCGGAGATGATTTTTGCTTCGGTATCCGAGCTGGATTTCACCACCAGGGTCGCCGCGGCCTTGTCATAGGCGGCTTGCATCACGTTCCAGTCGTCCTGGGAATACATTGGATTAGGAGGATTATCGAAAGGCATGGAAATGTTCCTTTCTTGGGTGAAGCAAAACTCCGGCGACGCGAAAAACGTAATCCCTCAATTGTGGCATGGCAATTCGAAACGGATTATCGCGGTGTTGAAATGGCTTACCGCAACGCACCATCGATATGCCCGGTGCCAAATATGGCAAATGTACAATTGCCATCGTAAGCCGGCTTTCAGCCTTCCTGACTGCGATTAAACGGGCCTGTTTTCGGCAGCTCACAAATTCGATTCCGCCTCGGTCCTCTCCCTGATGTGGCGGGAAAGACGTGACCATCGCGGGCTGAACCAAGGCGTGACCAGCGAGATCTTCTCGAAGCGCTGGCTGGAGAACGATGGGTCATGCTCCTCGAACGTCCAGACCTTGAAATTCGTCAGTTCATGCGGCCCGAAAGTATGAATCAACGGAATGTCGGCGGCATCCCGCCCGCGCGCGACAACGATCCTGCCGATGCGGCGCTGATTGTGCCGCGCATCGAATGTGTGCCATTTGCCGTCGAGAAACACCTCGAACCACGCATTGAAATCCATCGGGGCAGGGTCGGCGGGGACGCCAATATCGCCCAGATAGCCGTTTACATAGCGCGCAGGAATATTCATGCATCGACAAAAGGCGACCGCCAGATGCGCAAAATCCCGGCAGACACCGGCGCGTTCCTCGTGTGCTTGTGCTGCCGTGCGCGTCGCCCGGGCAAAACCATAGCTGAATGTCAGGCGCTGGTTGACGTAATCGCAGATCGCCTGAACCCGGCCCCAGCCAGGTGTCAGATGTCCGAACAGGTCCCATGCCAGATTACTCAACTCGTCTGTTTCGCAGTATCGGCTTGCCGAAAGATACGTCAGACACTCGGTCGGGAGCTTGTCGACGCTGACTTCCTGCGCTTCCTCGTCAACAGGATCGGGCAAGCCATCATCCTTGATGACGGCATCGTATTTCAACGAGAGGTTCCCCGCTGGCGCCAACATTCGCAGGCAGGCATTGCCGAAGAGGTCGCGAAACGTTTCGAGCCGCACGTCCGGTGTGGCGGTTGGTCCTCGTTCGCACTGGACATCGCCCAGCCGTGCCGATTCGAGATTGAGATAGGTAGTCATAGGGGTTGGTTCATTGCACCTGATGGCAATCTCGTAACCGATGCGGATCAACATAGGGTATCCCTCCCGAGGTTTTGAGGAAAACGCAGTGACCCAATTCAGGTTCCGCACCTGGGAATTTTAAATGAGATAGCGCCGCTGATGCGCAAGTGCGGTTCAGTCGCCGGCCACGTCGATAATCTTCAGTATTTGTTGACCATAGCCCCATAGAATTTGAAACAAAAGCTGTTTTGCCCTGTTGGGATGACAGAGGGTGCCGATCCGGGAGGTGCCTGACGCGAGAACAGGCGAGTTTTCTCATCTCGCTGCAATTCGATTGGATGGATCATGGCAGCAAAACATTTGGCTTCGCGCCACCCAATGGCGAGTGTCGTCCGCGATCAGGTCGTGCGGCCGGATTTTCGGCGGGCGATGGAAAGTGCAAACCCGATCCCGGTCGGGAAGGACATTCCGAAACGCTTTCTTGACCTTCTGGACCGGCTCGACGAGGCGGAAGCAAGCAAGAAAAAGCGCGGTTGAGGCACCTCGTGCTTAGGTCCTGACCCTAGTTCTGACGATGCATCAGATTACCCTGGTAATCAGGGTGGGCGAACCGACCCGACTTCGCATGGTTGACAACACTGCCAAAGGACAGAGCGAAGGCGAGGAAAATAAAGAACACAATGCCGAGACGCTGAACAAGCATGACGGATACCCCGTGGAACATTGCAAGGATATTTGCAGGGACCTGAACGCTGCCTGAACCTGACATTCACTCAATATTTCGATAGATTACTAATTCCTTGTTGGCATGCCCTGATCTATGCTGGCAGCGCCATCGAAGCGGTCAATTCGACCGAGTTCCAAATGCGCAGGCAGGCAGGTCCGGCATGAGCAAAGCTTTCGACGCAATCATCATCGGGGCAGGACAAGCGGGGCCCTCGCTTGCCGGACGGCTGACGGCCGCCGGAATGAAAGTGCTCATGGTTGAGCGCAAGCTGTTCGGCGGCACATGCGTCAATACGGGCTGCATGCCGACAAAGACACTCGTTGCCAGTGCCTATGCTGCGCATCTTGCGCGGCGCGGGGCCAACTACGGCGTCACTATCGATGCGCCCATCCGTATCGACATGAAGCGGGTGAAGGAGAGGGCCCATACCGTTTCCTTTAATTCTCGTAGCGGTGTCGAGAAGTGGCTGCGCAGCATGGACGGCTGCACCGTCGTCAAGGGCCATGCGCGTTTCACCGGGCCGCACGGGATCGACATCGATGGCCAGGCTTTCACGGCCCCTCGCATCTTCATCAATGTCGGCGGCCGTGCCAATGTTCCCGATATGCCGGGCGTGAAGGATGTCGACTTCCTCACCAACACGTCGATCCTGGCGCTGGATACCTTGCCAAGGCATCTCGTCGTTGTTGGCGGCAGCTATATCGGGCTCGAATTCGCGCAGATGTACCGGCGTTTCGGCGCAGAGGTGACTGTCGTCGAAAAGGGGCCGCGGCTGGTCGCGCGCGAAGACGAAGATATTTCCGCAGCGATCAAGGATATTCTGGAAGCCGAGGGGATTTCATGCCGCCTCGATGCGGAATGTATCGCTTTCAAGCCGCATGCGGACGGAACGCAAGTAAATCTCGATTGCAGCGTGGGTTCACGCAGTGCTGTTGGCTCGCATGTGCTGCTGGCGATCGGCAGGCAGCCTAACACAGACGATCTCGGACTCGACAAGGCCGGTATCAAACTCGATGAACGCGGTTATATCGAGGTCAATGACCAGCTTGAAACAAACGTCGCTGACGTATGGGCGCTCGGTGATTGCAATGGGCGCGGTGCCTTCACCCATACGGCCTATAATGATTTCGAGATCGTCGCGGCAAATCTTCTCGACAAGGAAAACCGCAAGGTCAGTGATCGTATACTCGGCTATGCACTCTACATCGATCCGCCGCTCGGACGGGTGGGAATGAGCGAGTCGCAGGCACGCAAGACGGGCAGGCCGCTACTGGTCTCCAAGAGGCCGATGACACGGGTCGGCCGCGCTGTGGAAAAAGACGAGACCCAGGGCTTCATGAAGGTCGTCGCGGATGCCGAAACCCAGAAGATTCTCGGCGCAGCCTTTTTGGGCACCGGCGGCGACGAGGCTATCCATGGCATTCTCGATATCATGAACGCTGATGTCGGATACCCTGTGCTGAAATGGGCGGTGCCCATTCACCCCACCGTTTCCGAGTTGATTCCCACACTGCTTGGCGATCTCAAGCGCATGGAGTGAGGATTACCGCGCCGGGTGCATCCGGTTGATTGACTGAATTAATGTATTATCAATATGCTGTATTTCTGTTTGAGTATGCCTGTTTTGCCTCTTTGATCACCTTTTTCGAATATAAACATTCCATTTTAGATGCGAGAATTATTTCATGTTATTCAATTGCTTAAAATATTTCCTATGCACCTTTGCGTTTCTCTCCGGTACTGGGATTGCGTTTGCCCAGCAGGCGTCGCCCGCTCCGGCAGATACCGCACCCGCGCCACAACAAAGCAGCGAAGCTGAAGTTCGGTCAGTTCAATATGGTGACTGGTTCTACCGCTGCATCGATACCAAGACAGCCGAGGGTTCTATCGTTCCCAATTGCGAGGTGGCGCAAGTTTCGCAAGTCAACCAGAACGGCAAGGATGTGAATGTGCTGACACTCGCCTTCGCCAGGACAGCGCCTGACCCCGCGAAGAAGGACACGAAACAGGCTCCCGATCTTCTTCTGACGGCGCTGGTTCCCCTCAATATATTCCTGCCATCGGGCTTCATGATCGACGCGGATGGCAATTCGGTCGCCGAATTCAGTTACCGCAATTGCAATGAAGCAGGATGCTGGGCGCAGCAGAAACTTGATCCGACGGTGATTGCGGCACTGCAGAAAGGTACCAATGGCGGTGCTCGCCTGCGCCTGATGAACGGGCAGAACGTCAGCATCAAGTTCTCACTGAAAGGTTTGACACAGGCGCTGACCGCGCTTCGTTGAGTGGGCAGGCCAGGACGCGCCCAATCGATCTAAACTCGCAGCTTATTCCATGACGGCGCTGTGGTCGACGGGTGCGGCGCTCGGTGCCGGCTTGCGCAGCAGCATGACCAGCGGGATCGACACGATCGACATGATCATCAGCAGCTTGAAATCGTCCATATAGGCGATGATCGTCGCCTGCGTCGTGATGATCCCGTCCAGCGCCGCGCGGCTTGCAGCTTTCAGCGGATCGAGATGCTGCATTACCGCGGGAGCGTTGAAGGCATGGTTGAAGGGCGTGACATAGGCTGCGATCGACGCGTGGTTGGTCTGCACATTCTCGGTGATCAGCGCCGTGACGACAGCAATACCCACGCTGGAACCGATATTGCGGGAAAGATTGTAAAGGCCGGTGCCTTCACCGCGCATGTGGGCGGGCAGGGTGGCAAAGGCAATTGTCGTCAGCGGTACGAACAGGAAGCCGAGGCCTGCGCCCTGAATGAAACCGACGGAGACGATGGTCCATTGCGAGACATCCGGGGTCCAGCCAGTCATATCGTACATCGCCCAGGCCGTAAGGCTGAAGCCGAACACCAGCAAGGCGCGGGTGTCGATCTTGCCGATCATCCGGCCGACGATGAACATCGAGGCCATCGTACCGATGCCGCGTGGCCCCATGACAATACCGGCGGTGATAACCGGGTAATCCATCAGGGTCTGCAGATAGGGCGTCATCAACGCAAGCGAGGCGAGATAGGTCACGCCAATGACGAAGATGAAGAACATGCTGACGGAGAAGTTTCGGTCGAGAAACAGCCGTGGATTGACGAAGGATTTCTTCGCCGTGAAGGTGTGGACGAGGAAGAGATAGAAGGCACTGGCGCAGATCAGCGCCTCGATCTGAATCTCGGTCGACGAAAACCAGTCGAGCTGTTCGCCCCGGTCCAGAAAAAGCTGCAGCGTCGCGATGGCAAGGCTCAGTGTGCCAAAGCCGAACCAGTCCAGCTTGGCACTCGCCTCGCGCGTCGTTTCCGAGACGAAGGCGCCGATGCCGAAAAACGCCAGCATACCGATAGGGACGTTGATGTAGAACACCCAGCGCCAGCTGATATTGTCGGTGAGCCAGCCGCCGATGACCGGCCCCAGGACCGGTCCGACCATGACCGAGACGCCGAACAACGCCATGGCCTTTCCCCGTTCTTCCACCGAATAGATGTCCAGGAGAATACCCTGCGACAGTGGCACCAGGGCGGCGCCAAACAGGCCTTGCATCAGCCGGAAAACCACGATCTGCGGCAGGGATTGGGCTAGACCGCACAGCACCGATGCGGCGACGAAGCCGACAATGGCGGTCAGCAACACATTCTTGCGCCCGAAGCGCGCTGCGAGGAAGCCGGAAGGCGGCGTCATGATCGCGGCAGCGACGATATAGGAGGTGAGGACCCAGTTGATCTGGTCGGCGCTCGCCGAGACACTGCCCTGAATATAGGGCAGCGCCACATTGGCGATCGTGGTGTCGAGCGCCTGCATGATCACCGCAAGGATGACACAGGCGGTGATCGCCCCGCGATTGGCAATAACCGGCGCGGCGCTGGGGGTTGCTGCGATGGTGTTAGACATGATCCTTGCTACCGAAAAGCCCGAGGAGGTCTTCAGCAAACTTTGGCAGGCCCCGGGCGTGGCCGGTATCGACGCCCACAGTCACGCTCATGCCCACGCGCAAGGGGGGCTTGCCTGTCGTGTCGTCAATGCTGACCAGCATGGGAATACGCTGGACCACTTTCACCCAGGTACCGGTGGTGTTCTGGGCCGGAAGCAATGAGAAACTGGACCCGGAGGCCGGGCTGACGCTGGCAACCGTGCCTTTCCACTCGACGCCGGGATAGGTGTCGACGCTGATTGCCACCGGCTGGCCGTCGCGCACATAGGTGAGCTCGGTTTCCTTCGGGCTCGCGGCGATCCACATATGGGTCGTGGAGACGAGGCTGAAGCCCGACTGTGATGCCTGGAGATAAGCACCAACCTGCAACGAGCTGACATTGGTGACGATGCCGTCGAATGGCGCCCGGACAATGGTCCGGTCAAGATTGCGCTGGGCATTGTCGACGGCGGATTGCGCCTGCAGATAGGACGGGTTCTGTTCGACCGGCTGATCAGCATTGCCGCCGAGCTGTGCCAGGGTTGCTGCCGCTTCGGCCTTGGCAACATCGACCTTCTGCTGTGCCGCGTCCAGATCATGCTTGGCTTGATCATAGGTCGCGCGGGAGGCAAACGAGCTCGCATTCAGGTCCTGCTGGCGTTGCAGCGACTTTTCGAAGAAGGGAATGTCGGCTTCAGCCTGCGTGATCTCGGCGAGCGATTGCTTGTAGCTAGCCTCGAGGTTGAGGATCTGGTTACGCACCACGCCAAGTTGCGCCTTCGCGCCGGCAAGAGCGATGCTGTACGGAGCAGCATCGAGGCGGAAGAGCACCTGGCCCTGCTTGACCTGCTCGTTATCATGGACGTCGAGCGACTGGACCATTCCGGAGACGTCAGTCGAAACGCCGACCATATCCGCCTGCACATAGGCATTGTCCGTCGACATGATCTGTCCACCCGTCGCGTAGATGTACCCGCCGGCTATCAACACGACCGGCAGCAGCGCGAAGAGCATCGTCCGCTTGAGGCTGCGGCGCGGGCGCGCCGGAGCAGCCGGTGGTAAAGGCGCGGTTTCCTTGGCAACGGGTACGGAAGGCGCGGTCTCGATTACCGGATCGCGCTTTTCCATCACCACGTCGTCGGCGGTGTCTGTATTGGCGGGAATGCGTAGGGAAGTTGAACCGTCAGCCATGATTTTTCTCTTTATTCTCGACCGGCGTCTGGCAGGCGTCGATCAAATTGGTCTTCATTAGAGTCAGGGTACGAACGAGATGTTCCCGGTCTTCCGCCGGAATGTCCGCAAGAGCCTCGGCGCGGGTGGCTTCACCAATCACCCGTATGGAGGCCAGCAGCGGTCGCGTTTCCTCGCGCAGATAGAGCAGCCAGATGCGGCGATCGGTGGAATGCCGGCGCCGCTCGATAAGGCCGCGTTCCTGAAGCTTGTCGAGGATGCGAACCAGGGTAATCGGCTCGATCTCGAGAATTTCAGCGAGGCCGGCCTGATGGATTCCCTCGTTATTGGCGAGATAAGCCAAGGTCTGCCACTGCGACCGGGTCAGTCCCAGGTACTTTGCGCGCTGCTCGAATCGCTTGCGCAATAGCCGAGCAACGTCGTGCAGCAGGAAGCCTAGCGTGGGTGCATTGTTCATGATTGGAAGTCTACTAGTCGTAAGTAAGCTTATTACATCCTTGCATATAGCAGGCGTGCTTGACTATAAAAAGGCGACAGCTTGCCTCAGCTGCAAAAAAGATCAGCCGCGCCATCAAAAAGTCGTGACGCGGCTGCGTTGAGTGCTGCGGAATAACCGTGTGGTTGGTGCGGCTATTCGCGCTGAAGATCGAGGATCCAGGTTTGGCCCACCAGATCGTGCCCGAAAGAATGATGCTTTTCCTCTTCGACAAGACGAAAACCTGTCGCCTGGTAGATGCGGCGGGCTGAAACCAGGACATCGTTCGTCCAAAGCCGGATCTGCCGGTAACCGAGCTCCCTGGCTCGCTCGACGCATGTCGCAACGAGCTCGCGTCCGATACCGAGGCCGCGGGCGCTTGGCTCGACATAGAGGAGTCTCAGCTTGGCTATGGTTGGGTCTTCGCTTTGCATGAGAAAAACAGACCCGGCTATTTGACCTGCACGCTCCGCAACCCAGCCAGCCTCGCGCGCGGGATCGAAATTGGCGACGAATTTCCCAAGGATTTCGCAGGCGAGACCCTCGTAGGTCCAGTCCCACCCATATTCCTCGTGATAGAGCAATGCTTGCCTGTGGGCGATCCATCCGAGATCGCCGGGTCGCAAATCACGATAGGTGAGCTCGCTGCCATGCTGTTTTCCGCTATCGAGAATGGCGTGAACCTGGCGCATCGAGGAGATCAATTGCGAGCGCGCATCGGTGTCAAGTGGCGCCAGCAGCCCCTCTATTTGCAACTGCGAACCCTGGTCGAGCGCAGCAAACGCCTGTTGGCCGGCCGGCGTGAGTGAAATCGGGCGCTGCTTTCCATTGCCAGGGCGGGCACGGCTGCTGACGAGGTTGCGCTTGGCGAACCGCGCCAGAATACGGCTGAGATGGGCCTTGTCCATTTCCAGGCTGCGCCCGATTTCGGCCGCCGTTTGCTCGCCGTTTTTTGCAAGCTCATAAAGGACGCGGGCTTCGGCCAGTGTGTAGTCGCTGGCAAGCACGTGCTTGTCGAGCAACCCGATTTCCTTTGTGAAAAAGCGATTGAACTTACGAAATTCCTCTACAGCGCTCATGGCTCACTCCGAGTGTGTTGTCGGTGACAACATACTGTCGATTTGAAATCATCACAAGCAGGCAACTGGCATATGCTCGCGTGGGAAATGTCGCTTCAACATCTGCGGACCCATGATGAATACGCAGTCCGCGGCCTATTTCTCTGGCCATATCCCAACGTCTACGTCGAGACCACCTGCGCAGATGGAGGTTGATACCGAATCAGTATCCCATTTTTTGAGCGTCAATGGATTAACCAGAGCGCACCCGGTAACCCGGTTCGCTTCCAACGATATTTAGGGGCATTATCATACAACCCGATCATGATGCGATCCTGTTCACATGCAGCCGCAAGCCAGGATCTAAGAAATTCAGTTCTTTGCCGAAGGAATTCATTGGAGGAGCCCCGGAATTGCTGATATCTGACGCACCGAGTTTGGATGAAAGTTCGACAAGATTTGTTGTTGTCAGTCATCATACAACATGATAGAGAATCTGCATTCGGTGATCTGGAGCGTCGGCCAGGCAGTTTTGTCCTTGATGGTCAGGTACCCGAGCGAGGCAGAGCATTGGGAGACGAGATGTGAAAATAACTGATGTCAGTGTGCGGCGCTTTGGACATACGACTCATAGGCATGCCGACAGCGCGGGTCACGCCCATCCAGGCCCTGCACACAAGGTCGAGCTTGCTTTGCTGACTATTGCCACCGACGACGGGAGTGAGGGGCACTGCTTTTCGCCAGTAGAGATCGTGCGGCCACACGTCATTGATAAGTTTGTGAAGAAGGTACTGCTCGGCCAGGATCCTTTCGATCGTGAACGTCTCTGGCAGGACCTTGCACACTGGCAACGCGGGAGCGCGGCGCAGCTTACCGATCGCACACTTGCCATTATCGATTGTGCGTTGTGGGATCTGGCCGGCAGAAAGCTTGGAATTCCAGTTCACAAACTCATCGGCAGCTATCGCGACAAGGTCCCCGCATACGGGTCGATCATGTGCGGTGATGAGTTGGAGGGAGGGTTGGCAACGCCCGAGGATTACGGTCGATTCGCCGAAACGCTGGTGAAACGCGGTTATAAAGGTATCAAGCTGCACACATGGATGCCCCCTGTTTCGTGGGCTCCTGACGTCAAGATGGATATCAAGGCCTGCGCCGCAGTGCGCGAGGCCGTGGGTCCGGACATCCATTTGATGCTTGATGCCTTCCACTGGTATTCCCGAACAGAAGCACTTGAACTTGGCCGGGGACTTGAAAAACTTGGATTTGCCTGGATCGAAGAGGCGATGGATGAGCAAAGCACAGCCTCGTATACGTGGCTGGCGGAAAATCTCGATATTCCTGTTCTCGGACCGGAAAGTGCGGGAGGCAAGCACTATAACCGTGCCGAATGGATTACGTCCAAAGCCTGCGATATTCTCCGCACCGGGGTACACGACGTTGGTGGCATCTCTCCCGCACTCAAGACGATGCACCTGGCTGAATCGTTCGGGATGAATTGTGAGGTCCACGGCAACGGCGCACCCAATCTCATCATTACTGCCGTTTCAAAAAACGTCCGATGGTATGAGCGCGGTCTCCTGCATCCATTCCTGGAATATGACGATGGGTTCGAATATCTGAACACGCTCGCAGATCCGATGGATGAGAATGGCTTTGTCCATCTCTCCGACAAACCCGGTCTTGGCGAAGACATCAATTTCGATTTCATCAATGACAATCTGGTCGACTGACAACGATTGCACGGCAAGAGAATAGGACAACAAAAGTGAACTACAATTCAAACAGCCGGCCCGTCTATGATCCGCAGGAACTCAAATCCGTCCTGTCATCCGGATTGATGTCATTTCCTCTCACAGATTTCGATGAACAAGGTGAATTCGACGCCTCCGGTTACAAATCGCGGCTCGAATGGTTGATGCCCTATGGAGCCACAGTTCTCTTTGCAGCTGGGGGAACGGGCGAAGGTTTCTCACTGACTCTCGCTGAGCATGCGCAGGTTATCCGCGCGGCAGTCGACACCTGTGGTTCCCATACTCCGATCATTGCCGGTGCGGGGTATAGCACACGAATGGCAATTGAGATGGCACGCACTGCCCAGACGGCAGGCGCTGCGGGGATACTGCTTCTTCCCCACTACCTGACCGAAACCAGTCAGCAGGGCCTCGCCGCTCATATCGAGGCCGTGTGCCGGTCGGTAGAAATTGGCGTAATCGTTTATAACCGCAATGTCTGTCGATTGGACGCTGACACGCTCGAACGATTGGCGGAAAGGAACCGCAACCTCATTGGTTTCAAGGACGGTATTGGCGATATTGAAGCCGTTACCCTAATCCGCAGCAGACTGGGTGATCGATTGAGCTACCTTGGTGGCCTCCCGACCGCGGAAGTCTATGCCGAGGCGTATAATGCGGCAGGCTTTCCTGTCTACTCGTCGGCTGTCTTCAATTTCATACCAAAGACTGCGATGGAGTTTTACGGTGCTGTGCGCACTGGTGATCGCACGGTCACGGAGCGGCTCCTGAAAGAGTTCTTCCTGCCCTACATCGGTATTCGCAATCGAGGCGGCGGGTATGCTGTCAGTATTGTCAAAGCTGGTGCGCGCCTTGTCGGCAAATCAGCTGGACCGGTCCGTCCACCCCTTGTGGACTGCACGGAACAGGACCATCAGGACTTGCAGGCTCTGATTGACAGGCTTGGACCGCAATAGTTCACGGGCGTCCCGCGCGCGCTAAACCGGGATGCCTGAAACGCTATTGACCGAGCGCCGAACCCATCCATTGAATCGCTGCGTCCTGCTGCGCGGGTCCAAAGGCGTGACCGGCTGGCCAAATCCTGGTTTCCAGATGCGTTGCGGCGCCTGCGTCCGACCAACGGGAGGCAAGTGCGGCGAATGCTGCCTCTACGGTTTCTCGGGGGAAGTGCGGATCTCGGTCCCCCGCAAAGAAAAGCGCGGGGCGCGGAGCGACAAGTGCGGCAATATCCGGATAATCCAGTTTTCCGGCAAGTGGTGGATGCAACATGTAATACGCCGATTGCCCGCGCAATAAATTGGCTCCTGGTTGCATCAGCCCGGCGAGTTGCCCCATCCAATTGATTGCCACCGAGGCACGAATTGTCGAGGTGAGAGCAGCTACCTGCCATGCGCGGAACCCTCCGAATGAGAAGCCCATGCTTGCCACGAAGCGTTCATCGACTTGCGGCAGTGCGCTCAAAAACAGCGCGGCCTGCACATCTTCGGAAGCCACGACCGCGGCAAGCGAAGTCCCAAACTGCATCAGATTGGCTGCCAGCGCCTGCTGCGTGTCGTACCCGTTTCCCTGGCGGCTGCTCCAGCCCAAGGCATCGGCACATAAAACGACGTAGCCGCGTTTGACGAGAACATCACCGAGATAACGATTGCCGTAGCAGCGCTTGATCCATTCCCTTGCAGATCGTGCTTTGTCGGGGTTCGAAGTTTGAATCAGCTTTTCTTTGCCAATGTCAAAGCGCGAACCGTGATCGTGCAGCAATAAAACCGCGGGACTCTTTTTCCTCACGGAAGGCAGAAGAAGAAAGGCTTCGGTTTTCTCTCCGCTGCTGAACGTGAGTTCCAGAAGCCGCGTCTGGTGAGATTTATGATCTCGCTGATCAAGCGTCCGCGATTGTGCAGCTTGTGCATTGCCGGCGCCAAGCGCTTCCGCAACAAATGCCCGGTTCGTAGACTGCCATTGTGCGAAAGTTGAAGTGTCCGCATTGAACGATCTGGTAAAATGGACCGTATCCCGCAATTGTCTGGACAATGCGGACATGTTGTCCTGATCAATCATCTCCGTTCGGGTATGGTCTGTTGGAGCCGATCGCGGCTACCGCTCAAATGCATCCGCATTGTTGCGCGGGCGCCATCTGTATCGCCCCGGCGGATGGCAAAGAGAACCTGACGGTGCTCGGAGTTGATGCGCTCCAGATATTCCGAGAGTGTAAACTCTTCGAAACGATGGGTCTGCAACCGTGCTCTGGGAATTAAAACTTCACCGAGGTAGTTGAAGATCTTCAGAAAGTGATCGTTCTGGCTTGCACGGGCGATTGCACGGTGAAAATTCAGGTCTGCTTCAATGCTGTCGCTGCCAGTCTTGATAGCGTCTGCCATGGTGTCGCAAGCGGACTCGATTGCAAGAATGTCACTTTCACTGCGGCGCTGGGCGGCGAGCGCCGCTGCTTCTGACTCCACTGCAATTCGAAGTTCCAGCCCTTTGACGACCTGTTCAAGTACCGAGAGATCCTCCTCCGCGATGCGGAAGGCCGGCAAGGCCGTATTCTGCACGACGAAGGCGCCCACACCCTGTTGTGTCGAGACCATGCCGCCAGCGCGAAGGTTGGCGATAGCTTCGCGAACGACCGTGCGGCTGACGCCGAATTCGTCGATCATCTCCTTCTCGGTCGGAAGTCTTGCACCTCGAGGAAATTCGCCTGACTTGATCCGGTCTGTTACTTGCCGGACCAATTGTGCGGTGAGTGTCTCTCGCCTTCTTGTGTTCATTCGATCCTCATTGGACAAGCCACAGCTGTATCGGATGCTTTACTCACGCTACTCGATCATACTCAATGCTCGCGTTGATCAGTTCACGCGCATAGGGATGTTTTGCACGACCTTCACTAAGTTCTGTGCGATTCATGATTTCGACAATGCTGCCCGACTGCATCACGGCAAGTCGCTCACACATGTAATCGATCACAGCCAGATCGTGAGACACGAACAAATAGGTCAATTTTCTTGCGAGCCTGATCTCGTTGAGCAGATTGAGTACTTCTGCCTGCACAGACACGTCCAACGCCGACGTTGGTTCATCGAGGAGCAAGACGCTGGGTTCCAAAATCAGCGCTCTGGCAATCGCCACGCGTTGTCTTTGCCCGCCCGAAAGTTCGTGCGGATAGCGCGTCAGGAATGAAGAATTCAGACCGACGTCAAGGAGCGCCTTCTCCATGCGTTCTTGCTGACGATCAAGCCTGTGGATACGCAGCGGTTCATGAAGTGCGGTCTTGATGGATTGGCGAGGGTGGAGCGATCCGTATGGATCCTGAAAGACCATTTGGACAACACGACAATAGTCAGCGCCGGGTATCTCTGCGATTGGTCGCCCGGCAATGGCGATCTGACCCGACCAAAATGTCAGCAAGCGGGCAATGCAGCGCAAGATTGTTGACTTTCCCGAGCCGGATTCGCCCACCAGACCGAATGACTCACCGGACGCAACGGCGAAGCTGACATCATTGAGAATCTTCTTCTGGGCAGTTCCGGTTCCAAGATCGATCGTAAGTCCTTTGATGGTTACATCGCTCATCGCGTTTCCTCCGCTGCAATTTTTGCAAGACCAATCTCACGACTGAGGACGGGCAGGGGGCTTCGGCTTCCGCCAATATGTGGCTGCGCGGCGAGCAGTCCCCGTGTGTATGGGTGGGAAGCCTGCATGAGATCCCGCGCCGCGCACGATTCCACAACCTCGCCGGACCGCATGATCAGAACCCGGTCGCAGAAGTTGCGCACGAGGTTGAGATCATGGCTGATCATGATCAGCCCGATGCCCTTTCTTGTCACAAGCTCATTGAGAATATTGAGGACCTGCATGCGAACGGTCACGTCAAGCGCTGAAGTCGGCTCATCGGCGATGATCAGTTGCGGTTCGGGTATCAGCATCATTGCGATCATGATGCGCTGCCCCATGCCACCGGATACTTCGTGCGGGTAGAGATCGTATACCCGTTCCGGATCCCTGATTTGAACTGCTTCCAGCATTTCCAACGTCTTCTGCCGGGCCTGCTGGTTTGAGGCACGCGTGTGAACGCGGTATGCCTCTGCGATCTGATTGCCCACTCGGTGCACGGGATTGAGCGAAAACTTGGGATCCTGCAGGATCATCGAGATGCGACGCCCGCGGATCGTCAGCATCTCGCGTTCGCCGGCTTTCACGAGGTCGGTGCCCTGAAACTGAAGTCTGTCTGCGGTGATCCGGGCAGAGGGTAGCAGCTTCAGCAATGCCCGGCCGATCGTCGATTTGCCGGAACCGGATTCACCAACGATACCCAGCCTTTCGCGGCCGAGGGTAAAAGACACCCCCCGCACCGCATCAGAGTATCCCTTGTCCTTGCGGTAACTCACGCAAAGGTTGGAAACGTCAAGCAGCTGATCCGTATCAGTCATGGACTTCTCCTCAACGCTGCTTGGGGTCGAGGGCATCGCGCAACCCGTCACCCAGTAAATTGAAGGCAAGACTTACGAGCAATATGGCCATGCCCGGAAATGCCACCAGCCACCAGCTGTCAAGCATGTACCGGCGTCCTGTCGCAATCATCGCCCCCCATTCGGGCAATGGCGGCTGAGCGCCGAGACCAAGAAAGCCGAGACCGGCCGCGGTCAGAATAACGGTTGCCATACTCAGAGTTATTCGCACAAGCACTGACGGGAGGCACATCGGCATGATCGATTTCACGATAATGCGGATCGATGAAGCGCCTTGCATGCGCGAGGCCGAAATATAGTCGGCGGACCGGAATGTAAGCGTCTCCGCTCGCGCCAGGCGGGCAATCGGCGGCCAGGAAGTCAATGCAATTGCGATAATCGCGTTTTCGAGCCCTGCACCCAATGCTGCAACGAAAGCGAGTGACAGGATCAGCCCGGGGAATGACAGAAATATATCTGTTATCCGCATCATGACTGTGTCGCACCAGCCGCCGAAATAACCTGCGGTCGTGCCAACCAAAAGACCGACGGGTCCAACAACAATCGAAACGAGGGTGATGATCGACAGCGTTATTCTGGTACCGTGAATGATGCGGCTGAAGATGTCGCGCCCAAGCTCGTCAGTGCCGAACCAGTTCAGGGCATCCGGGGGCCGAAGCGCATTGGGCAGATTGACGAGATTTGGATCGTGGGTTGCAATCCATGGGGCGAAGATCGCGCTAAGCACCAATATGGTGATGACAACGAGGCCGAAGCAGGACGAGACGTCGTTTGATAACCGTTTGAAAACGGCGCCCAATGCTTTCAGCGGTCCAGAAAACCGCGCGGAAATACCTACGGTTGGCATGGCTTTGGTATTGTACAGGCTTTTGGTTGTCATCGCGTCCTCGGATCGAACACTTTGTAAAGGACATCGGAAAGCAAATTCAGGCAGATGAAAATGATGCCGACAATGAGCACGCAGGTCATGACAGCGTTCATGTCACCGACCAGCATATTGTTCGTCATGTATTGTCCGAAACCGGGCCAGGAGAACACGGTCTCAATCAGCACGGCGCCCTCGAGCAGGCTTCCATAGGCCAGAGCTACGATCGTCACGAGCTGTACGCGGATGTTGGCGAATGCGTGGTACCAGATGGTCCGGCTGTTGGAGAGGCCCTTGACCCTTGCGGTGACTACATACTCCTGGTTCAATTGATCCAGCATGAAGCTGCGCGTCATGCGGGTGATGTATGCCATTGACGAGTAGCCCAGTATGCTTGCCGGCAGAACAAGATGATTGACCGCATCATGGAAAACTTCCCAGTCCCCGGCCAATGCAGCGTCAATCAACAGGAACCCGGTCGTCTCCGGGGCCAGCCCGATATTGTAGTCTGACATACGTCCGCCACCACCCACGAGGCCGAGCGTCGCATAGAAGACGATGAGGCCTATCATGCCTATCCAGAAAATGGGCATCGAATGGCCGAGCAGGGTCACGACACGAATGACATGGTCCGTCAGGCGATTACGGCGTACGGCCGCGAGTATTCCAAGCGGTATTCCAAGACCGGCACCACAGATAATCGCGAATGTGGCCAGTTCGATGGTGGCGGGCATGACGTGTGCAATGTCATTGATGACGGATTGGCCCGTGCGGATGGACACGCCGAAATTGCCGGTCAGGATATCGCCGAGATAGCGCAAGAACTGTTCGTAAACTGGTCTATCCATACCGAGACGTTCGGCCACCATGCGATAAGTCGCTGCGTCTGCTTCCTCGCCAATAATCGCACGAACCGGATCGACCGGCATCAGTCGGCCAATACAGAAGGTAAGCACAAGAAGCCCAAACAGCGTCACCAAAATCGTGGCACCTTGGCGTATCCCTGCGTAAACACGTTCGTGAGTCATATGAATGTCTCTTGCGTTCTATTTTTACGGCCGCTGTCACGCCCTGGTTTTGGCGCGGCAGCGGCCGATGATGGAATTCAGCGCGCCTTGGTTATGGTGCTGAGGTCGGTAGACCAGGACGGATTGAGAGCCAGTCCCTTGACATCCGCGCGTGACGCTACGGAGTCGACGACTTCGGAGAAGGGCTGGATGGACGGCACCATATCCGCATAATAGGTCTGGATTTCACCATACCTCGTCACCTGGCGTTTGGTGTCGGTCTCGATCAGAGCGTCATCAATCATCTTGTTCAGCTTCTCATCGTAAAATGATGTTCGCCAGCCCTGAAAATTCGTTAGTTTTGCATCGTCCGCATTGTTGGGATTATAGGCGATGGCGCGCAGATTGGAGTCGGGATGCGGTAGCTGACCGCCGCCGCCGCGGCCCACGAGCAGCTCAAACTTTCGTTCACGCATTGCGCCGTAAATCTGATCTCCAGACCCCGTGATGACTTCGGCCTTGATGCCGCCCTGAGCGAGGCTTGCCTGAATGGCGGTCGCAAGATTGAGGAACGGTGCATCGGATAGGGCACGCAGTGTCGTGGAGAAGCCTTCGGGATATCCCGCTTCAGCCAACAGGGCCTTTGCCTTCTCGACGTTGAGTTTGTAGCCGGCGTCGGGAAGAGCCCCGAGAAGGCCTGTCTGAATGGGGCGGTCGTGCGGCTTGCCAAAGAAGGGGAGAACAGTCGCGTTCAAGCCCTCATAATCGATGAGATAGCGCAGCGCCTCGCGCACCTTCGGCTTGTTGAATTTTTCATCCTTCATCGACACCGCGAGGTAATAGAAGCCACTGCCCCCGATTGTCTGCACCACAACGTCCTTGTTGGACTGCAATGCGGTCAAATCTGCCGCGGACATCGAAAAAGCGACATCGATGTCGCCCTTTTCCAGCATGAGCCGCTGGCTTTGCGATTCGGGGAGGTGCCGCATGATGATGCGGCGCATGGCTGCCTCCTTGCCCCAATGATTGTCATTGCGGCTCAACAGCACCCGCTCGTTGGACTTCCATTCCTGCAACACGAACGGTCCGGAGCCGGCTGAATGCGTTGTAAGCCAGGCACCCCCCATGTCGCCATTCGCTTCGTTTGCCATGACTGTCTTGCTGTCGAGGACAGAGCCCGGTCCAACAATACCAAGGGTCAAGACGATGATTTGCGGATCTACCTTCTTGGGAAGCGTAATCACAACCGTCGAGGGATCGGGGGCGGCAAAGCTTGCGTCGGCATTGGCAGCCGAGAATCCATGGGTCTTCAGGAAGGAAGCCTGGGCAAGATTAAGTTTCATCAAGCGCTTGAACGACCACACAACGTCCTCGGCGGTTACGGGATTCCCCGAGGCAAATTTCGCACCGGAGCGCATTTTGAAGGTTATTGATTTACTGTCCTCGCTTATTGCCCAGCTTTCGGCCAGTTGAGGATTGGCCTGCGAACGGTTGACCGGGTCAAGCGATACCAAACCCTCATAGATGTTGGCGAGAACTTGAACAGTCTCCTTGCCAGTGATCGCTGCTGGATCAAGCGTCAGGATATTCGACATCGAGAAGCCAACCACAAGCTGGTTCGGCGGCGTCTCCGCAAGTGCCAGCGTTGCAAACGGAATTGTACCAAGCATTGCGGCCGCTACAGCCTTTGTAAGGACATTCATAAGTGGGGATCCTCCTCCCGCCGCCGAAAAATGTGGCGCGTATCGTGAATGATTTAAAAGTTGCCTCCTGCAACTTGATTTCAAACATATGACATCTTACAAGTGGTGTCAAATGAATTGGCGCTGTATGCGATGGGCGCGGTTCGTTTTGAAATGGTTGGTGATTATTATGTATATATATATCAGTATCTTGCATCAATAATCGAGCCAAGGACCATCTCACAGAGCGATGTATGCAATGGCAATGATTCGATCTCGCGCTTATCGCTGTGGCTGGCTAATCATAAGTCTAATCGGAGCAATATGACCTCTATGGAAGGAAAGATAGTATGACTGAAACGTCTTTTACGTCGCGCTTTGCGGTATCACCAGCGGAAGCGTCGAAATTCGGGACAAGTGATCTTCGTGCCAATTTTCTTGTGACGGACCTTTTCAGTCCCGATCAGATAAATCTGACCTATTCGCATTATGATCGGATGATTATCGGTGGTGCAAATCCTGTCTCGCAAGAACTGAAGCTCGAAACCATCAAGCCGACAGGAACAGCGAACTTTCTGGATCGGCGGGAACTGATCGTCGTGAATATCGGCAAGGGCGGTTTTGTCACCGTCGACGGGCAGCGCTTCGAACTCGGTCACCGGGACATGATCTATGTCGGAATGGGGGCCATGGATGTGCGTTTTGCATCTGCCTCGCAGGAAGAGCCGGCCTGCTTCTATCTTATCAGTGCGCCAGCCCATCAATCCCATCCAACAAAATGCATCGGTATCAGTGATGCGAAAAGGGTGGATCTGGGTTCGCAGGCGACATCGAACCAGCGATCTATTTTCCAGTTCATCCATCCGGAAGGCGCAAAGACATGTCAGCTGGTCGTGGGGATGACCACGCTTGCACAAGGTTCCGTCTGGAACACCATGCCTGCCCACGTGCACGACCGCCGGTCGGAGGCGTATCTTTATTTCGGACTGGCGGATGATGCGCGTGTGATGCATTTGATGGGCGAGCCCCAGGAAACCCGTCACCTCATAGTCGCCGACAGACAGGCAGTCTTGTCGCCCGGCTGGTCGATCCATTCCGGCTCCGGAACGTCGAACTATAGCTTTATCTGGGCAATGGCGGGCGACAATGTGGATTACACGGATGTTGATCCCGTTGCAGTTGGAGAACTCGCATGACGGATCTCAGTTCGTTCAGCCTCGAAGGCAAGACCATTGTGGTGACCGGTGCGAATACGGGGATAGGCCAGGGCATCGCAGTGTCCGTTTCCCGTGCAGGGGGATCCGTTGTTGGTGTCGGGCGATCGGACATGACAGAAACTGCCCGCATGATCGAGACGAACGGAGGCAAATTTACGCCTGTTCTTCGCGATCTAAGTGACGTGGAACAAGCGATCCGTGTGGTCGATGAGATATGGCAGGAATGCGGGGCAATTGACGGACTGGTCAACAATGCGGGGATCATCCGGCGTGCCGACGCGCTTGATTTCAGCCTTGAGGATTGGGACGAGGTCATGGATGTCAACCTGCGTTCCGTTTTCTTCATGTCCCAGGCCCTTGCCAAGAATATCGTCGCAGAAGACAGGCGCGGCAAGATTGTCAATATCGCCTCGATGCTGAGTTTTCAGGGCGGCATCCGGGTGGCGTCATATACTGCTTCCAAATCAGGCTTGGTCGGCATCACCCGTTTGCTCGCGTGCGAGTGGGCGGCAAAAGGGATCAATGTCAATGCGATTGCTCCCGGATATATCGTCAGCGCCAACACGGAAGCACTCCGCAACGATCCTCACCGCAGTGAAGCAATCATTTCCCGAATACCAGCCGGACGATGGGGGGATCCTGAGGACATCGGGGATGCCGCCGTATTTTTGTTGGCCAAGGCTTCACATTACATGCATGGCGCAGTCGTTCCGGTCGATGGCGGCTGGCTCGCAAGATAGGAGAACTGAAAATGTCAGACATCAAATTGTTCGCGCAGCCAGATGAAGTAGCCTGGACTCTTCTCGATAACGGCAACCGCCGTCGAGTGATTGTCTACACCGACGAATTGATGCAGGTCGAATTCGACTTCGAGGAAGGCGCAGTTGGTGCGATGCATTCACACCCGCACGTGCAGGCAAGCTACGTTGCCGAGGGGCGCTTTGAAGTGACGGTAGACGGCAAGTCGGCAATTATTGGTAAGGGAGGGAGTTTCATTGTCCCTTCCGGTGCACAGCACGGGGTCAAGGCGCTGGAAAAAGGCCGCCTGGTTGACACGTTCACACCGCATCGTTCGGATTTCCTCGACGGATGAGCGACCGACGCGGATTTCCGGGCGCAAATCGACGCCAACGTCTATGGCCTGCTGCCTGAATACGAGCAGGGCGTCGGGACTATCCGTGGCATCATAAAAGGCAACGGCCGTGACGTCAGTGACCCCGCCAAGGTTGCTGACGTCATCGTGGACCTTGCAAGCCGCGATGCAGCCCGGCATATCTTGCTGCTTGGGAGTGATGCTCTGTTCTTCTTGAGGCAGGTTGAAGCGGCGAGAACGGAGGCGCCGGCGGTAGGCGTCTGCCTCGCATTTCGACCAATGCCCTTGACGCCAATCTGGCTTACTTCAGCGACACGCACGGCCAGTATTTCTCGCCGCAGCTCAGTTCACAACTCAAGGATATGCACCGATCACGTCAAGCGTGGAAACTGATGCGCGCCCTCTTGCCAATAATAATACTATATTATAATAATTTTATTGAGGTCTGGGAGGATCTTACGGAATAGACCTAAATCGGGAGGAATAATCATGTCGTTCATGAAGAGAATTCTGCTTGCCAGTACGGTTGCCGTGTCCTTTGCGGGAGCAGCAGGCGCGTCTGACTTGACGGTCGGCTTCTCGCAGATCGGATCGGAATCAGGCTGGCGCGCAGCCGAAACATCCGTTTCCAAAATTGAGGCAAAGAAACGCGGGATCGATCTCAAGATCGCAGACGCACAGCAGAAACAGGAAAACCAGATCAAGGCGATCCGCGGCTTTGTCGCCCAGGGCGTCGATGCCATTTTTGTTGCGCCTGTCGTTGCGACAGGTTGGGATACGGTTCTCGCTGAGGCCAAGGAAGCCGAAATACCGGTTATCCTGCTTGACCGCACGATCGAGACTGCCAATGACGACCTGTATCTGACAGCGGTAACTTCGGATACCGTGCACGAGGGCAAGGTAGCGGGTGAATGGCTCGTCAAGACGATTGCGGGCAAGCCCTGCAATGTTGTCGAACTGCAGGGAACAGTAGGATCGAGTCCCGCTATCAACCGCAAGAAGGGTTTTGAGGAGGGCATCGCACCTGCCTCAAACATCAAGATCACCCGCAGCCAGACGGGCGACTTTACGCGTGCCAAGGGCAAGGAAGTCATGGAAGGCTTCCTCAAGGCTGAAAATGGCGGCAAGAACATCTGTGCGCTCTATGCCCACAATGATGACATGGCTGTTGGCGCAATTCAGGCCATCAAAGAGGCCGGACTGAAGCCGGGCAAGGACATCCTTGTCGTCTCGGTCGACGCTGTGCCGGACATCTTCAAGGCGATGTCCGAAGGAGAGGCGAACGCCACTGTCGAGCTGACGCCGAACATGGCAGGTCCTGCTTTCGACGCCCTGAAAGCCTACAAGGAAAGCGGCAAGGCGCCACCAAAGTGGATCCAGACCGAGTCCAAGCTCTATACGCAGGCTGATGATCCGAAGAAGGTCTACGAAGAGAAAAAGGGGCTGGGGTACTAATCACTCCGTCATGGCTGGCCGTCTCGAAAGGGCGGCCAGTCCCCACCCGACAAAACCGCTCACGGGAGAGGGCGCAATGACGGACCATCCTGTTCTGCTGGCCGCTCGAGGCATATGCAAATCCTTCATTGGCTTCCAGGCACTGGACACTGTCGATTTGACCATCCGGCAAGGCGAGATACATGCGCTGCTGGGGGAGAATGGTGCCGGCAAGTCAACACTGATCAAGGTGCTCACTGGCGTCCATCAGCCGGATTCAGGCGTGATGGAGCTCGACGGACAGCCCGTTCACGTTCGCGATACGCTGCACGCGCAACATCTTGGCATTGGCACGGTTTACCAGGAAGTAAACCTGCTTCCGAACATGTCTGTCGCGGACAATCTCTTTGTCGGCCGCCAGCCGATGCGCTTCGGCTTCATCGATCGGCGCCGCATGGAGAAGCGTGCGCAGCAGCTCCTCAGCCAATATGACCTTCACATTGATGTTTCGTCGGATCTATCCCGCTATTCAGTCGCGGTGCAACAGCTCGTCGCCATTGCGCGGGCAGTCGATATGTCAGGGCGGATTCTCATCCTCGATGAGCCGACCGCGAGTCTTGATCGCCACGAAACAGAAATCCTCTTCGCAACACTCAGGCGGCTCAAGGAGCGTGGCCTCGGAATCGTCTTCATCACGCATTTCCTTGATCAGGTCTATGAAATCTGCGACCGGGTCACAGTACTGCGCAACGGCAAGGTTGCCGGGACCGAACTGACATCCCAACTGCCGAAAATCGAGCTTGTATCGCTGATGCTTGGCCGTGCGCTTGCCGCAGTGACGCACAATGTCCGCCGGGATCGGCCAGAACCGGAAAAGAAACAATTTTCCTTCAAAGGCATGGGTCGCAATCGCAGTGTCGCGCCGTTCGATCTCGACATTGGCGAGGGCGAAGTAATCGGCATGGCGGGCCTGCTGGGCTCAGGGCGGACCGAAACGGCACGCCTGCTGTTCGGCATCGATTCTGCCGATAGTGGCCAGGCGGCAGTGGATGGCGTTCCCGTCCGCATACGGTCGCCGCAGGACGCCGTCGCGTTAGGTTTCGGGCTCTGCCCCGAAGACCGAAAGACCGACGGCATTATCGGCGACCTTTCGGTGCGCGAAAATATCGTGCTGGCTCTACAGGCGCAAAAAGGCTGGTTCAAACGATTGTCCCGAAAACAGCAGGTTGCACTCGCTGACAAGTTCGTCAAAGCGCTGGACATCCGCACCACGGATATCGAGAAGCCGATCAAGTTTCTTTCCGGCGGCAACCAGCAGAAAGTCATTCTTGCCCGCTGGCTCGCCACAAATCCGCGCTTCCTCATTCTGGATGAACCGACGCGCGGCATCGACGTCGGCGCTCATGCGGAAATCATCGCCCTGATCAACCAGCTTTGCGATAACGGCATGGCGCTTCTCGTGATCTCATCAGAAATCGAAGAGATCGTCGCCTACAGCACACGAGTGGTTGTACTGCGCGACCGCGCGCATCGGGGTGAGTTTACAGGCGACGACATCACAACCACGAAAATCATGCAGAAAATCGCTGCGGAACCAGGAGAGGTGCACGCATGAACCGCATTAATGCAGTTGCATTGACCAAGGCCTCGCCGCAACTCCTTTCGCTGGCCCTGATTCTGTTTCTGAATTATCTGGCGTTCCCCGGCTTCTTTGACATTCGTTTACAGGATGGGAGGTTGTTCGGCAGTCTCGTCGATGTGCTTAATCGGGGTGCGCCCGTGATCATTCTCGCCATTGGCATGACGGCGGTGATCGCCAGCCGTGGAGTTGATCTCTCTGTGGGCGCGGTCATGGCAGTGTCGGGAGCCATCGCCGCCACATTGACCGTTGCCGGGTATTCACTGCCTGTGGTCATCTTTGCGGCGCTCGGGACAGGACTTCTCTGTGGTCTGTGGAATGGGTTGCTCGTTGCCTATTTCGATCTCCAACCAATCGTTGCAACCCTCATCCTGATGGTAGCAGGCCGCGGCATCGCGCAGCTCATCACGGAAGGGTCGATCATTACCTTCACCGACCCGGGTCTGATCTTTTTCGGGACGGGCTCGGTTCTGGGCATACCGATGCCAGTGCTGATTGCCGTTACGCTACTGGTGTCTGCGATCATTATCGTTCGACGTACTGCACTTGGACTGCTGATCGAGTCGATAGGCGTCAATCGCAGCGCCAGCAGCTATGCGGGGTTGAACAGCAAGCTGCTGCTTCTTGTCATTTACGCCTTTTGCGGTCTGTGTGCGGCGCTGGCGGGCATCATCGTTGCCGCTGATATCCGCGGGGCGGATGCCAACAATGCCGGGCTTTGGCTGGAACTCGACGCGATCCTTGCCGTTGTCATTGGCGGAACGTCACTGTTCGGCGGACGCTTCTCGATCCTGATGTCAGCACTTGGCGCCATCATCATTCAGGCGATGAATACCGGGATCCTGCTCTCTGGCTTTCCGCCGGAATATAATCTCATCCTCAAAGCCGTGGTGATCATCGTGATCCTGCTGGCGCAGTCTTTCTCATCCGCGGGTGGCTGGCATTTCCTGAAAACTGAATTCCGCGCGAAGGGAGCAAAGCGCCAATGAACACGCGGCTTCTTCCCTTCTATGCAACGCTGCTCATCTGCGCGCTCGCCTATACTGCCTGCGCCATGCAGTTTCCCGCCATTTTGTCCACTCGGGTTGCCGGTAATCTCTTGACCGACAATGCCTTTCTCGGAATCGCAGCTGTTGGCATGACGTTTGTCATTCTTTCGGGAGGCATAGATCTTTCGGTCGGATCGGTCATCGCCTTTACCGGCGTCCTGCTTGCCGTGCTCATCACGAAATATGGTGTGCATCCGCTGGCGGCTTTCGCCATCGCGCTCATCATAACCACGACTTTTGGCGCGATCATGGGCGTCATCATCTATTATCTCGATGTGCCGGCTTTTATCGTGACCCTGGCCGGGATGTTCCTGATGCGCGGGATATGCTTCGTTATGACGACGGATTCCATTCCGATCAATCACGAATTCTATTCGATCCTGCAAGGCATGTATTACCGGTTACCGGACGGCGGGAGATTGACCTTCATCGGTTGCCTGATGGTGCTGGTTTTCCTCGTGGGTATCGCGATGGCTCATTTCAGCAAGTTCGGCTCCTACATTTATGCGGTCGGTGGGAACCGCACATCGGCTGAATTGATGGGCATTCCCGTGGCCCGGACGACCATCACCATCTATGCCTTATCGGGATTCCTGTCCGGACTCGCAGGTATCGTCTTCTCACTTTACACATCCGCCGGCTACTCGCTGGCCGCGGTCGGGGTTGAGCTTGATACGATCGCCGCTGTTGTCATCGGGGGCACGTTGCTGACGGGCGGTGTCGGCTATGTCGCAGGCACTTTTGTCGGTGTGATCATTCAGGGCATCATCCAGACCTACATCGTCTTCGACGGAACCTTGTCCAGCTGGTGGACCAAAATCGTCGTGGGTGCTCTGCTCTTTGCCTTCATCGCGCTGCAGCGGACTCTCGTTTTCCTTTCAACGAGGAAGGCAATGGTCAATGCCGCCTCCTGACCTGCCCGAAAATCAGCTAGCCAATTATGACTTCCGCACAGCCGGTCATTCGCATACGCATCATGGCCATGTGATGCGTGATCTTGGTTTGAAGATTGTCAGCGGGTTCTACGCCGAAGACAGTATCCTGCCGGGTGACGCCGAGTTTCTTCAGCAGTTTCGTGTATCGAGAACGGTGCTTCGCGAGGCACTCAAGACGCTTGCAGCAAAGGGATTGATTCAGCCCAGAGCCAAGATTGGAACCAGGGTGCTGAAACGGCAACACTGGAATCTGTTCGATCCGGACATTCTCATCTGGCACTTCGAGGCAGGCGCCAGTCCCGAATTTCTATCGAGCTTGCTCGAAATGCGCCTTGCACTGGAGCCCGAGGCTGCAGGTCTTGCCGCGTTTCGCCGAAGCGATCAGCAGCTCGAAAGCTTATACGATTGCGTGGGCAGGATGGATGGGGCCGGTCGCTCGGCTTCGGATTTCGTCAACAGCGATCTGCAATTTCACATTGCTATCGCTGACGCGTCTGGCAACCCGTTCATGCGTTCGATCAGCACGCTGATCGAGGTGGCGCTTGTCACCACTTTCACAATCAGTTCGCCGATCCCGAACCCGGAAAGGCATGGGCAATCGGTGGCACGGCACAAAGCCATCGTCGATGCCATCAATGTCAGGGATGTCCAGGCTGCGAAAGCCGCAATGCGCGCTGTCATTGCGGACGGAGCCGAACGCGTTCTTGCGACGACGGCCTCGATGCTTCCCGGCCCTTGTCCAGTCGGGCAATGATACACGGGAGGCCGCGGGCACTCTGGGCATGTCGGTCCAGATGCTCGAAGAGGTCTACGGCCATCACCAAGTTTCTGGTCAGTAAATGGTCGGGCACAAAACCCACATCAGCTAAGTAATTGAAAAATGTGGTGCCGCTTAGGTGACTCGAACACCTGACCCCATCATTACGAATGATGTGCTCTACCGACTGAGCTAAAGCGGCAGGGAAGGAACTTCCCGATCCTTGAAATCGGCCATCACGAATGTGCCGACGGATGACGCGCCTGATACCTTTATTGCGTTGCGATTGCAAGCCTTGTGATGATTGCATTTTTGAACATGCGGGGGTGAAACCGGCAATTCACATGCGCTTGTTCGTTGAAGGCCGCGCAAATTAGAATTTTTCTATTTTGACGATAGACAAGCGCGCAAGAGCGGTTAATCTTCATTTACCACATGAAGTCCGCAAAGAGACACATGAGTCAACGTTCTGGGAGGAACCTATGGCCAAAGTGGAACTTGTCGTGAATGGGCGAGCCGTCACAGGCGAAGCCGAAGATCGCACACTGCTTGTGCATTTCCTGCGTGAAAATCTTGGATTGACCGGCACCCATGTCGGGTGTGACACATCGCAATGCGGTGCATGCGTGGTCCATATCGACGGCAGGGCGGTCAAGTCCTGCACGATGCTGGCGGCCCAGGCTTCCGGCTCGGCGGTCACCACCATCGAGGGTCTCAACCCCAGTGGCGAACTGCATCCGCTTCAGGTTGCGTTTCGTGAAAATCATGCCCTGCAATGCGGCTTTTGCACGCCGGGCATGCTCATGAGTTCGGTCGACATGATCCGGCGGCATCCGGACGGACTCGACGAAGCAACCGTACGAGCTGAACTTGAGGGCAATATTTGCCGCTGCACCGGTTACCACAACATCGTCAAGGCTGTGCTCGACGCATCGGACAAAATGGGCAAGGGCGCCGTCAAGGCCGCCTGATCATCTGAATTTCAGCCTTGCAGCCTGCTTGCCTTGGAGCCTCAGACATCTCTCCACGCGAAGCAGCTGCGACAGGGAGAAGTAGCCATGGGTGTCGAAGGTATCGGAGCACGCGTTCTCCGCAAGGAAGACAAGAGATTTCTCACCGGCAAAGGCCGTTACACCGACGATATGGTCGTGCCCGGCATGAAGCATGCTGCGTTTGTGCGCAGCGCCCATGCCCATGCGAAGATTACGGGCATCGACACCGCAGCCGCGAAGAAGATGCCCGGCGTTATCGGTGTAATGACGGGCAGGGAGTTGAAAGCCGATGGTATCGGCAATCTGATCTGTGGCTGGATGGTTCATTCGAAAGATGGCACCCCGATGAAGATGGGCGCCTGGTCGCCGCTTGCGACGGATACGGTGCGCTATGTTGGCGACGGAGTGGTAATCGTGGTCGCCGAAACAAAGGGGCAGGCGCGCGATGCCGCCGAGGCTGTCGAGGTAACCTACGAAGAACTGCCTGTGGTGGTGAGTGCTGTCGAGGCACTCAAGGATGGCGCCCCACAACTCCATCCCGAAGCACCGGGCAATCTGATCTTCGACTGGGATCTGGGCGACGAAAAAGCGACGAATGATGCCTTTGCCAAGGCCGCTCATGTCACCAAAATGGACATCGTCAACAATCGGCTTGTCCCGAATGCGATGGAACCGCGCGCAACGCTCGGTGTCTATGATGCGGCGGAGGACCACTACACGTGCTGGACCACGTCGCAGAATCCGCATGTTGCGCGTCTGGTGATGAGCGCATTCTACAATGTCGCGCCCGAAAACAAATTGCGCGTCATCGCCCCGGATGTCGGTGGCGGCTTCGGATCGAAAATCTATATTTATCCGGAAGAAATCATCTGCCTCTGGGCATCGAAAAAGACCGGCGTGCCGGTGAAATGGGTAGCGGATCGTAGCGAAAGCTTCCTTGCCGACGCGCATGGCCGCGACCATGCCACCCATGCGGAACTGGCCCTTGACAAGGACAACAGAATCCTCGGGCTAAAGGTTCAAACCGTCGCCAATCTCGGCGCCTACATGTCGCTGTTTTCGAGTTCTGTCCCGACCTATCTCTATGCGACGCTTCTCTCTGGCCAATATGACATTCCGGCCATCCACGCCAATGTGAAGACGGTCTACACCAACACGGCGCCGGTCGACGCCTATCGCGGAGCCGGGCGGCCGGAGGCCACCTTTGTGCTTGAGCGTATTATGGAAACGGCGGCGCGCGAATTGCGGGTTTCGCCAGCGGAGCTTCGCCGGAAGAATTTCATACGGTCCTTCCCGCACCAGACGCCGGTGATCATGAATTATGATGCGGGCGATTTCGACGCGACTCTGGATGCTGGCCTGAAGGCGGCGGACTATGCGGGCTTCGAGAAACGCCGCGAGGAAGCCGCCAAGCGTGGCAAGCTGCGCGGCATCGGCATGAGTTGCTACATCGAAGCATGCGGCATTGCACCTTCGGCGGCGGTCGGTTCACTGGGTGCTGGCGTCGGATTGTGGGAGAGTGCGGAAGTGCGGGTCAATGCGGTCGGCACGATCGAAATCCTGACCGGCTCACATTCGCATGGGCAGGGCCACGAGACGACATTCGCACAGCTTGCGGCGGAGCGTTTTGGTGTTCCGATCGATAGTATTTCGATTGTCCATGGCGACACCGACAAGGTGCAGATGGGTATGGGAACCTACGGTTCGCGCTCCGGCGCAGTCGGCATGTCGGCCATCGTCAAGGCTCTGGACAAGGTGGAAGCCAAGGCCAAGAAAATTGCCGCCCACCTTCTCGAAGCGGACGAGGCGGACATAGAAATCAAGAATGGCGATGTCAGGGTAGCCGGCACGGACAAGTCGCTGCCCTGGTTCCAGGTCGCGTTGGCCGCCTATACGGCTCACAACCTTCCCTCCGGCATGGAGCCGGGGCTGAAAGAGGGCGCCTTCTACGACCCCTCCAATTTCACCTTCCCGGGTGGTTGTCATATTTGCGAAGTCGAGATCGACCCGGAGACGGGCGTAACCGAGATCATCCAGTTTGTCGCCGCCGACGATTTTGGCAAGATCATCAATCCGATGATCGTGGAAGGGCAAGTGCATGGCGGCATCGCGCAGGGTATCGGCCAAGCACTGCTGGAAGGTACGCATTACGACGATAGCGGCCAGCTCCTGACGGCGAGTTACATGGACTACACCATGCCACGCGCGCAGAACCTGCCGTCGTTCAACATCATGACGACGGAAACGCCATGCCCGTCCAACCCGCTCGGTATCAAGGGCTGCGGCGAGGCCGGAGCGATAGGTTCGCCGCCCGCTGTGATCAATGCCATCACCGATGCAATCCACAACAACGACCTGACCATGCCGGCGACGCCTCAGACCGTGTGGGCTGCCATCCAGGCCGCGAAGTGAAGGGGAAGCGCCATGTATGAGACAAAATATCATCGTGCCACCTCGGTCGAAGGGGCTGCAAGATTGATGGGCGAAGCGGAGGACGGCAAGTACCTCGCCGGTGGAATGACACTGATCCCGACCATGAAGCAGCGCCTGGCCTCGCCTAGCGATCTTGTCGATCTGAGACGGATCGAAGCGTTGAAAGGTATCAAGGTCAATGGCCGCACGGTGCGGATTGGCGCGGTCACCACACACTATGACGTCTCGACCAATGCGGAACTCGCGAAGATCTGCCCGGCCATCACCAATCTCGCCAGCCATATCGGCGACCCGCAGGTGAGAAACATGGGAACGATTGGCGGCTCGATTGCCAACAATGATCCGGCCGCTGACTACCCCTCCGCCCTGCTGGCGCTTGACGCAACAATCATCACCAACCAGCGTTCGCTCCCTGCATCTGAGTTCTTTGTTGGCTTGTTCGAAACGGCGCTCGAGGAGAACGAGATCGTCACGGCGGTGGAATTCACGGCGCCTGACAAGGCGGCTTACAAGAAATTTCCCAATCCGGCATCGCTCTACGCCATAGCAGGGGTTTTTGTCGCCAAATCTGGCGACCAGATCCGGGTCGCGGTAACTGGCGCCGGCGAAAACGGTGTTTTCCGTCTGGGCGACGCTGAGACAGCCTTGGCCAATAATTTCACCCCATCGGCACTGGATGGTCTCACAGTGGATCCCGACGGCCTCCTTTCCGACATGCATGCCTCGGCCGATTACCGCGCCAACCTGGTGAAGGTGATGGCGAAAAGAGCGGTAGCGGAAATCGCGAACAGGCCGATGTAGCCATTACAACCGGCTAAGCACGATCACTGCATAGCGGCAGGGCTCGTCGCCGTCATTGGCGAACGCACAATCATTTGGCGCGCCGAGTTCAAGGCAGTCGCCTTGCTCGAGCGTGTGGGTTTTCTCCCCTTCGGAGAAGACGAGTGTGCCGCTCAGGACCCATATCAACTGCCGGAGGAACAGATAGGCAGACGCCGGAAGCACCACGCGCGTTTTGGGCGGCAGGTCGATGTGCACCACATCCATCGGAAGATCCGAAGCAGGCGAGACGTGGCGGCGCACGTAACCGCTGTCCGGATCGACCCACATGGGCTGGTCCTTTTGACGCAACAGCCGCCCTTCCTGCATTTCTGCCCGCGCCATCAAGGTTGACATGGTCAGACCGAAAGCACCGGAAAAGCGGGCGAGCAGCGTAGCGGTGGGGCTGCTTTCGCCGCGCTCCACCTTGTTGATCATGGCGCGGGACACGCCGGATTTTTCGGCAAGCTCGGTCAGGGACCAACCGCGTCCTTCCCGTTCGATACGAATGCGGGCCCCAATTTTCTGATCGACACTATCCACTTTATGAGACATAGTGAAACTATAGTAGACGAAGTGAAGGGGTGCAAGTCGTGATTGTGCGTGACGCTGTGGATAGCGATCTTCCGGATATTCTTGAAATTTACAATGATGCCGTTCTGAACACGACAGCGATCTGGAATGAGGTCGAAGTCGACGTTGAAAACCGCAGAACCTGGCTGAAAAATCGCCAGGGACAGGGCTTTCCGGTCATTGTCAGCGTCAATGATGAAGGACGCGTAACAGGCTACGCCTCGTTCGGTGATTGGCGCGCCTTTGATGGCTATCGGCACACCGTCGAACATTCCGTCTATGTAAACAAAGAGATGCGCGGAGCGGGCATTGGCAAGATATTGATGCTGGCGCTCATTGAAAGGGCGCGCCGGCTTGGCAAGCATGTGATGATCGCTGGAATTGAAGCGAACAATGAAGCTTCAATCCAGCTGCACAAGAAGCTCGGTTTTGAGACCGTTGGCTATCTGCCGGAAGTTGGCACCAAGTTTGGCAAATGGCTCGACCTAGCGTTCCTGCAGATCACGCTGGACAAGGCCGCGCCGCGCTAAGCGGCGCAGAGCGCCGCTTTCGCCGCATGATATTCCCGCTCGAAGCGCGCTACGAGATCGCCTGCAGGAAGAATTTCCTTGATGGCGCCAATGCCTTGCCCGCAACCCCAGATATCCTTCCAGGCTTTGGCGCCGGTCGTCGCGGCTTCGAAGTCCATCTTTGACGGGTCGGCTTCCGGCAGGTGATCGGGATCCATTCCGGCCTTGGCTATCGACGGCTTGAGGTAATTGCCGTGGATTCCAGTAAAGTAATTCGAATAGACAATGTCGGATGAGGCGGACTCGACGATCATTTGCTTGTAGCCATCGACCGCACGCGCTTCGTTGGTGGCGATGAACGGCGAGCCGATATAGGCAAGGTCAGCGCCCATGGCCTGCGCGCCCAGAATGGCGCGACCAGTGGCGATGGCACCAGATAACAGCAATGGACCGTCGAACCATTCGCGGATCTCCTGGACGAGGGCGAAGGGTGAAAGGGGCCCTGCGTGACCCCCGGCGCCGGTTGCAACCGCTATCAACCCATCCGCGCCTTTGCGAATGGCGGAATTCGCGTGGCGGTTGTTGATGATGTCGTGGAGCACGATCCCGCCATAGGAGTGGATCGCCTCATTGACCTCGGGAACCGCGCCCAAAGACGAAATAACGATGGGAACCTTGTACTTCACGCACATCGCCAGGTCATGTTCGAGCCGTTTATTGGAACGGTGAACGATCTGGTTGACAGCGAAGGGAGCGGCGGGACGATCCGGATTTTTCTCGTCGTGGTTGCGGAGTCCCTCGGTGATTTCAGCCAGCCACTCGTCAAGCTGCGCTTCAGGCCGGGCGTTCAGTGCCGGAAAAGACCCGACAATGCCGGCCTTGCACTGGGCAAGTACCAGGGGCGGGTGCGAAACGATGAACAGCGGCGCGCCGACAACCGGAATGCGCAGCTTGGATTTCAGGATTTCCGGCAAAGCCATGTGCATCTCCCAATGCTGAAAATTTTGACGTTTGCGTAAACGTAACTCTTTTTACCAGACCTTTGGCATTGAGCAAGAGAAAGGTATCTACTGCACAGCGCAAAAGTCGTTCGCAGAGGATCAACTCGAAAATCGGTGATCCGGATTGCGGACGGCGAGGGCGATGGCATCGGCGACGTCCTCCTCTCTGTCCCGCAAGATGCTCGTGGCGACGCGAATATAATTGATCGGCCGGACCGAGCATTTCTCACCCGCAAGCACTGCGATGCCGCGCGCAGCAAGGGTCACCAATGCGAATTGCTCGGACTCGACGGGGATCCACAGGACAAGCCCGTCTCCTCCCGAGAGATGAACATTGCGCTCGGCGAGTGCGCGCATCAACCCGTCCCGCCGCTGTTTATAGATGGTTCGGGCTCGCAGCATGCTCTTACCCGTCGCCTCATCGTGGAGCAGCCAAGCCACGGCGGACTGCAGGGCTCGGCTGGTCCAGCCCGCGCTGAAACTCCGGTACGACTGGATCTGCTCGACGATACGCGTCGAACTGGACAGGACGGCGAGCCGTAAATCCGGGCCTAGGCTCTTGGAATAGGAAACAATGTGGATGACCCGGTCGGGAAAGTAATTGCCAAGGGTCGCGGGGGGTAAGGCTGAAACGTCGCCAACGCCGTCATCCTCGATGATAAGCGCGTCGCTATCCTTGAGAACGGCTGCGAGTTCAGCAAAACGGGACACGCTTACGCCGCATCCCGTGACGCAATGGGTGCGCGGCTGAAACAGGAATGCGGCGGGCTTCTTCTGTAATGCCGCCGCGAGCGAATCCGGCAGCGGCCCATCGGCATCGCATTGCACGGGAAGAATATGTGCGCCGAGATCCTCTAGAATGTCGAGGAGGCGCATGGCGGTCGGGTCCTCGATTGCAATGAAGGATCCCGGCATGACCAGCGCGTGCAGAAGAGCATAGACGGCGTTGTAGCCGCCGTTGGTAGCAAGAAAGGCTTCCGGCCTGTATGGCCATCGCTGCTCCACCGCCGCCTGCAGATCTGGAAGGATCCGGACGCGCCGGTAGCTGTTGAGATTTTCCGCCGAAGCGCCATGTCTGAGCGCGTCGCCGAGCGGCGGCAGCAACTCGACGTCGGGAACCGCCATGGAGAGGTCGAGAACTTCATCGCCATAATCGCCTGCACTGGCCAGCCGGGCAGGACGCGGTGCGATCCGGTCGCCGCTCACCCATGTGCCGTTGCGTCCGCGGCCGGTGATGATCTTTTGCCGCCGCAACTCGCTCCATGCTTCGGACACGGTCGCGGGGCTGATGCCGAGCGTGAAGGCCAGATCGCGGATTGCCGGTAGTTTGGTGCCGACGGGGATGGCGCCTGCGCGGATGAGGGCGCTGGTCTCGATGGCGATGCCGCGCATCGTCCGGTCGCTCAATTTTTCAGCAAACCATTCAACCGAAGCAGTTTCGCTCATGTTCATCCTCTTTTTAATGTTCAGTAACGTAATAGTATTTGATCAGTCAAGAATGAACATTTAGCTTCCCGCTGGAAAAATGCAAACCTGCGAGGAAATGTCTTGCGTATTACTGTTCGATTGGCTGTCCGCGATTGGGATTATCTGACACCGCTTGTGCTTGGCGATGTCAGCTCGGACAGGCTGGACCTGAAGATCGACCGGGTTGGCACGCTCGTTTCGAGTATCGGCACCGATCCGCAATATGATGCTGGGGAAATCTCGTTCAGCCGTTATGCCGGAGGCCGGGCGAGGGGCGAGACGGATGTGCTCGGCGTTCCGAATTTCATCATGCGCGGTTTTCGCCATCGCTGCATAATTACCGTCAAGGACAGCCCCATCACCCGTCTCGAACAATTGGCAGGCAAGAAGATCGGTGTCACCGGCTGGCGCGATTCCGGCAATACCTGGACGCGTGCTGCCCTTGCCCATGCGAGTGTCGGCATCGAGGATGCTTACTGGTACGCCGGCCGTCTGACCGAGGCGCACCCGATTGTCGACCGGCTTGATGGTTTCGGTCGTCCCGGCCGCATCGAAGCTGCGCCGGGCGAGCGGCCGATGATGGAACTGCTCGAGACCGGCGAGCTCGATGCAGTTTTCACGCCTTTCATGCCCGACAGCTTCTTTGGCGCCAATTCGAGCTTCCGCCATGTCCTGCCAGATTTCCGCGCCGAAGAGCTCTCCTATTTCCGCGAGGTTGGTTACGTGCCCGGGATGCATCTGCTCGGCGTAAAGGCTTCATTCGCGGTCGAGTATCCCTGGCTGGCTCAGGAGTTGAGTGATCTTTTCGACGAGTCGCAGCGGGTCTGGTTGAACAAGCGCCGCAAATACGCCGACACGACACCGTGGATCATCGAGGAACTCGGCCACGTCGCGCGCGATCTTCCTCAAGGCTGGAATGAAAGCGGTTTTACCGCCAACGAACGAATGATCGCCGATTTTGCCGAACAACTGCATGTGCAAGGACTGACACCGATGCTGCTTACGCCAACCGATCTTTTCCCCAATGAAATAAGCCGCTCTTCCAAAACTGGCCGCGTGGGAGTTTCAGCATGAAGGTGGCGCTTGGACAATTTGCCGTCAGCAAGGTCTGGCAGGAAAACGCCGATATCTGCGTGAACCTGATCAAGCGCGCCCAGGAAGGCGGTGCCGATCTGCTCGTGCTGCCTGAGGGTATTCTTGCCCGCGATATCACCGATCCGGATATCGTGCTGAAGACAGCCCAACCGCTTGACGGGCCGTTCATGACGCAGCTTCTCGCCGAGAGCAGCAAGAGCGCTCTGACCATCATGATGTGTGTTCATGTGCCGACCGGTGGCCAGCGCGTTTTCAATAATCTCGTGACCATTCGCGGTGGCGAGATCATTTCGCAGTATCTGAAGCTTCATCTCTACGACGCTTTTGCCGCCAAGGAATCCGCGAATGTCCAACCCGGGTCAGTCATTCCCGAATTGATCGAAGTGGCCGGCCTGAAGCTCGGCTTGATGACCTGCTACGATTTGCGCTTTCCGGAACTTGCCCGCCGCCACGCCGTTGATGGTGCTGATGTGCTGATCCTGCCCGCGGCTTGGGTCAAGGGACCAGGCAAGGAGGCGCATTGGGACGTGCTTGTCACCGCGAGAGCCTTGGAAAACACCTGCTATATCGTGGCCGTCGGCGAATGTGGCGAGCGCAATATCGGTGCCAGCATGGTTGTCGACCCTCTCGGCGTTGCAGTTGTTCGCGCCGGTGAAGTACCGGCACTGATTTTCGCCGAGATCGAACCCAAACGCATCAGCCACGCGCGATCGGTTTTGCCGGTCCTGGCAAACCGTCGCTTCGCACGACCCGAACTCGCCTGACCAACTGAATTTTATTGAAACAAGAAAAGGGGAATGAACATGAAACTTATGAAAATGGCATCAGCCGCGTTGCTCGTAACATCTGTCCTGGCGGGATCGGCCATGGCTGAGGAGACAGCGGTTCCCAAACAGACCGTAAACGAGGCGCTGAAGGCAAAGCTGCCGGAGGAAATCCGCAAAGCCGGGAGCATGATTTCAGTGAATAACGGCTCGTTCCCGCCCTATGAGATCGTCACCGGCACGACCGAGATGACCGGTGCCAGTGCCGATCTGACCAATGCACTTGGCGAGCTTCTGGGCGTCGAGATCAAGCATGCCACCGTCAGCGGCCTGTCGGCTCTGCTCAGCGGCATCAATTCCGGACGTTATCAGTTTGCCTTTGGCCCGGTTGGCGATTTCGCCACCCGCGAGGAGGCCAATGATTTTGTCGATTATGTGCAGGAATATGTTGTATTCGCCGTGCAGAATGGCAATCCGAAGGGCATTACCTCGCTTGATGCTGCTTGCGGCAATCGTATTGCCGTGATGGCCGCAGGCTCGGCCGAGAAGGTCATCAAGGCACAGGCAGAAAAATGCACCAAGGATGGAAAGCCGGCGATCGAGGTGCAATCGTTCACCGACCAGCCAAGCTCTATCCTGGCTGTCCGGTCGAAGCGCTCTGATGCCTTCTTTTCTTCGCAAGCTCCACTGACCTATTTCGTTCAGCAGACCAATGGCCAGCTTGAACTTGCTGCAACAGGAGAGAAGAACGGCTTTGATAACCTCTACCAGGGCGCTGTAGTGCCGAAAGGTTCGCCGCTGGCGGAGGTGCTTCACGATGGCCTGAAAATTCTCATGGACAATGGTACCTATGCCATCATCATGAAGAAATGGGGACTTGAGAAGAACATGATCAAGGAGCCCGGGATCAATCTTGCGGGCAAGGGTGCTAAATGACCCAGAACAACCCGACAATGGCATTGCCCCCTACGGGCGATGCCGAGGCTGCGCTTCGCGATGTCGCGAATGCGCACAAGCCCTTTCGAACGGACCGTTGGCTTCTCTGGGGCATCACGCTGCTCATTGCGGCGAACTTCCTCTGGATCGTCGCCCATAACGAGAATTTCGGCTGGCCGACCGTAGCGCAATGGTTCACCGAAGAAACAATCCTGCGCGGCCTCTACGTTACTCTTGGCCTGACTGTGGTCGCCATGGCCATTGGCGTGGTGATCGGGCTGCTTCTCGCCATTGCCCGCATGTCTAATGATCGGCTCGCCAGTTCACTGGCGGGTCTTTACATATGGTTCTTCCGTGGCACGCCTCTGCTGGTCCAGCTCATATTCTGGTACAATCTCTCCACGCTCTTTCCGGAGATATCGCTTGCGATTCCATTCGGGCCGACGCTTGCCAGCTGGAACACCAATGACCTGATCACACCGATGACGGCGGCAATTGCCGGCCTTGCGCTCAATGAAGCGGCCTACATGGCTGAGATTATCCGCGGCGGGCTGCTTTCCGTCGACAGGGGCCAGATCGAAACCACGGAAGCCTTCGGCATGACGCGCGCCCGGGCTCTATGGCGGATCATCATCCCGCAGGCCATGCGCTCCATAGTCCCGCCAACCGGCAACCAGTTGATCAGCATGATCAAGGCAACATCGCTCGTTAGCGTCATCGCCATGGCCGATCTGCTCTATTCGGTGCAGGCTGTCTATAACCGAACCTTCGAAGTCATCCCAATGCTCATGGTTGCCGTCATCTGGTATCTGTTCATCACCTCAATCCTTAATGTCGGGCAGGGCTTTATCGAGCGCTATTACGGGCGTGGTGAGCGCGGCTCTGCGACGGCAGTGAAGAAACAGGAGCAAGTTGTCGTGGCAGAGATTTCAGCAATGGTGCCGGAGGGCAGCAAATGACCGCCGCTTTGTCCATAAATGCTGTTGAAGCCGTCCAACCACTGGTTCAGGCACGCAATGTGCACAAGGCCTTTGGTGAAGTCGAAGTACTCAAGGGTATCGATCTCGACGTTGCGCCCGGTGAGGTTGTCGTCGTTCTTGGACCTTCAGGTTCAGGCAAATCAACATTCCTGCGCTGCGTCAACCATCTTGAAGCAATTGATCGCGGGTCCATCGTCGTTGCAGGGGAGCAGATTGGCTATTCCCTGCACAATGGCAGGCTCAACAAACTGCCTGCCCGGGCAATTGCCGTACAGCGGCGGCAGATCGGCATGGTGTTCCAGCAGTTCAATCTCTATCCACACATGACGGCACTGCAGAACATCATCGAAGCACCGATCGGCGTGCACAAGCAAAGCCGCAGGCAAGCGACCGAACTGGCTATGGAACTGCTGGCCCGCGTCGGGCTGACGCACAAGGCCGACGCCTATCCCCGGCAATTGTCCGGCGGGCAGCAGCAGCGCATTGCCATCGCCCGTGCACTTGCCATCAAGCCGAAGCTCATGCTGTTCGACGAGCCGACGTCGGCGCTTGACCCCGAATTGGTGGGTGAAGTGCTGGCGACGATGCGCGATCTCGCCGATCAGGGCCTGACGATGATTGTCGTTACGCACGAGATCGGATTTGCGCGCGAAGCGGCCGACCGGGCCGTGTTCATGGATGGTGGAATTATCGTTGAACAGGGAAGGCCGGATGACGTGCTCGGTAATCCGCAACACCCCCGCACGCGGGCTTTTCTCAGCCGCTTCATCTAAATAGTGTGATTTTCGGCCCCCGACGTAGTGCGAGGGGCCGAATGCACAATATTCTGCGACCGAAGTCCTTATCGGTGAAACTGCCATCATTGCGCCGCGAGAGTCTTGAATAAGCAGTCAAATAGGCTATGGCTACCCATTCATACGAGCTGCTTTGAAGGGAAAATCGTCGAGTTGGAAGCGATCGAGCAAGCGATCCGGAACGCATTGGCGAAATCGGATGCCAATAACCCTGCGATTCGTCAGAAAATCTACGAATCCGCCTGGGGTGCGCATGAGCGCTCACTGGCTGCCAACGGGGCGCTGGACGATGATCAGCGTGAGGATCGCCGCGAACGCTTGAAAGCGTCCATCACCCGGATCGAAAAGGAAATTCAGACGGAGGGTACGCTGACGCCGCCTCCGGCACCCGCTCCGGTCGCTGAAAAGCGCGAGCCGGTTCTTTCACGCGAAACCATTCAACCACTCCAGCCGGAAGAAGCCAGGGTCGAGCCCTCGCTGGGTATCGTGTCGGAGCCGGAATTCGATACGCCTGAAACCGTATCTACGGACTCTGTTACCGCCGACAACTATCGCCCTGACCGCCTGCGGCCACGCCTGCAGCGCAAAGCCGAACACAGGAAGGCGAGTGGTTTGACCAAACTGCTCATCATTCTTGCCATGCTAGCGATTGCGCTCGGCGTCCTGTGGCTCGTCGCCTCCGGGATCATCAATTCGAAGCCATCCAGTGTCCCGCCGAGCACCGGCAATCCCGCTGCCAGCGACAACCATGAGCCGTTGAAGGAAGGGCAGCTATCGTCCGAAGGGACGTGGATCACGATCTTCGACCCATCCGATTCGACGCGCGTGTCGGTGGCCGGACGGGCGACGGCCAGTGTCGATGGCGATCAGCTGGAGAAATTCCTCCGCATCAAATCGCCCAGCGAAGCCGATGACGTCAACTTTGAGGTCGGAGAGGGCGTTCTCGAACAACTCATGGGCAAGCAGGCAGTATTCGATATCATCGCCAAGACCGAGGACGGCACCAGCACGCAGATTGCCGTCAGCTGCGACTTCGGCACTCTTGGTGATTGCGGGCGTACGCGTTTCGACGTTTCCGATGCCAATGGCGAATATCTGGTGCAGAAGCAGTTTCCGACTGACAAGAAGCCCAGTGGGGGCGGTGTGATCAAGATCAATTCGGATGTTTCCCAGACCGGGAAGTCGGTCGACATCATTTCCATCCGTGTCCAGATTGCGAACTGATGACTCGCGCATTCCTGCCTTCCGGTGATCTGATCGCGGACCGCCGTGCCTCCTATGCGGACATGTTGTTCGAGACCGGCGATCATGCGGCCGCGGCCGACCTGATGCGGCAGGCGCTGGAGATTGTGCCGGGCTGGACCGCGGGATTGTTCCGGCTTGGCGAGATGGAAGAGGCAGCGGGGAAGGGCGATGCGGCCGCCGAGGCCTGGCGCCGAGTGCTGCAGCTCGACGCGAACGATCGTTTCGGCGCGGCATTGAAACTCGCAGCGAGCGGCCATGCAACTGCACCGGACACACCGCCGACTGCCTATGTCGAAAGCCTGTTCGACGCCTATGCACCAACATTCGAGACTGCACTGCTGGACCGGCTGGACTACCGCGTACCCGAATTGCTGGCGGTTGCCATCAAGGCAGCAGCATCGGGAACGCACTTCCGGTCCGCGCTCGACCTTGGTTGTGGTACAGGCTTGATGGGTCCTTATGTCCGTGCCGAGACGGATCACCTCGCCGGCATGGACTTGTCCGAAGCTATGCTGCAGAAGGCGGCGGAAAAACAAATCTACGACAGCCTGGCAAAGGGCGACGTCAACCAGCTGGATGCGCTACCCCATAGCGCAGATCTCGTTATCGCCGCGGATGTCTTCGTCTATGTCGGTGATCTCGACCGCGCCTTTGCCAATGTAGCGAGAATCCTCGCGCCCGATGGACTTTTTGCATTTTCCGTCGAGAACCACGCGGGCGAGGATGAACTGATCCTGCAGCCATCGCTGCGTTATACGCATTCCGAACGCTATGTCCGAAGGCTGCTGGCGGAGCATTCCATGACGCCCCTGAGTGTCGGGCGCGAGGCAATTCGCCTCGATCGCGGCGAACCGCTACAGGGGCTCATTGTGGTGGCGAAGCGTCTGGCTTGATCAATCCTTGCGGAACACCAGACGACCCATCCAGCCGGTGATGACAGCGAGAAGGACTGCGAACAGACCATAAAGCAGGCTGTGCTGATTGGCTGCACGATAGATGCGGAATTCGAGGCCAGCTTTGACGATGTTGAGACTGGTGGCGCTTTCACGCAAAAACTCGCCGTTGCGGAACAGATAGGCCCGCGCCACGTGCTTACCCACCGGCACATTGGCAGGCAGCGAAAGCGTTGCGCGAAACAGGGTCGATGACAGGAACTGCACATCGCCCATACGCTGGCTGTAGAGCTGCTGTTTCAGCTTTAACCGCGGCAGCTCCTTGGTGAACTCCTTGAGAGCGAAACTGGATTCAAAGCCATCCGGCGTCGGTTCATAAAAGATGTTGTTCACACCAAGGCCAAGCTGGGCAAACACCTTCGGTGTGGTGATATCCTGCAGGCTGCGGGTCGATGCCAGTGAGTACGAGGCCGGAATGTGCTGGAAAGTGACCGATTCCGTGTTGATCCAGATGCCGAAGAACCGGTCCTTGCGGCGCACGACGAAATTGCGTTCCGGCCCTTGCAGGATCACGATAATATCGTAGCGGCCCTGCCTCTGGATCAGCGGGTCCGCATTGTCCAGCGCGCCAAAGACTGTCAGATCGGTCCCGCGAAAGCCGGACGTAATGGCAATCGTATCAGTGGAGAGTCCGATTTCCACCGTCTCCTTGTTCGGCAACACCTGTGCAACGGCGGTGTTGCCTGCCCCCAGTCCGATGATCAATACCAGAACCTTTGCAAGGGCTTTCATGATCCCCCCGACGCAAGAGCCAGGGAAATGGAATAAAGATCGTCCGGGGTGACGAAAAGCTCGATAGCCAGACGCAGGCCAACCGCCAGAACCAGCATTGCAAGCAAGGCACGCAACTGCTCGCCGCGCAGCTTCTGGCCAATGCGGGCGCCATACTGCGCCCCGATCACGCCGCCTGTCATCAACAGCATCGCCAGTACTATATCGACGGACTGATTGGTCGTTGCCTGCATGACCGTGGTGAAAGCGGTGACAAATACGATCTGGTAGAGCGAGGTGCCGATAACCACATTGGTCGGTACCTTGAGCAGATAGATCATGGCCGGAACCATAATGAAGCCGCCGCCAACACCCATGATCGAAGAGAGGAAGCCGATTGCTCCCCCCAAAACGAGAACAGGGATGATGCTGACGTAGATTTTCGACGCGCGGAACCGCATCTTGAAGGGCAGGCGATGCACCCAATTGTGCTGCCCGGGCTTCTTCAGGGTGGCGAGCTGCCCTGCGCGTGTCCGCCGCATGGACTGGACACTCTCATACAGCATCAGGCCGCCGACGGTGCTCAGAAACACCACATAGAGCAGTGAGACGATCAGATCGAGCTGACCGAGTTCCCGCAAAAGAACAAAGACGTAGATGCCGACCGCGGCGCCGATTATGCCGCCGATGACCAGCAGTGATCCCAACTTGACGTCCAGCGTCCCTCGCCTGAAATGTGTCAGGGCGCCACTGAACGACGAAGCAATGACCTGGTTCGCGCCGGTGGCGACTGCAACTGCTGGTGGAATATTGTAGAAGATCAACAGCGGCGTGATCAAAAACCCGCCGCCCACGCCGAACATGCCCGACAGGAATCCCACCGCCGCGCCCATGCCGAAGAGCACGAAGATATTGACCGAAATCTCGGCTATAGGCAGGTAAATACCCAATGCAAACCCCGAACTCATCATGGTGCTACGACACTGTCGTAACACCACAATGACAGCAATTCTTTAAGGTTTCTTGCCCTCTCGACGGGCTTGAGTCAAACACTGACTCAAGCAAGTGCAGCATATCGGTTCAAACACGAACCCATTTGTCGCAGCAGCATGCTGGCCGTTGTTTTGACCGGAAATTCACCTGGTAGATGCCAGGCACCTAGCCGTTCGTCTTGAGCAGGTTCCTCACAAGGTCCTTGTCGATATTGCCCGTTGGCTTCAATCCATTGTCCTTCTGGAACGCCATGATAGCGTCACGCGTCTTGCTACCGATCTTGCCGTCCGAACCGCCGGCATCGTAGCCATGCTTGTTCAGGATGAGCTGGATGTTGCGAATTGCTTTTTCCATGTCGATGGAACCGGTCGTCGTCGGGTTTTCCCGCCACTCGTTGGGCACGCTGAGGGCATTGGTGTCCGGGTTCATCTGCTTTGGCTTCCAAAGATCGACGGCCGTACGCGCACGCTCGAGTTGTTCGGGGAGCATGGCCTTCGCCACTTCATCGCGTTTCTGCGCGGCGTCCTTGTCACCGGCATTCGCGGCAAGCGCGAACCACTTGTAGCTTTCTTCGAGATTTTGCGGGACGCCCATGCCCTTGGCCGAAAGGACAGCCAGGTTGAACTGACTGTCCTTGACGCCGAGTTCAGCTGCCCTGGCAAACCAGCGGGCGGCAGATTCATTGTCCGGCGCGCCATTCGTACCTGCTGCAAACAATACGGCAAGATTGTGCATGGCGCTCGCATTCCCCTGTTCGGCGGCGAGCTGATAGTAGGTCTTGGCCTTCGCCAGGTCACGGGTGAGTCCCAGACCCTTCTCGTAGAAATTGCCGAGGCGATACTGTGCCGGAGCAAAGCCGCGTTCTGCGGCAAGATTGTACCACGAGGCTGCCTTGCCGTAGTCGCGTTCAACGCTGCGTCCGTCCGTGTAGCGGTCACCGATTTCGAACAGTGCCTTGGAATCGCCGTTGGTTGCCGCCGCGCGCAACGGCTCCGGCCCAGCCTCTACTGGAATGGCTGGAATGGCCGTGGCGGATTCAGTGGCCGTGGACGGTGCGGAGGTAGCAGCCGCTTCGATTGTAGAGGGAGTGTTCTGCTGGGCAGCAATCAGACTTGCCACGCTGTCAGGGGCGGGCTGTGACGCTGCCAGCTCAGTTGCCCTGCTATTCTCCGCCGGAGCTTCCGGTTCGATGGTCGCAGCAGCATCGGCAGGTCGCACGGCTTCAGAAGCACTGGAAGCCGTGACCTGAGAAGGTGCTTCTGGGTCCGGCACTCCTGGTTGGGCTTGCGTTGATGCCACATCCAGTGCGGCCGGATGGTCAAGGAATGCGTTCTTCAACTGGAGGCCCGCGATCGCGATCATGATTGCGCCGATCGCGAGGAGGATCGGCTTGCGCTGGCGTGAGAAGAGGCCACCTTTCGTGCTGTCTTTTTCCGAAGCAAGGGCAGGGGATCGCTTCTGGCTTTCAACTTCCGATGCTGCTGCCTGAGCTGCCCGCCGGGCGGCTGCGATGAAATCGGCCTTGCCCGCAGACGCATCGCCAGCAAGAGGCGTGTCCCGGCGGTTATCGCGAACCCGCTTGAGGATTGAATTGAGATCAGGCATGCCGGAACCGGGTTCGAGCGGACGGTTGAGAATGTCCGGATCGAGTTCCATTTTCACATCGGATTTCCCGGCTTCGTCTGCCTCATCCATTGCAGGATCCTGAGGCGTGGCTTCCTGCTTGTTGCGCCCCTTCAGGCCGCGTGCCAGGCTACCAAACAGCGATTTCTTCTCGCGTGGCGCGTGATCTGCGATTTCGGCATCGCCGGCGAGTGTGACGTCCGGCGAAACGTCCTCATCCTTTGAAAAACTGGGGGCATCAAAGGCGGGTTCAACGTCGAGATTCGGGTCGTAGGCGAGCTCGGGTTGTCTTTCGGGCTCGTGAACGGTGATCATGTCAGACCTTGTTCCGACAATGCCTTGCACCGGTGCGAAACCACTTTCCAATGAGGCGAGACGATCGACGATCTTGAGCAGTGTGTCATGGATCGCTTCGAATGTCTTGGTGTTGCGCTCCTCGGATTTGCGCGCCAGCATTTCCAGCGTCTTCAAATCGTCCGCCAGTTCGCGCGCAATCATGCTGTCCTGGGCACTGCCGAAATTCGCCGTATTGCGGATTGCCTCGGCTGCAGCGTTGCGGGCAGCTTCCACGACGAGATCGCGACTGGCGGCAATCGACTCTTCGATCGCTTCGAGACGCGGTGGGATGGCAGCCATTTCCGCATGACGATCATTCGACTGGGACAGGTGCTCGGCCAAGCCTGCAATCTGCAATTCGAGATTGCGGATGGCATCCTGAGTGCCGTCAACCTGAGGCACATTCTCGGCAATGTAACGTGCCATATCGTCGAAGCGGGCTTCGAGATTGTCAGTCAGACGAATGTCGCTGTGCTCGGCCATCATGTGATGATCGTCGAGCCGCCGGGTGAGTTCTTCGAAACGCTGGTCGATTTGCTCGACGAAGGCGGGATCAGCAGCGGCGAGCTGAGGCATGGTTTCGAGCTTGTGGATGATCTGCATCACACGATCTTCCAGATCGCGGAAGTCGGAAATGCTGATCGATGCCGGTGCATTCTGCAGGTGACGTGTGACGGCTGAGAGTTGTTCCGACAAAACGTCAAGGCTGGGTATCGGTGCTGCTTGCTGTTCGGTCAGGTGATCGACGCGCTGGGCAAGTTCGCCCATGCGCTGGAGGATCGTGTCGGACGTGCGATCATGCGTTGCTGTTTCGATCTTGGTCGCCAGTGAGGTGATCCGCGCCTCGAGCCGCTCGAAGGCATCGGCGTCGGCATTGCGGGTGGACGCAGGCCGCGAAGTGGCAACAATGGCGCGGCTGATTTCGTCCAGTCGCTCGTCGACCTGCTGCATGAATTTGCCGGTCAGCGAAGTGCCGTTCTTGCGTGACATCTGTTCGACGGCACTCGAAAGCAACATGAGCTTGTCTTCGACGTTTTTCAGCGGCAATGAGTGCGGCAGGACATCCACGGCCTGACGAATTTCGTTGAGCCGGCCTTCCAGCGATCCCAGCGAGGCGCTAGTCTCTTTCGAATTGAACGGGTTGCGCTGCGCAAAGGCGTCAAAGCGCTCATCCATTGCGTCCCAGCGATTGCCAAGGCTCTTCACTGACTCCTCGCGCGCCAGCGTGTCTACAGTTCGCTTCAGTTCTTCAAGATCACCACGCAGCATCGACAGATGACCCGTCTCCGGCCGGGTCGCCGGGGTGCGATCATTGAAACGATCACCGGAAGCCGTCGACTGGCGCAGCCGGTTCATGGTCCCGTTATGCGGCTCGGCGCGGCTCGGCGCGGGTGTTTCGATTTCGTCGCTCATCTCTTCGCGCAGTTGCTTTAGCTGGGCTGCTATGGCCGAGAGATCATGCTTGCCGTCGGAGCGCTGATTTGCGGAGGCTGGTGCCGGTTGCGCCACGCCATATCTTGGCGCTGCTGAACGGCCCGCGCGCGACGCCAGGGCGGCGAAGCGGTCGGCGATGTCCTGGCTCTCTTCGTGAATTTCCGGCTTCGGCTCCATTGCGCGGCGCAACTGGCCTTCAAGTGTTTCAAGAGTACGGTTGAGACTGTCCAGCGACGTCGCATCGCGGCGCGCGCGGTTCACATTGACCTGTTCCATTAGTGACCTTTGGTTCGTCATGGACGTCTGCTGCCTGGGTTAACGCCAGCGTAGGGGCGCGTTCAAAATCCTGACCGTCTGGAGCAGTGGTGCTGGTCTCGGTTTGCCGAAAAGCAGAATGTGTCCTTCAAGACGTCCATTCGGGCTAATCCGGAAAGCCGGGACAGGTTTGCCCCATGCGGTCCGACAAGCCGTGAAAAACAAATCACATATAGACACGGATCACCGACACCGTGACATTGGCGAAACGTGGTAAACAACTGGTTAAGACAGCCGATCAATCGTTAAAAAAGTCATCCGGCTACGCAAATCCAGGAACCTGTTTCATCGGGAATTCATGCTGAGGCTCTAAAGCGGGATGATCAGCCGCCAAGGTTTAATCATGGGAACAGAAATTCACAAAATTTTGACGTTTACGGAAACGTCAAAATTTGTTAGAGGTGATGAAAATCGGACGGTACCCAAGTTCCGGTGCTGTATTTGCTCGTTTATGTTTTGGAGGAAACCTGATGCCGAGTTATCGCGCGCCTGTTGAAGACACGCTGTTTATCCTGAACGATGTCCTTGGTCTTGAACGCTACAACAACCTGCCGGGTTTTGCCGATGCATCGCCGGACATTGTCGAGGCGATTCTCGGCGAAGGTGCTAAGCTCGCCGAGAACGCGCTGTTCCCGGTCAATCAGTCCGGTGATCATGAAGGTTGCGTGCGGCATGATGATGGTTCAGTCACAACGCCGAAGGGTTTCAAGGAAGCGTTCGACCAGTATCGCGAAGGCGGCTGGGTCGGTCTTGCCGTACCACAGGAGTTTGGCGGCCAGGGCCTTCCCTATGTGCTGCATGTGGCTGCAGGAGAATATATGGCATCGGCCAACATGGCGCTGGTCATGTATCCCGGCCTGACCCAGGGTGCGATCGCCGCCATCCTAACCCATGGTACGGACGAGCAGAAGCAGGCCTACCTGCCCAAGATGACCGACGGTACATGGACCGGCACGATGAACCTGACCGAGCCGCATTGCGGAACCGACCTCGGTCTGTTGCGCAGCAAGGCTGTGCCAAACGCCGACGGGTCCTACAGGATCTCCGGGCAGAAGATTTTCATCTCGGCCGGCGAGCATGACATGGCTGAGAACATCATCCATCTGGTTCTTGCCCGTATCGAAGGTGCACCCGAAGGCACCAAGGGCATATCGCTCTTTATCGTTCCGAAATTCAATCTCGATCAGAATGGCAATCCCGGAACGCGCAATGGCGTGTCGTGTGGTTCGATCGAAGAGAAGATGGGCATCCACGGCAATTCAACCTGCGTCATGAATTATGACGAGGCCACGGGATACCTCATCGGTGGTGAGAACAAGGGTCTGCGCGCCATGTTCACGATGATGAACGAGGCGCGGCTGGGCGTTGCCCTGCAGGGCCTCTCCATTGGCGAGATCGCCTACCAGAACGCAGCCATCTATGCGCGTGACCGCATCCAGGGTCGCTCTTTGACCGGGCCGAAAGCGCCGGACAAGAAGGCTGATCCCATCATCGTTCATCCCGACATCCGCCGCATTCTGTTGACGATCAAGTCGTTCAACGAAGCCGGCCGCGCGTTCATCCTCTGGTCCGCTCTGAAGTCAGATGTGGCGCATCGTTCCGGCGATGAGGCCGAGCGGCAGTTGGCCGACGACATACTTGGTTTGATGACACCGGTTCTGAAGGGCGTCCTGACTGACAAGGGTTTTGAGCACGCTTGCATGGCTCAGCAGGTTTTCGGCGGCCACGGCTATATCGAAGAACATGGCATGAGCCAGTATGTGCGCGATGCGCGCATCGCCATGATCTATGAAGGCGCCAATGGTATCCAGGCCCTGGACCTCGTCGGACGCAAGCTCGGCGCCAATGGCGGCCGTGCGGTGATGGCCTTCTTCAAGGAAGTCGGTGATTTCTGCGAGGAAAACCGCAGCGATGAGAATCTTGCCTTCTTCACCAAACATCTGAAGAAGGGTCTTAACGATCTGCAGGCCGCGTCCATGTGGTTGATGCAGAACGGTATGGCCAACCCGGACAATGCCGGTGCTGCCTCGACCGATTACATGCATCTCTTCGGCCTGGTTTCCCTAGGTTACATGTGGGCGCGCATGGCCAAGGCATCGCATGCCAAGTTGGCACAGGGCGCCGAAAACAGGGCCTTCCACGAGACCAAACTGGTCACCGGCAAGTTCTTCATGGAGCGCGTCATGCCGGAAACCTCGGCGCATCTTGCCCGCATCCAGACTGGAGCAGACACGATGATGGCGCTGCCTGCAGAAGCATTCTAAGCTGCTCAAAGCCAATTTCGAGCCGCCGTCTTGCGGCTCGTCCATGACTGTTTCGGGAGGTTTGTGATGGGTCTGCGACCGGAAGAAGTATTGGGTGTTCCAAAACCTGACTGGAAGACCGACGACGTCGTGATGCTGGAGGATATGGCGACGAAGTTCCTCGAGGCCGAGGTTCTGCCGCATTACGACCGTTTCGAAAAGCAGGAAATATTTGACCGCTCTGTCTGGGAACTCGCTGGCGAGAACGGGCTACTCTGTGCTTCCATGCCGGAGGAGTATGGTGGTGCCGGTGGCACCTATGCGCATGAAAGCGCGATCCTGGAAGCCATCAGCCATGTCGGCGTCGACGGTTTTGGCATAGCCCTGCACAATTCGATCGTCGCTCCCTATATCCTCCACTATGGATCGGAAGAGCAGAAGCAAAGATGGCTGCCGAAAATGGCGACTGGCGAGCTGATCGGCGCCATTGCCATGACCGAGCCCGGTGCGGGTTCGGACCTTCAGGGCGTCAAGACCAGCGCGAAGAAGGATGGTAATCACTACGTCGTCAATGGATCGAAGACGTTCATCACCAATGGGCAGCTGGCCAATCTCGTCATCGTCGTAACCAAGACCGATCCGGCGCAGGGCGCAAAGGGCACCTCGCTCATCGTCGTTGAAACTGACGGTCAGGAAGGTTTCGAACGGGGTCGCAACCTCGACAAGGTCGGGCTCAAGTCGAATGACACGTCTGAACTTTTCTTCAATGATGTCCGTGTGCCAACCTCCAACCTTCTTGGCACCGAAGAGGGCCAGGGCTTTGTCCAGCTGATGCAGCAATTGCCGCAGGAACGTCTGCAGATCGGCGGCACGGCGATTGCCATGGCCGAACGGGCCATTGCCATCACTTCTGACTATGTCAAGGAGCGCAAGGCGTTCGGCAAGGCAGTCATCGATTTCCAGAACACGCAGTTCAAACTGGCCGAGCTCAAGACAGAGGCCACGATCGGCCGCGTCTTCTACAACCACTGCGTCGAGCGCCATTTGAATGGCGGGCTCGATCCGGTCACCGCTTCCATGGCGAAGTACTGGCTCAGCGACCTGCAGAACAAGGTGGTCGACGAATGCCTGCAGCTGCATGGCGGCTACGGCTATATGAATGAGTATCCGATCGCCCGCATGTTCCGCGACGCCCGCGTCCAGCGGATCTATGGCGGCACCAACGAAATCATGAAGCTTTTGATCGCCCGCAGCCTTTGAGCTGCCGGTTCGAACAGGGAGAATGAAATGACTGAGGCATATATCTATGACCATGTGCGCACACCGCGCGGCAGAGGCAAGAAAGACGGGAGCCTGCATGAGGTTCCCGCTGTTCGTCTCGGCGCCAAGGTGCTCGAAGCCCTGCGCGACCGCAACGACCTCGACACAGGTCTGGTCGATGACATCATCTATGGCTGCGTTGATCCGGTCGGCGAAGCAGGTGCGGTCATTCCGCGCTCTTCGGCGTTCGAAGCGGGCTATGATTTCAAGGCGCCGGGCATGCAGATATCGCGTTTCTGCGCTTCTGGTCTCGACGCGGTGAACTTCGCTGCTGCCAAGATCGTGCAGGGTGCGGATGACATCGTGATCGCGGGCGGCGTTGAATCGATGTCGCGTGTCGGCATGGGTATGTCGGGGGGCGCCTGGTACATGGATCCGTCGGTCGGCCTGCCTGGCTATTTCATGCCACAGGGCGTTTCCGCCGATCTGATTGCCACGAAATATGGCTTCAGCCGCGATGATGTCGATGCCTATGCAGTGGAAAGTCAGAAGCGCGCCGGCGAAGCCTGGAAAAAGGGCTATTTCAAGAACTCTGTTCTCGAAATCAAGGATCAGAACGGCCTGACGATCCTCGATCATGATGAGCATATGCGCCCGACGACAGATATGCAGGCGCTGGCTTCGCTCAACCCATCCTTCGTCATGCCTGGTGAAATGGGCGGCTTCAACGCTGTCGGCATTCAGGCCCACCCGGAAGTCGAGACGATCAATCACGTGCACCACGCGGGTAACTCGTCCGGTATCGTTGACGGCGCCGCCGGCGTATTGCTCGGCTCAAAGAGCGCCGGCAAGGCGCTTAGCGCCAAGCCGCGTGCCCGTATTCGCGCTTTTGCCAATATCGGCTCTGATCCGGCTCTCATGCTGACCGGCCCGGTTGATGTGACTGAAAAGCTGCTGAAGCGCGCCAAAATGAAGATTTCGGACATTGACCTGTTCGAGTTGAACGAGGCTTTTGCCGCCGTGGTCCTGCGCTACATGCAGGCTTTTGACATTCCACGCGACAAGATCAACGTCAATGGCGGTGCGATCGCCATGGGTCATCCGCTCGGGGCCACTGGCGCGATGATCCTCGGCACCGTCCTGGATGAACTGGAGCGCCGCGATCTCAACGTTGCACTCGTCACATTGTGCATCGGTGCGGGCATGGGCACCGCAACCATCATCGAACGCGTCTGAGGAGAACAGAAGATGAGCTATACAAACTTCAAATTCGACGTCGACGCGGACGGCATTGCACTCGTGACTTGGGACATGCCCGACAAGTCCATGAATGTCTTCACCGAGGAGGTGATGAAGGAACTCGATACCATCGTTGACCGTGTCGCCAAGGACGAAGCGATCAAGGGTGCGGTGATCACCTCCGGCAAGGACACGTTCTCTGGCGGTGCGGACCTGACCATGCTCAAGCGCATGCTCCAGCTTTTCCAGGAGGAAAAGGCGAAGGATCCGAAGAAGGCTGTTGAACTACTGTTCGAAAACACCGGCAAGATGGGCGGCCTGTTCCGCAAACTGGAAACATCCGGCAAGCCGTGGGTTTCGGCGATCAACGGTACCTGCATGGGCGGCGCCTTCGAAATGTCACTGGCCTGCCACGGCCGTGTGGTTTCGGATGATCCGGCAGTGAAGATGGCCCTGCCGGAAGTCAAGGTTGGCATTTTCCCTGGCGCCGGCGGCACGCAGCGCGTTCCGCGCCTCACCAACCAGCAGGATGCCTTGCAGATGATGACGACGGGATCCAGCCTGACAGCGTCGCGCGCCAAGGCGATGGGACTGGTGCATGAAGTCGTCCCCGCCAAGAAACTCGTCGAAGCGGCGAAGAAGATGATCAAGGCTGGTCTGAAGCCAGTTCAGCCATGGGATGAAAAGGGCTTCAAGCTTCCGGGTGGCGCCATCTATTCGCCTGCAGGCGCCAATCTCTGGCCCGCTGCGACGGCGATCCTGCGCCGCGAGACCTATGGCAATTATCCAGGCGCGGCCTCGATCCTGAAATCCGTCTACGAGGGCCTGCTCGTACCATTCGATACCGCGCTTAAGATCGAACAGCGCTATTTCACCAAGATCCTGCAGACGACAGAAGCCGGCATGATGATCCGCTCACTGTTCGTCTCCCTGCAGGAGTTGAACAAGGGCGCACGCCGTCCGGCTGATGTCAAACCGACCAAGTTCAAGAAGATCGGCGTTGTTGGCGCTGGCTTCATGGGCGCGGGAATTGCCTATGTCACGGCCAAGGCGGGTATCCCGGTGGTGCTCCTCGACCAGAGCCTGGAGGCAGCCGAAAAGGGCAAGGCGCATTCCGCCGATCTCATCACCAACGAAATGCAAAAAGGCAGGGCGACGGCCGAGGACAAGGAAAAGCTGCTTGGTCTCATCACGGCATCATCGGACTATGCTGATCTGGACGGTGCCGATCTCGTCATCGAGGCGGTGTTCGAAGACCGTGAAGTCAAGCGGGTGGTAACGGAAAAGGCCGAGGCCGTGCTGAAGCCGGCGGCGGTCTTTGCCTCCAACACCTCGACACTGCCGATCACCGGACTTGCCAAGGTCTCACAGCGCCCGAAGAACTTCGTCGGCATTCACTTCTTCTCGCCGGTCGACAAGATGATGCTGGTCGAAGTCATCCTCGGCAAGAAGACGTCGGACAAGGCCCTTGCCGTTGCGCTCGATTACGTCCGTGCGATCAAGAAAACGCCGATCGTCGTCAACGACACGCGCGGCTTCTATGTCAATCGCTGCGTCCTGCGCTACATGTCGGAAGCGTACAATATGCTGGTTGAAGGCGTACCGCCTGCGATGATCGAGAACGTCGCGCGCATGGCGGGCATGCCGGTCGGGCCGCTGGCACTCAACGACGAGACGGCGATCGACCTGTCACAGAAAATCCTGAAAGCTACACTGGCCGATCTTGGACCGAAAGCCGTTGATCCGCGGCACGTGGAATTGGTCAACACGCTTGTGGACAAATATGACCGCCGTGGCCGCAAGAACGGCAAGGGCTTCTACGACTATCCGGCCAAGCCCGCCAAGAAGCACCTATGGCCAGAATTGAAGATGCTTTATCCGCAACAGGATCCCGACAAGATCGACATTGAGGTCTTGAAGCAGCGCTTCCTCTTCACCATCGCCCTCGAAGCTGCCCGTGTCATGGAAGAAGGCATCGTCACCGACCCGCGCGAGGCGGATGTCGGCTCGATCCTCGCTTTCGGTTTTGCACCTTACACCGGCGGGACCCTGTCCTATATCGACGGCATGGGTGCGGCCAAATTCGTCGAGATCGCCAAGGGGCTACAGCGGAAATATGGGCCGCAATTCAAGGCGCCGAAGCTCCTGCTCGATATGGCCGAGAAGGGCGAGACCTTCTACGAGCGTTACAATCCCTACCCGGTTGAGGACAAGAAGCAGGCTGCTTGATAGTCGCAATCAGCCATTTGAAAAGGGCGGGCTCTAGTCCGCTTTTTTCTTTTGACGAGTAAGAAAGTTTTCCGCAATTTTACTCGACTTTTCCGAGATTCCTTCCTAAAACAATAGAGAAGGTATTTTTTCCTGCCTCTGGAACAAACCATGTTTTCACATGACCGCATCTGGGCGGCCATCGACGCGCTGGCAGAACGCCATTCCCTGTCCGTTTCCGGATTGGCGAAGCGGGCCGGACTTGATCCAACGACGTTCAACAAATCGAAGCGATATGCCGTCGACGGACGCGCGCGCTGGCCCTCGACTGAATCTCTGGCAAAAATCATGGAAGCCACCGGCGCCTCGCTGGACGAGTTCATGATGCTCGTCGTCGGCAAGGCAACACGCGCCGGCGGGGCAGCAACGCGGTCTGTGCCGCTTCTCGGATTTGCGCAGGCTGGCGCTGGCGGTTTCTTCGATGATGGTGGCTTTCCCGTGGGGCAGGGCTGGGATGTCGTCGAGTTTCCAGTCGGTTCCGGCGATGCTGTCTACGCACTGGAAGTGTCAGGCGATTCCATGCTGCCGCTATACCGTGATGGCGATACGATCATCGTCTCCCCCGGCGCGGCCGTGCGGCGTGGTGACCGTGTGGTGGTGCGCACCAAGGACGGCGAGGTCATGGCCAAAATCCTTGCGCGGCAAACACCGCGAACCATCGAATTGCAATCGATGAATCCTGAACATCCCAATCGCACTTTTGACGCGGTCCATATTGACTGGATCGCCCGGATCCTGTGGGCAAGCCAGTAGGAACTTTTTCCGCATGCGCCAGTTGCCACTTTATGTTCTGACCGTTTTCGTGGCTCTGGGACTGGTCTACGCTTTTGTCGCGCCATTCCATGGCGGCCTCGATACACCGGCAATTGCAAGCCAGGGTGTCGAGGTCACGCCCGAAAACTTCGAATTGCCGGATGATATGAAGAATGATGTCCCGGATGAGGGGCAAAAGGCTGCGCAACCGCAGGGGCGGGTGACTTCTCCGGACGCACGACAGGTCGATCCGGACGTGTCGTCGTTGCCGGATATTCAGTCAACGCCACTGGAACGTGTCGAACCGCGCCAGCCATTGAGCGAGTTAGGGCAGGCAGCGCCTCCCGCACCGCCTCCGGCCGCGGTGCCGGTCGACAATACGGCAAGGCCGGTGCTGCTCTACCGTCCAGTCGCGATTGCCGCTGGCACGATCGAAGCGTCGGGTTACAAGATCGCGCTCGAGGGCATTGACACACTGCCCATCGATGAGACCTGCAGTGCCGAAGGCGGCGCAACCTGGCCCTGCGGCATGGCTGCGCGGACGGCTTTTCGCAACTGGCTGCGCTCAAGAGCGATCGAATGCAACGTGCCGGGCCAGCCATCGGACGAGCTGATTGCCACCCAATGCAAGCTTGGAAATGCTGATCTTGCCGGGTGGCTTGTGGAGAATGGCTGGGCCAGGGCCAAGGATGGCACGCCCATGGGCGATACGATGAAGAAGGCTGAGGAAGCCAAGCGCGGCATCTTTGGCAGCCCGCCACCAGCTCTTCCCGCTATCGGCGAATTGCCGCTGCCATCCTTCAGTACACCATTGCCACCGGAAGAACCTGTTCTGGCACCACCGCCATTGGCGGTGCCGAACGCGCCATTCCCGCCAAGGCCTCAGTAGATCTATGCGCTACGCTTCGTGGCAGACGGCCTCGATGTTGTGGCCATCCGGATCAAGCACAAACGCCGCGTAGTAATCAGTGTGGTAGTGCGGGCGCAGTCCGGGCTGGCCATTGTCGCGGCCCCCTGCCGTTAAAGCGGCTTTGTAAAAGGCATCGACGGCAGCACGGCTGGTGACGCGGAAAGCGACATGCACCGGCGGCTTGTTTGGTGTACCGCTGACGACCCAGAAGTCCGGTTTGCCTCCTTCACCAAAGCCGGCAACGTCCTCGCTGCCCGTGACAGAAGCCGGAAATTCTACGATCAATTCATAGCCGATTGCGGCAAGTGTTTCGGAATAGAACTTCTTGCTTTGCTGGTGATTGCTGACAGCGACGCCTGTATGATCGATCATTCGGTCCTCCCACGGAATTTAACGATGTCTGCCTATGATAGTTGCCCCGCCAGTGCCTTTGCAATGAGAGCGCGTGTCTCGGCGATACCGTAAAGCGCGACGAAAGAGCCAAAACGCGGACCGCGTTCCTGCCCGATCAGCACTTCATAGAGCATCTGGAAGAAAGAGACGGATACGCCTGGTCCGCCTTCCGGGCTCTTCTTCGTATGATCCTGGTAACGTTCGATAGTGCGTGCGACGTCGAGAATCGCGTTCTGGATTTCATTTCCGTCAGCGTCGCTAGGAAGAGTTGCCAACTTCTTGTCCATCTTTTCCAGTGCGCCACGTTCCACTTCGTCGGGCGTGCGGAATTTCTTCGATGGCTTTACGAAATCATTGAAGTAGCGGATTGCGTAACCTACCAGCGCATCCAGTTCAGGATTGCTCTGGGCCGTGACGCCCGGTGCGTAACGGGAAATGAATCCCCAAAGAACGCTGCTGTTCTCGGCATTGGAAGCGCTGACAAGATTTAACAAGAGCGCGAACGGAACCGGCATTTCGACAGCTGGCGGATTGCCATTGTGTAGGTGCCAGACAGGATTGTTCAGCCGGTCCTTCCAGGATTGGCGCCCATAAGCGGAGAGATAAGTAAAGTATTCGTCCACTGCCTTGGGTATGACGTCAAAATAAAGCCGCTTCGCCGTTCTCGGCTTCTGGAACATATAAAGACCCAGACTTTCGGTTGGCGCATAGGTCAACCATTCGTCAATGCTGATACCATTACCCTTTGACTTGGATATCTTCTGGCCAACATCGTCGAGAAACAGTTCATAGACGAAATGCTCGGGAGCGCGGCCACCCAAAATCTCGCAGATTCGGTCGTAGATAATTGCATTTGTCTGGTGGTCTTTGCCAAACATCTCGAAATCAACGCCGAGGGCTGCCCAGCGCATCCCGAAGTCAGGCTTCCACTGCAGTTTGACGTTACCGCCCGTCACAGGAAGGGTCGTCTCGACGCCGTTCTCGTCGTCAAAAGTTACGGTGCCGTTCTTCGCGTCTATGTTCTTCATCGGAACGTAGAGAACTCGGCCGCTTGTCGGAGAAATCGGCAAAAAGGGGCTATAGGTTGCCTGACGCTCCTCGCCGAGTGTCGGCAGCATGACCTTCATAATGTCGTCATAGCGCTCGGCAGCACGCAGCAGCACCTCGTCGAAGCGGCCAGATTTGTAATACTGCGTCGCGCTGGCAAATTCGTAGTCGAAACCGAATGTATCGAGGAAACGGCACAGCATGACATTGTTGTGGTCTGCGAAACTGCTGTAGTCGCCGCCAAACGGATTGGGAACAGCCGACAGCGGCTTGTGCAGGTGCGGCACCAGGAGCGAGCTATCCGGTACATTGTCCGGAATCTTGCGCATTCCGTCCATGTCATCGGAGAAGCAGAGCAGTTTTGTCTTGACCCTGTCGCCGGTCAGAACGCGAAAAGCATGGCGCACCATCGAGGTGCGCGCCACTTCGCCAAAGGTGCCGATATGGGGCAGCCCAGAAGGGCCGTATCCGGTTTCGAACAGGATGGTGTCAGGGTAGCCGGTCTTCTCGTAGCGTGTGATGATCTTTTGCGCCTCTTCGAAGGGCCATGCTTTGGCCTCAGCTGCCGCCGCGATCAATTCCGGGGTCAGTTCGATTTGGGTGTTTAGGCGCGAAGTCATTCGGTTTTCCTGTTTTTTCCTGCCATTTGATGGAGCGCGCGGACACTATGGCGGCCGGTTGCCCGCGTCAATCGCATGGGCTCGTGTGAAGGCAATCCGGTGATGATTTTCGAAGGATTGGCGTGTCCTCAATAAAAATCGACTGGAAAATACCGCAGATAGAGTTCCGAGATTGTCCCCTTTGCTTCCATGGCCTTCAGGGCGAAATTGAACGCTTCGATAAGCTTGCTGTTTTCAAGTGTCGCCGCGATCACCATGCCATCGCCAAGAAATTGCGGCGCGCTATACAACCCGCCAATAAAGGCACAACAATTTCCGGCTTCTGGGCTGCCAATCCAGAAAGAAAGATCAGAGCCATCGCCAAAGATGGCATCGATCTTTTTCGCCTGCAGATCCTTGAACATGAGGTCACGCGACGGATAGCCGACCCAATGTCCTTTCGGAAAATAATCCGCAAAAATTGCCTGATGCACTGACCCCGCGATAACACCAACTGTCTTCTTGTCGAGCGCATCGGCTAGAGGCTCCTGCAGCGGCGTGTTTTTCACTGCCATAAAGCGAGCAGGCAGTCGCATATAGGGTGCCGTGAAGATGTATTTTTCGCGCAGGGCCGCAGTTGGCTTCAGACCTGCAATAATCGCTTCCGCCTCGCCATTTTCGAGTGTCGGTTGCAATTCATTCCATGGACGCGCTTCGATCTGGCATATGGCCGTTACATTGAGTTCGTCGCAGATTGCTCTCACAAGATCGATATTGAAACCGGAAATGCGCCCTGTGCTGTCGATGAAATTGAAGGGTGGGTAGTCCACGGTGGTCACGAAACGAATGCGTTCGACGGTTGAAAGATCCGGTTTCGAAACGTGTTCGCGGCCATCCCAATAGTGCGGAAAATCCGATGCAATGGCTGCCAGCGGTGCGCCCGTAACGAGACTAAGGGTAAGAAATACGATTGTTCGGATATGCATTCGGTCTCAACATGACGGTGTGATTTGCACATAGGCTAGCATGAACGAACTCACCGGGACAGGTCGCACCGACCACGCAAGGTTTGCGGCACGCGCATTGCGAAAAAGCGACGACAGTCATGAATACGTAATGACAATAAGATTTTTATCGTATTGAATGCCAATTATTCGCATTTTATCGGTATCAACTGGAAGTATACCAAGATTTCTACCGTTGATATACTTATATTGAACGGTTTCAATTTTTAATTGCAGGGTTTTAAAATGGTAGTATTAAGCATCGCTGATTTTTGTCTATACCGAGAGCCGGTAGCGAAGGTGGGGGGCCTTCGTCCCTAGTGGTCCTTCGTGAGATTGCGAGAGATAGAGGTTTCGCTCGCGGTGCGGCTTTGCCGCGCTCGAATGCCGAAATCGTTGATTATTGGAGCATTCAGGCAGGCTTTCGTCAACGGTACGTCGTTCATTGAGGAACTCTACGCGTCGGGGAAAATCTACCAAGCACTGATTGCGCGTTGTATAGCCGAGGAAGTGGGGTTGGTATTTGAAGACATACCCGCGGATGTGCGTGTCGTCCTTCCCACTGGTTCAGATTTGGTTGCTTTGCGCGATATAAGGCACACGGTCGTTCTGACCCCTGACGACACCACGCTGATCTATATGGTGCCGACAATGAGCGATATTGAGGTGATCAAGAGAAATCTTCCGGAAAGTCCCAATATTGCGGCACGCCTCAGGGTAACGACGCCATCAGTTTTGGCTGGATTCTTGCGATCAAGCCACGAAAAAAACCTTGTTGATGGGGCCATCCGCATGGTCGAAATGACCAATTCCGAACACTCGGCAAGGATTGTTGCCACCGGCAAACAAGGGGCGGCGATCGGTGTGCTCATCGCCTCCTGCTTGTTCACGCTTGTCCTTAATCCGCAGCTGCTCTGGTTGCTATTGCATGTCCTTTTCTCGCTGTTTTTCTCTGCGTGCATTTTGTTGCGGCTTTTTGCACGCAACAACATTGGCAATGTGGAAGGTCGATCAATACAAACCTTTTCTCCGGCAGATTTACCGACCTACAGCGTCATGATTGCACTTTACCAGGAAGCGGATGTGATCCCGCAGTTGGTAACCGCGATGATGAAACTCAATTGGCCGCGATCGAAGCTGGAAGTTCTTTTTCTGTGCGAGGCAGACGACTGTGCGACGATTGCGGCACTTCAAGCTGAAATCTTGCTCCCGTGCTTCAGGATCATCCCCGTTCCCTGTGCTCATCCGCGCACCAAGCCTAAAGCACTAAATTATGGGCTGCAGCTGGCAAAGGGCGATCTCGTCGTTGTCTATGACGCTGAAGATCGTCCACATCCGGATCAGTTGCTGGAGGCCTGGCGGCGCTTCACAACGAGCGGCGAAAATCTTGGCTGTGTGCAGGCGCCTCTTGTAATAGTCAATGCCTATGAAGGGTGGCTCGCACGCCTGTTTGCCTTTGAATATGCCGTGCACTTCCGCGGGATTCTGCCATGGCTGGCTCGGAACGGGTTCGTGCTGCCCCTTGGCGGAAGCTCGAACCATTTCCGCCGTGATTGTCTGGAGACCACCGTCGGTGGCTGGGATCCATTCAATGTAACCGAGGATGCTGAACTGGGCACCCGGCTCGCCCGTCATGGGTTGCAGGTTGATATGCTTTCGCTGCCGACGTTTGAAGATGCGCCAGTCGATGCCGGTGTCTGGCTGCGACAGCGGACACGTTGGCTAAAGGGATGGATGCAGACGTGGCTCGTGGAGATGCGGCACCCTGTGCGCCTTTTGAATCAACTCGGAATTCAGCGTTTTGTGGTCTACCACCTGTTGGCGACGGGAATGATTGTTTCCGCGCTACTTTATCCGATGATGCTCGTTTTCGTCGCACTATCAGCCTGTTACCTTGCCTTTGCTGATACAACAGCGACGCAACCCGTGCTTCTCATCATCGATCTTCTCAATATTCTGATGGGATATGTGTCATTTCATGCATTAGGCAGCCGCGCCTTGAAGCGGGAAAAAATGCCAGGGCTCGTACTGCCCTGGATACCACTATATTGGCTGATGATATCGGCGGCCGCCTGGCGTTCATTGTGGCAGTTGCACAATGCTCCATTCCTCTGGGAGAAAACGCCGCATCGCCCGGCAAAGACCAGGGTGGTGGCAAATCAATAGTTCTGGCCCTAGATGAATCCCGGCCCAGAGCCGATGATCAGTGCATCTTCATTGCCGATCACATCGAGGTCTCGCCCCTTGTAGGGCAGACTTAACAGGATTCGCCGGATGACCGCAATTCGCGCACGGCGCTTGTCGTTTGCCCGTACAATCGTCCAAGGAGCATGCTCCGTATGGGTCCGCCCAAACATTTTGTCGCGTGCTTTGGTATAGTCATCCCACTTCTTGGCGCCCTCGATGTCGATGGGGGAAAATTTCCAGTTTTTGAGAGGACTGTGACGGCGATCGTGAAAACGCTTCAGCTGCATGGTTTGGCCGATGTTGAGCCAAAACTTGAAGAAATGGATACCATCGGCGACGATCATGCGTTCGAACCGCGGGACTTCTTCCAGAAATGATTCATGCTGCTCCGGTGTGCAGAATCCCAGCACAGGCTCGACGCCAGCACGATTGTACCAGGAGCGGTCAAACGTCAGGAACTCGCCGGTGGTCGGGAAGTGCGAGACGTAGCGCTGGAAATACCATTGGCCGCGTTCGGTCTCGCTCGGCTTCGGCAGGGCGACGTTGCGTGCGGAGCGTGGGTTCATGTATTGGCGCAGATTGAAGATCGTTCCGCCTTTACCGGCGGCATCGCGGCCTTCGAACACGCACATGACGCGGCCGCCAGTATCCTGCAGCCAGTATTGCATCTTCACCAGTTCGATCTGCAGGCGCTCAAGTGTGTCGGCATATTCGCTGTTGGGCAGCTTTTCCGTATAGGGAAAGTCGCCAGAAGTAAGAGCGCTGTCCTCGATCCAGTCGGGTAGTTTTGGATCGTCTATGTTGAAGGTGCGTTTCTTGCCGTCAATTTTCAGTTTGAGCGTGGTGTCGATCGTTTGCGACTCGCCGGATTTCTTTTTTGAATCTTTACCCACGTCGTTCATCCTCAATTGACATAAAGCCATGTTATTGGGAGAGCGGTGTATCGTCCAGAGCCTAAAAAGCTCGACAGGGCAGGAGTTTAGCGCATGAGCATATGGGGGCAGGAAGGTAGCGGCTTGCGGCGACGAGCGCTGGAGCGGATCATCCGGGCACGCTATATCCTGGGAACTGCCGCATTTCTCACGGTACTGGTGCTGAACTCCGGCGCGTCATCGTGGTTGAGCTTTGCCGTCCTGATGCTGGTACTCCTTGCTGTCGTGATCCTGTCGGCAAGCCTGCCGCGCGCCGACAATCAGAATGCAGCCGCACCAGCAAGCAACACTGCGATATTCCGCCTGTCCGGCCAGCAGCTCGCCGAGCAGCTGCCTGACCCGTTGATCATATTCGACCATGATGGAACAACCCTCTACGCCAATCCAGCCGCGGAAGGGGCGTTCGGGTCATTGACCCGCGGAGGTACGCTTCTCATGCATTTCCGGGCGCCTGAGATGCAGGCACTGGTTCAGTCAGTCATGGCCGACGGAATGGCGCGATCAGTGGACTATTCCGAGCGCGTTCCGGTTGAACGCTGGTACCGCGCAACCGTGCTGTTGCTCGATCAGACCGGTCGGGCAGACAGGCAATATCTGCTTTCGTTCCGGGATCTGACGGAAGCCCACCGGCTGGAGCGGATGCGTTCGGACTTCGTCGCCAACGCCAGCCACGAGTTACGCACCCCCCTGGCTTCGCTGAGCGGCTTCATCGAGACTCTGCGCGGTCCGGCGCGCAACGATGAGGCAGCGCGGGATAATTTTCTTGAGATCATGCAGAAGCAGGCGGAACGTATGGCGCGGCTGATCGACGATCTGTTGTCCCTTTCCCGCATCGAAATGAAGGCGCACATCGCCGTCAAGGATCAGGTGGATCTGACGACGATTCTCAGCCACGTGGCTGATTCCATGCGGCCACTGGCCGCCGGCCTCGATGTGGAGATCGAACAGAACATTGATCCAGGGCCCATAAAAGTTCTTGGCGACCGGGATGAACTGACGCAAGTCTTCCAGAACCTTGTCGAAAACGCCTGCAAGTATGGTCAGTCTGGCAAGCGGGTGATTATCGAGCTGAAGCAAAGCAGTGAGGACATAAGGGCGACGGTTCAGGATTTCGGACCGGGAATCCCGGATGAACATATACCGCGCCTGACCGAGCGATTTTATCGGGTAGATGTCGAGACAAGCCGTGCCCAGAAAGGAACAGGTCTTGGCCTTGCGATCGTCAAACATATCCTGACGCGGCATCGCGCCAGGCTGGTTGTCCGTTCGCGCGTCGGTGAAGGATCGTCTTTCACCGTCGTGTTCGGGCAACAGAGAACGTGATGGGCACATTCGCCAAAAAAGAAGGCGCCTTTCGGCGCCTTTAGCGGAAAGAATGGTGGCGATTACCGGACGCGGCGGCGGTCCGACGCTGGCTGGTAGGCCAGGCGTGAATGATATGTGCAATAGGGGCCGGATTCGCCCACATCATTGCCGCAGAAGTTGAAATCCGGCTGAAGCGGATCACCAACAGGCCACTTGCACGTACGTTCGCTCAGCTGCACCAGCTCGAGCCGGCGCGAAATCGGCACGACAACATCAGTCACGGTTTTCGTGACAGTGTGGGTGACGAGATCGGTGCTGTATTCGGTCTGCAGGGCCGTTGCGCCGATGCTGCGGCTGACAACCCGGCTTGTCATATGACCGGAAGAGCCGCCGCTGCGCTGGCCGCCGGAAGCGCTTGTGTTGACCTTCTTGCTGCGCGTCTGGGTTGAGGTGGTTTTGCCTCGTCCCGACAGCTTCAATCGATGCACCTTGCCGATGACGGCATTGCGGCTGACGCCGCCCAGTTGTGCTGCGATCTGGCTTGCACTCAGACCTTCGGCCCAAAGTTTCTTCAGCTGTTCTACGCGCTCATCTGTCCAGTTCATCGTTCCCTAGCTCCATATGGGGCTCTGTTTTGTGCGGACTCCGGACTGAATCCTTCCTCGCATCTGGATTGCTCCAGATTGGTTGGATACCATATCTATTCAGATGACGAAGACGCCGCACGAAATCTAGCTATTTCGTTTCTCAAGCTACAATATGCGATGACTCTGTGACAAGAGTCGGGCACCGGTTGTGCCAAGCTTTTTTGGGTTTTCCCCAACTTGCGCGATAAACTGTTGCATAAATGACGTTTTGTGGAGTCGCCGGCAAACGATCCGAACATTTCGCGTTTAAGTTGCAAAGCCTGGCCCGGAAGTGTTCATTTGACAATTGCAATCCGAATGATGATATTACTTGCGTGTGGCCGCCCCCAAAAATGGCATTGTGGGGCGGCTTTTTGATTTCATCGCTGCCGATTCCTTCTTATGTATCAGCAGATTTGCCTAACTGGGTTTTGGAGGCCCGAACCGATATGACGGACGCAAACGCGCAACCGCTTTACGACACTTTTGCTCGTGCGGACCTGCGCTTTGAGCGAGGTGAGGGCGTATGGCTTGTGACCGAGGATGGCGATCGTTATCTCGATTTCGCTGCCGGTATCGCTGTCAATTCGCTTGGTCACTCGCACCCGCATCTCGTCGAGACGTTGAAAAGTCAGGCTGAGAAGCTGTGGCACGTCTCCAATATCTATGAAATTCCCGGCCAGAGGCGTCTGGGGCAGCGCCTGGTCGACAGCACGTTCGCAGATAAGGTCTTCTTCACCAATTCCGGCGCGGAAGCGCTGGAGTGCGCGATCAAGACTGCGCGGCGCTACCATTATGTCAACGGCAATCCCGAGCGGTTCCGCATTATCACCTTTGAAGGTGCGTTTCATGGACGGACGCTGGCAACGATCGCCGCCGGTGGTCAACTGAAATACCTCGAGGGGTTCGGACCAAAGGTCGAGGGTTTTGACCAGGTGCCGTTCGGCGACGAGAAGGCACTGAAGGCCGCAATCGGCCCCGAGACGGCAGCCATTCTGATCGAGCCGATCCAGGGTGAGGGCGGCGTTCGTTCGGTTCCGGACGACGAGCTGCGTGCTCTGCGCAAGCTTTGCGACGACGAGGGGCTTCTGCTGATTCTCGACGAGGTCCAGTCAGGTGTTGGCCGTACAGGTAAGCTTTTTGCCCACGAGTGGTCCGGAATTCAGCCGGACATCATGGCCGTTGCCAAGGGTATTGGCGGCGGATTTCCACTTGGTGCATGTCTTGCGACCGCGGAAGCTGCCAAGGGCATGACTGCCGGGGTGCATGGCACGACCTTTGGCGGTAATCCGCTGGCCATGGCAGTTGGCAACGCCGTACTCGACGTCATTCTCGAGGAGGGGTTCCTTGAGCATGTGCAGAAAATTGCGCTGGTCATGAAACAGGGGCTTGCCTCGATTTCCGATCGCTATCCCAACGTGATTTCAGAGGTGCGTGGCCGCGGCCTGCTGATGGGCCTGAAATCCGTGGTTCCGAACACGACGATGGTCCAGGCCTTGCGCGATGAACATATGTTGACGGTGGGTGCCGGTGACAACGTCATCCGCCTCCTGCCACCACTGGTTGCAACAGAAGAGGAAGCGCGCGACGCTCTCTCGAGGATCGAAGCCGCAGCTGAACGCTTGTCTCTGACGGCCACACAGAAAAGCGCGTAGGAAAAACGGTCATGACAATCAAGCAGGACCTCCGGCACTTCACGGATATATCAGCGCTTTCCTCAGGCGATCTGCGTTCCATTCTCGACGATGCCAGGGCACGCAAGACGCGGCTGAAGGCAGGCAACATCGAAAAACCCTTCGCAGGCAAAGTGCTGGCGATGATATTCGACAAGCCCTCGACCCGTACACGCGTGTCCTTCGATGTCGGCATGCGCCAGCTTGGCGGCGAGACCATCATGTTGACTGGCTCGGAAATGCAGCTTGGCCGCAGCGAAACCATTGCCGATACGGCCAAGGTGCTGTCGCGCTATGTCGATATCATCATGATGCGCACGACAACGCATGAACGCCTGATCGAAATGGCGGAAAATGCGACTGTTCCGGTCATCAATGCGCTGACCGATGATACGCATCCATGTCAGATCATGGCCGATATCATGACGTTCGAAGAGCATCACGGACCGATCAAGGGCAAGACCTTCGCGTGGACCGGCGACGGCAACAATGTGTTGCATTCGCTGGTCGAGGCGGCGGCGCGCTTTGATTTCAATCTTAATATTGCGACCCCGGAAGGCAGCGAGCCCGCCAGCAAATATCTGGAATGGGCCAGAGGCGCAGGTGGCAAGATCAAGTTGACCACCGATCCGATTGCGGCGGTCGAAGGCGTTGATTGCATTGTCACCGATACGTGGGTTTCAATGGGGCAGGAGGGGCGCGCACGCGGCCACAACGTCTTCATGCCCTATCAGGTCAACGACGCCCTGCTGAAGCATGCGGATCCCGACGCACTGTTCATGCATTGCCTCCCCGCTCATCGTGGCGAGGAAGTGACGGACTCCGTCATCGACGGTCCGCACTCCGTTGTCTTCGATGAGGCCGAAAATCGCTTGCATGCGCAAAAGGCCATCCTTGCCTGGTGTCTCGAAGGAGGTCGCCCCAGTGTCTGATACTGCAATCCGCCCCGACGAGTATATTTTTGCCGGCGATGACGCCGTTGTACCATTCCAGGTCGAAGAGCTGGATGCGCGCGGACGCGCGGTGCAATTGGGGCCTGCGCTCGATGATATCTTGAGCCGTCACGATTATCCGGAGCCGGTCGCAAAACTGCTGGCTGAGGCGATTGTCCTCACTGTGCTGCTTGGCACGTCATTGAAATTCGATGGCAAGTTCATTTTCCAGTCGCAATCCGATGGTCCGGTCGACATGCTGGTTGTTGACTTTCGCACGCCGAATTCAGTGCGTGCCTATGCGCGCTATGACGAGGAGCGGCTGGCGGAAGCCATGGCAGAACGCCGGATTTCACAGGAAGAGTTGATGGGCAGCGGTACGCTGGCCCTGACGGTCGACCAGGGCGAGTACACACAGCGCTATCAGGGCATCGTTGCGCTCGATGGCTCCAATCTCGAAGAGATCGCCAAGACCTATTTCCGCCAGTCAGAGCAGATACCCACCGATGTGCGGCTGTCGGTTGCCAAGCTGATCGAGCGGGGCGATGACGGCAAGCCGGTCGAGCAGTGGCGCGCTGGCGGGCTGATCATCCAGTTCCTGCCTGAATCCGAGATGCGCATGCGCCAGCGTGATCTCCCGGCCGGCGACGCGCCGAATGCCGGGGAGGATGATGGGGATCTGGTCGAGGACGACGATTGGGCAGAAATCAAGGCTCTCATCGCGACGATTGAAAGCTCGGAACTGACCGATCCGCAGGTTGGTGCCGAAAGGCTGCTATATCGCCTGTTCCACGAGCGGGGCGTTCGCGTCTTCGAAGCCGTGACGGTGAATGACGATTGCTCGTGTTCGCGTGAGAAAATCGCCGGCGTGCTTTCCGGTTTTACTGCCGAGGAGATCACGGACAGCATTGAAGAGGGCAAGATCAGCGTGACTTGCGAATTCTGCTCCACCCAATACGAATTCGATCCGGCAGAATTCCTGCCGAAGAACTGATAAATGGAAATGCCATCATGGAAGTGAGAGACAGCAACGGTACCGAACTTCAGGATGGCGATTCCGTGACTTTGATCAAGGATCTGAAGGTCAAGGGCACATCCGAAACGATCAAGCGCGGCACACTCATCAAGAATATCCGGCTGACCGGCCGTGAAGGCGAAATCGAGTGCAGCACCAAACAGGTCAAAGGTCTGGTTTTGAAGACGGAGTTCCTGAAAAAGGCCTGATCAGCCCCGCATTGGTGCGGTCACTTCGTGGGCAACAGTCACCACGATGAGAATGACGATAAATGCACAGATAATCAGCCAAAGTGGCCAGGCCCTGGTGGATTTCTTTGCCAATAGGCCAACGATCAGGCCGGGAACCAGCACCAGCGCAAGCAATTGGCTGATGGCCTCGGCGCCGGTCTTAAGGCTGGGCAAGGTATAGCCAAGAAAAAACGCCCCTATCGCCAGCGCAAAGGCGACAACCGAGCAGGCCAGAGCCTTGATATAGGGGGACTGCGTGCGTTCGGTCTCCAGCATCAGTTCAATGTCCGCAACTGGTCGGGGAGGTCGAGGGAGAAGGCCGGAATCTCGATGTCAAAGCGTTCCCCGGCATCGGTTTGCATCGTATAGCGGCCGGTCATGACACCCGATGTCGTCGTCAGCGGGCAGCCCGACGAGTACTGGAAACTATCGCCGGGGTTGAGAATAGGTTGCTCACCGATCACGCCGGGTCCCCGCACTTCTTCCACATGCCCATTGCCATCGGTGATTTTCCAGTAGCGCGCGCGCAATTGTACCGTTCCCTCGGATTCATTGGCTATGGTGATCCGGTAGCCCCATACATAACGGTTCTCCTCCGGATTGGATTGCTCCTCCAGATAGAATGGTTCGACAGTTACTTCGATATCACGCGTGATCGCTCTATACATGCCTGCTCTCAGTCTATGTCCCTGATATCGCGACTCAAAGCCGTCGCGTCAACCGTCCATTGGAACGCCCGCGTCTAAATCATTCGTGATCGGCCGATTTATCGTTAATATAGTGACGAAAGCTGTTCCGTGGAGCTAAGCAATAATATTGATGAGTCCCGAAGCTTTCGCAGAGATGGCGCTTTCATTTCCTGAAACTATTCAGGGGAGTCATTTTGACACGACTGATTTCCGTGTGAGCGGCAAAATCTTCGCAACGCTCCGCCCTGAAAAGGAGCGTGGCGTACTGTCGCTTTCACGCGGCGACCAGGAACTTTTACGCGAAACTTCGGGAGAGATGTTCGAACCGGTGCCGGGAAGCTGGGGTGAGAAGGGGTGGACTTTCGTTATACTTCACAGCGCCGACCCGGACGCCGTGCGACATGCCATGGCTATGGCCTGGAGGAAGGCCGCGCCGAAATCAGTCTCGGCGCGGCATGTTCTATGACTTAACGTGCAGCCTTGAGCGCAGTGTCGAGATCTTCGATCAGATCGTTCACGTCTTCCAGCCCGACTGAAAGTCGCAGCAGGCCATCGGAAATGCCCAGCTCGGCGCGTGCCTCATCGGTGAGGTTCTTGTGTGTCGTCGTGGTCGGATGAGTAATCAAGCTCTTTGAATCGCCGAGATTATTGGAGATCTGGATAATTTCCAGGGCGTTTTCGACGTCAAACGTCGCCTTCTTTCCGCCTTTGACCTCGAATGCAATCAGCGTTGAGCCCCCGCTCATCTGCTTGGCGACGATGTCGGCCTGAGGGTGGTCAGCGCGGCCCGGATAGAGAACTTTCGTGACCGCTGGATGGTCGGCAAGGAAATCGGCGATCTTCGCTGCATTCGCGGTTTGCTGCTGGACGCGCACAGTTAGCGTTTCGAGACCCTTGAGCATTACCCATGAATTGAACGGGCTGAGACCTGGGCCTGTATGGCGGAAGTATTCATGGAGATTTTCATCGATCCACTGTTTGTCGGATAGGATGATCCCACCCAGACAGCGGCCATGGCCGTCAATGTGCTTGGTCGTCGAATAGATGACAATATGCGCGCCGAGCTCCAGGGGCTTCTGGAACAGCGGCGTTGCGAAGACATTGTCGACGATCAGCTTGGCGCCGACGGAATTGGCAACTTTTGCCACGGCGGCAATATCGATGACTTCCAGCGTCGGATTCGTTGGGCTTTCGAGGAACAGCACCTTCGTATTGGGGCGGACGGCCTTCTGCCAGTTTTCGATCTTTGAGCCATCGATCAGGGTGAAGTCGACGCCATATCGTGGAAGCAGTGTCTCGATAATGTAGCGGCAGGAGCCAAACATTGCGCGGGCTGCTAGAACGTGATCACCCGCCTTGACCTGACAGATGATTGCTGCAGCTACAGCTGCCATGCCCGACGCCGTGGCGCGCGCGTCTTCTGCGCCTTCCAGAGCGCACATGCGCTTTTCAAACATGTCGGTCGTCGGATTGGCATAGCGGGAATAGATGAAACCTGGCTCTTCGCCTTTGAAACGGGCCTCAGCAGCCTCTGCACTGGGATAGACAAAACCTTGTGTCAGAAACAGGGCTTCCGATGTCTCGCCGAAACCGGAGCGCAAGGTTCCGGCGTGGACAAGATTTGTTGCGGGGCGCAGCTTGCGGGTGGTCGTCTTGGTCATCGTCTTCTCAATCTGCCAGAATCTGGCCAATAAAAAACCGGCCTTGCGTGAATCGCAAAAAGGCCGGACGAGACCGGGCCTCTTTTAGCTAATTATTTAACGTGGCTGCAAGCCGGCCGGCCAAATCACCACGGGATAAATTTGCTTTAATCCTCTTGGCGGCTTGCGTCAATCGGGTGAGACGCTAAAGCTTTTGTCTCTTTAATAGGATTGCGGCGGACTAGATGAACAGACGTGAAGCGGGCATTCTGGCGGATAGTGGTATCAGGGCACTGCATCAGGCAGGCGCGCTTAAAACCGAACGCGACTTCGACAGCGACCAGATCCAGCCCGCCAGTCTCGATCTGCGACTTGGGCGACGAGCCTACCGCGTCCGCGCCAGCTTCATGCCTGGGCCGGGAACGCCGGTTATCGACAAGCTGGATCGTCTGAAACTGCACGAGATCGATCTGACCGAGGGCGCGGTTCTTGAGACCGGTTGCGTTTATATCGTGCCCCTGCTGGAAAGCCTCAGCCTGCCCGCCGAGGTATCGGCCTCAGCCAATCCAAAAAGCTCGACGGGACGCCTCGATATCTTCACGCGCGTGATCGTTGATGGCGCGCAGGAATTCGACAAGGTGCCTGCGGGCTATCACGGCCCACTCTATCTCGAGGTAAGCCCGCGCACCTTCCCGATCGTGGCACGGACTGGATCGCGCCTGTCGCAGATACGTTTCCGCACGGGGCGGGCTCAGCTGGAAGAGATCGAACTGACGGCTCTGCACGCTGCGGAAACCTTGGTTGCGTCCGACACGCCCAATATCTCCGGCGGCGGCATCGCACTGTCGATTGACCTGACGGGCGACAAGAATGGCCTTGTGGGCTATCGCGGCAAGCACCACACCGGCGTCGTCGATGTCGACAAGCGCGGCGTGCACGATCTTTTCGATTTCTGGGAGCCAATCCATGATCGCGGTTCACGCGAGCTGGTGCTTGATCCGGATGAGTTTTACATTCTCGTTTCGCGCGAGGCAGTGCATGTGCCGCCGCTCTATGCCGCCGAAATGACACCCTTCGATCCGCTGGTGGGGGAGTTCCGCGTGCATTATGCCGGTTTCTTCGATCCGGGCTTCGGTCACACGGCAGCAGGCGGAACGGGAAGTCGCGCGGTTCTCGAAGTGCGCAGCCACGAAGTGCCATTCATTCTCGAGCACGGCCAGATCGTCGGCCGGCTGATCTACGAGCACATGCTGGAACGACCCAAGGCGCTTTATGGCACCGATCTCGGTTCCAACTACCAGGCGCAGGGGCTGAAACTCTCCAAGCATTTCAGGTGACATGAATTGAAAGCAAGGTGCAGCTTGACAACGGCGGCATTTGACGAACACTGATAAACAGATGCGGGTGTAGTTCAATGGTAGAACGGCAGCTTCCCAAGCTGCATACGAGGGTTCGATTCCCTTCACCCGCTCCACTTTCTTTGCAGCCTCATGCATTGGCTTGAACCCAACCGCATATCGCCATATGTCATGTCAGAAGCATTGCCATCGCCAACACTGGAGAAAACATGTCCGAAGGAATGAATCGCTTTTTGGGTGATACGCCGGGCCGGGTCCTCTTGAAACTCATCGTGGTTTCCCTTGTTGTCGGCGTCGTGATGAGCACCTTCGACTGGTCGCCCATGGATATTCTTTATGGCGTCGAAAATTTCGTCCGGCGCATCTGGAATCTCGGCTTTGGTGCAATCGAGCGCTTTGCGGCCTATTTCATTCTGGGCGCTGTTGTTGTCATTCCCTGCTTCATCATTCTGCGGCTGCTAAGCTACAGACGCTGACCACAAAATTCCCCTGAATTCGGTCCTTGGCCCGAATGGGCCACAATTGCTGAATATCAGCATGTGGTCTCATTCAGGAATTGCCAATGTCCGAAAAGAAATCTCACCTGTCGCGGCGCAACTTTTTGGGTTTCGCCGGGATGACTGCTATTTTGCCACTGGCTGCCTGCCAGACCGTGACGCGCACGCCCGGCAAAAGTGCGGTGGCCTCGTCATCCGCCAGCTCCAATATGCAGGCGATCCGCTCCGCGAGTGGGCTCGGTGGATTGTCCGCCAACTCAGCGCTTGAGCGCGCCGCCTTGCAGCAAGCGGGTTACATGGCAAGCGCAGGTCGCATGAGCCACACGACGAGTTGGGGCCGCGGCTTTGCTTCTCGTGTCAGAGACAACGAGATCCGCGGTTTGGCCGCTGAAAATATCGCGGTGGGCAGCATGGACATGGACGAGCTTTTCGCCAGATGGATGGCGTCGCCACCGCATCGGCGCAACATGCTGGATCCGAAATTTACCCGTTTCGGTCTGGCCTATGCGGAATCTGCAAATGGCAGCACCAAACGTTATTGGGCCCTTGTGCTCGCCGCTTAGACTATTGGCGCATCAAGGTGTGGATAGCGCTGGAAAAGATTATTGTCCGGTGGCATAGAGCACTGACAGCTAAACGGCTCAATCTCCGGTGCCCCGCATGACGATCGAAGCTTCCACTCCGCCAGGATTAAAGGTTGTTCGCCCATTCGAGGTAACCAACCGGCTGATGCTGGCAATCACCATACCGGTCATGCTGGCGTCGCTCACGACACCGCTGCTTGGTCTCGTCGATATGGCCGTGATTGGTCAACTTGGTGATCCGCATTTGCTTGGCGGCCTTGCCATTGGCGCTCTGGTCTTCGACTTCCTGTTCTCTACGATGAATTTCCTGCGCTCCGGCACAACTGGCCTGGTGGCGCAGGCCATGGGCCGGCATGACGGTGTGGAACAGCAGGCAGTGTTCTGGCGCGCCATCGGCATTGCCGTGGTCGTGGGAATCCTGTTCATCGCCGCAACGCCGCTGGTGCTTGAAGCGACCATCAGCTTCATGAACCCTGACAAGGCCGTCGCGGATGCGATGTCGACCTATGTCTCGATACGCCTCCTGTCATCGCCGATGGCACTTGGCAATTTCGTTGTGCTTGGGCTGCTGCTGGGGCAGGGCAAAGCCATGCAGGGGCTTTATCTCCAGCTCCTGCTCAACGGCGTCAATGTCGTGATGACTGTTTGGCTGGGTCTCGTCATGGGCTGGGGCGTCACGGGTATTGCCTGGGGCACAGTGCTCGGCGAAAGCGTGGCGCTGCTGGTCGGTCTCTCTGTGATTTATCTGCAATTTCGTTCCGTGCCCAATCCAACCCGCGCGCGCATCCTGGACGTGCACGAAATCCGCCGCATGTTCGCAGTCAACCGGGATATCATGCTGCGGTCGTTCTTCCTGCTTATCGCCTATGCCTATTTTACCCGCGCAGGAACGCAGGCAGGTGCGGTGACACTGGCGACCAACGCTGTTCTGATGAATTTCCTGCTGATCTCAGGCTACCTGATCGATGGCGTGACCACTGCTGCCGAGCAGGTTTCCGGACGCGCTGTCGGTGCGCATTATCGTCCGGCATTCGACCGCGGCGTCAAGCTGTCATTCCTGTGGGGAATGATCCTCGCGACGTTGATGGCGATATTCTTCCTCATCTTTGGCGATGCGATCGTAGCGTTTCTGATCAAGTCCGACGAGGTGCAGTCGATGGCGTCGCTCTATCTGCCTTGGGCTGCAATGGCACCGGTTGTCGGCTTGCTGGCTTTCCATATGGACGGTGTATTCATCGGTGCAACATGGTCACGCGACATGCGCAATATGATGATCCTGTCGCTGCTTGGCTACTTCGCCGCCTATTTCATCCTGCCGCGCTTCTTCGGCAATCACGGTCTGTGGCTCGCGTTGCATCTGTTTTTGGGTCTACGCGGCCTTTCGCTCTTGTTGATTCTGCCAAGCCGGGCCCGACTGCAATTTGCAGATTAAGCAGGAATTGCTCTGCCCGCCCAACTCGCCATGTCGCAATCGCGTAATGCTGCGATTGTGGTGACGCCATCCCGTTTCAGAGCCGCGGACAGGCCTTTGACGATCTCACCTGCCAAACCAGGACCTCGATATATCATGCTCGTATAGAGCTGGACGAGATCCGCGCCAGCGCGAATTTTCGTGATTGCAGCCGCAGCACTGTCGATGCCACCAACCCCGATCAGCGGCAGTTCGGGACCAACGCGCTGGCGCATTTTGGCGAGCACAATCGTCGATCGTTCGAACAGCGGCACGCCAGAAAGACCGCCTGCCTCGTTAGTGTTTCTGGTGCTCTTGAGACCACTGCGTGACAGCGTCGTATTGGAAATGATCAACCCGTCCAGTGGGTGCAGGGCAATTTCGGCGGCAATCTCGTCGAGATTGGCTTCGTGCAGGTCCGGCGCGATCTTGAGGAAGACGGGGCGCCTTACGCCGGCTTGTACCTCGCGTGCCTCGAGCACCTTGCCCAGCAATTCCTTGAGACTGTCTCGCGCCTGGAGATCACGCAACCCCGGTGTATTGGGAGAGGAGATGTTGACGGTGAAATAGCTGGCCAGCGAGTGGAATTTCCGGATACCAGCCACATAGTCGGCGACCCGATCAGTGGAATCCTTGTTGGCACCGATATTGACCCCGACGATCCCTGCATGGGAGCGCCGGTGGGTCAGACGGCGAAACGCTGGCTCATGGCCTTCATTGTTGAAGCCAAGCCGGTTGATTACCGCATTGTCCTCGACAAGGCGGAAAATGCGCGGTTTCGGATTGCCGCTCTGTGCGAGCGGCGTCAGCGTGCCGACTTCGGCGAAGCCAAAGCCGAGGTTCAGTAGCGCGTCCGGCACTTCGGCATTCTTGTCATAGCCCGCGGCCATGCCCAGCGGGTTAGGAAAGCTGAGGCCAGCGACGGTGACGCGCAATGCCGGGTCGTTCTGCGGTGTGCAAGCGGGCACTAATCCCGTTTTCAGTGCCTTGATAGAAAGCCCATGTGCGTCCTCTGGATCGAACGAGAACAAGACCTTGCGGCCGATCGACTGGAACAATCCGCTCATGCCTGCAACTCCGGAAACGCGTGTTTGCCATCGTTGCCGAGTGGCAAGGGTTTAACCCAGAGCACAGTTGCGAGCGGCAGTGATGCATGAAGATGCGGGAAGAGGTCGCCACCGCGCGAGACCTCATATTTGAGCGCATCGCCCAGGCGATCGGCTTCAACGGCTATGAGCAGGAGGTCGTTCTGGCCAGCGAAATGTTTTGCTGCCGTCTCCACAGCCTGTGCGGCGGTCGAAAAGTGGATACAGCCGTCCGCATGGTCAATGGGCGCACCATCAAACACCCCCTTCGCTTCGGCAGCCTGCCAAAGCGCGCGCGGGGCAATCTTGTAGATCAGTTGGGTCATAAGCGCCCTTACTAGACGTAAATCCGCAATGCGCAAAGGCTAGACTAGCTCCGGTAACAGAAATCTCGTCGCATTTCCGATTTTCGGCGTATTATTTCGCCAAGCTTGCGAAATGCAAACGTTGGAGGTCTAGCCATGTCACGAACACGCACTCTGTTCTTTGCTCTTGCGGCTGCATCCCTGTGGTCATGTGCCGCGATGGCGCAAGAAACGACGACCTACACACTGGAAAAAACCGACAATGGCTATGTCCGCATGAATAACAAGACCGGCGAGATGTCGATCTGTCAGGAGAAGTCGGGGCAACTCATCTGCAAGCTTGCCGCTGAGGAACGAGCCGCCTACGAAGAGGACATAGCCGATCTCAAGACGCGGGTTGCAAAGCTCGAAGAGACAGTGGCAAGCATGGGCAAGATTCCACCGGTTGTACGCGATGCCCTCCCATCGGATGAGGAGTTCGAAAAGGGGCTGAGCTATATGGAGAAATTCATGCGCCGCTTCATGGGAATTGCCAGGGAATTCGGTAATGACAACAAGGATACGAAACCCGAGCAGCCGACACCGCAAAAGACGTGAATGCTGACTGCTGAATGGCAGGAAAGTGGCAGGAGCGTGACTCGGTTTCAAGCAGTTTGTTCTTGATTTGTTCGGAAATTTAGTAGACTTTAGTCGCTCGGGATTCTTCTCTAGGAGCGGTAAGATGATTGCAGTGCCAACACTGATTGGAGAGGTATCGATAAGGCTTTTTGTACGCCATGGAGACCAGCAGAAAGCCCTGGATTTCTATGAAAATGTCTTCGGCGCCAAAGTTGTCGGCTACCCTTATCTGCACAACGGCGAACTGATTGCTGCCGAATTGCGCATGGGTGCGTCGGTGATCATGATTGTCGGTGCCAATCCCAAGCGCGATGCGGACGCTTCACTCGGCGGTCCGCGGTCGGTTCACGCCATTGGCGCAACGCCTGTCATGCTTGATATCCATGTGGACGATGTTGACCGGGTGATGCACCATGCAGTCGCCGAAGGCGGCAGTTTGCGCAATGAGGTCGAAACGCTGGACAGTGGTGATCGCGCCGGCGTGCTGACCGATCCGTTTGGTCACCTCTGGGTTGTCAAGTCGCAGCGCAAGCATCTGGCGGCTTAGGGGGAAGCAACCGGCCAATTCCGGCCGGTTGCAAGACGAACGTCAGGCGGCAAACCGCCTCGTCGCAGCGACCAATTCATGAACGATGCCGGGTTCGCTGACCGCGTGCCCCGCATCTTCCACAATGCGCAGATCTGCCTCCGGCCAGACCTTTTTCAGATGCCAGGCATTAAGCAAAGGCGTGCACATATCGTAGCGGCCATGCACAATGATGCCAGGAATCTCGCGGATCAGATGTGCGTTGCGCAGCAACTGATCGTCGGTGTCGAAAAAGCCCTTGTTATAGAAGTAATGACATTCGATTCGGGCGAAAGCGATGGCGAAATGATCGCTGGCGAAAGCCTCTTCGCGCGCCGGATCAGGGAGCAGGGAGAGAGCCGAACCTTCCCACCGCGCCCATAATTTGGCGGCGGCCAAACGGACACTGGGATCCGGATCCGTCAGGCGTTTGTAATAGGCGGCAATCATGTCGCCGCGTTCCTCCTCAGGAATGTGCTCCTGATAGGCTTCGAAACGATCGGGATAGATGATGCTCGCACCATTCGAATAGAACCATTCGATCTCGAAACGCCGGATCATGAAGATGCCGCGCAGGATCAGTTCGCTTACTTGTGCGGGATGCGTCTGTGCGTAGGCCAGACCGAGCGTCGAGCCCCAGGAGCCGCCGAAAACCTGCCACTTGTCGATGCCCAAATGATTGCGAATACGCTCCATGTCGGCGACCAGATCCCAGGTCGTGTTTTCCTCCAGTTCTGCATGCGGCGTTGATTTCCCGCAGCCGCGCTGATCGAAGAGGATGATACGGTAGCGCTCCGGGTCGTGTAGGCGCCGCATTATAGGATTGATCCCGCCGCCGGGTCCCCCATGGATCATGATTACGGGTTTACCGTCAGGATTGCCGCATTCCTCCAGATGAATGCTGTGCAGTTCAGACACTTCAAGCATCTGTTCCAAATAGGGCTGGTTCTCAGGGTAAAGAGTATTTGTAATCATGCATCCCACTTTCAAAAAATATTCCCCACAACAAATAATCGCTCGGGAATACGGTTTTGCCAAGGCAAATGAATGAGCTAGCCTTAGCGGTTGGACCTTTGACGCCATTTAAAACTTTAACGCGCGCCAAATTGCTCTTGATATATCAGGCGAATTGGATTTAGTCGTTAGGATTAGAGCTTTTGGATTACGACCGCTGTGATTTCAGCACATAAGGACTTTTCAACTATGAAATATAGATTTGTTATTGTCGATGATCATCCCTTGTTCAGAGGGGCGCTGCGACTGGCGCTTTCCTCCTCGAAGACGAATGCTGACATTGTCGAGATTGGCGATCTGGAAAGCGCAAAAACGCTGATCCGGGACTCAACCGATATCGATCTCGTTCTGCTCGATCTGTCCTTGCAGGGGGTGGGGGGACTTGCTGGCCTTATCAGCCTGCGAGCATTGCAGCCCTCGGTGCCAATCGCAATTATCCGCTACAGACGATCCCGTAACGATCCGCGCCGCTCTGGCGCTTGGCGCATCCGGCTTCATTCCGAAATCGGCCAGCCCGGAAGTTATCAATCAGGCTGTTCAGACGGTTCTGGACGGAGGCGTGTGGTCTCCCCTGGGCGGAGATGACGAAGGTGAACTCGATCCCGAAATGGTTGATTTGATTCGGTGCATGCGCAAGTTGACGCCGCAACAGGGACGGGTCCTGGGCATGATGGCGGACGGGATGCTGAACAAGCAGATCGCGCACGAACTCAACGTTTCTGAAGCGACGATCAAAGCGCATGTGTCGGCTGTGTTGTACAAGCTCGGCGTGGAAAGCCGCACGCAGGCGGTTATCAGGCTGGCACGGTTCAAGGAAGGCCCGCAGCCCGCCGATGCTTCCTAACTGATCTGCATTAGAGCAAATTATTCGGCGGCCATTGCGTGGCGAAAGTGCGAGAGGAGCGCGCGCAAGATTGCCGGACGAACCGGCTTGTTGATGATGGAGATGTCTTCTGCGCTTGCGCGCTCTCGAACCTGGTCCGAGCGGTCCGCTGTGACCAGGGCTGCTTGTATATGATGATCAAAATGGCCACGGGTAAAACCGATGAGATCAAGGCCGTTTTCATCTGCGAGATTGTAATCGGCGAGCAGAACATCGGGGGCTCGTTTGTTTTCAAGGCAATAGGTTCGCAAGGCTTTGCCACCACTCAGGGACATGACGTCGCAGCCCCATGTCGTCAGCAGTTCGCGCATACCGGCAAGAGATTGCTCGTTGTCGTCGATACAGATGACCAGCAGTCCGGTTAGGGCGCTGGAAGGACGTACTGCCCGTTGTTCTTCATGTGCAGGCATTGCGGGCGTGCTGGAAACCGGCATGGTAACCGAAAACACGGATCCCTTGCCGATTGCCGAACGGACGACGACGCGCAGATCGAGAACTTTCGCGATGCGCTCTACGATGGAAAGACCAAGCCCAAGCCCGTCCGATTCCTTCATTCCCTCCGAAAGCCGGGCAAACTCTCGAAAAATATACTCCAGCTTGGCTTGGGGGATGCCAATTCCGGTGTCGAAAACCTGCAATTCGACCGATTTGCCGTGGCGGCGCGTCCCCACCAGAACCTTGCCCGATCCGCAGTATTTGATGGCATTCGATACGAGATTCTGGATGAGGCGTCTGAGGAGGTTGCGATCGGTCATCACCACTGCGGAACTCATGACAACACGCAGTTCCAAGCCCTTCTCCTGCGCTACGGGCGAGAAATCCCGGGCAATCTGTTGCAGCAGCGTATCAAGGCGGAAAACCGAGATGACGGGCTTCAGCGCACCTGTATCCAATCGCGAAATATCGAGCAATGCGTTGATGATTGCCTCGACGGCTTCAAGCGAGGAGTCGACATTGTTGACGAGTTCCTTCTCGCGTGAATCTCCAAGCCGTTCCATCAGAGACGATGAGTAGAGGCGGGCTGCATTCAAGGGCTGAAGAATATCGTGTCCGGCATCTGCAAGGAAACGGGTCTTGCCAATATTGGCCTCTTCGGCGCGCCGTTGTGCCTTGGCCAATTGCTGGTTTGCAAGCGTCAGCTCGGTTGTACGATCGCGTACGCGCAGTTCCAGCGACTCGTTTGTCTGGCGCAAGAGATTGTCTGCTTTCACCGCGCTCGTCACATCGGTAAAGGTGGTCACGAGGCCACCGTCCGGCATGGAATTCGAACGAATTTCAATCGTCTGGCCGGTTCTTTTGAGATTGATGCGCCATGGCGCGGCAAAGCTGGTGAATTGTTCTGTGAAGGTCTGAGCAGTGAAATCCATCAGATCACCGCGACCATGGAGACTGGATGCAATGTGGCTGAGAGGAGTACCCATCCGCTGCAGTTCCTTTGGGAGATCAAGGATGAGGCGGAATTGGGTGTTCCAGCAACTGAGCCGATACTGTGGATCGAAAACGCAGATGCCCTGATCCATCTGATCCAGAGCAGTCTGCAAAAGGGTGCGGTTCTGCGCCAGCGCGTCGGTGGCGTGGTCAAGCAATATCTGGGCTTGACGCTGTGCCAAGCCCGTCGGCCCCATGGCAAGTGAAAGGATCATGCGCGCTGACGGCGAACCGACAATACCGGACAGGAGTTGCTCCGAGAAATGAACTGTCTTGAAATCGGCAGGATCACTGCCCTCAAGAACGATGTTTTCCTGCTTGTGATAGGAATTGAACGCAAGATCGGTCTGCTCGACACCGATATATTTCGATATTGTCGCTTTCAGTTGATCGATCGTGACGCTGGGTTGAAGATTCCCGAGTACATTCAGCGATACTGCATTTTCGGGTATGAAAATAGCCGCCTGGATGCGCTCGAGCGGGGTTGCGCTTCGTGAAAGCGAGCCGACGATGAAAAGCGCCAAATTGGCGGAGAGGCTCCACACAAGTCCATTGACGTAGTCGCTGGCCTCCAGGCCAAACAGCGCTTGCGGCCTAAGGGCCAGCCACCCGAATGGACCATCCGTAAGCAGAGGTGAGGTCCGGTCGAGCATGGTAGGCAGGGCCATTGTGTAAACCCAGACAAAGAAGCCGCTGAGCATGCCCCAGCGTGCCCCCCTCACGGTGCCGCTGCGCCAGATTAGTCCACCGAGAAATGGCGGAAGAAGCTGCATCATGGCGATCGCGGAAATGAGCGCCAATCCGGCAAAATCCACATGCCCATAGATTGTCAACTGGTAGGCAAAGGCCGTTAGAAGAATTCCTATGACCGCGGCGCGCCTCAGATTGGGAATTGTCCTGGTAAAATCCCTTGATTCCCCTGGCGAGATCGTGGCCGCCCGCTTTAGCAGCACAGGTAAAAGAAGATCGTTTGAAATCATGATCGACAGCAGGATGGACGGAAAAACCACCATTGTGGTAGCCGCCGACAATCCGCCGGCAAAGCAATGATTCCGAGCCAATATTGTCCTGCATGAAGCGGCAGTGACAGAAAGTAGAAATCTGCGGATGAGTGGTCCGCAAGAACGATTGGCCCGACCATCGCAAGCGGAAGGACAAACAGCCCCGCAATGAGGAGGGATACCGGAATAAACCACTGGGCCATGCGCAACTCTCGGTCGCTTTTGTTCTCCACGACTGTCACATAGAACTGGCTAGGCAAGAGCAGCACCGATGAGGCGCCTATGAGGATCAGCCCGCAGAGATTGCCAACGGAGATACTCCTTTGGAGTGCCGGAATTTCTGCCTGTTGCATCACGACACGATTAAGGATGTCTGTAGGATATCCGAAGAGTAAGGTGATCGTTGAAACCCCAACCAGCAGGAACGCCACAAATTTGATGACTGAGCCAAGTGCAAGAGCATGGATCAGGCCATCATAGCGCTCCGCAAAATGGGTCGACCTTGCACTGTAGGAAACAGCGAAAAGACCGATACAGGCGACCAGTAACGCAATCAGCAAATGTTGGTGCCCGTGCGCGCCGTTACTGTGCGGATCGTAAATTCCGACAGATAGTGGATTGCCGTCATCTGCAGTGAAATGTAGGGAATGAGGCCAATGGTTGTTATCAGTGTTACCAGCGCGGCGACCGAAAAACTCTTGCCATAGCGTGCTCCAATAAAATCGGAGATCGACCTGATGCCTTCCGACCTCGCCAAGTCGACGATCTTGCGCAAGAGAGGGAGCCAAGGGTGAAGGCCAGAACAATGCCGACATAAAGTCCGACAAATTCGATCCCGTTTTCCGCGGCATAACCTGTGGAGCCATAGTACAACCACGAACTGCCGCTCGCTGCGACACTCAATGAATAGACGAGCGGACGCGAATGATTGGCTTTGGCTTCAGCCTGACGATCAACGGATGTGATCGTCCAATACTGCAGCAGGAAGTATAACAGTGCGATAGGTATTCCAGTCAAGCCCGCCATGGGCCTTAACCTTCCGTCAGTAGGCGTCAATCGCTTCGGTTCAAGTAGACTTTCCCGTCAATGGCGTTGCAACCTAGTCGCCAATGCAATCCTTAAAACCGGTAGAACAATCAAACTTCTAGTTAATATTCTCAAAACTTCTGTTACTGTCCGGCCGTGCTTGGGACAGCATATCCGAGGACAATAATTCGCATTAACACAGAATACTGGAGAGTGGTATATCATGCTGAAGGAATTCAAAGAATTTGCCTTGAAGGGCAACATGGTTGATCTCGCCATCGGTGTGATCATCGGTGGTGCCTTTGGCAGACTGGTTGAGTCGATTGTGGCTGACCTCTTCATGCCCATCATCGGTCTGCTGACAGGTGGCATCGATTTTTCCAACCTGTACTTCCAGCTATCGGGTGCGCCCGCTCCAACATTGACTGCCGCGAGGGAAGCCGGTGCAACGATTGCTTATGGTAACTTCATCACCCTTCTCATCAACTTCCTCATCATCGCATGGGTCTTGTTCATGGTGGTCAAGGCCATGAACCGTTTCAAGAAGAAGGAAGCTGCTGCCGATCCTGCTCCGAAGAAGGAAGAGATACTTCTCACCGAGATCCGCGATCTGCTCGCCAAACGCTAAGCCGTAATTTTTGCTGCAAAAAACCCGGTCTTGCGTCGGGGTTTTTGTATGAATCTCTGTCAGTTATTTGTCAGCAGCCCATCATTTCCACTGATGGGAACATCACAAATATATGCGTGCCAAACCGGGTCTGTTGCGATAGGTCTGCCACGAAAGCCAGTGGAGAAAATCGAATGGGCCTTATCGAGCATTTACGCCATGAAGCTGCTGTCGCGCCGGAAAGCGGCATTGTTGCCGTTATGAATCACGGCCGGCGTCAGGACGGGGTGATTCCGCTCTGGGCGGGTGAGGGCGATCTTCCGACACCTGACTTTATCCGTGACGCGGCAAGCGATGGTCTTGCCAATGGCGAGACGTTCTACACGTGGCAGGCCGGTATCCCCGAACTGCGCCAGGCCCTTGCGGATTATTACAAGCGCCACTTCAACGCCGACCTGCCTGTCGAGCATTTCTATGTCACGGGTTCAGGCATGCAGGCGATCCAGTTGGCCATCCAGGCGACCGCAGGAGCGGGAGATGAGGTTGTCTATATCTCGCCCGCCTGGCCGAATTTCGCCGCAGCCGCCGGTATTGCCGGGGCAACGCCAATCCCGGTCACACAGGATTTTACCGGTAACGGCTGGGGCCTCGATCCGCAGAAAATACGTGACGCCATCACGCCAAGGACAAAGGCACTGTTCATCAACACGCCGTCCAATCCATCCGGCTGGACTGCCGATATCGATACGCTCAGGGAAATCCTCGCCATCGCCCGTCACCATGGGCTGTGGATCATCGCCGATGAAATCTACGCGCATTTTTACTATGGTGCACGCCGCGCGCCATCTTTCCTTGATGTCATGGATACTGACGACCGCATTATCTTCGTCAACAGTTTTTCGAAGAACTGGGCAATGACGGGCTGGCGCGTTGGCTGGTTGGTCGTGCATCCATCGCTCGGCAAGACGATGGAAAATCTGATCCAGTATTCGACATCCGGTGTTGCGCAGTTCATGCAACGCGGTGCCGTCGCTGCACTTGAGCAGGGCGACGACTTCATTCGCATGCAGGTAGAGCGCGCCCACAAGGCGCGTGACATTCTCTGCGCGAAACTCAGCGCAACGGGCAGGGTGCGCCTGTCGCCGCCGGCGGGTGCATTTTATCTGCTATTCGGCATTGAAGGCATCACGGATTCCTATCGCGCGGCCTTCGATATTGTCGACGAGGCAAAAGTTGGCCTTGCACCCGGCACGGCTTTTGGGGATGGTGGCGCCGCCTTCCTGCGGCTCTGCTTTGCCAGACGGTTAGATCAGGTCGAGGAGGCAGCCGATCGCCTCGCAGACTGGATCCGGAAACGTTGACGTCAAACTTCCTACATCTCAACAACACCCAGGCCGCTATCCTTTCACTGTTAATTTCAGCTGCGGGCGCATTGATCGCAAAGCTGATCGGCCTGCCTATTCCTTTTTTGCTCGGGTCGACGATTGCCGTGACTGCGGCATCGCTATCCGGCATTCGTATGCATCTGCCCGACTGGCTGCGGGTTTTTGTGTTCTTCACGCTTGGTATCCAAGCCGGTTCCGGCGTTTCCCCGGACACCATCAATCAAATGGTTTCATGGCCTGTCAGTTTCATGATGCTGTTCGTCGCGCTCGTTCTGGTGACGGGAGCCACCTATTTGATGCTGCGCAAGGGATTTGGATGGGACGGACCGACAGCCCTGTTTTCATCATTGCCTGGTGCCCTGTCCTTTGTTCTCGTTGCGGCCATGGGGACGAAGGCCAATATGGTTAAGATCACGGTGATCCAATGTGTCCGGCTGTTGCTGTTGATCGGCTTTCTGGCGCCGCTTCTCGCCATCATCGCCAAGAATGCACCGCATGTCGTCGTGGAACTGAATTATGATTGGACGGTGCAGGAAGCATTGGTCTTGCTTATTTGCGGTTTGGCTGGCGCAGTTCTCGGGCATTTCAGCCGCGTTCCGGGCGGTATGATGCTTGGGGCTCTCGTGGCAAGCGCACTCTTGCACGCCACGTCCATCGTCACGGCGGTGGTGCCGCGCTCGATTGCCGATATTGGCTTGATCGTGCTTGGCGTCCTGATCGGTTCGCGCGTCGGCGCCGAACATCGATCCCAGCTTCTGCGTTATTTGCCGGCGGCGCTGTGTGCCTTTTTGATCGGGACAGTGGCCTCCTTTTTCGCCGCCTTCATGGTCTGGTATTGGCTTGATATCCATCCTGCGCAAATTGCGCTCGCCTTTGCGCCTGGCGCGCTGGAGGCTCTCACCGTGATTGCATTTTCACTTGGCGTCGACCCATCCTACGTCGCCTCTCACCATGTGGTGCGGTTCCTGATGATTGCTTTTGCAGTGCCATTTCTTGCCCGCTGGCTACGCGCAGATACGGAAACCGGCGCCTCAGAATGAAACGCCGGTTCTAAATTCGCCAGTAGGTGAAAAAACTTGCTCTAGCCGCCGGCCTTTGACACAGCAAGCGTCACAACGCGTTCACTGGTTTCAACCGCCGGAGCACTATCCTTGGAAAACGGAATGCCGAGTGCTGTCCAGACTTCGACCAATGCGTCCTTCAGCTCGACCACGAGTTCGTTCGTATGGAACGGTGTCGGCGTGATACGCAGACGTTCAGTTCCACGTGGTACGGTTGGATAGTTGATCGGCTGAATGTAGATGCCATGGAGCTCGAGCAGACGGTCGCTGGCCTTCTTGCACAGCTCGGGGTCGCCCACATGGATCGGAATGATGTGGGTCTCTGATTTCATCACCGGCAGATTGGCCTGCGCCAGCACATTTTTGGTAAGCTGGGCCTGACACTGATGCATCCGGCGCTCTTCCTGCGACACTTTGAGATGGCGGATCGACTGCGTTGCTGCTGCCGCGATAACCGGCGGAAGCGCCGTGGTAAAGATGAAGCCTGGCGCGTAGGAACGCACTGCATCGATTACCGTCTTCGGGCCAGCGATATAACCGCCGAGTGTACCGAAAGCCTTGGCTAACGTGCCTTCAATGATGTCGATTCGGTCCGACAGCCCTTCGCGGTCGGTGATGCCACCGCCGCGATTGCCATACATGCCAACGGCATGGACCTCATCGATATAGGTCATGGCGTTATATTTTTCCGCAAGGTCAGCAATGGCTGCGACCGGAGCGATGTCGCCATCCATCGAATAGATCGATTCGAACACGATGAGCTTGGCGCGCTCCTTGCCAGCCGCTTTCAGCAACTCTTCCAGATGAGCGAGGTCGTTGTGGCGGAAAATCTTCTTTTCCGCACCGGAACGGCGCACGCCTTCGATCATGGAGGCGTGATTCAACTCATCGGAAAGGATGAGGCAATTCGGCAGGAGTCTCGCGATTGTCGAGATCGATGCTTCGTTGGAAACAAATCCGGAGGTGAAGACCAGGCCCGCTTCCTTCTGGTGAAGATCGGCCAACTCGTTTTCGAGTTCAACCAGCGGATGATTGTTGCCAGAGATGTTGCGCGTGCCGCCGGCGCCGGAGCCCATGCGACTGGATGCATCGTGCATAGCAGCGATGACCGCCGGATGCTGGCCCATGCCGAGATAATCGTTTGAGCACCAGACGGTGATTTCGCGCGCTGCATCCGCCGTACGCCATATCGCACGCGGAAACTTACCCACGATCCGTTCCAGATTAGCAAAGACCCGGTAGCGCTTTTCAGCGTGCAACTGGTCAATCGCGTCTTCGAAAAACCGACGATAGTCCATGAATTGCTCCTATATCATGAACTTACTAGCGTTTTTGCCCAGTAAAATCCATGATGAGAATATGGGCAATTTGCCACGGCTTTGGCGAAACTCTAACCACTAAATGTTGAAGCTGGACAAAAATCGTCAAATCGTACCGAAAACGCGCAAACGGCTGACGCCCCCATCCGGGAAAATGTTGAGGCGCACATGTGTGACCCGATTTGACGCGACGAGGTCACCTGCGCCGAAATCGTGCACGGCATCCATCGATAGTTTCTTTTCAGGGAGTATTTCCGGCCAGAACATGGACGAGGTCACGACCGACTGGGTCAGTCCGCCTGAGATTGCACCGAGATCAGCGCCGTGGAGCGAACACCGGTCCGGGTAATTGCCCTTGTAGTGTGCGGTATCGACGACAATGCGACTGATCTGGCCAGCATGGCCGAGTTGGACAATGATCCAGTCATTGCCGGGTTCACGCCGCCGCCGGGTTTCCCATCCATCGCCCATGTTGATGCCGCGGCCTGGCGACAGGAGCCGATGCAGTGCGCCATAATGCGCGTCCGAATAGGCGACGACGCGTCCACCGTTCAGTGCCGATGCAAGATCAACCTCTTCAGTGGCGGGAACGTTGGACCAGTCGCGCCAGGGTTCGCCATAGACGCGCAAACGTGCGACCCCTCCATCGGGATAGATATGTAAACGCAGATGCGTCCAGACATCCCTGTTGGTGCTTGCGAAAAAGTGACTGTCTGAAGGCCCGAGAGGACTCTGCGGTAACACTTCCGTCCACGCCGTTGAATCGTTTGGCTCGCCCTCGGTACGGCATGCCTCAATCGAGCAAGCGGGGGGATAGTTGCCGGTGAAATGGCTCGTATCGACATCGAATCCGTGAACAATGCCGGGGGCGGCAAGTTTTATGACGGCGAAGTCGTGGCCGGGGCCACGCTTGCGGCGGGATTCCCAACCGTCCATCCACTTGCCGTGATCATCATATTTGTCGGGAATGAAGACGGCAGGAGCATCGTAAAGCATGCGTTCCACCGGCGCGAAAAAATCGTCCGTAGCAAAAATGGCCTGAGCGCCGAGCCCAGCCGAGGCAAGGTTGATACGATTTGTTGCGAATTCAGGTCGTATATCGGCGGAAGAGGCCATTCTTGTCGTTCACCTTGCGTAAGATTGCTATTGCATCGGAATGAGATCGGCGTCAGCTTTGCACACCTGCTTAAATGCGGCAAGATAAGCACAGGGCGGCGTAATGGGAGATTGAGGGGCTGTGGCTATGACAGTGCTTGTGACCGGTGGTGCCGGATATATCGGCAGCCATATGGTCTGGGAATTGCTTGATGCTGGGGAATCTGTCGTTGTCCTTGACCGGTTGTCCACCGGTTTCGACTGGGCGGTACCTGCCGAAGCGAAGCTGATCGTTGGCGATATCGCCGATCAGAGTCTCGTCCGCCAAACCATCGAACGCAATTATGTCGATGCGGTCATTCATTTTGCCGGCTCGGTTGTCGTTCCTGATTCCGTCCGGGACCCGCTGACATACTACGAAAACAACACATCTAAGACGCGGTCACTGATCGAATCCGTGGTCAAATCCGATGTGAAGAACTTTATTTTCTCATCCACGGCGGCTGTTTATGGCGATGGCGGCATGACCCCCGTCACCGAGGAGGCCGTACCCCAGCCCCAATCCCCTTACGGCGTGTCCAAGCTCATGACCGAATGGATGCTGCGCGACACCGCCGCAGCGCATGATTTTCATTATACGGCGTTGCGCTATTTCAACGTTGCCGGTGCGGACATCAAGGGGCGTACGGGCCAGTCGACGCGAGGCGCCACGCACCTGATCAAGGTTGCGTGCGAGACTGCGCTGGGCAAGCGCCGCTATATGGAAATCTTTGGCCATGAGTATCCAACGCCGGACGGGACCTGCGTTAGGGACTATATTCATGTGAATGACCTGGTGGCCGCACATCGCCTTGCCCTGGAGCGCCTCCGTGCAGGCGGAAGCAGCATGGTTGCCAATTGCGGCTACGGCCGCGGCTATTCGGTGAAGCAAGTGATTGAGAGCGTCGAGCGCGTGCATGGCGCACGCATCGATGCTCGCCTCACGAGTGCCCGTCCTGGCGATGCAGCGTCGGTCGTTGCCGACAGCAGCAAGGCGCGCAGCGATCTCGGCTGGGAACCAAAATTCGATGATCTCGATACGATCGTGGAGTCTGCCTTGAGTTGGGAAAAGGCATTGCAGCATCGCAACTCAGGGCGCTGAGATCCGTCCTCGTCATGCGTAAGTTATTTGCTTCTGGCGGGCTTGATATATGTGAACAAGCAACAGGTGCGGCGCAGAGCCACATTGTCATAAAACGTTCAAGTCTAGAAAAGGGGAACCATCTTCGCAGCGCAGGGGTTTAAACTGCGAGGGCAAAGTTGGAGTTTTGCAATATGGACGGTATCGACCGTACCTACGAAAAACAACTATCACGGATCCTGAGGCGACAGATCTCCCAAGCGTCGTACAGGTCTGCAATACGCGCCGCAGGCGTGTACAAGGTCGAGGATACAGTTCCTGAAAGTCTTCTTGATCAACTAAGGCGGCTCGATATCGTCGAGCGAGCCCAGCGCAAGTAATACTGGGCAGCTATTTTAACTTGATAAGAAAAAAGAGGCGGGCCAGAAGCCCGCCTCTTTCGCGATCAGCGCTATGCCCTTAGGCGGCGAGCGCCAGGTCGCTGGTGTATTCGAGAGCAGAAGAAATCGCCTTTGCTTCTGCTTCAGGACCCATGGCAACACCTTCAACGCGAACAACTTCGACGTCGGTCATGCCAAGGAAGCCGAGAGCTGCTTTCAGATATGGTGTTGCATGATCGAACACAGCGGCCGGGCCGCTCGAATAAACGCCGCCGGAAGCAATTACCAAATAGACCTTCTTGCCGGTTACCAGACCCTTCGGGCCCTCGGCGCCATAGCTGAACGTCCTGCCTGCGCGGGCAATATGGTCGATCCAGGCCTTAAGCGTCGAAGAAATATTGAAGTTGATCATGCCGGTGGCAATGACAACGGCATCAGCGGCAAGCAGTTCGTCGACGACCGAGTCCGATACGCCGACGACATTCTGCTGCCGGACCGAGCGGGACTCGACAGGTGTATAAATGCCCGTAGCGTAATCAGCATCGATATGGGGAAGCGGGTTATTTGCAAGATCGTGCGTAACGATTTTCGCGCCCGGTGTTTTCGCCTGCAGCTTCTGGGCAAGTTCGGTTGCGACGCGCGTCGAATGGGACGCCGCACCACGGGGGCTCGATGTAACGAGAAGTATGGAAGACATAGCCTAAGTTCCTTCAGTTGAGTTGTCTCGGGGGAGAACAATCCGATGGCTGTAATTTGGCTCTCGACATCCATTTAAAAAACTGGGAAAATATCGATTAATTCCATCTATCTTATCGATAGGTTAGGCTGTGCAACCAAACCCCACGCTCGATCAACTCCAGGTCTTTGTCGCGGTGGCGGAGACAGGAAGCTTCTCCGCAGCGGCACGTCGGCTCAATCGTTCGCAGTCGGTCGTCAGTTACACGATAGCCAATCTGGAAGCGCAGCTTGAGTTGCAGCTCTTCGAGCGCGGCGGAACCCGGGAGCCGCGTCTGACCGAGGAGGGCAAGGCCATGCTTGAGGATGCACGGCGTATGGTTTCCGTTCTGCAGAGCTTGCGCTCCCGGGCCGAGGGTCTGAAACAGGGGCTTGAGGCCGAGGTGGCTGTTGCTATCGATGTCTCATTGGCATCCCCGGTCTTGACCTGCGTCCTCAAGGCGTTCCAGGTGCAGTTTCCAACGGTTAGCCTGCGCGTACATGTCGGTGCACTCGGGATGGTCTGGGACCTCGTCCTCAAGAAACAGGCCGATTTTGGCATTGGCGGCCCGCCAATGCAGACCCACGATGAACTCGTATTGCTTCAAGTTGGGCAAACCGCGATGACACCGGTTGCTGCTCCTGATCATCCGCTCGCCCTGTATGAGGGCCCCGTGCCGCTGTCATTCATTCGTGATCATATCCAGCTTGTGATCACCGATCTGAGTGAGCAGACAAAAGGACGGGATTTTGGCGTTTTTGCTTACAAAACCTGGCGGCTCACGGATGTCAGCACCAAGCATGATCTCATTTTGGCCGGTTTGGGCTGGGGTGGACTGCCGAAATGGATGGTGAAGGATGATCTCGCCGAGGGAAGGCTGGTGCTTCTTAATCTTGAACCCTATCCGGAAGCTGCCTATCCGCTGTTGGCGTTGTATCCCGTGGACAGCCCTTTGGGACCCGCTGGAACATGGCTTGTCGAACGTTTCAAGCAGGAACTGGAAAAGTTTGGCTAGCCACAACCCCAATAATTAAAATGCTTGATCCAAATGTCATGACGTCATATTGTTTGGTGCATGATGTGGCATGAAACAGATCTTGTCGAGGGACCCGTGCCGATGTGGTCGCAGATCGCGGAGCGGCTGCGGCGTGCGATTGAAGATGGCACATTCAGGCCCGGTGCGGTCTTGCCCGGAGAGGCGGAACTGAACAGACGCTTCGGCGTGAGCCGGACCACGTCGCGCGCCGCGCTCGACCACCTTGAGACGGAGGGGCTGATCAAGCGCAAGTCCGGCCGCGGGTCGATCGTGATCGAGCCGCGCGTCACCCGTCCGCTCAATCGCCTTTCTTCCTTTTCGCAGGATATGCGCGTCCGGGGCCTGCAGCCGGGCTACAACACGCGGTCGCTGCAACTCACCATTGCAAGTCCGGCAGTCGCAGCGGAATTGAAACTTGCGCCGAATTCCCCTGTCCTGGAGATCGATCGCGTCTTGCTCGCCGATGCCAGCCCGATGGCAACATCGCTGACTTACCTTGCCCCTGCTGTATTTGAACGGAGCGGGCTGCCGACGGTGGCCGACCTGGACGGCGGTTCGCTCTATGCCTGGCTCAAGGATGTGGCGGGCATAGCATTGACCGGTGGGCATGAGAAGATCGAAGGCGCCATCGCCGATGCCGCTACGGCGCGAAGCCTTGGACTGAAGCAGCCGGCTGCCGTCCTCGTCTGTCATCGCACATCGTGGGCGTTGGCAAACCTGCCTGTCGAACACGTCATTCTGCGCTATCGGGCGGACCGCTACAGTTTTCATGTCGGACTCGCCCAATCATGACGGACCCGGCGGAACTCAACACGTCATTCGCGGCGCAACCTCTTCAAACCGAATTCACGAAGCGCAGGAAAGCACAGCCATGAATACGCCCTCACAACCGAAATCCATCTATCGCGCCAAGCCGAATGCCATTCAGGAAATCTTCGGCCGGCGAAAGGCTGTGATCGGCGTGATCCATTCACTGCCCCTGCCGGGTTCGCCAAGTTACGATGGCGAACCGATGGATGACATCGTCGCTTTTGCCGTGGCGGAAGCCGGGCGGTACAAGGGTGGCGGTGTCGATGGCCTGATTGTCGAGAACCACGGCGACATTCCTTTCGCCAAGCCAGACCGCCTCGGTCCGGAAACGGCCGCGGCAATGGCAGTCATGACGGACGCCGTTCGCCGCCATAGCGGTCTGCCCATCGGTGTCAACATCCTCGCCAATGGCGCGGTTCAGGCAATCGCCGTCGCCAAGGCCGCCGGTGCCGCTTTCGTCCGCGTCAATCAGTGGTCGAATGCCTATGTGGCCAATGAGGGGCTGATCGATGGTCCGGCAGGAGAGGCGGCTCGCTACAGGGCGTGGCTCCATGCCAGGTCCGTGCGCATCTTTGCCGATGTGCATGTCAAGCATGGCGCGCACGCGATCACTGGCGACCGCACCATCACCGAGCTCGCGCGCGACAACGAGTTCTTCGACGCAGATGTCGCCATCGCCACGGGTCAGCGGACAGGCGATTCCGCCACAATGGAGGAGTTGCAGACCATCGCGTCGGGAACTTCGCTGCCGGTCGCCGTCGGTTCAGGGGTGACCCCCGACAATATAGGCGACATTTTCACCGTTGCGGACGCCGTCATTGTTGCGAGCTGGCTGAAACGCGAGGGCGCCTGGTGGAATGAGGTCGATCCGGACCGGCTGAACGTGTTCATGCAGGCCGTCCAAAAAGCGCGGAGCTGACAGAATCATGGGACGCGTGCTCGTTCTCGGCAATGCTGCGCTCGACCTGACCCTCCGGCTGCCGCGATTGCCATTGCAGGGTGAAACCCTGCTCGGCGACAGTGCGGGCAGCGCGCCCGGCGGCAAAGGTCTCAATCAGGCGGTTGCCGCCGCGCGCACGGGTGTCCCGGTCATTTTTCACGCGCCCATTGGTCTCGATGCACAGGGTGAGGAGATCGCGGCCGCGCTCAAGGTGGAAGGGCTCGCCGGGCTTGAGCTCCATCGGGTGCCCCATCCAACCGATTTCTCCCTGCTGATGGTCCTGCCGGACGGCGAAAACAGCATTGCAAGCGCCGGCAGCTGTGCGGCGGCGTTCACCGAAGCAATGGCGCAAACCTTTGCGGCAACCGCCGGACCCGGCGATGTGGTGGTCCTGCAGGGCAACCTCACCAGTGCCAGCACCAGGGCAGCCCTTGTCGGTGCATCGGCACGCGGGGCGATAACGCTGTTCAATCCCGCCCCGCTCTGGTGGAACGTGAAGCCGCTACTGCCCCACTGCGACATTGTCGTCGTCAACAGCGGTGAGGCGGAAACCATCACCGGCTTCTCCCAGCCTGCAGAAGCCGCCGCAGCGCTGTGCGATCACGGCGTTGCGTTTGCCATTGTCACCCTCGGTGCGGGCGGATGCCTGGCTCTCGACAATGGAACACTTCGTCATTATCTGGCACCCAGGATCGAAGCGGTGGATACGACCGGTTGCGGCGACACTTTTTGCGGCGTGCTTGCGGCAATGCTAGCCGAAGGCCGCGACCGCGAGCAATCCGTCACGCTCGCGCAAAGTGCCGCAGCATTGACGGCACAACGTCCGGGTGCCTTCGCCGCCTTGCCCAGCCGCGCGGAATTCGCCGCGCTGGTTGCGCAGATGGACCTTTAGCAGAACGGACGCTGGGGGAGTTGGCTGAAATCAGTTGAAAAACTGGTGCTGCGAGAGAGGATTGAACTCTCGACCTCTCCATTACCAATGGAGTGCTCTACCACTGAGCTACCGCAGCCGATTTGCGAACGCGGCGGACTTCTGCCATATCATTACCGAAATCGCAAGCAAGCAATCGTAATCTTCGTGGCAAAATATGTGCACGGGCCCAAAACACTGGTTTTCACGGCCGATATGGCACTGAATTTTCTGAGGATTTGAGAGACAACTAATGACTTCGTCGTCGAAAAGCCCGAATTCGGAGCAAATCAACCGCGAGAAGCGGCGTTCTGAACAATTGCGGGCGAATCTGGCGCGGCGAAAGCAGCAATCGCGCTCGCGCCGGGCCGGGAACGCCGATGAACGCGACGAGGGAATTGTCGCCGCAGACGAAAAACCTCCCGGTTCCTCCCAAGAGGAATCATGAATGGCCCAAACAGGGCCTAAGCCTTTCTTGAACCATTTCGTGTGATGGTTTACAGCAACCGGCTCTGCAAAGGGCTCAATGACAGGACGGGTACTTCCCCGCGAAAGTGACACAATATGGATCGCATCAAGATTGTTGGCGGTAATAAGCTCAATGGCGTCATCCCGATTTCGGGTGCCAAGAACGCGGCCTTGCCGTTGATGATCGCATCGCTCCTGACCGACGATACGCTGACGCTGGAAAACGTGCCGCATCTGGCCGACGTCGAACAGCTCATCCGCATTCTCGGCAACCACGGCGTCGATTATTCTGTCAATGGCCGTCGCGAACGCCAGGACGGCGCCTATTCCCGCACGATCCATTTCACCGCGCGCAATATTGTCGATACGACCGCGCCCTATGAACTCGTCTCCAAGATGCGCGCGAGCTTCTGGGTCATAGGCCCGCTTCTGGCGCGCATGGGCGTTGCCACCGTCTCGCTGCCGGGCGGCTGCGCGATCGGCACGCGTCCGGTCGATCTGTTCATCGATGGTCTGCGCGTGCTCGGCGCCGACATCGAGATCGAGAACGGCTATGTCAAGGCCAGCGCCAAGGGCGGCCTCATCGGCACCCGCTACGTCTTCCCGAAAGTCTCGGTTGGTGCGACCCATGTCTTGATGATGGCAGCGACGCTGGCCAAGGGCGAGACCGTCCTCGAAAACGCCGCCCAGGAGCCGGAGGTCGTCAATCTCGCCGATTGCCTCAATGCCATGGGCGCAAAGGTTCGTGGTGCGGGTACACCGGTGATCACGATCGAAGGTGTCACCAGCCTTTCCGGCGCGCGCGTCCGCGTCATCCCGGATCGTATCGAGACCGGCACCTACGCCATGGCCGTCGCAATGACCGGCGGGGACGTCATTCTCGAAGGCGCTGACGCCAGCCTTCTCAGCGCGGCGCTGGTAACGCTCGGCCAGGCTGGCGCGGAAATCTCCGAAACCAATTCCGGCCTGCGCGTTGTTCGCAATGGCCACGGCATCATGCCGGTCGATGTCACCACACAGCCGTTCCCCGGCTTTCCGACCGATCTGCAGGCGCAGTTCATGGGTCTGATGACCAAGGCGAAGGGCACGTCCCATATCACCGAGACCATCTTCGAAAACCGCTTCATGCACGTGCAGGAACTGGCACGGCTTGGCGCCAGGATTTCCCTCTCGGGCCAGACCGCAAAAATCGAGGGCGTCGAACGCCTGAAGGGCGCGCCGGTCATGGCAACCGATCTGCGTGCCTCGGTCTCGCTGGTCATCGCCGGTCTTGCCGCCGAGGGCGAAACGACGGTCAACCGCGTCTATCACCTCGATCGCGGCTTCGAACGCCTCGAGGAAAAGCTGACGCGCTGCGGTGCGGTCGTCGAACGTATCAGCGACTGATCCGTTTGGGTTTTTCCCCGGCAATGCAGATAATGCGCAACGTATAATTCCATTTGCCCGCACTTTCCTCTAACAGGGAATTGAGCGTGGTGCTGTACCAGGCACCACGTCCTCGAGAAGTCATGAAAGGGGTGACATGGACACTCTCAAACTCATCGCGCTTGATGAGGAAGATCTGCGAATCCTTTCGGCGCATCTGCAGGATTCGGTGCTGAAGGTGGGAGATATCGAATATCTGGTTGCCGAGAAAAAACTTGTTCTCGGCGTCAACCGGTTCGTGTGGGAACTGGCCGCCGATGGCAAGCGCCGCCGCAGTTTCGAGCGGCGCCGCACCGCACTGCTCTTCGACCGCGTTGGCAACGTCAAGGTGACTGGCATCGACCGCCGGCATTCGAACGATATCCTGGCGCTTCTGGCAATCAACTTCATTGTTGAGGACGCACCCTCGGGTATTGTCGAACTCACTTTTGCGGCGGGCAAGGCGTTGCGGCTGGAAGTCGAGGCTATCGAGGCGCAGCTGACCGATCTTGGACCTGCCTGGGAAACGTCATTCAAACCAGAGCATGAAGCCTGAGGAGGATGTGACGTGGCAATTGTGCTGAGACAGTCCGAACCCGATTTTGAATCCCGATTTTCCGCATTCCTTGCCACCAAGCGTGAGGTGTCGGAGGACGTTGACCGTGCCGTTGCTGAGATCATCCGCCGGGTTCGCACCGAGGGCGATGCGGCCCTGATCGACTATTCGCAGCGATTCGATCGGATCGACCTTGTCCAGCATGGCATTGCGATCACGTCCGCCGAGATCGATGCGGCGGTAGCTTCCGCACCCGCGGCGACGGTTGAGGCGCTGAAACTGGCTCGCGACCGCATCCATTCGCACCATGCACGGCAGATGCCGCAGGATGATCGCTACACGGATGCGCTGGGCGTCGAGCTCGGCTCGCGCTGGACGGCGATCGAGGCGGTCGGGCTCTATGTTCCGGGCGGCACCGCAAGCTATCCGAGTTCCGTCCTCATGAATGCAGTGCCCGCGCAGGTCGCCGGTGTCGAGCGCGTCGTCATGGTGGTTCCATCGCCTGACGGCAAGCTCAATCCACTCGTGCTGGTTGCTGCGCGCCTTGCCGGCGTCTCGGAGATTTATCGTGTCGGCGGCGCGCAGGCCATTGCGGCGCTGGCCTATGGGACGGAGACGATTGCTCCCGTCGCCAAGATCGTCGGCCCCGGCAATGCTTATGTGGCGGCCGCCAAACGCCGCGTGTTCGGCACCGTCGGCATCGATATGATCGCCGGTCCGTCAGAAGTTCTGATCATTGCCGACAGCGATAATGACCCCGACTGGATCGCGGCTGATCTTCTGGCGCAGGCCGAACATGACAGCGCGGCGCAATCGATCCTGATCACTGACAATGAAGCGTTCGGTGATGCTGTGATCGCTGCGGTAGAGCGTCAGCTGCAAACGCTGCCGCGAACGGAAACGGCCAGCGCCAGCTGGCGTGACTATGGCGCGGTGATTCTGGTGCAGGATCTGATTGCCTCGCTGCCGCTCGTCAACCGCATCGCGGCCGAGCACCTTGAGATCGCCACGGCCAATCCCGAATTGCTGCTGGCGGGCGTTCGCAACGCCGGTGCGATCTTCCTCGGGCGTTATACGCCGGAAGTGATCGGCGATTATGTGGGCGGCTCGAACCATGTCCTGCCCACGGCGCGATCGGCCCGGTTCTCCTCCGGGCTTTCGGTGCTTGACTATGTCAAGCGAACCTCCATCCTGAAGCTGGGTGTGGAGCAGCTGCGCGCTTTGGGTCCGGCGGCGATCGAACTCGCACGCGCGGAAGGGCTCGATGCGCATGGCAATTCCGTCGCTATCCGATTGAACCTATAGGGCGATAATGACAGCAACGGGCGATACCGATGCACGGCTGATTGATGTGGAGCTCGACGAGACCATCGGCCGCTCCACGCCTGACGTTGAGCATGAGCGTGCCGTCGCGATCTTCGACTTGATCGAAGAGAACAGTTTTCGCCCTGTGAATGATGACGGGGCAGGGCCCTATCGACTCAAGATTTCCCTTATTGAATCGCGGCTGATTTTCGCCATCTCACGCGAAAATGGCGACGACGTCGTCACCCATATCCTGTCGCTGACGCCGCTGCGCAAGGTCGTGAAGGACTATTTCCTGATCTGTGAGAGCTACTACGATGCGATCCGCTCTTCCAGCCCCAGCAAGATCGAAGCGATCGATATGGGGCGCAGGGGATTGCACAATGAGGGGTCACAGGCGCTGATGGACCGACTCAACGGCAAGATCGAGGTGGATTTCGACACGGCGCGCCGCCTCTTCACATTGGTATGTGTGCTGCATTGGCGGGGGTAGGCGAACCAATGCCCGTCGAGCCGGACAAACTGCCGGACGACCTGGAGCCCGCCAAAGCGGCGATGCCGGGCGCGGTATTGTTCATCTGCGGTATGAATTCGATTCGTTCGCCGATCGCCGAGACACTGGCGCGCAGCCTGTTGCCGTCAACAACCTACATTGCGTCGGCTGGCGTCGAAAAAGGCGAGCCGGATCATTTTGTCGATGAGGTTCTGGAAGAGGTGGGATTGAAGCGAATCTCCGCTCACCCACGCACATTCGAAGAGCTGGAAGACCATTATTTCGACCTGATCATTACATTGTCGCCCAAGGCGCACCATATGGCACTGGAATTGACGCGGACGACATCCGTGCATGTGGAATATTGGCCGACACCCGATCCAACACTTGTGCGCGGACGCCGCAATCAGATATTGGATGCCTATCGCGATGTCCGCGACCATCTGAAACGGCATATACAGGAACGTTTCGGCAAGACGGTCTGAGCGTCTTCCCTTTACTGCACATTGCATCGAACTCCCTTGTTCACAAATGGTGCGCAATACTATAGGTTCCGCCCAAAATTGCGGTCGAGCACGGCCACAAGTTCCCTTTCTGGAGATAGAACTACGCATGGCGAAAGAAGAAGTACTGGAGTTTCCTGGTCTCGTGACGGAGCTGTTGCCCAACGCGATGTTCCGGGTAAAGCTCGAAAATGATCATGAAATTATCGCTCATACGGCAGGCCGCATGCGCAAGAACCGCATCCGCGTTCTGGCTGGCGACAAGGTCCTTGTCGAAATGACCCCTTACGATCTGACCAAGGGTCGTATCACCTACCGTTTCAAATAATCAGCTCCGCGTCCTCTCGCAGGAATTGTCTTCATGAGCGATCAGCACAAATTCGTTCTTGCATCGGGCTCGCCGCGCCGTTTGGCACTGCTGAGCCAGATTGGCATTGAACCGGATCGCCTCCTGCCTGCGGACGTGGACGAAACGCCGCTGCGGGCTGAGCACCCGCGTTCGCTGGCGCGCCGTCTATCGCGCCTGAAGGCCGAAAAAATTGCGGAAGAACTGAAGGCCGATACCGATTTCGGCGGGGCCTATATCGTTTCTGCCGATACCGTCGTCGCGGTCGGCCGGCGTATTCTGCCAAAGGCTGAAATCCTCGACGATGCGGCAGCCTGCCTGCGGCTGCTTTCCGGCCGCTCGCACCGCGTTTATACCGGGCTATGCCTCATTACGCCGAAGGGCAAGCTGCGCCAGGACCTCATCGAAACCCGCGTTCGCTTCAAGCGCCTTTCGCGTGAGGAGCTTGAGAGTTATCTTGCCTCCGGCGAATGGCGCGGCAAGGCGGGCGGCTATGCGATCCAGGGGCTGGCAGGCGGCTTTGTCGTCAAACTGGTTGGCTCCTACAGCAATGTCGTTGGCCTGCCGCTCTACGAGACAGCCAGCCTTTTGCATGGCGAAGGCTATCCGGTCTACGCCAACTGGCAATCTTCAGGACATTAAACGGACAGATCCCTTGACTGACGAGAAGAAAAGCACGGCGAACGTAACGCCTCTGCGGCCGACACGGCCTTGCCCGGAATGCAAGCGTCCCTCGCAGCGTGAACATTATCCCTTCTGCTCGGCGCGCTGCCGCAATATCGATCTCAACCGCTGGTTGACGGGTGCCTATGTGCTGCCCGCCGTCGAAAGCGCAGACGACAGCGACGAGGAACAGGACGGCGGCTAGAGCTTGATCACACGCGGCGTCGCCGGTTGTGACAGCACGATGCTGATGGCGCGCAGCGCGCTGACGCTGTTCGCGAGCGGCATGATAGCCGAAGTCTTTTCGCCCTTCCGCATCGCCTCCATGACGGCCATGGCCTCGAACTGCAGGCCATTGCCCTCGAAGGGATACTCTTCGGTTTTTCGCCCTGGAACAGGTAGCCGGTCGAGGATTTTCCCGAAAAGCCCGGTTACTCCCGGGAGAGGACCGAAGGGCGGTCGTTGCGCGAAGCCATGATAGGTCGTCAACCGCTGCACCTTGTGGAAAGGCCCGTTCAGTCGTATAGCGCCGTCCGTTCCTTCTATGATGAAGTGATTGGCGCCATCCCTGTCGAAACCGGAGGAGAGCTGAGCTTCGGCGCCATCATAATGCAGCGTGATCTCCGAACACATATCGACACCGTTCGGCGCGGCATGCCAGAGGCCCGAAACCTTCTGCGGCTGTCCCAGGAAGTACATGGCCAGTGACACGCAATAGATCCCGAGATCGAGACTGGCGCCGCCGCCGAGCGACCGGCTGAAAAAGCGGCTCTCCGGCTGATACTCTTGCGCATAGGCAAGTTCGGCTGTGATCTTGCGGATCGTTCCGATCCCACCTGCGTCGATTCTGGCCTTGGCAGCAACCAAAGCCGGCAGGAACAATGTCCAGAGAGCCTCCATCGCAAAGACATTCACCCGTGCCGCTTCGCGCTGGATGACCGATGCTTCCGTATGCGACGGGGCAAGGGGCTTTTCCGTGAGCACCGCCTTGCCGGACCGCACGGCTTTCAGCGCCTGCGCCAGATGCAGGGAATTGGGGGTTGCGATGTAGACGGCATCGATGGCGGGGTCGGCCATGAAAGAATCAAGATCGGAGTAGGCACGCTGGCTTGCGAAAGCCTCGCGAAAACTCTCGGCTTTGGCCATTGTGCGGGAGTGATTGGCGGCAAGCACCGCACCGGGCACAAGCACAAGATCGGACGCAAATCGCTGGGCAATTTCCCCGCTGCCAATAATTCCCCAGCCAAAAGTCTCGCCCTTGGCTGCTTTCTCCCCCGTTTCATCCATGCGATACGAATCCCGTCTCCGACACCTTCCACAAACGCATCAATGCATGCCCTTTGCAAGAGGCAGAAAAACGGCAAAAAATTCGCGAGTGGATGCTGGACAGCACGATTTTTAGTGTTATAACCCACCCGCTTCTGACGGAAAGCCAACCCCGTCGATAAGGCTAGCCGGACAACGGAAATGCCGTTGAAGTGCCCAGATAGCTCAGTTGGTAGAGCAGCGGATTGAAAATCCGCGTGTCCGTGGTTCGAATCCGCGTCTGGGCACCACTTCATTTCTAATCCCCTTATTATTCAATGGTTTATCGAGTGGATTAGTCCCACCGCTTTTTCAATCCTCCGAGGGTGGGACACTTTTTTCTGATTCTGGCGGTTTCTTGAATCGGTCGAAGGCCTGTTCGGCTAGGACTTTTTGGCGTTTTGCCTTCGTATACCGGCTGACTTCCTTGCTCGTAGTGTGGCCCGTAATCGCCATGATTTCCGATTCGCTCGCATCCGCTTCGGCTAGACGTGTCGCTGCTGCTTTGCGTAATCCGTGGGAGGAACAATGCGGAAGGCCCGCTTCGTCACAACGCCTGCGAAACCAATTACCGAATCCATTCGAGGTATATGGCTTGTTAAATTCCGTGACGATGAATGTTGCTTCGCCAAGCTGAGAGGCTTCGAGCACAGCTTTCAACTCTGGTCGTACTGGTAGTTCCAGCGTGATAGGCTTGTTGCGCGCGTTCTTGACCTGCGTGAAGGTCAGCTTGCCGGCTTTTACGCTATGCGGTCCAAAGCCAACAATGTCGCTGCGGCGCTGCGCGCTGTAGAGTAAGAGAGCCATCGCCAGGTGAGCCTTGGTGCCGATTGGATGGCGTTTTTCGAATTGCTCGACTTCCTCAATGGACCAAGAGTGGAACCCATCGCCAGTGCTCTTCAGATAGGGCACGTCCTTTGCAGGATTTCGGTCGTGGTGGTCGTTGTCGACTGCGAATGTGAATACCTGCCGTAGCGCCTTAATCATGCCATTCGCGGCCTCTGGCGTGTCGGACTTCGCATCGCGACGCTTTCGTATGTGTTTCGGCTCAAGCTTGGCGTATGGCTTATCACCATCCTTGCGGCAAAAAGCATCAAGGATCAGCCGTCGCACTTGCTGAGTGCGATCGCCGAGTCCTTTGAACTCCGCGCAAGTATAATACTGTTTGACCAGCCAGGAGATTGAACCCTTGGTCGATGGTTTGTAATGGGTGTCAGGCTTTGGAGTCTTCGGCTTGGTTTTTCCAGCAAGCGCGCGGCGATATTCAGTGAGGAATGCATCCGTGCCGGGTATCTCGCGCAAACGAATCTTCGGCTGACCTTTTACGCGGAGGTACACCCTCACGTTGCCGTGACGGTCTGTATCCTCAACAAGCTTACGAAAATCAATTTCTCCGCTTCCGTCTCGCATCTGGAACTTGACCAACCTCATACTCCATATCATCGTCCCACGGATTGGCTTCTCCCTCGTCAGGAAGGGCGTCAAACGCGATTTCTATCTTAAGCCTGTCCCAGACGGTCCGAGTGTTAATTCGCTTCGGTGTGGGCATCCTGCCGTCTTTTACCATCTCATCGAATAGGGACGCAGACACGCCGATATAAGCTGCAGCTTCAGTTCTCTTAAATCCACGCGGCGCCAGCCCATAGGGCAGGGTGCTACGATTGTCGTTATCGGCTCGCATTGGCCCTCCTATAGATTAAATTGTCTGGGATGCCCTATATGTCTGGTACGCAATATACGTGTAAACACTAAATGTTGTGTTAAGGGATTATTTACTAATCAAAGAAAAGGGCGTGCGAATGTGGTTCTCGGCACGCCCTTGGCTTGTGGTGGTTGTTTTGGCGAACACGGCAGGATTCGAACCTGCAACCCAAGGTGTAGAAAACCCTTGCGCTATCCGATTGCGCCACGTGTCCTAGTGTTTGGGTGGCCACCCGTTAGCGTCTTCTTTTGTACGGTCTTCTTCTCATGTGGTTCTCCTCGGTTGTGCCGCTGCTTGGGAGGACGTGCGGCGTGGTGGTGGTTATTCCGCTGCCATTAGGAACGGCGCGCTCATCAAGCATGGCATGGCAATCTGCGCAGCCATTTGTTCAGCGTTCAGGCGCGTCCAGTCGAGGGCGATCGCGTGAAGGAATTCCGGAGCTTCAATTTTCCATACCTCCCTGTCCTCGGCATAGTACAGCGCCAGTCGCAGCTTGGCAGCGATGTCGCTCGTGTTCTTTGCGGGGGTCGACCAGATTGTTTCGTCCAGAATGGACACGGTGTTCATTAGCGAGTCCATCGCATCATCGGGATACCCGGCAGGATCACACGCCGCAGCCATCAAGGCACAGCGCTGGTTGAAGATTGCGGTAAGTGGAATGCCGTGCTGTCTGTCGGGTTGGCTTGTCATTTTTGGTTCCTCAGTTGATTTTGTACATATGTATTGGTACTGTGTATCGATAAGTAGAAACTTTTCGTTACATTGTCAACATGAATTTGTACAGGGTACACATATGAACGCGGTGCAACTAAAAATGGCGAGGGTCGCAGCGGGGTGGGGCGTTCGGGAGCTCGCTAAAGCTGCCGGCGTTACAGCAAACACGGTCACGCGAATTGAGAAAGGTGCTGATGCAAAACAGTCCACCATGGACGCTTTGCAGAAGGCACTCGAGGCAAGGCAAATGAAGTTCGTCAACGCCGATGAATGGAGCGGCGTGATGATAAAGCAGGGCGATGAGACATGAGCGAATCAACTACATCGTGGGCGTCGACGGTAACCGCTATCGCAACATCAATTGGCGTAGCGATCATTGGGTACTTTGGCTATCAGGTGCAAGGGAATAGCCAGCGTGCGGTGGAGGAGATACGCGCTCAAACGGCCATTCAACAGTCTCTCCTGAATTCTTCCTACCAAACACGACAACTTGATATCGAGATGGTCAAACTTGCCCTTAATATCCTGGGTGGAGAGATTAGCGACAAGACAAAACAAAGCCGGAGTTTCGCGGTCCAGGTCTTGCAGAAGTACTCTGGAGTCGAACTAACCGATGATGTAGTTGCTGATTGGGTGAGCACAGGAACGGTCGCCTTTAGGTCACCGGAACAAGGGCTCGGTCAAAATCAGACTCCGCGGTTCTTTCTCGATCAGGCCGACCGAATAATTCAACAATTGGACCTTCGCAAAAAGGAAGATGGCGCGGGCCAGGTTGAGCCCATGATTAATACGCCAAGGAACTAAGACCGACTACGTGCTCTGCCTTGCAGGAGCGGTAGCGCTGAAGCCTCATATTAGACATGCCCGCGCCCCTCAGTTGCCTCGGTCGACAAGATCAGCGCGATATCTTTTGAGCCGCATTCGCATTTGAGCTTTGGAACCAAGTCCACGTGCATGCTGCCATGATCGCGGCCTAGCCTCGCAGCCAAGGCTTCTAAATCGAGCTTCACGCAATGCCGGCAGGAGTTGCAATAGGCGCGGAGATTGTGCGCGTTGTCGATTAAGGCACCGATTGTGGTGAGGCTGAGAATCCTATTCATGAGAACGAAAAGAGAACAAATTCCCATGACGTCAAGAGCAGACTGAGGAACTGTTGCTGCCATGAAGCGTTGGGTTATTCCCAAGTTAGGGGAGTGACAAATGGGTAGAGATGAACCCACGATGGAGGAGCTTCGGGTAGAGCTGTCGAATTTGCGGGATGACCTTGCCGTCATCGAAAGCAGTGCAATCTTCTTCAAAGGCTCGACGGGCAGTCATGACGCGGTCAATGCCATCAGACGAAGGATCGCCGAATTAGAATCCATTCTAGAGCGCAATGACGAATGACGCTGAAGCGATCCACGAAACGATTCGCAATTTGGCAGTAACGGCGTACACTTTGTCCGCGCCGGAACTGCGTTGACTGCTGGCGATTGAGAGGTGAAGTGCTCCCGCCGAACGGAGGCCATTATGGGTAGTCATGGAGTAAGAAATTGCATCTATTCAAGCGAAGACTGGACCCTCATGCAGGGCGCTTTGCTGAAAGCTTCCAGGCGGCTTGACCGTGGTCCAAGCGATAAATACGCGGACCAGCTTGCTCGAAGGGTAATGACGCTCTTCGATCAAGGCCTGCGCGATGAGAACGTCATTGCGTCAACTGCCGTGCACCAGGAGAGGCTGATTACGCGGATTGTAGCGCTTCGTCAGGGCGGTGGGAATACATGAGCACCACTGCGCCTCGACGCTTGAACAGCAAACTTGAATGCCAGAAATGTCAGACCATCTATCTTACCCTCGCCCAAGACGTGACCGTTAGCACCGCGATCTATTGCAGTTCGTGTGGTGGATACATGGGCACATGGGGCGAGCTCGAATCGGAATTCATAGCTGAGGGCGGCGAATGTGGCGTCTTCGAAATGCGAGATGGACAGATAATTCGAATAGATTAATGCCTGAACCTGCGACCTCTCATATCGTTTTTCCCGCTATGCATGAAGACTACAAGTCATTTCAGATTGTTTCAGTTTTACAGCACGGCACCAGCATCGGCATTACCTCTGCCTATGACGCTGCGCAGTTCATACTGGAGCATTGGCCCGACGAAGCAGCGGGACCGAAACTCTACGTCTGCAAGGCGATCCTGTTGAAGTGCCTTGCCGGCGAGTGCTCGGCTGCCGTTGCGCGTGTTGCATTCGTAGAGGCTGCCCGCGAGGCTGGTATCTATATTGACACTATGGCAAGGCCAGCGTCGACGGGTAAGCTGGAGCGGTGGGGTCGGCGACGACCGACGAGGCGGGCCTAACTTTCATTGCACGGCAGCCTCATGCAAATACCCATCTTTATCGGGTCGATCGTAAGCACGCTAGTTTCGTAGTCCGTACAATGGAGCTATACTGAAGGTGCTGTAGGTCCTCTCCATGCAGCGGAGGCTTGGCTGAAGGTATTCTTCCAGGACGCATTGAGGCCAAGCCTCACTTATGGGAACTATTTTCATAGATCTTATACATCGCCGAAACAAGTTCGGCTGTGTCCCTGACCACCCCCTTAGCATGGTAAAGGTCTCATGAATTGGCGGTGAGGTACCTCGCCGTCATTTTTTCACGGAACATTTCTAATTCTTACCGGTTTAGGCCGCGTCGAAGAGCGCCAAACTCTTCGGCCCGGGGCCCGACGTTGTCACCAGCCCACCCCGGCGTCGGGCCTCAAACTCGTGATCGAGGTGCATGGAAGAAAAAGACGGTGCTGATCGTTAGTTGACCTTTCATGCATGGAGGATAACCGCGCTTCATCCTTGGGAGGGACTGCGCATGTTCGGATACCTATCGCTTGTCTCGATTCTCATCGCGGTTTTGTCAGCCAGCTGGCTACTCGGTGCTTGGTACGGACATTGAATCCTTCTTCCACCTGTATGTCGCCATTCACATTGCCTTCCCCCTCCCGCCGTGCAAACTTTGTTCTGCAAGACAACGGGAGAGAAAATGGCCAAGTCCTTTGAAGACATGCTTGCCGAGCATACGGAGCGAACAGGCGACCAAATGAGCATCCTGCTCGCCATGATAGGTCAACAGCGTCAAGCCATTCACGAGCTAATAGAGATTATCGAAGGTATGCCTGGCGCAGACCAATCCAAGCTGTCCGCAATTGTCAACGGACTAGCTGTAATCCCGGAAGGTGTTAAAGCCCCACTCGCCTCAGTAAAGAACGCATCCACCCGGCATCGATCAGTAATGAATTCTGCTGAACCCGCGGTTTATTGATACTAACCGGGCAGTGCTCCAAAATGCCAACGCTGGCCGGCACGAGGCTCGGCGTTGTGTATTTCCTGCTTTGGTGCATGCGTCGGGCCTCACAGCCCCGCTTTTGTGATTTGACTGGACTTCATGGTCGGGACTTCGAACCCCTGGCGAGAGGCTCGGTCGGCGCACCCTCCTAAGGAAATCGGCCGAGCCTCTTCTATTTTGCGGGCTAAAGCCCGCCACACGCACGCTTCATCATTTCTTAACCATACGGGCGCAGCGTTTTAGGGCTGGCTCGCCCATCCCATTTGCTACCGGTCAGCATCCCGGCCGCTGCCCCCATCGGCGGTCGGGCCCCCTTTGGTCGTAACTCTATTTAGCAATGCGATGATATATTGCTAGGTGATAGAAATCATTGCACGTTTCGCCGTGCCGGGACCCTCAACCTGGCATTAGGCTCGGCGTGAGCCCGTGACCCAAACCCAACTCCGCCGAGCCTATTTTTTTGCAAAACTACGCGGAACTAACATTGACGACACGCGTTCTATTATTGCCGAGACAAGCGTTGGATCAGTTCCAAAATGCTATCTTGACGGGGGCTCAGTATTGATCACGTCTAACCCGTGGCAATCTGGGCCCCACTTGCTGTGGTTGTCCCACCACAGTCTATGCTGCGTAGAGGCTTGGTTAGTAACTTGGTTCAACGGCCAAGCCCCGCAGCAACCTAAATCTCAGCCGCCTCAGTAAAAAACTGATCCACCCTGGCAGCATCAAAACCCAGCGCGGCGAAGCCTTCCTGCAGCATCGTGTCACTTCGTACGAACGTGCCGCTGTCGGCGTATGCGGCCTGCGTTCGCTCGTCCTGGGTGGCAATCCAGCCTTCCACAGTATCGAGCAGCCCATCATCGATAAGCTGCAAGCGGAACTGCCGGCGCGAGACACGGTCTGGAATGACAGGCAGCAAATCAGGTTGTGGAGCATTGAACTCAGAAACAAGACTTTCCAGCGTCTGCCCCTCTCGACCGATAAACAGACCAGCCGTCGCGTGCACCCATTGGTTCGGAATATCATCAACAGGAACGAAATCATCCGCGTCATATTTTGTCGTCATGCCGATGGCCTTGTTTTGATTGCAACCAATCTGATAGTAATGCCGAAAGTCGCGAAGTTGCCGAAGTAATATGCGCCTGAACCAGCATCATAACCCAACCTCACGTAACCTGGCCCACCCCCTGCAACAGTCCCGAATGTGGCGGCTGTTTGTGCAACTAATGTTGTAACACCGCCGCCACAAATGAACAGAGCGCTGCACCCTGTCCCTTCGTCGGTTACCATTATAAGACCTGACCCAGCGGTGATGCCGAAATTTGAAGCAGCGGCTAAGTTAATTGGAAAAACTGAAGCATCGATTCCCCAAACATTAGGGTTAAAGTTTAGAGTTATTTTACCGCTCAACTGTCCACCGGACTTGTCATATTTAAGAGACAGTGCAGTATTCTGCGCGGTCGAAACAGGCTTGTTTGCATCGGACGTATTGTCGACGTTGTTAAGAGTGGCCGCCGTTTTGAACGCTGCATACGTGATGTTCTTGATCTGCTTACCGGTAACGTCATCGAATACTGCAGGCGTGCTATCGACACTCGACGCAGGGCCACTCACATCCCCCGCACCGCGGACAGCTAATGCCTGCCAGTTTGCATTGGAAGTCGTCGGCAAGGTGGGTGGAGCATTGCCGGTGGTAGCCTGCAGTGCAATCCACGATGAATTTTGGCTGACAACCACGTCATCTTTAAGGTACGCCGTAGCTCCAGAATATGCCCCACGGAACACGAACCCGCTTCCGGCTGCGGACAGCAGGAACCATTGCGTGTTCGAAGTGGTCGGCAATGTGGGAGGCGCATTGCCTGTCGTATTGACGCGCGCGATCCACGAGGAGCCGTTCTGCAGAACAACGTCGCCAATTACATAGGCGGTAGCACCGCTATAGGCACCTTTCGATTGGAACGTTCCGTTCGCACCTGTAAGGTAGGCAGGATCAGACCAGTCAGCTAGCGTAGACGACAACTTGAAATAGATAGCGGATCGACCATCGCCTACGTCACCAACAAGGACGGAGTACCCTGTAGCTTGGCCATCATAAGCCGCACGGTCTGCAAGAGTCTCAACCTTCACATCAACATCAACGCCGCGAATAAGCTCCTCTTTACTGATGAGCGTCATAGCGCCGGCACCAGTGAAGATCGGAATCTCGTCAAGCGCACCAGTCAGGCCAGACAAGGCCAAAATGTTTCCGTTTCCGAGTTGGTCAACCATGTCCCGCAAGGCAGCAGAATATCGCGAACCATCGGGTTGGTATCGAATCCGGTAAGGTGCTGCGGAAAGTGTCGTGCCTGTCCACGGCTCGGCGAGTGTGATGTGCGTGGAGTCAACCACCGCGGCCACAACAGCTACAAGATTTTCGACGAGGAACGTATCGCCTGGCTGGATATCGGCAGCCGTCCAGTTTGCACCACCAGCGCCAACGAGCGCAGTTGTTCCGGCCGTAATGGATACGGTTCCGGCCTGATAGTCGTTACGAATGGCCATTATTTGGCGTTCCTTTTGGCGATATATTCCTCGAGAAGCCGATTGCCCTCTTCAAAGCCTGCCGCGCTGGCTGCTTCGAATTCCGCCTTGCGGCGCAGGTAGTTGGCTGTTTCGTCGCGCGCGGAATCGTCCGCCGCTGTTGCGTCGTTTTCCATTTTGGATTCCTTGTTATTCAGCCGATCAATTCAAATTCGAGAGATTTTGAGCGGCAAGTTTTTACTGTTCTGTGGTGAATTGCGCGCGGGGAGAAGCAGATGTCGCCGTGGAAAAGATCGAGACAGCCGGATCAGTCAGTGAAGGTAAGGGGCGTAACGTACCGCCCTTTACGCCGTCGTCGCTGGCAACCAGGTTGGGTGCGCTTTCTTCACAAACTTTCATTCCCGCTCGGGGTCGTCGCGCTGCTCTTCGTGGCGTCATACCTATTCGCCGATAGTGAACTCGATTCGCGGTCAGATGGGGTATCAAACTTTGTTTCCGCTCCGCGAACCTGCCGATCTGCCCCGTTTTCGGCTCATCGAGGTCAGCCGGGATACTGGTCTCACCTCGATCGAGACAATGATGGCATCTCATGTGAACCTCGACCGCGCTAGTGTGGGGAGCGACACCCTCAAAGGGATTTTCATTTCCCTCGATCCTAAATTGACGTCTCCTGCCCCGTGACGCATGGTGCGCGTGCATAGGGGGAATCATGCGGACATTAATGACTGTACTGTGGGTGTTTGCGTCCATCGCCTATGCGGAGGCTGCGGAAGAGAATTGCCTGTCAAAGCACACCAAATTTGATCTCTGCGAAGCGTCCCGGGGCTTTCAGGCGGAGGTGGCGCCCTCACTGCCTATGAAACTAAATGCCAACACAACACTTGAGCGGGTAGCGGCGATAGGCCCGTCTGTTGTTATGTATGCAGCGTGGGCACAGACTTACGCTGAGTTTCAAGCGAAGCTCGAAGCGGCAGGTGTTGCCAAAGAAGTATACATTGAAAACCTGAACACTATGACCAAAACAATGATCTGTGGTCAGGAGCCAACAGCTGCTTTTGTGAGGCTTGGCGGTGTCATGCAGTATCACTATCGCACTGCTGATGCCGTCCCTGTTACCATGGCAACCGTCTCTGAGTGTCCGTAAAAACTAAGGATCACCATTCTGCATCGGCCGGACAACAAGAAGGACAAATGGAAACCATAAGAATTCCCATAATCAAAGATTTGGTCGAGGGACGCCGCAAATTGCAGGAGTATTACGCAAAAATTCTTCGTAAAACTCACAATGAATCGTTCAAGTTGAGGTTCACGCTTGACGGGAATCTAGTTGGAGACCTGGGTGAGGCACTGGCTGCCGAACATTTCGGCATAAAACTAGTAGACACCAAATCGACTGTTGGTATTGACGGTTATGCACCAGACGGCGTCACAACTGTGCAGGTTAAGGCTACTGGTACGGGACGTGGCCCAGCATTTAGAAACACTGAGACTAGAGCAGACCACCTACTATTTTTCCAGATCGACTTTGAGGTTGCTGAAGCCATCGTAGTCTATAATGGTCCAGAACATTATGCGGTTTCGTTGCTTCCAAAAGAGTTCGCCAATCAACGGTCCTTGACGGCTAAACAAATTCGAGACGCTGATGCGATGGTTCCTGACGAGGAACGACTTCCGCGTATCTGAGCCCGTGCCTCGCGCACGTTGCGCGCACGCGAGGGGAATTCCTGTAATAGCGTTAGTTGTCGCCTGCCAGCGCTTTCGCGGCGACCTGACAAGGGAAGAGCAAAGGCAAGGACAAATAGATATCTCGCCCGATATGCGCCCACAACAATTGGCTGGAGTGTTCCGGATATTGTGTGGTAATCGTGTGGAGATTAGGAGTCTGACATGGCTGCAAACGAAAAGACTGGCACAAAGGCTGGTAACCTGGCATCGAAAGTACTTCGCACCAGTGGTACGTCAAGCAAGGCTGCAAAAACTTTGGCTGCATCCGCTCTTTCTCAAAAGCCTGTGACCAAGAAAGCGTCTATTTCAGAACGAGATGCGGACCGCGCAGTACGATCATATCTCTCTCACAAAAAGTAGAGATTTATGGCCAGTAAGACGCAGGACGTTTTTATCAATTGCCCTTTCGACGATGCCTTCCTACCCAGCTTCCATGCCTTGGTATTTGGTGTTTTGGCTTGCGGCTTCCGGGTTCGATGTGCAAGAGAGATGGATGATGGCGGGGAAACCCGCATCGACAAGCTTTATCGAATAATCGAACAGTGTCGTTACGGTATTCATGATCTTTCGCGAACAGAACTGGATCCGGGCAACAATCTCCCGCGTTTCAATATGCCGCTGGAACTAGGCTTGTATATGGGTGCAAAGCGGTATGGGGACGACGATCAGAAGCTCAAGCGCTGCTTGATTTTGGACGTAGAACCATACCGCTATCAGCAATTCATCTCAGACTTAGCAGGCATGGATATTACCCCCCATGCGGGTGATCCACGCACGATGGTTGCACGCGTTCGAAACTGGCTGGTGACTGTGTCGAGGCGTAAATCGATTCCATCATCAGAGTTTGTGTTGGGAAGTTACGATCGGTTTGTTGCTGGCCTTGAAGATATTGCCCAAGAGGCAAACTTGGTGCACGACGACTTGATTTATGCCGACTATGAAAGGCTTGTGTTGGCGTGGATTAGGAGTGGCCACGGATTAATTGCACCTGAGTAGGGGTCATATTCTGAATTGCGGATGCGTGCGCGATGGTACCACGCCGGCCCTAGGCCGAAGGGGTCGTCGACTTTTTGGGTACCCCCCTCGCTTTAGGTGGTAGTCCAGTTAGGGCATTCTCGCTTGGTGGTGTACACTCCATTCACGTGGAGGAAACCAAACTGAAGACTTATTATAATTGCCCCATTTCCGATGAACCGGTTCATGAAGTATTGCCACGAGAAGATGATTTCGTTGAGTTTTTTTGCCCAACTTGCGGTAAGTTTCGAATATCCGCAACATCGATTAAGCGTGTAAAAAACATGCCACTATTAGAGCGTGAGGCGCTGTTGACCGAAGCGAGACTTAATTCCCAAGGCGGAGAAAGCGTCCCCGTTATCCATTAAAGGCCAGTTCGGCTACTCAAAAATAAATGTCAAAACCTGCGGCTTAACGCGCTGTTGAGCCACACCGGTCCTGTGCCGGCGACGATAGGAGCGATTTGACCCACCCCTCCCGTCACACCCTAATGCCACGTGCCTTCAGGTCGCTCTCGGCCTTCTTCACGAGGCGTGCTGCCTTGCTGTCAACTCGCAACGCCGCACTCGTCGTCGGATAGGCAGGGGTGGCAGTCAACGTTATCTCGTATAGATCGACATCCTTGATCGTACGCAGTGGCAACCTATTGCCGCCATCGTCCCACTCCTCCGCGCGGACACGGAAGCCAAAGCTACATCCCCGCACATCCTGCCGTCTGACCGTGCCGAGTGCCTCTTGCCCTGATGGCGTCGTGCTGTCAGCCTCGAGTGAGAACCAAAGTCCGATACGATCCTCGCGCAATGTTAGGGTGCCGGCAGTCGTACGCCCTAGCACCCTCCCACTATCATGAGAAAGAAGAGCCAGAACGTCTGGGTTTTCCCGCAGTGTGCGCGCGAAACAACCAGGCGCTATCCGCTCACGAAACTCGCCAGCTATGATTGTCTCATCGCCGAACATGACGGCGTAGCCGCTGATCGTGCTATCGGCCATTCTTTGCCTCAAGTGCAGCCAGCTTCTTCTCGGCTTGACCCAGTTTGGAGTTCGCCCTTAGTGTTCTGGCAATATCAACCGGATCCGTCGCAGCGTACTGCATGGATTTCCCTGGTAGTTTGATCTGCCTGCTTGCCTTGGCTCGGCGTTCTGTGGCCTTTTCAATTGACATAGCCAGCCTCGCGAGCTTCACGCAGGAAGCGCGCAATGTGACCATCCTGGCGATCGCCAAGGAAGCCCAGCGCTACCGGCACGAGAGAAGTCCACGCAATATTTTCTGCTTCAAGGTCGTCAACCAAACCCGCGTATTCATTGCGGGCTGCCTGCACGGCTTCCAGCGCCTTAGCGATGGCTGCAACACGCCGGCCGTATTCGGGCCGGACCGATGCACATACGGCGCTGCTGGCCTTGCCACGGGCGTCGGCGATGCGCTGACGCAGGATTTCGAGGGCGGTCGTAAGCGTCTGAAACTGGCCGTTGATTTCGGACAGCCGCTTGCGATTCAGCGCCTTAGATCCGGGGGGCATCGCCCAAAAGCTCGGCAACCTTGCTCGGGAGTTCGCGAGATGTGTCTGCGGCGATGGCCTTTTCAAGCTCACGGCGCTCAGCAAGAAGGGCGGATTGCTCGGTTTGCAGCGCGACCTGTTTTGCCAGAAGCTCTGCATAAGCTGGAAGGCTGTTTGAAAGTGATGGAACGATAAATGCAGGCGCCGCGGATGGTGTCTTTTTCAAAAGGCTCATTTGTTATCTCCAAAAAGATCGCGGATTGCAGCGGCGATCGCTGCACCGTTGATGGTGGTGCTGGTACGGTGACCGCTATGCTGCCAATTGCCGTGCAGGGCGCCCGCCTCACGGAAACGGAAAATCACGCCATCGGCATCGAAAATGGCTACTTCTGGCCACGACGTGACAATCTCGATTTTCAGCTTAGCGAGGGCCTTGTCGCCTTCCAGATCAATGGCCAGCCGATTAATCACCGCTTCCGCAGTGCGATACTTTGCTCGCACCGAAGCTGGCATGTTGGAAGCGTCGTGGCCAGGCTCGCCCAAGGCTTTGTAGGCTGCGACGGATGTGGCAATGGACCGTAAAGGCACGTCGAGCGCCGATCCGATCAGGATGTCTAAGAAGTGGATTAGATTGATTTCAGGCGATTTTCCGGGGGCGCCTGCGGGGATCGTACCCGCTTCGGTAAGCTCGCGGGCGACGTGCCGCACTCGCTTGATTGGATAGCCAACGCGCGCGGAAATAGCGCCGACCGCTTGATAGGTGGTGACCATAGGGATCCTTCGTTTCTGGAAAATGTCGATTGTTGAGGGTAAAAAAACTGCAGCGCCGCGTCCGGAGGAGATCACAAGACGCGGCGCGAGATCGACCAACGTGTGCGGGCGTTGGTGATATCTGTGTGCTGGTACATCCGCAGTCACACAAAAGGGGTGGCGCTCGGCCCGCTAAAGATACGAGCGCCGTTGCCGTGGGAACCGCCAAGAACACACAGCAATAGAAAAAGGCCCGCGTGAGCGAGCCTAAACTTTGGGGTGGTATCACTGTCTCTAATTAAGAGCGTGTTGAATACCGAAGCAGTGGACCTGGTGGTGGAAGTTTTCTTCCTACACTAGATAACGTCACAGTCCCTATGCGAGGGACGGTGCGTTTCCCTGCACCCTATATATATATAGGGTGACGAGTTCCGAAAAAGTCAGGTTTTCATGCCGCCTTTTTCTTTCCTACATAAGTTAACGTCATAGTCCCTATGTGACCGCCACCGTTGTGAATAATATCTTTCTATACCGTAATACCCTACAGTCCCTACGCGACTGTATATGGCTTAGAAAAATATCTTCCTACACTAGATAACGTTGCGAGTGGGGAGTTAGGGCCGCCCCTCCATATATAAACCCCATGGGAGTGTAGTTTATTTCACCCCCTCATATATGAACACCATGAGAGTGGTGTTTTCCCTACCCTCTCACTCTTATAGGGTTGTGAGATTGTGGCTTTTTGGCTGTTTTTGCCACAATTGGCCATCCCCCATTGATTTTAAACGGATATTTATTTTTTTGGCGCTGCAGTCCTACACTAGATAACGCTACAGTCCCTATACGAGGGACGGTCTCGGAAAATATTTTTGCCGACCCCTTCACTATACTCTCCGTGAGATTGCAGAAAGTCAGGTTATGCTGCGTGTTTTTCATCCCTCATCCATTAGGGAGTTGAATGCGCATGGTAGGCCTACCCTCTCATAGGTAAACACCATGGGAATGGTGTTTTGTGCGCCTTCACCTTTATAGGGTTGCGAGATCGTGGAATTCCAACCCTATGCTACATTTTTGTTGAACTCCGAGGCACTCAGGGTCACCCCTCATTATACTCTCTACCAAAACCCAAAAAGCGGACATGGTGTGACAACCTGCCACACCTTTTTGGCAAAGTTTCGGTAAAAAGCTTACCCTCACCCATTAGGGACTTGAAGCCTCGTGGGTGCGCAGTGCCTCTCACGGGTAAACACCATGAGAACGGTGTTTATTTCAACCCCGTCACGTTTATAGGTTGCCAGATCGTATTATCGGAACTTACGCTGCGGGTTATCACCGCAATTCACATGTCTATCCCCACAAGATGTGGTGTAAATCACGTTTTGTTCTCGCTCCATATTGCGTCCCATTTGAATCACCATAGACTAGAAGACAAGCGACGAATCCGCCGCCCGCCTTCTATCGGCACTTAGTTTGTCAACAGGTGTCGTCAGGGACTCAGTGCTGAGGGTTGCATCTCGGTTCTACGTCCTGAAGGTCACTCTGGCAATAAGGACGCCTAAAACTATGAACAGTTTCATAGCAGCATACGACCTACATAAAATTCGGGACTATGGGCCGGTCATCGAGTTATTGACCAAATCCGGTGCCGTCAGGTTACAGGAGTCCATGTGGTTGGTTTTGTCGCCAGCTTCAGCTCAGGCAGTTCTGGATGCGATCCTCACGGCGTTAGATGGTGACGACTCTCTTGCTGTCATCGAACTACCCCGAGGGGCGACTTGGGAAATTACTGGAGCCACAAGGGAGGCGGCCGCTTGGCTATCCACCAATGTGACACCGGCAAGAGTCCTGGCTTAACCATCCTCCCAGAAGACTTTGACGCCCTGCTCACGTGGGGCGTCATCTATTCGGGCTTGGCGTGCCTTGGACTCCACTTTGGCCCCGATTATATGAAGCCCTCGTCCACCGTTGGAAATGAAACAAATTAGGAACAAAAGGCCCATAAGTTAGTTTCTCCCTATAACCAAGGAGGAGAATTACAAATGAAATCCATTGCTTTGATTATAACCGCTATAGCAGCTACAGCTTTTGCATCCGGCACGGCAATTGCTGCATGCCCTGATACAACGGGTTCCGTAAAAAGCGAAACCAAACAAGGTATAGCAAAGGACGGCACACATGCTCCGATGGAAAATGCTGCCAACAGCGAGACCCAAACGGGGGCAGCAAGCACTGGCACAACGACTACCAGCGCAGAGGCCGCTAAGAAATCCGGTACAACAACACCGCTCGCCGAACAGGGAGGCACTGTAGACAAAAACCTGGCTACGTCGGGGCAGGACGTGATGGCTCAGCAGAAAGGTGAAAAGACAGCGGCTGCGACGGGCGAGGCTGCGAAGGACTGCATAGAGTAGAGTCTCCAGCAAGATGTCGCACTTAGCTTGCATAACAATTACAGCGCCTCGGTTTGACGATCGGGGCGTTACTCATTATACGGCCATGCAGCGGCCTCCTTGCTTTTTTATGCGGCGTTGGTGCGTTGTTGTGCGACAATTTGCATAGTTTGTGCGCAGCTTGAGCGGTAGTATTTTATATCTGTGTTCCTCCCATGTGAGCACCAATTGCAACGACACCCCAGTTGCAATTCCTTAAAATGGACCGCTGCTATTTCTCCCCCACCCCAGCAGCGGTCCATTTTCTTTTTAGGCGGCGCGAGCCATATCTCCCTGATAGGGCAGAAACTCCTTCACCTGCTTGCCCCACTTTATAATTTTCAGTCTCTTACCGATCAGGTCTCGTTCATCTTCAACGCCCGTAACACCAACGGCGGTGAGCAGACTTGCAATCCTTCGCTGATCATCCGCTTGCTCTTTCATGTCATTGGATTTCAGCATGGCGAACCATTCAAGGTTTATGTCGTCATCCGTCATCATGAGGATTTCGAGACACTCCTCGTCCGAGCTTGGCTCGACAGGAGATGCCTTCGCACCAACGATCGCAACTTCGACAATCTCTTCTGATGGCGGCAGGAAGGACCGGGCAAATCCTATGCCACCATCGGGCAAGTTCATCACTTTGACAGCACGGCCCTTTAGATCGTTTATGTTGAATGACAATTCGGTGATTTTGCACAGTACAGTCCAAGCGGAGTTCCCCTTCGCTGGACCGGCTGCGTTGAATACGTGCAAGTCATGCACAACAGTCTGTCCCGCGAGTTCGCCCTCGATATAGGCCAATTCAAGAATGACGTGCCATTGCTCTGAATTGGCGTTGCCTTCCTGGCTAACTCCGACAATACGCATCTCGTGAAGATTCCTGTCAGGGAGGATGGCCACTATTTGTGCGGCCGGCTTAGGCCCGCGGTCCTTGGCCTTGGCGATCGCGGCTTCCTTGGCGTCCACATATGCGACAGGCGGATCTTCTTCCCAGCACTCCTTGGCAAGCCATGAATGCAGGTGCTTTCGCCACTTTATGTGTGTGCCGTTCTCTTCATATGAGGAGTGCCAGTGGCCGGCAGCCTCAACCATCCTGGCATGCAGGTCAGCATCGGGTGCTATCTTCTCATAGACAGACTTTGCCTCGGCACGCTTCCGTCGCAAGCCATAAGCTTTATAGAGTTCATCAAACTCTTCCTTCGGGTCCCTTGGCAGCGCGGCGGCCCCCACAGGGCCAAGCTGCGCAATGCCATGGGCATCTTCAGTTCTACTTACCGTATTCCCGTCCCTTGTAGGACGGTCACGTAAGTAGGAGGGGGTGCCATCTGTGTCACCGATTAGGGGTGATACGGTGCCATCTATGTCACCCAATACGGTCAATTCGGTGCCATCTGTGTCACCTAAATTGTTATCGTTTGATTCGGTGCCATGCATGTCACTGAATCGATATCCAAGTGAAAAGTTCGGCAAGAAAACGGTTGCCCTTCCACGACGCCCCTTGGCCAGGACGTCTACATAACCAGTGTCTTGGAGCGATCGGAGAACGCGAACAATCTGGCGACGGCTCATACCGCTCATCTCAACAAGCATGTCTATAGAAGCCCATCCGTTGCCGAATTTCGGCCAGTACCTTTGAAGGATGGCGACGAGAACCGCTATGTCTCCACGGCTCAATCTATCGTCCTGTGTAGCGGCTCGCACGAGATTCCACTGGTCAAGCAAACCGCCAGGCTTTTTGACATTTTGTGAACGATCTTCGTCGATTGTATCTTTTTTAGTTGACAATGGTTTTGCCATGGTCTATGCTATTCTCCTTGAAACTTTTATTGGGCTGCCTTCATGGGCGGCCCATTTTTTTGTGGGGTAGGGTAGTGGGACTGAGAAGTTAGAAAGCATAACAAACGTGCTGGACGCGATGCTGTCCCACTTTCGCGTAACATATTGTTGTTACACGCTTAAGTAATTCCGCGTCTGGGCACCACTTTCCCCTGAAGAATTTCCCCCTACGAGATATCCACATACAGAATTCGATTGAGTTGACCGATGCTGTGCACTCTCGGCATTATCGAAATTCGCATATTCTGGTCAGCACATTGATTGATTCGCCAGGCGCGCTCAGTCAGCGCAAAAATTCGCCACTTGATGAGCGATATGATAAAACATGCTGTTGCCGGGGTGTGCATCTGTAAGGAGGCGGGAAGCATGGGTATGTTCGGATTTTCGACGAGAAGCCTCGGGCGGGATCGCGAGACCGATTTTTCCCGCTTTACGCGCATACAGACGACATTGAGTCAGGTTCTCGCCGAACTTGAGCGCGAGAAGGTGGGGCTGCGCAAGCGATTTACCGATACGTCTGCCGACGCCGCACTCACACTTGAAGCAATGTCGGGACAGAACGATACGAATGCCTATGAATCCCGTCTGGATGACCTGACGGTTTCCATTCAGGGTTATGAACAGCGTATTATGTTTCTCGATACGCAGCTGGAGTTCGTCGATGGAATTCTCGGCAGCATCGGCTCGTTTATCCGGGAGCACCGGCTGATGGGTAACGGCAACTAGTGAAGGCAAGCGTCCCAGTTCAAGTGTAGTTTCCAAGGGAAACAAAACAACCTTCTGTTGAATATTTGCGTACACTGTAATTTGCGTTCGGGAGGTGCGCCTCCCGGGATTGTCATCGATTGCTGACAATTCAACTTTGCAGTCATGTTTCACTGTGAAAAAAAGTGCGCGAAAACGCACCGGTTGCGTGCACTTTTGCGGAAATGCGAGCGTGTGAAATGCGGGGGCGCTATTAATGCCAATTTATTAGACTTTTGTATAACATCCCCTATAGAGAACTACTTAAAGCTATAGTAGAGTTAGATTGCATGGTGCATGAAAATAATGAATTCGCAGGAACTGAATACGTAAAAATCAAATAAAATCCAAGGTTTAGGACGAATGAAGCTGGCGGTTTTTGGAGAGGCAACTGTTAGTCTGGGCGGGCAACTGGTCCCGCGTGTACCCGCGAACTTTTTGCGGATCGTCGTCTATCTGCTACTGGAAAATGAAAACCATTCCGTTTCGCGCGGAAAGCTCTCACAAATCTTCTGGTCCGACACGGATCAGGCCCATGCTTCCATGAATTTGCGCCAGAGCCTGGCGCGCATCCGCAAGTTCCAGGAGCAATACGGCCTGAACCTAGTTCAGGGCGATGCAACCTATGTCTATCTCAATCTGTCGCAGGTGAAGGCCGAACTCCTCCGCATCGATCTTCTCGACTATATGAACTATGCGCGAAGGGGCGATATTGAGTCCGCCCTTGGCCTTTGCGAGTTGTACACCGGCGATCTCCTCGCCCAGAACGAACCGCAAAATTCCGATTTCGACGAGTGGCTGGATATCGAGCGCGTCAGATTGCGCGACGACCTGATCACGATGCTGTTGGAAATGGTCAACAAGCCGGTCGGCGTCAGCATTGACGAAAAGCGCCAATGCGCCCGCAAGCTGATCGAGATCGATCCCTATCAGGAAGTCGGCTACCGCACGTTGATGCAGACCGCATCGCAGCTCGGTCTCATCGCCAAGGTCGAGCGGACCTTCCGTGAATGCACCAAGAAGCTGCGCGATGATCTGGATGTAGAGCCGGAAGAGGAAACGATAGAGCTCTATCAGCAGCTCTTGCCCAAGCTTTCACCGGCGACAACACGCGGACTCCTCGTTCCGCCGCAGCCAACGAGCCCGCTGTACAACAACGGCGCGGAGATCCAGCTACCCCAGCCGATGCGCGCTGCAAACCAGATCGAGCAAAACAAACAGGCTGGGCTGCCGAGAGTCATTGTCCTTTATATGCCGCACAATGCGGCAGATCCGATGGAACAGCTCGCCGCATCGCTGGTCGACGATATCACCATCGGGCTTTGTCGCCTGCGCACGCTGTCCGTCGTCGCGCCCTATACGTCGAAAAGGGTGGTAACGGAGTCCTCGGTGGACAATTTTGGCGGGCTGAATGAGCAGTTCGGCGTCAATTATGCTGTCGACAGCAAGATCGTGCGCCGGGATGGCTTCTGCTTCCTCTCGGTCAAGCTGGTCGATGTCGCTACGCAGGAAATCGTCTGGGCCGAGAAACAGAAATTCGACTATGTCCTGCCCGAACAGCAATACCGCCAGCTGTCGATCCGGATCATCCTGTCGGTCGTCTCGGTCATCGAGAAATCGGAACTTGACCGCTACAACAAGCTGTTCCAGGACCCGAATGCCTACTACTGGTATCTCATAGGCAAGCGGGAGATCGACAAATTTGACCTTCCGAAATTGCGTCAGGCACGCCAGTCCTTCAAGAACGCCCTGACCGCCTCGCCGGATTTCGTGCCGGCTCTCAGCGGTATCGCGCGAACGATGCAGAAGGAATGGTTGGTTCTGGCTCGCAGCGAAAAGAATATCCTCATCGAGGGTGAGCAGATTGCCAAGAGGGCAGCTCCGACCGATCCTGACGATGAGCGGCCTTTGCGCGAACTTGGCACGATCAGCATGTATCTAGGCAAGTTCGATGATAGTCTCGAATATTTCGACCAGGGCGAGTCCATCAACCCGCAACATGCTGACCTGCTTGCGGATTATGCCGATGCGCTGACGCATTATGGCTGGCTCGATCAAGCGCTGGAAAAAATTCAGCAGGCCATCGCCCACAATCCGCTTGCCCCGGATTATTACTATTGGGTGGGGGCAGGAACACTTCATTACCTCGATCGCTATGCTGAGGCGATCAGCTTCCTTGAGCGGATGAAAAATCCGCGTGCAGCTGCGCGGCTCATGGCCGCTTGCTGGGCCATGTTGGGAGAGCGCGAAAAGGCAGTTGAATGCAGAAAGCAGGCCCTGGAAGACACTCCAGATTTTGAAATCGATGACTGGTTAAAAAGCATGTGTCTCAGACTGCCCGAGCATCGCGAGAAATACAAAACTTCCCTGCGTGAGGCAGGATTCCACTAATTTTCCACTTCCAATTTGTATTCCACTTCCAACCTGAACAGAGGGGTCAACTGCATGGCGAAGTATTTTATAATCGGTGAAACTGGCAAAGATAAACTTTGGCTTGTCGATGTAAAAAAAGGATCGGTCACGGAATTGCCTGAAGCTGACCTAAAGACTGCCAACGATTCCGATTTGATTCAAATTGTCGAAAACGCGCGAAAGCACGGCATTACGACAATCAAGGGTATAAATCTCGCTATCGCAACAAATACTCGGCCGGAACCTGGATCGAGATCTTCTATAACTGATCCTGACGATTGAGGAAAACGGATGCCGGAGCATAATAAAATATAATCAAAATTGATTGTTGATCTCCAGAAGAATCGTCATACCTTTGCCATGTGGGCTCTCCTTCATTGAAAGGTTATTCGCATGGCAAAGTTTTACATCATTGATGAACCGGAAACCAACAAGCTTTGGCTGGTGGATCTGGAGACGCGGACTGTGGAGTGTCTTGATCGGGACGTCATCGGTTCGTCTGGACTGGCAGGCAGCGAGTTTTTCGAGTCGATTAGCGGTCTGCGTGAAAATTTGATTGTCGTCGAAGGCCGCAGCGATCCTTCGGAACGGCTGTCGTCGGCTAGTCCTGCAATGGCAGGTATGATTGTTGAAGCCAATGGCCGCAGCGATCCTTCGGAACGGCTGTCGTCGGCTAGTCCTGCAATGGCAGGAATGATTGTTGAAGCCAATGGCCGTAGCGAGCCGTCAGAGCGTCTGTCGTCAGCCAGCCCTGCAATGGCAGGTATGATTGTTGAAGCCAATGGCCGCAGCGATCCTTCGGAGCGGCTGTCGTCGGCTAGTCCTGCAATGGCAGGTATGATTGTTGAAGCCAACGGCCGCAGCGATCCTTCGGAGCGGCTGTCGTCAGCCAGTCCTGCCATGATGAATATGGTCATTGCAGCTAACGGCCGCAGCGATCCATCGGAAAGGTTGTCTTCAGCCAGTCCAGCGTTACACTGAACAATAGCGCAAACGCGTTGTCCGGCACTCGGATAGTTTGCAATAAATGCGTACCTTGCGGGCTGATGGAGCGGCAATGAAACCATTGGCCGAGATTCCGGTTCTTGACCGGCTGGCGGCAGACGAAGCGGACCTTCGTTCTGCTTTCCGCCCCGGGGAGCCTTCGTCGACGCGATTGATTGATGCGGACGAAACCGTGAACCGGTTGCGGCCGCACTTTTCTCGTTTGGGCATTGTGCGGATGGCCGAAGTCACCGGCCTCGACCGCATCGGCATTCCGGTGTGGATGGCGGTCCGGCCCAACAGCCGAACGCTGGCTGTCAGCCAGGGAAAGGGTGTCAGCGCCGCCCATGCGCGGGCTTCCGCCGTGATGGAAGCCGCTGAAATCGCCATTGCCGAAGGTATTCCGCTTGTCTCCTTTGCCGCCAGCCGCCGCGAATTACTCGACGCCGGCCATACGGTATTTGACGGCCGCATGCTGTTGATGCGCGGCGCTGATGAAGCCGGGCCGGACGAGACCGATTATTGGCTTGAAGGTTTCGATCTGTTGAAGCAGAAGCCGGTCTTCGTGCCGCGCGAACTCGTTTCGCTCGATTTTACCTCGACGCGGCAATCCTGGCACTATTGCCAGTCGACGGACGGCCTCGCCTCCGGCAACTGCCTGCTTGAAGCGGTCATTCACGGATTGTGCGAGCGCGTGGAGCGCGATGCGACCGAGTTGTGGCGCTTCCAGCGCGACGCCGGCGTGCAGGCGCGCTGCGTCGATCCGGCGGTTTTTGCCGATAGCAGCATTGACTGGCTGGCGGATAGGATTGCCGGAGCAAACTTTGTCCTGCGGTTGTTCAACGTGACGTCGGATATCGGCCTGCCCGTCTTCATGGCGACGATCAGCCCTGCCACGCAGCACGGCACTTATCTGCACTTCGACCTGGCTGCCGGCTATGGCTGCCATTTGTCGCCGCGTGTCGCAGCGATGCGGGCAATCACCGAGGCGGCGCAGACGCGCATCACCAATATTTCCGGCGCGCGCGATGATTTCGACCCGTCGGAATATCACCAGCGCCTCGCACCCGATCTCGGTGTCTATATTCACGCAGATCCCGCCGATCACTGGCGTTTCGAGGAGCCGGAGCCACATCTGCGTGCCAGTCTCGAAACCTATCTCGAACCGCTACGCCAGCGAGGCATTGGCAGCGTTGTCGTCGTGCCGCTTGGCGGTGAGGACTATGGCATGTCGGTTTGCCGCGTTCTTGTGAATGAGCTTGAAAGCCCGGCAGGCATCCGCAAGCATCGCTTCGGCGGACGGGCGCTTAACGCCATGCTGCGGCAATAGGAGCGGCGATGAAGATATTGTTCGCAGGCCCAAGTCTTTCCGGAACGGAGTTCGTTCCCGTGCGCGCCGGGGAAGACCGTGTCCTGCCGGAATATGCGCTGACCTGCCGTGGCCCGGCGAAATGCGGCGACATCACCCACGCGGTGGATCAGGGCTTTCGCGTCATCGGCCTGGTTGACGGGAGGTTCGAGGATGTCGCCGCCGTCTGGCACAAGGAAATCCTGCACGCATTGTCGGCGGGCGCTACGGTTTATGGCGCTGCCAGCATGGGCGCTTTGCGCGCTGCCGAATGCCATCCGTTCGGCATGATCGGCATTGGCGAGGTGTTTGAACGCTATGCTTTCGGCGGCCTGGAGGACGATGCCGCCGTTGCGCAGGTGCATGCTCCGGCCGAGTTCGGCTACGTCGCTTTCAGCGAAGCCATGGTCACGATCGATACAACGCTCGATGCGGCATTGGCTGCTGGCGCGATCACTGCCGAGGAACATGGTTTCATCCGCACGAAAGCCGACGCTGTCTTTTTCAAGGAGCGCACCTGGCGGCGCATCTTCGATGTGGTATCGCCCGATATAGATCAGGCGGCAGAACGGCTGAAACCCCATATCCGCAATATCAAGCACGAGGATGCCGAAGCTTTGCTTGACGTGCTGCTTGAACGCAAGAAACCGGTCTCCCCGAAAGAGAGTACCTCAGATTTCGCCGACTGGCAGTTCAACGAGACCACGCAGTGGCGCAAACTGCGAGTATAGTGCGAGCTAACCCTGCCTGCTCCAATCGACTTACAATCCTATTGGTTAGCCCAAAAGTCGCTAAAAATCGACGAAATTACGCTTGAGTCACGCTTGCGTAACGGGGGGGGTCTTAATTTCGGTTTTGTGGTCGCAAGTTTAAGCGCATGAAAAAGAAACAAGAAAATTTGAACGTGTGTGGGAGCAAGCGGGCAGTCAGTGGGGGACCTACGCCGGGATTCTGTTAGAATTGAATTTGGAGTTCCGGCGTAGCACACACCTTATCCGTCCAGCTTAATCAAACAAATATAATAACGTAGAAACCAGCCATTTCCCGCGTACCGTCCTGGTGCGTGCTGTGGTGGCTTGGCTTCAGCTGAGGGGCGATGTCGTGAAGGTAGCAATTGTCCATTATTGGCTCTTGTCGATGCGAGGCGGGGAAAAGGTTCTGGAAGCGCTCAGCGAGATATATCCCGAAGCGGATATATTCACGCTGGTCTACAATCCTGATGCGATCTCGGGCCGTTTGAAAAACCACAAGATTACAACTTCATTCCTGCAAAAAATCCCGGGCTCCAAGAAGCATTATCAGATGCTGCTTCCCCTTATGCCATTGGCTCTGGAGAGCATGAACCTGACTGAGTATGATCTGATCATCTCAAGTGAGTCCGGCCCGGCAAAGGGGATCATACCCAAGCCCGACGCGGTGCATGTGTGCTATTGCCATTCGCCCATGCGCTATATCTGGGATCACTATTTCTTCTATCATGCAAGCTCGGGCTTCCTGAAAAGGCTGTTCATGCCGGTGATCGCCTCGTGGTTACGGCAGTGGGATGTATCGACCAGCGCGCGGGTCGATTGCTTTGTGGCCAATTCCCGCCATATCGCCAACCGTGTGCAGAAATATTACCGGCGCGACGCGGTGGTCATCCATCCGCCGGTTTCGGTGGATGATTTCGCCATATCCGACAGCACGGGTGATTTCTATCTCTGTGCCGGACAACTCGTCGGATACAAGCGCGTCGATCTTGCGGTCGATGCCTTCACCGCGATGAACAAGAACCTCGTCGTCATTGGCACCGGCGAGGAAATGGAAAAACTGAAGAACCGTGCCGGACCAACCATTCGTTTCCTCGATCATCAACCTTTTGCATCGCTGAAGAGCCATATGGCACGGTGCAAGGCGTTGATCTTCCCGGGCGAAGAGGATTTCGGCATTGTTCCAGTTGAAGTGATGGCAAGCGGTAGACCTGTGATAGCTTTTGGGCGGGGTGGCGCAGTTGATACCGTTATCGACGGTCTCTCGGGCGTATTGTTTTCCGAGCAGACCGTCGATAGCCTCACGGAAAGCGTCAATCGTTTCGAAGCCATGGCGGACAGTTTTTCGCCCACGGCCATCCGCACCCATTCACTGCGGTTCAGCAAGGACAATTTCAAGAAGAAGATCGTTGCCCTTGTGCGCAAGGAATTCGAGCGACGTGCCGTTCGGGCGACGGTCGATCAGATCGAGGCTAACGCGCCCGCGGTCGGTGAAGTCTGGGGCAAGACAAACGGCCTTGTGTTGTCGATGAAAGCCAAACAACCACAGGCCAATTCGAACGTGATGCGTCCTACCTTATAGTAGCGGAGACTGCCATGATGCTGGAACGGGTTGTCATTATCAATGACGAGGCAGTTGCGAGCGGCGGCGCTGCTGCGCTGGCTCTCCTGTCGGCACGGCTACTGTACGAGGCGGGTATTCCCGTCACCTTTCTCAGCGGCGATTCCGGTGCGGATTTTTCCCTGCATGGCGATGATATCGAGGCCGCCGGGCTTGGCAGTGCGCCCCTGCTGAAACTCCCGGTTCACAAGCGCATCATCAACGGTGCGTATAACATCGCAGCGCACAAGGCGATCCGCCGCTATGTGCAGGAGAATGACACGCCCGGCACAATTTACCATGTGCACGCGTGGGCGCAGATCCTGTCGCCCTCGATCTTCTCGGCCCTGCGGCCGGTGCATGACAGGCTGATCGTATCGGCTCATGATTTCACGCTGGTTTGCCCGAACGGCAGCTATGCAAACTTCAACAAGAATACCGTTTGCGAGCTGACGCCGTTGAGTCGGCAATGTCTTGCCTCAAGTTGCGACAAGCGCCGCTATGCCGACAAGCTTTGGCGTTTTGCGCGGTCGTGGCTGCGGACGCAATTGCTCGATCTGTCGAATTCCAACTGCACGATCGCCTCGATCCATCCGATGATGAATTCCTGGCTGGAACGTGGCGGAATTCCTCGGGAAAGGATCAAGACAGTATTGAATCCGGTCAAACCGTTCGCCAAGGCGCGAATAATGGCTGAGAACAACAGCGATATTTTCTTTATTGGGCGCCTGGAATTTGAAAAAGGCGTTGATATCGCTGCAGAAGCTGCCCATCGCGTCGGCCGAAAATTGCGCGTCATTGGTGATGGGGCGTTTCGCGCGGAACTGTTGCGGCGCTATCCCGATGTCCAATGGGAGGGGTGGCGGACGCATGATGAAATCAACAAGCTTTTGCAGGATGCGCGCTTTGTCGTCATGCCCAGCAGATTGCCCGAGCCGTTCGGTCTGGTGGCCCATGAGAGCTTGCAAAGCGGTATTCCCGTCGTTGCGTTCAAGACCGCCTTTGTAGCGAATGAGGCGCATCAGCTCGGGTGTGGAATCGAAGCACAGCAGCCCGACGCATCAAGCCTCGCGGATGCTTTTGCCAAACTCGATGATGACACGACGGTGCATCAAATGAGCCAGCGCGCCTTTGAGCTTTCGCCACGATTGGCAAACACGCCGCAGAGCTGGTGTAACGAATTTATTGCGCTCTACCGCTCGCGCCTGGTGGAGCAGGAACGGCCGGAAGCAAACCCGTTCCCGGTCCGCACGCCGGCCGCGCAACCGGCCCAGCCGCTGTCCGGATCCGTGTAGTATTTCCAGCACACCGGACTACACATTTTGAGGGAGGCAGAATAACCCGGCTCAAAAGGCTATCCATTTATTCATATTTATGGCATATAATCTGCCTTGAGGGGAGAGAGAGGTGATTAAATCCTTGACGCGGCCATCCTTAGGCTTAGTTCAGGATTAGATCAGCGCTCTCGGTCGACGAGTCCTAACTCAAGAGATCGATGCAAAATTCATCCGAGAATTTGAAATCATCCGGTGGTCGTCAGTCGAAGTCTTTGTTCGACATGATTGAGGAAAAATATCTGATCCGTTGGGCAGCCTTGCTGGTCTGCGTGATTTTTTGGACCGTGGTCTGGCGCCTTCTTTGACGTAACGGCTCACGCGGATCTACGGCTCTTGCTCCGGCTGCTCCTGGTCTTCTTCATCTGGATCTTCGTCGTCACCAGCGGCGAGCCATTCCTCCAGAATTGCAACGGACATCGGGCCGAGATTGGGTATGAGGTTCAAATCGAGCTGTGACGCCCAGGCGCGGTCGGGCTCCCAATCAGGCGGCATATTCCAGGGCGTACCACCATTCTCGATCCACAGCGCATTCACGATGCGCGAGTGCACCGTCTTCGAAGGGCAAAATGTCTGCAGGCGGTGACGCATAAATACCCCGGGCAATAGCAGTTGGGTGAAATGGCAATTTCTGGTCGTGGTGCGATCTCGAGAAGGCAGGTGCTTTGCTTCAGCAACTACCTTTCGCTAAAAACACGACCCAAGCCGTGCGTATCATAATCCCCAAATCGACCCAGATGGATCGCGTCTTGAAATAGTCCGTGTCGAGTTGCACCCTGGCTTCATAGCCTGTGCTACTCCTGCCGCTGACCTGCCACAGGCCAGTTATTCCAGGCTTCATCGCCTTGTAGTAGCGATATGAATCGCCGTAGCGGCAAATTTCATTCATCACGATGGGTCTCGGCCCAACGATACTCATTTCGCCGCGAATGACGTTGATGAACTGAGGAAGCTCGTCGAGACTTGAAATGCGCAGAAAACGTCCAAGTCTGTGTATTCTTGGATCTGTTTTGAGTTTTTGGCTTTCAGTCCATTCGCGCAATATTTCTGGCGATTGCGACAGCAGGGCTGCCAGGCGCGCATCCGCGTCTTTTGCCATGGAACGGAATTTGTAACAGGTGAATTCCTTGCCGTTCAATCCGATCCTGCGCTGCTTGTAGATGACCGGAAAGCCGTCATGCATGGCCAGCGCAACAATGATGCCAACCAAAACGGGAAAGAGGAAGACGAGCGCGGCGACTGCAAAAGCAATGTCGAGCGTTCTCTTTACCGTTTCATAGAGAAAGCGGCTTTTTACCGGCGTGTTTTCTGCCCGCTGTTCGATCAGCGGTTCTGATATGTACGACATGATATTGGCCCCGAACCACCCTTTCGAATTCTTCTTAACGCTCTCCGAAAGCACGTTGCTTACGGATCGTGAGATTGTTTCTCTACGATCGGCGTTTTCCCTTGATACCCCAAGTGCTACTCAAAGCTTGATACAATACAAAGACAAATCATACGCAATATGTACAAGTATTGTCGCTAGTGTATTGTTGTTGAGTTCTCTTTTATGATTCTGTTTATGAAAATAAGGTATAGTATATTGGTTTTCCGTCAATAATTAATAGTGATTAACAACGTACCTCAAGGCCCTAGCAATAATTACTAATGAGCTAGGAAGAAGGTTTATGATCGACGAAATAGCCGGGAAACAAGCATCCAAAAGGCCTCCAGAATGTTTGATAATTCCGAATCAGAGGACGTTTTTGAAGAGGTAAGGGACTGATTCGCGCGGGCTCTATCTGGCCTTGCACAAATCAATCACAAAGCGATCGCCAAGTATGTCTATGTGATGGCATCCGACAATGCCGGACATGAAATCGGGCCTTACCAGCCTGACCGCACTTTCGGCATATTCATTACTATCGATCTTCGTGATTTCCTGGATGTTGAGGCCATAGCCGTAGGTGCCATTCGAATTGCATTGGGATGGCCGCAGCAAACGGTCGCCCACAACATGAACGCGCCCGGCGTTTCTGGCGACGTCGCTGCCAATAATCACCGGATTGCGTTTGTGTGGCACGACTGAGCGCAATGCAGGGCCGTCGACAGCGAAGGCATAGAGCTCGCTGCAGTGATCCATATAGGCATAATGATCCGAGAGCGACGTAAGCAGCCACCATTGTCCATCGGTGCGAAACATGATGGTGTCGGCGGGGCTCTGTCCTTCCAGCGTGGTTGCATAGAGTTCCCATCGCAAAGGGAACTGCGTGCAACGCCATACCTCAACCCGATTGGTCTGGTGTGTTTCGGGTATCATGAAGATGTCGCCGCCATCGTTGAAAATGAACGGATAAGACAGATGATAGCTGGTGCGCAGACAGGTGCCGAGCAGTTCAACCTTGTTGTCCGCCAGTTTTGCGACCGAGATCCAGGCATTCTGGCGATTATTCGGAAAGCACTCGAAGAAAATATAGTCCTCATTGTTCCAGCGAAACAGGAAAGGATCGGCGGCCCACATTCCCTCGGCGAGCTTCAGTTCAGTGGTCTGGCCGGGGACAAAATTCTCGACGCTGCCGTTCCCAATATGGACGCGCCAGCTTCTGGCATCCAATCCCAGCCTGGATCTGGCCTGGATCATGATTTTCCCCAGGACATTGCCTGCCAGCCGGAACATATATGCTGTAGCGTCAAACATGCCCGGCAGCGTTGTTTTGGCTTTGAGCGGTTCGTGCCGCTGTGGTTTCAGCTCGCGCGTATCCGCAAGCCGCCGCAATTCACGCATCATGAGAATGACGGACTTTTCCTCGACGAACGCACCGTTCAGGGCAGCGCTGAATTTGGTGTTGTAGGCGGCGGTCGCAAGAGTTTTGGATACGCTTTCTGATGCCTGACGTATATTCACAGCGGTTATAGTCAATGCCGCCTTTTCCTTGACCTCCCAGAATCCGGTCCAGTCGAAGGTGGGCGATTGTGTCTCCGTGAAATTAAAAGTCCATTCGCCAAAGCGGACGCTTTTGAGCAATTCGTTTGAAAGCGGTTCAGCGGCAAGACGGACAACGACGTCGAGGTTTAAACTCGATAAATCATCCCCGTTGCGGAGGTTGACGAGCGGCCGGGTTCGCAGCCGGGATAGAACATGCTTCGCCGGATAGGCCGGCTGACGGGCAAATACGCGTTTATCCAGATTGTAGAGCAATCGGCTGAACAGTGGTGCGGCTGGAGCAGTGAACGGCCCGGTCAAGACAACAGCACAAAGATCGAGCTGGTTGTCCATCAGAATGTCATTGAGAAGTTTGAGTTCCCAATTCCGTAGTTGATCAATTGATGCCGCTAGAACGGCAACGCGAAGCTTCGACATATCGCCCCCAGATGTCTAGCAAACTCAGTCCCCTAGAACGCGCTTTTCATGCGCAGGAATTATCGTGGATGAGCACGATCCCGACTCGAATGTCACACTTTACGCGGTGGTCGTCTAGGACTCCTAATCTAATTGATTAGCGAGATAGTTCCTGAATATGGGCCATCAATCTGGTATCAATTATGGAGTGACCATTGATGGGTCAGAGACAAAATCACAAATGAAATCAATTAGTCAGCGCGTCTAATGATCCGATGACATCGGGGTCTGGACAAAATCGGGGATACTGTTCTGGAACAGATCGTTAAGAAGAATACGGAAAGCGTCACTGCCAGGAAAGCGGCTGTGATGGGCTTTGCCGCGGTGGCATCGCGGATATCGGCACAGCTGGCTCAGGTAGCCGTTTTCGTCCTGGCCGCGCGGATGCTTTCTGCCGCCGAATTCGGCGTCTACACATTGACTTTGGCCGTTGCGATTTTCTTGACGCGGGTATCCGAAGCAGGATCCCGCGAGTTCCTCATGAGCTGCCGCGAGGACCGGTCTCTTTTTGATCAGATAGCCACGGCGGCCCTTGTGAGCGGCGCCATCGCCATGTGCGCCGGTACGCTTGCCTCGGCAGGCATGTACAAATTTCTCGGAATGACCCTGGCCGGCGAGCTCCTTGCCCTGTTTTCCGTATGGGTGGTGTTTTCTACGGTAAGCGCCGTCTATGCCGGACTGTTGGTACGCCAAAGCCGCGCAGAATTGCATTCGATTTTCGTGATGGCGGGGGAGGGCGTGGGTCTTTTGGCAGCGCTGTTTGGCCTGGCATCCGGCTGGGGAATTTTTGCCCTGGCCTTCGGCAAGTTTTGCACGCAGATCACTTATCTCGTCTGTGCGATTGCGGCAACAAAATGGATTCCACGCTTGCGGCTCCATTGGGTCGTCGTGCGCGAACTTGCCGAGTTTTCACGTTATATTCTTGCCACGAGAATGGTTGCGTACTTCCATACCTACGCGGTGACTTTCGTCATCGGCATTTTTCTCGGCGCCGCCAGCGTTGGTTATTACAGGGTGGCCGAGCGTCTCGGATCGTCCTTTGCCGAATTGATGGAAGAACCCTCCCGGCTGATCGCCTGGGTCAGTCTCAGGCGCGCCGTGCGGGACGAACATAACGAGACCGAACTGAAAAAGAATGTTGGCAAGGAAGCGGCGGTGTTCTTGCCGTTCCTGCTTGCCCTTGCCGCGCCCATCTTCATTGGTCTCGCCCTGGTTTCGGAGAACCTGGTTTTGCTCTTGCTCGGCGAACAATGGCACCCCGCTGCTCCGATCACCTCGATCCTCGCCATTGTTTATATGCTCTATATTCCGAATGTCCTGACCGAGCCGCTGATGTCCCTGACGGGGCAGGTACGGCGCTTGCCGTTCATTTCGCTTTTCAATGCGGTGGTTGCGATCATTTTCATCCTGGCTTCTGTGCCGTTCGGAACGACTGGCGTCGCGATCGGTCAATTGATAGCTGGATTGATCACAGTTTGCGTGACGATCTGGCTGCAGAGCCACTACGGCGGCGTGGCGTGGAAAAAGGTTGGGGCGAATGCGTCCATAGTTATTCCGGCACTGATCGCGATGGTGGCGGGCGTAATATGGGTCGCAAGTTTTTCCATGTCGCCGGAAATACAGCTCGGAACGCAGATCCTGGCAGGCGCGCTGATTTATTCCGGCGTCCTCGGAGCACTTTATCTTTGTTTTTTTCGGAACGATCCACGGTTTTGCGTTGAAAGGCAGCAAGGCACCCAATGAACTCGAACCGGTCGCGTCGATAGATATCGCACGGTCGCTGACTAAAGGAGAGACACAAATGCAAGAGATGACCCGGATGACAGAGCCTGTACTAGGCATTTCAGCAGTTCCGACGAAGCTGCACCGTTTCCTTGGCGTAGAGCTTGAAATTGCGCCCGGCGTACTTGTACCGCGCGAGGAAACCGAATTGCTGGGCCTTACCGCGATCAGTATCCTGACTGAAGAACAAGCTGGTCCGCTTGTAATCGATATGTGTTGCGGTTCGGGGAACCTCGGTCTTGCGGTTGCGGGGGCAATCGCCACAGCGCGGGTATTGGGAGCCGATCTTACGGATGAAACCGTCGGTCTCGCCCGGCGGAACGTCGAGAGGCTTGGTTTCGGCCCGCGCGTCAAGATATTTCAGGGGGATTTGTTTGATGCGATGAACGGGCAAGATCTGGCGGGCAAAGTAGATATGATCATTTGCAACCCGCCCTATATTTCCGCCCGACGCCTTGAAGATAGCCTGGCACATCTCCTCGTCGACGAACCGCGGGAGGCTTTCGACGGGGGCCCCTTTGGAATCTCGATACTTCAGCGCGTGGTGCGCGACTCTGTGCCTTTCCTCAGGCCAGGCGGTACCCTTGTTTTTGAATTCGGCGAAGGCCAGCACCAGCAGGTCGCCCATCTCCTGACGCGTGTATCCGCGTATGATCAAGTCTCTTTCGTCGATAATGAGGCCGGTATCCCACGCGTTGCCGTTGCGCGAAAACAAGTATGATCGAAGACGGAGTAGTGCACTTGGACAGGATTGCGATGAGTGAGATCAGAAATATCACCCCGCGGGATATTCCCGCGGTCGCAAACATGTTCTGGGGCATGTTCAAGACCGAGAAGACGTCTGTGCCGCAATCGCTCGTAGACTATTTGTCCAAGCTCTACCTCAATCCCTCGCGCGGTGATTCCGACATTATCTCCCAGGTGCATATTCGCAGCGATGGTGTTCTGAACGGTTTCATTGGTTCGATTCCGCTCAGAATGTCGCTCGATGGCTCGCTGGTCCGCGCTGCAATTTGCGGCCCGTTAATGGTGGAAGACCATGCGGCGGATCCGCTTGCAGGGGCACGCCTGCTGCGTGCCTTTTTGGCGGGGCCGCAGGACGTCTCGCTGAGCGAGACCGCTAACGAGACGTCGCGAATCATGTGGAGCAAACTGCGCGGGACCGTACTGCCAACCTATAGCCTGGAATGGGTCCGGGTGTTCCGCCCGGCTGCTTTTGCCATCGAACTTGCGGCCGGCCGTTTCCACGGAATGCGGCTGCTGGCACCTTTGGCTGTGCCGCTTGATGCACTTGGCTTCAAGCTTGCCAGTAGAAGCCATCCGGAATCAGCTCCCGGTTCCGAGGTGAATGGATTCACCGATAGCGACATAGATTGTGATGCCCTGGTGGGTATCATTCCGTCACTGGTGGAACGGTTTGGCCTCCGCCCTGCGTGGGAAGCTTCCGATCTCAGGGATATCCTCGATGGAGCGACACCCAAATCGACCTATGGACCAATGCACTGCCGGGTGGTCAGGGCGCGGCACGGTGCGCCGATCGGTGCCTATCTCTATCATGGATCCCCCGGACGAATTGCGCGGGTATTGCAAATCCTGGCTATGAAGGAGCGGGAGGGAGCCGTACTTGACTGCCTATTAGACCACGCACGTGCCTTGGGCGCCGTAGCCATCCGGGCTCGCACGCAGCCTTACCTTCTGCAGGCAATGATGGTGCGCCAGGGTCTGTTTTTCCAACGCTCGTCCACGGTTGTGCACTCTCGCGATGCGAGAGTGCTGAGTGCCTTTTCAGATGGAAATGCTTTTTTCAATGGGCTCGCCGGCGAGGCCTGGAACCGGTTGAACGGCGACGATTTCAATTGAAGACGCCTCGGCTCGGAATGTCCTAAACACTGATGTTCTTGAGCTTTATGAACGCCCAGATAGACTTGTTGACATCGGTGACCGCATCGATCGTCGCCTGAATCCTCAGCATTTCTGCATCGTCCAGCGCTTCGACTTTTCCGTACTTGAGGTTGTCGTTCATGTCGACAATCCGCATCAGCTGTGTTGATGCGTTGTGCCCCGTTTCGTCGAACGAATAGATGCAATGATTGTATTTGTTACGCAGCCGCTGCTCGCGTGTCATGCGGCCCGTGATCTTGAGAACGGCTTCTTTGGTTTCCGGTGCCGTTGATCTGATTTTCGCCAAACGCTCCAGCAAATCAATTCTTGCCCGGGTCGTGTTCAGCGTCAGGAAGATGACCGTAGCAGCTTCCTTGTTTGTGTTAAGCAGGTGGGCAATCAGGTAGATGAACAGGCTTTCGGTGTTCGTCCACGTGTAGTTCAGTCTGCCCACCAGCATCAGCACCTCATTGATGCGGGACATTGCCTTATACGACCCGACCCATTTCTAGCGAACCATCCGCCCGCCCGATCGGCGTGCTATAGCCCCTAAAAGGGGGCTGGAACGCCTCCTGGTCCATGCTGTTCCGGTATACCGCTGCGGCCTGGGTGCGGTTGTGAACCCGAAGCTTGCGGATGAGATTGTGTACGTGAACCTTGACGGTGTGTTCCGAGAGCGTCAGGCGATCGGCAATGATCTTGTTCTGCAAACCCTCAGAGAGAAGCTCCAGGATCTGATGCTCACGAAGTGTCAAGGTCTTGATTGGCCTGCCACCGTTCATGGTGTTTTTCATCTGGCTACCGTACGTATGCGGCTGTCCGCCGTTGCTCGAATGCTTTTCGATCGAACGAACGATCGCGGAAGGATAGTATTCGCCGCCGTTAAGCAGCAGCCATATAACCGCGAGCCAGATATCGAGTTTCAGGCTGAATGGGAGAAGCCCTTGAACGAGTCTCTGATCGAACAGGCTGTTCAGCTCTTGCATGCCTGCGCTGTGCTCGTCGATCATCAAGGTCACGGATGCGTTGGGAAAGCGCTTTTTGCACCGTGCAATGCAGTCGCCAAGTTCGATGACGAAGCTGGTGTGCACAAGTACAAGGCCAACATCTTCGTCGACCTCTTCCGTGTCCAGCAACTTGCTGGATAGGTTTACCCGAATCTCGGGGAATGTTCTTTCGAGGGATTGTACCAACCCCTGGAAAACCACTCCTGCCTCAGCATAAATGAATATGCCACTCTTGAACTTGGAATCACCATCAATTTTCGATCCATATTGGATGTGATCGCCGATTGTACGCGGTATATTTCCAGACATAATCGCCCCCTACGCCCTTTGATGAGAAGTATTTCTCTCAGGATTTATTTGCGTTTTCGATTTTTAGTTTGTTTAAGTTCTTTTGTTCAGTTCCATCAACTCGTCTTTAAGCCCCCGGGCTACACGTGTTGATTAACAGAGGATTAATAAATAGAGCGTGACGCGGCCGTGACATGAGAAAAACGGTCTGTATATTTATTGGTTCGGGTCATCTGGGCGTCCAAGCAGGGTAAAAACCACGACTACTTAGGCCAATACCTCGACAATATTGATTATAAATCATACATTTTGCGGTGTGCCGATCCTGAGCCGGCGGAATGCCATGCGCGCAAGCGCCTGAAAAATTTTGGTATTTGGGAATTTGCCGCAAGCAGCAAATCGCAGCTCAAGTCGCAATTTTGGGACTAATCAGAATTGCTAACTTACTGTATCCCGCTTTGAGTCATAACGTTCTTCCGGTTTGGATACCATGGTTTGTAGTGGGGGGATCCAAGCAAAAGCACCGTAAGCATCAGTTTTGTATTGCGTATGTAGTATTCGGCATCCTGCTGAATGCTAGGTGGATAACTGATGCTTACTTCACAGTGAACCGCCTTTTGGGCCAGCATTATAACCTCGTTTGAAATGCATAGAGGCTTTTGCTTGCTCCGAGGCACATCGGAGGAATTTGTTATGTCTAGCAAGAACAATCAATACAATTTTTATCCAACCGATTCTTCAGCTGAAGCGGATGCGTCTGCGACAGCTGCTGCACTGGCTCTTCAGTTGCAAGCCCAGGGTCAGGGACAGCTAGAGCTTCAAGGTCAGGGACAAGGTCAGGGTCAGGGACAAGGCCAGGGTCAGGGACAAGACCAGGGTCAGAGCCAGGATCAGTATTCCAGCTCAGAGAACTGGAATGGCAACGGCAATCTCAATGGCAACGGCAATGGCAATCTGAATGCCAACGGCAACCTCAATGCCAACGGCAACTTCAACGGCAATCTCAATGTCAATGAGAACAGTACTGACGTCTGCGTCAATGTCGACGTAGGTGTGGATCTTGAAGGCTATCTGCCTACTGACGATGACTTTGCCGATCTTGATCTGTACGGCAATACGTTCGACAACATCTTCGTCGCCGGTGGCGACATCGATTACAATCCGGGCAATGACGTTAATTTCGCGGTTAGTTTTGCCGGCAGCGGCACCAACTTTGCTGTTAACCAGGTTCTCGATCTTGTCGATAACGATCAGGCTTCCCAGATCAGCCAGGCCAATTCGGGCAGCGTATCACTGAGTGCAACCGGCGGCACTGCACATTCTGGCGACGGCATTGACAGTGGCAGCGGCGGCGGATGGGGCGGCATGGAGAGCAGCTTCTTTGGCGGCCATGGTGGTGGCAAGGGTTCCGACGGCGGTGTTGAAGCAGGTCACGATGTGATCGGCTCCAGCGCGGCAAACGCTTCCATTAGCCAGTCAGCTGAGGCTTTCAACCAGACAATCGTTCAGGGTGCAAATCTCCTGCAGAACAATGTCGAGTTCAACTCTGGCACAATCGAGACCAATACTGGCGACGACCTATCATAAGAACAACAACCAGGCGAACCTGCCTGTTTTTGACAATGGTCTGCGCAACATTTGCGCAGACCGCTTGTCGACGGGCTTGCAGGTCACCGCGGGAATAGGGGAGTCATCGACATGCTCGGATTTGGTGATCAGATTTCAGAATCCATTGCGCACTTCGTGGGTTATTTTCATACATCAATCGAGGCAGCGAGAGCGCGGGTCGAGTACCGTGAGTTCAATGCAACGCCGGACAAAGATCCCCATCTCAACGACATCCTGACAATTCAAACGGATCCGAGCCAGCGACTCGATCTTGGATCATTTCAGCCCAATTTAGACTATATCCCGACACCTTGGTCCCCTGTTGGGGAAGTGATGATGCCATGGGTGGATATCGATCCCATCGAGGTCCACATCGCGGGTATGAGAATACACCACCACCAGGCGCCGAAATTGCAGACGTCTGGTTCCAGCGACTCGCATGCGGGCGAAAGGTCAGGCGAACTGACCCCGCATTTCGGACCAGCGCCCGGAACGACGTCAGTTGCCGTCCAGCAGATCAATCATATGGAAGACAACGATGTCGTCATCATGGGCAATCATGCACCCGTGAACGTGGATTTTGTCGACGAAGCGGCTTTCGGCACCCTGACGACGAGCGCCCTTTCGATTTCGGAGCCATTTACCCAGGACAGCATACCTGGGTCCGGCGCGGAAATGGCGCAATTCTTCGCCAATCAAACGGCGAACATCCAGGCAGCAGCAGAAGGCCCGCTCGCAAGTACACCCGGTGTGACCGTCGTCACTGCTCCGGCAGGCCTTTATGTCAATGGTGACGAGAGTTCCGAAGCGCCAAAGCTCGATGACTATCTGCCAGAACAATTAAAGCAGACGGACGACGACAGCTCACCGGCGGTCGTGACATCGACCAAATCCGTGGTCATCAATGGCACCGAGATCGTCGGTTCCGTCGAGGTCCAGGCCGGCTGCAATCTGCTGGTGAACGAGGTCTTTTTGAACAGCCTCGGCTCCGTTGGCGCGCATTTTGCCGTTACCGGCAATTATTATAATATCGATGCGATCGTTCAGACCAACGCATACAGCGATAATGATACATTCCAGAACGGGTTTTCAGGCCAACAGGCAGGATGCCAGCCGTCAACCAACGCAATGAATATCGCCAGCTTCCTGCAGCAGGCGGATCATGGCCAGCAGGATGGCCCGTCCGACGATGCGCCGGTATTTCCGCAAAACTGGCAGATCACGGTTGTCAACGGCGATCTGATCCAGATGAACTGGGTCTCGCAGTACAGTTTCCTCTCAGACAACGACGCACATGTCCTTTCAGCCACCGGCTCCTACACCACGATCGTGACGGGCGGGAATATGCTGCTGAATTCGGCGTCGTTTGTGGAACTTTGCAATTCCTACGATCTGGTCATGATCGGGGGAAGTATGTACAACGGCAACTTCATCTTCCAGACGAATATCCTGTTTGACAATGATACGTTCACCACGGGCGGTGCGGCCGGCGAATATGACGGTGAATTGTCGACGAGCGACAATCTGCTGTGGAATTCGGCCAGTATTCAAAGTGGAGACACGGCCAATTGGGTCACGGGGCTTCCCGAACATTACCTTGAGGCCATGAGCGGGCTCTCAAACGGTAGCTACAGCATGCCTGATGGTTTTCATGGCGATCAGGCCCTGCAGGGAATTGCAGGTCTGAGGGTGCTTTACATCTCCGGCAACGTCTACGACGTGAACTATATCGAACAGACCAACATCCTCGGCGATGCGGACTATGTCGCACATTATGAGGATGCGCTTTTGACCGCATCGTCGGAAACGGTCTGGGATATCAGCACCGGTTCGAATGCCTTGATCAACATTGCTTCGATCGTTGACAACGATACGGGTGGCGGCGGGACTTCCTATGTCGGTGGCGGCGTCTATTCCGATGCAATTCTGATCCAGGCCGACATTATCTGTGCTCAACCGGCATCTGATCCGGGAGCCGGCCAGAGCCAGCAACTGGCCATCGAAGTCGTGGCATTCCTCGACAACGAAGCAGATTCATCATGCAGCGATGATCACGCTCCGGCCGTCCACGTTCCGGATACGTGCCAGTCCGTCGACGTCATGCAGACAGTTCTCGCATAGAAAAAGAAGAACGCGCGAGGAGCGCGAGAATCATGAAATATGATGAACAGGCCGACTTGCGAGTCATTTCCCAGAACTCGCGGCGGGCCATGGCGGGCCGCGAAAACGAGCGAATTCAATTGGATGAATTGCTCGCGGAGATGGAAAGCACGATTTCAAAAATTTCCCGCGAGGAAACTGAATCCGAGGGACGGGCCGGCTCTGAGATTGTGGATGCTTTGCCACAGCAGGTGGATGAGGTACCAAACGAGCCAATCACCGAAGTCGACGACGTACCCGTTGCCGAAACAGCACCAAATTCTGAGCAACTGACATCTGCCATTCCGGCGAGCGTGGAGGTCGGCAAGATCATCGAAGGGGACCGCGGTCCCGTGCAATCCCGCGTCAGTTCCGGCGGAAATGGCTCGGGAAACGGCAATAATATCGTTGGCAATGGCGGGAATGGGGGCGGCAGTTTTCATAAACGAGCCACGACGATCAGTTTCAGCCAGAGTTTCCAGAACGGTGTTAACGCTGTGCGCAGGAACCTCATTATCGCGATGGGGTTCACGATATTCCTGAATATCCTGGTTCTTGCCATTCCCATTTATCTTTTCCAGATATCCGACCGCGTCCTCACCAGTCGCTCCGCGGATACGCTGGTCATGCTGACAGTCGTCATCGTAGGCGCGGTTATAATCCAGGTTATACTTGACGCCATACGGCGCTTCATCTTGATGCGTACGGCGGTCGAGGTCGCTGTCCAGTTGGGTGCGCCCATTTTGAGTGCTGCAGCGCGTGCATCCCTTCAAGGCAACGGCAAGGACTATCAGGTTCTCGGCGATCTGCAGCAATTGCGGTCGTTCCTGACCTCCGGGACGTTGCTGTCGTTCTTTGACGCCCCAATCGCGCCGCTGTTCGTAGTCGCGGTCTTCCTTGTTCATCCGCATCTCGGTTATATCGTCGTTGTTTCCGCGCTGCTTCTGCTGATTATTGCCTTTATGAACCAGCGCGCTACAGCGGCGTCTTTCGCCGATGCGACCAATTTTCAAAGCCGTGCCATGCTGCATCTCGACTCCATGTCGAGAAACTCGCAGATTATCAATGCGCTGGCGATGATCCCCGAAGCAGTGCGCATCTGGGGCCGGGATATGGCCGGCTCACTCCGGTCGCAGGTCAAGGCACAGGACCGCAACATCGTCTTTGCTACCATTTCCAAATGTTCCCGATTGCTGACACAAGTAGCAATGCTGGGATGGGGTGCCCATCTGGCCATCGACGGGCAAATGACTGGCGGCATGGTTATTGCTGCATCCATTATCGCCGGCCGTGCATTGGCGCCTATCGAAGGCGCAATCGAAGGCTGGAACAGTTTCATACAATTCCGTTCGGCTTTCGGCCGGATTCGCAGTCTCCTGCAAAATTCACCACTGAATTTTGACCGGCTCAGATTGCCGGATCCGCAGGGCCGCCTCGATGTCGAAAGAATTCTCTACGTTCCGCCTCCCAACAAGAAGGTCATTCTGAACGGCATTTCATTCACGTTGATGCCCGGAGAATCGATGGCCATTATCGGCAATTCCGGCGCGGGCAAGACCACTCTCGGCAAGATGCTGGTCGGATCCATCCTGCCTACATCGGGAAATGTCAGGCTCGACCTGATGGACCTGCGGAACTGGGATCAGCGGCAGTTCGGTGAGAACATTGGTTACCTGCCGCAGGATGTGCAGCTGTTTCCGGGTACCATCAAGGCCAATATCGCCCGCATGCGCGAAGATGCCAGCGATCAATCGATCTTTGATGCTGCGATGCTTGCGGATGTCCATGAGCTGATTTCGACGTTTGCCCAAGGCTATGAGACGATGGTTGCGGCAGACGGCGCGCCGCTCTCGGGTGGACAGAAACAGCGAATAGCGCTTGCCCGCGCATTTTTCGGAAATCCAAAACTCGTCGTACTGGATGAGCCGAATTCGAACCTTGACTCGCAAGGCGATGCTGCTCTGACCAAGGCGTTGTTCCATGCCAAGAAACACAAGATTACCGTAGTGACGATCACGCAACGTCCAGCACTCCTCAACTGTGTCGACAAGATCATGGTGTTGAGCAATGGCAGCGTCACGATGTTCGGTACGCGGGCAACAGTTATGGAAGCACTCTCGAAGAAAAACAAACAGGCAGGTTCGGTTCCGAGCATCAGTGCCGCCGAATAAAAAGAATTGAATGGGAGGCACGAGAATGGCCGCAACAAGTGCAGTAAATGATCTGGAATGGTATGACGGCGTTCCACGATCAATCAAGCCTTACACCAAGTTCGGCGCATTGATGATTATCGTCTGCTTTGGCGGGTTTGGAACCTGGGCAGCAACCGCGCCGCTTGCCGCCGCCGTTATCGCCCCTGGCAGCTTCGTTGCGACCGGCAAAAACAAGGTCGTTCAGCATCTTGAAGGCGGCATTATCAAGGAACTTCTGGTTCGTGAGGGTGATCGCGTTACGGAGGGTGACGAACTGGTTCGCCTTGACGAGACATCTGCGCGTGCAAACTCGCAGCAATTGTTTTTGCGGCAGGCGCGCCTTGAAGCGATACTTGCACGGCTTCATGCGGTCGTCCGCGGCGAGGATCGCTATCAGCCGCCAAAGATTATCATGGAGAACCTCGGCAATCCCGAAATACGCGCCGTTAACGAGAGCCAGAGCGACAATTTTGATGCGGCTCATGCCAAATATGCCAACGAAATACAGATGATGCAGCGCAACATCTCAGCGCTGGAGTTTCGCCGCGTAGGACGCAATGCCCAGATTGCGGCAACCCGGACGCAGGTTGGCTTGTTGAAAAATGAATACCAGGCGAAGTATTCCCTGTTCAAAAAGGGTCTGATGGCCCGCTCGGAAGTCAGTGTCCTGGAGCGCGCCGTTGCTGACGGTGAAGGAACGATAGCGCGGCTCGACGCTGAAATCATGGAAGTGAATGCCCAGATTGAAAAGTTCCAGAAAGAGATGATTCAGACCAAGGATACCGAAAAGCAGGCAGCGCTCGATGAGATCCAGAGTGCCGAGGCGGAACTTGACACGGTACGCGAGCAAACGCGGCAGACGGACAATGTCCTCACCCGCACGGTGGTGAAGGCACCTGTTTCCGGTACAATCGTCAGAATGCACTATCATACGGCTGGCGGTGTTATCGAAAGCGGCAAGCCGATTATCGAAATCCTGCCGACTGGTGTTCCCCTGATCATTGAGGCGCAGATACCGCGCATGCAGATTGATGAAGTGAAGCAAGGGCAGGAAGCACATGTACGCTTGAGCGCCCTCAATCAGCGGACCACGCCGGTTGTCAATGGCCGCGTCGATTACGTCTCAGCTGACGCGATGACGGATACCACGAGCAATGTGAAGCAGGAGATTTACCTTGCCCGTATCAGCATTCCTGCTGATCAACTCGCGCGCATTCACGGCTTTACACCGACACCGGGTATGCCGGCCGATATTCTGATCCAGACCCATGAACGTACATTCTTCGAATATCTGGCCAAGCCCGTTGTCGACAGCATGTCACGGGCTTTCAGGGAACATTGAGAAGCAGAGGGTTGCGATTACCCGATGAGACGGCGGGCGTGCCGCAGCGGCTCTTGAGCCGCGCCGGTACGTCCGCTTTTTGATGTCGCTTGCACTTTTGCACGGCGCGTGGATGGGAAGACCGCAACCGCCGCAGCCCCTGCAAGCACATAAAACAGCATTCCCATGTCGAAGACCGTTGCGACCAGCAGAGCGGCGACCAGGCTGGCGGTCATCCCGCACCGAATGGCGCGGACAATGTGCCGATTCTCCGAGCTGGCTTGGACGACGTTTCGCCGGAAAAGGGTGGACAGCACAAACAGGGCGAAACACATCGCGCCGGGGAGACCGACATTCGAGAGCAGGACGAAGACATAGCTTGAGGCGCGTGCGCCGCCGATTCCTACCCCCAGGCCAAAACTGTCAATGAAGTTGCTCCATGCTACTTCGTTCCAGTGTCCGCGTTCCCGGCCGGAGTCGCTCGACAGCTTTCCGAACAGGCTTTCATCGAAAAAGGTTGCAACGGCGTCCACGAACTCGGGTGAAAGAACAGCAACAAGCAGAAGGATGGCGAGCACTGACAGACTGCCGGCGTAAATCAAGAGCGGCTTGCGCATTCTCCCGCCATACAGGACCGGTGCGATGGACTGGAGGATCAGTAAAGCCAGAACAATGACCAGCCCGACATAGGCTGTTCCCGATGTCGACAGTGCAAGCAATACCAGGAAGGCAAAGGCGAAGAATCCCGACATAACAGGTCGAACATTGTCGAGATAGAGACTGGCGGCCATGGCAAACAGAATCAGGGTGAAGCTGGCGAAAGCCGAGGATTCGGGAAACGTGCCAGAGATCCGCTTGAGACCACCCATCTCCACACCGGTCATCAAGGAATAATTCGCAGTGTGGATGAAATCCAGCAGATCGGCCGTACCCGTGGCAAAGGTAACAAGATCCAGCAGTGCGAAGATGACATTCAGCCCGCAAAGCAGGAAGAAGCCACTGAGAAAGTAGTGATAGGCACCGCGCATCCGGAAAAACGCAAAGGAGGCCGCAAAACACATGACACTGCCCAATGCGTAGACCGTCTGCGTTATGTGTGTACTGGAAAAGCCCAGGGGATTGAGGCTGATACGACTCAAACCTCCCGGAAGGCGCTGGACAACCATGGTCTCGGTCATGCCGGCCATCAGCCGTGGAAAGAATAAGGTCGCTATCAGCCCGTACATGATCAGCAGGAATAGCCAGAAGCCGGTACTGGGATAAAGCAGGCTGCTGATGGCAGGCGCCAATCCTGTTATGCGCAAAACCCGCAGAGCGAAGAAGACCATGAAGACGTTGGCAACCAGAATGGAGGCCCCGCCCATCGCTGGCAGTGTAACTGCGGCGGCCGCCCCGAAAAGCGTCAAGGCAAGCATGCCATAGATCGCATATTTGTGATGCATGAACTGGATCAGCACACCGAATAGGACGACCAGGACACCAAAGACGTTAGTTGCCATGTTTACACCCTGCGAAGCCACACATCATTGGCCCTGGCTCCCAGCTGGGCGCTCGCCGCGAATGATGTCCCGCACGACATTGTAGGCAGGTTTCGGCCCTCCCGGGCGCCAGCTGCCGGCGCCGTCGCTTTCCAGATGGATCAATCCCATGTAGGCCTCGAAATCAGGCGCCCAGTAGGTCTCATCCATCAATTCATAAATATGCGCTGCCTCTATTGGATATGTCTTGCGCAATTCCTGGATGCGTTCCATTGCCTTCTTCAGGCCGGCCGCCTGAGCGTCTTCGCCGTCGGTGCTGCCTTTTGGGTGGTTGAATTCCGTAATCCAGATCGGTTTGCCAAATTCGGCCAATGCCTTGAATGCCCATTCCGGATCTTCGCCATAGAAGTGCCAGACGGAAATATCCCACTCGACCTTATCCTGTTTCATGCGCTGAAAAGCGCCTATATGACCCCAGCCAGCAGTGCCGATGGCCTTGCGGAAATCTCCGCCCGCTGCCGTCAATCCGTCTGAGAGGCCATTGAGCACAGTCCGCACTTTTTCCCAGCGTGGTCCAAAATAGTCGAGCGGATAGAGGCCGCCTGCCAGGCCCCATTCGCAAGGATATTGCGTGCCATCGTCTCGCATTTCGCACGGCTGGATGATGGCGAAGTTTTCAAGCTCGTTGCCGAGTTCCCAAACCTTGATCCTGTCTTTGAAATGCGATGCGGTCACGAAAGCCAGCGCGCGGGATTTGGCGTAAATTTCCTCGAGGGAAGTCTCTTTCAGATCAAGCGCCGGCGTGAGGACCGGCAAAATCGTAATTCCGTTTTCGGCAGCTGCAGTGACCAGGCGATCCAGACGTTCCAGCTCATCGAGTTTTTGCACATCGACCCGATACGAGGTCAACCCAAGCGATTTCAGATAGGAGATCTGCTGTTCGGCGGTCACCCCATGGTACGAGGCCAGCGGGTGACCATTGACGCCCCATGTGAATTCAGATGCGCCAGCGGGCAGCGACAGAAGCATCGCCACGATCGTCACCATCGCGCCAAGACCGGAAATACGTTTACTTGGCTTTCCCATGTCTTGGTCCCACTTCGATGCTCTTGCTCTACTCGCCGTGAAAATCAGCGATAGGCGTGACCAGTTGCGGGCCGAGATGGAGATAACGGGTTGCTTTCCGTTTCGCCTTGATGTCGCGCCAGACCCTGAGCACCTGCTCCTCTGTCAGTGATGCTGCAAGGGCGACCGTGGCCGCTGGAATGCCCTCGTTCAGGCCATGGAGACATTGATCCATTTGGGCGTAGGGCAGGGCGAAATAGAACTCTTCCTGCGTCTGCGCCAGCTGGTAGGTGTCGGTTGTCGGCGGCCGGGCACGGATTTCGGCGGGAACGCCAAGATAGGCAGCCAGCTGATAGACCTGCGACTTGTATAGATGGGCGATCGGTTTCAGGTCGGCCGCGCCATCGCCATTCTTCACAAAGAACCCTTGATCATATTCGAGGAGGTTCGGCGTGCCGATCACCGCATAGTTCATGCGGTCTGCGTGATAGTATTCGATCTGTTTGCGTGTGCGCTGCTTCATATTGGTTGCGGCAACAATGCCAAGATAGACGGAACTCGGCATGCGCAGCTTTTCCGTGCTGCCGTCCGGCCGCTGCAAAACGAGCGACGAGATATTGTAGCCATCGCTCGCCAATGCATTGGCGATGACGATCTTCGAGGCCCAGCCCGGTCCGAACTCCGGTTCAATCTGCTTGATGAAGGCATCGCGCCGTGCATAGCACCCCATGACCTCGAGCGAAGGGCCGATATCTTCGATCACGCTTGCCAACCCAAACGTATCCGCCACAAGCCTGCCAAGTCTCAGGCTTTCCGGATCGGAGTCGTTTTCGGGCATAAACAGGCACAGCACATTCTGCGCTCCGACCGCGCGGGCGGCGAGCGCTGCACAGACACTTGAATCGACGCCGCCCGACAGACCGAGCACCAGTCCGCGCTTGCGCAGGGTATGGCGCAATTGTTCGCGCATCGCATTGACGATCCGCGTGGTTTCGGCTTCTGGATCGATCTCGAGTGACAGTGGCGATGCCGATACGATCGTCCGGATTGTCTGGTCGTTCATCATAGAGACTCCTGTGGCTCTGCGGCCAATCTGCGGCTCACCTTCCCGGTGTCCGTCTTGGGCAAGCTCGTTCGAAATTCAACGGATTTTGGCACCATGAAATCTTCAAGGTTCTTGGCGCAGTGGCGTATGATCTCGCGGTCAGTGAGCAATGGGTCGCTCAGCACCACGATGGCACGAATGGCCTGACCCAGCACCGGGTCCGGGATGCCGATGACCACGGCTTCGGCAATCCCCGGATGTGAGTGCAGGACGGTCTCGACCTCCTTTGGAGCCACCTTTTCGCCACGCGTCTTGATGATGTCATCCTTGCGCCCGACGAAATAGAGGTAGCCATCGCGGTCCATGGAAAAGAGGTCGCCCGTATAAAGGACTTTTTCCCATGGGTTGAGGCCTGGGCGGAGCATGCGTGCCGTCGCCTCGTCATTTTCCCAATAGCCCTGCATCACGTGCGGTCCGCGGATGACGAGTTCGCCGACGACACCGGGAGCAACCACTTTGCCCTCGTCGTCGACCACGAAGGCCTCCGTATTGGGAATGGCAATACCAACCGAACCCGGCCGGTTGTCGAGCTGCTCAGGGGGAAGATAGGTACAACGCTTGCACTCGGTCAGGCCATACATCGAATAGAGCCGGACATTCGGAAACAGTTCTCGCAGCCGCGCGATGTGGGCCGGCGGCAAGGCAGCAGCGGTGTTGGTGATGTAGCGCAGGTCCGGCAGGAAGCCTGGCTCGATGTCTCGCATCTGCAAGATCAGCGCAGCCATTGTCGGCACCAGCGGAAAACCGGTCACGCGCTCACGCCGCATGACATCGAAGATGGCCTGCGGGAAGCTGAATGAGGTTTCCAGGACCAATGTGGCGCCGGTACGGATTGTCATGAACAACTGGTAGAGACCATAGTCGAATGCCAGCGGCAGCACGTTGAGAATGATGTCATCCTCGACGTTCTGCACATAGGTGGTGATCGAGGTTGCCGCCGCCTCGATATTGCGGTGGTTCATCATCACGCCTTTGGGGCGGCCGGTAGAGCCCGACGTATAGATCAACATGGCGAGGTCGACATCGATGCCGCCATGTGGAACGGGCATGGGCTCGACTTGCAACAGGCTATCGAAGGAACGGGCGTAGGGGACGACCGGCGTCTCGTTCTTCGTGACGACAATCAGATCGCACGAAGTCCCGGTACCCAGCGCCTCCACAGCAACGGGTGCGAGCTTCTCCTGTGCGATGATCGCCCGGGCACGGCAATTTTCGATGATGTATGCGAGCTTGTCGGCCTTGGTCGAGGCGTTGATGGGACTGAACACCGCGCCGGCTTTGAGGATTGCGTAGATCGCTACGGTAGCCTCCCAGCAATTGTTCATGAAGACAAGAACGCGGTCACCGCGTGTGACGCCCTGCGACCAGAGAGCGGCAGCCAGCCGGTCGGAACGATCGTCGAGTTCAGCGTAGGTCAATCTGTCGCCGCCCGCGACGAGGACTGTTTTGTCACCCAACCTTTTCGCATTCTGACGGAGAATATCCTCAACACGCATGGCGAAACTCGACTTTCCCGGATCAGGCGACCGATTTTTGAGGAACGGCCTTGCTTGCGACAAAGGCGGTGATACTTGCGATGGAATCGAGGTTCGCCGGAACAATTTCAGCGTCCTGGATGCTGATCTGGAAATTGTCTTCCAGATAGGTGACCAGCTCAAGAACGCCGGTCGAGTCGATGACATCCGTTTCGATCAGCGATGTGTCGTCTTCAAGCGGATGGCTCGTGTCGCCGAATAGGTAATTCTCAACGATGAAGCTTCTGATTTGTGCCTTGATACCCGAGGTCATGTCTGTTCCTTTCATGCCGCTGCCACCGTTTGCCGGTGTGTCTGGTTTGTGAATTTCTGATGCCATAATTGCGTGGAGAGAATGCCAACAAACGCGGAGTCGTCGCGGTATCCGGTGGGGGCATTGCGTGAGCATTTTTCCAGCAATTTCGCTACGGCGGGAGCACTGAACAGGCCGGTATCAGCAATGGCCTCCGATCCCATATATTCCCGCACGTAGTCAGGCAGTCCAGCAGCCGTAAAGGACTGGCTGTCCGGGGCGCGATAGGGTTGCTTCTGGCGCGCCGTTATCGAGGCCGGCACCAGATCGCGCGTTGCCTGTTTGAGAATGTGTTTTTCGCCCAGGCCTTTCAGCTTCATGCCGACCGGCACCCGGGAAGCGAATTCGACGAGACGATGATCGAGGAAGGGGAAACGGCCCTCCAGGCCATGGGCCATGGCCATTCTGTCGCTCTGGCAGCAAAGAATGTAGCCTGGCATGAGGAGCGAGGTTTCCAGATATTGCGCCTGGTGCAAAGGATGCCAGCGCGCATAGTCCTTTGGCAGTCCCGATGCCAGATCCTCGGTTGCATCGTAGCCTTTGAGGGCTTCGCGCAGCTCCGGCGAAAAAAACATCTTCGTCGCAGCAGTTCCACGGAAGCGTGGACGGTGCGAGTGCAGCGGATCGTCAAGACCATCGACGCCCGCGCCGAAGAAAGCCGCCAGATATTCCGGCGTCTGTTGCTTCAAGCCGGGCAGATAGGGGTAGAGCTTGCGGAAAAGGTGCGGGCGCATGCGCGATTCCGGTTGCCGTGCGCAAAAGCGCCGGACCTTGGCTTCGCGGAAAATGTCATAGCCTGCGAAAATTTCGTCGGCGCCTTCCCCCGTCAGGACAACCTTGTACCCTTCATTGTGGGCGAGGTGCGAAAGCAGATAGAGCGGCGCTGGTGCGGTGCGAAGGATAGGCCGTTCTGTATGTTCGATGACCGCTGGAAATATGGCGGCAATGTCGCTCTTGCTGCAGGACAGCGAGGAATGCCTGGTTCCGAGCGCCTCGACCATCTGCATCTGGAAAGCGGTTTCGTCGTGCTCGGCGGTATCGAACCCTATGGAAAAGGTTCGCAGCTGATCGGGTACGATGCGCGCGGCAATTGCCGATACGACCGACGAGTCCAGCCCGCCAGAGAGGTAGGATCCGACAGGAACATCTGCCCTGAGGCGAATACGGGTTGCATCGGTCAAGAGGTGTCTGAGTTCCTCGCCGACGTCGCTTTCCGAACGGCTGGAACGAACGGCATCCCGATCTGGATAGTCCAGCTGCCAATAGGGCGTTACTTTGACCCGCTGATCTTCAATGATCATCAGGTGAGCTGGCGGCAGCTCGGATATGCCCTTGAAAATCGTGCGCGGAGCAATAGGCGTCCACAATGTGAAGATTTGGTCCAGCGCGTAAGGGTCGACCTCGGTGGCCATGCCCGGAACGCGCAGCAGCGCCTTGATTTCCGAAGCGAAGAAAAGTGCACCTTCGTGCCAGGTGTAGAAGAGTGGCCGCACGCCCATCCGGTCACGGGCAAGCATCATGCGCCGCCGCTTCTTGTCCCAGAGGGCAAAGGCGAAATCTCCGTTGAGTTTCTTGACGCAATCTGGGCCCATCTCCTCATAGAGATGCAGGATGACTTCCGTATCGCTGCCAGTGCGGAAGCGATGTCCTTGCGCGATCAGGTCATCCCGAAGCTCGACATAATTGAACACTTCGCCGTTGTAGCTGATGACCAGATTGCCACTGGCGCTTTCCATCGGCTGCTGGCCATCTGCCAAACCGACGATCGACAGGCGCATGTGCCCCAGTCCTGCACCATCGGTAACATGGACCCCGTTCTCGTCTGGACCGCGGTGCGCAATTGCATTGATCATTTGGCGCAAAAGCGTGTTGCCGTCCTGAGAGACGCTAACCGCTCCGCAATAGCCTGCAATCCCACACATTCGCGTGATGCTCCCCAACCATTTTTTTGCTCACCTTAAGACCCTGGGAGAAGGGTATAATATGGTCCTCTGTGATCAAATAAATAATAGGAGTTAAACGATACGGTAATACTAAGTAGAGGAGTAATTTTTAAGCAAAATATGGCGACAAAACTTTGATTTTTTGGAGTGATTTTGCTGGTGTAATCAGAAATGATTAGTTTGATGATACGTTATTTGAAATCAATAGAAAATTCGGATTTGTATACGTCGAATTCATTACATTAAATCTATGATTGATTAATTGTCACCTGTGCTGCGCCTTATAATATTGAAGAAAGAATCGATAACGATTGTTGTGGGGCAAAGTATGATGGGGCTAAGGTTTGCAGGGTCGATCCGTCTGATCGCGCGGACCGTTTTTACTGCCGTGATCACAGTACTTACGCTGACCGTATTCGCGCTGCCAGCGCAGGCGGACGATTCCTATAAGCTCGCCCCCTATACTCGCGTCAGGTTGACTGTCGTTGAATGGATTGCGTCACGCGGTGAATATCGGGAATGGACTGCTCTCAACGGTGAATACGCGGTTTCGGAAGCTGGAACCGTGCTCCTGCCACTTGTCGGCACGATTGAAGTCTCGACCATGGATACTGCGACCATGGCAACGGAAGTTTCAAAACGTATCCAGAAGACCACAGGTCTCGTCGCCATGCCGAACGTGGCCGTCCAGATCGTCGAATATCCCCCGGTCTTTCTTGTCGGCAATGTCGAACGGCCGGGAGAATATCGCTTCCGTCCGGGGCTGACCGTTCTGCAGGCGGTAGCGCTTGCAGGGGGACGCTACCGGCCGCGCGAGGAAGCCCGGACCGTCGAACAGATTCAATATCTCGGCGAATTGCAGGCCGTCCACGGCGAGATGGTGCGTACGCTTGCCCGCATTGCCCGTCTGAATGCTGAAGTGGCTGGCGACAAGGAAATCCATTTCCCTGACAATTTGACTGAAATGGCCGATAGCGCCAGCGTTGAGGCAATCTTTGCCGAGGAGCGCGCCGTATTTGCCGCGCAGGCTAACGGCATCGATCGGCAGCTCAAAAACCTTGAAGAATTGCGCAATCTTTTCTCCTCCGAGATCGAGGTGCTGCAGGAGAAGGTGACCGGACAAGAGAAGCAGATCAAGCTGATGGACGAGGAACTTGAGGCGGTAAAACCGCTTGTGGAGCGCGGTATTGCAACGACGTCACGGCAATCGGATCTGCAGCGCATAATCACGGCCTTGCAGTCCGACCGCCTCGACCAGGTGACCGCGATCATGCGGGCCCGCCAGAATATCAGCCAGGCCAGCCGCGATTCGGAGAACCTGATCAGTCAACGGCAAACGACCGCGTCCACCGAACTTCAGACGGCACAGGCTGCCCTGGATCAGTTGAAGGTGCGGCAGGAAACGGCACAGCGACTTCTCGTAGCAGCCGGTTCGATACTGTCCGGTCAGAAGGCGGGAGAAAAGCAGGAGCCGGATCTGGTATTCGCCATCGTTAGAAAAACGCAAGGGCTGCCCGTCGAAATCGCAGCCGATGAAGATACAGTTCTCGTTCCAGGGGATGTGTTGAGGGCATCGCTCAACGTCAAGTTCTCTGGACGGACAACAGCAAGTACGCAGCCGGCCGACCCGTCGCCATCGACAGAGGGAACCGCCGTCGCTTTGCCAATCCCTGCTGCAGCCGGTGGCGAGCAGCAAAACAAAAGCACACAATAAGCATGGGGCTTTGGAAGACGCGAATGCAAAGACAAAGGCAAACTGACGCTTCATCGGACGATACTCAAGCCGACGCCAACTTGGTTGGCCTGCGTGATATCGTGGGATTTCTACGGCGCAACTGGAGGACCATTGCCGGTTCAGCGATGGCATTTACCGTGTGCGGCATCGCCTATCTTTGGGTCGCCGAGCCTACGTTCACGGCCACAGCCCGTATCGTGATCGACCCTGAGCAGGCTCGCATCGCCTCGCAGGACGCGGTTTCAGGCACAATCGTGATTGAAACAGGCGAAGTTGAAAGCCAGGTGGAAATCATCCGGTCCGAAGCCATGGCCAAGAGTGTCATCGAAGAGCTTTCGCTGACCGAGGATCCTGAACTGCAGGAGGGGCGGTCCTTGCTCTCCTACCTGATGTTCTGGCGCAAAGAAGACGACCCCGAACCGATCGCGCCTGAATGGACGATGCGCAAGACCGTCGCCGGATTCCTGGAGCGGCTGCGCGTGTGGCGCGTCGGCCAGTCCTATGTTCTCGACGTGGCCTACACATCGATCGATCCCGTCAAGGCTGCGTCTGTAGCCAATGCGACGGCACAGGCCTATATCAAGGCCGGCCTGGAGGCAAAATCAACGGCGGCAAAGAGTGGTGCTGGCTGGCTCGAAAGCCGACTTGCCGAAATCAGCAAACAGGCCAATGAATCGGCGCAGGCCGTCGAGGATTTCCGCAACCAGAATCATATTTCGCAGGCCGGTGCTACCTCGCTCGATGAGCAGCAGCTTGCGGAGACGAACACGCAGCTTTCGGCCGCCAAGGCGGACACCTCCGCTGAAAGAGCCAAGCTCGCCATGATCGAACGGTTTCTGCAATCGGAAACCCCTGTCGATGGTTATGTCGACGAAGCCCTGCGCAGCACGCAGATCACGGCGTTGCGCGAGCGGCTGAACACCGCCTCAACCCAGCTTGAAGAGTTGAAGAGCCGTTATGGTGATCAGGGCGTCTCGGTGCAGGCGGCAGAGCAGGAAATCATACGGTTGAAGGGTGAAGTCCGCGAGGAATTGTTGCGCATCGGCCAGGTCTACAGATCGAATCTTGAGGCTGCCCAGCGCCGCGAACAATATGTCAACGAGCAGTTGCAGGCCACCATACAGTCGGGCCTGAAAAAGGGCATGGCGCGCGTTCAGCTCGGCGAGCTGGAAAGCCGGGCCAATACCTATCGGCAAATGTACCAGAGTGTCATGCAACAGCTGATATCCGCCCTGCAGCAGGAATCATTTCCGGTGGGCGATTCCCGGCTGGTTTCGGCTGCCGCCACTCCTCTGGGCAAATCCTGGCCCAAGGGTTCGCTCATTCTTGCCCTTTCCGTGGTACTCGGCAGTCTGACCGGCCTCGCTCTTGCAGCTGTGCGTGAGGTGAGCGACCGCAGGATCAAGACCGATGGACGGTTGCGCCGTGAACTCGGCTTGAACAGGCTGGGTACATTGCCCTTCGTACCTGCCAGGGCCATTTCGAAAGCGTCCGCGCAAGAACAATTCCGGCTGCTGAGCTATGTCATGGATCATCCCAACGAAGCTTTTTCCGACGCCGTGCGGAGCACCAAGGCATCGCTCGATCTCATACTGCGCCGTCAAGGCGCGAGGGTCATCGGCATCACATCTGCCTTGCCGGGCGAGGGAAAGACGACAATAGCCAGCAATCTCGCTCAGCTTTACGCGGCCACAGGCTCAAGAACCATGCTGATTGACGCTTGCGCCTCGAACCCGACATTGAGCCGCGTTTTCGCAACCCTTACACAGCCAAGCCATGACTTGACCGAAGTACCGGCTATCGGCAAGGGGAGCCGTCAACGCCTCGGTACCAATGTTGGCACGAACCAGGGCCTAACAAAAGCAAGTGAAACAAGGTCCGAGGAGCCTTATCCTTCCGTGTCGGTCATCACACCGCCCGCGCTGATGAGCGTCGATGAAATTACACACAATTCCAATCAATCATACCGGTACCTGAACCTTCAGGCCCTCGAGGCCCATCTCGACAGGCTCCGGGAACAGCACGATATCGTCATTCTTGATCTCCCCGATCTGAAATCGACGGCCGACGCCCGCATTGTCAGCGCTATCGTCGATTGCGTGGTCCTGACGGTCGGTGATCAGCAGAAAGTAACACTTGATGTGCTCAACGCAGCGATCTCCAGTTGCGGTGGACTCGATACGGATTCTGTTGGGGTCGTATTCAACACGCTCCGGGGCGCCAAGGCAACGGCTCCCGCTTCGTCGTGGACTGCGAAGCGTTATTTCAAAATGTTCAGCTAGCTTAAGGGTGGAGTATAAAACATGGCGTCGGATGCGAAACGTCGGCTGAAAATTGGTGTTGGAATACCTTCGACAGGGCGGTCGGATATTCTGGCCGGGACGGTTCCCCTGATCGATAAGCAGACGCGTCTGCCCGAGAAAATCGTTCTTTGTACCCTGAAGCCTTCTGACGTTCCGGCCAATATCGGCGAGGGTATGAAGGTCCCTGTAACGGCTCTTCTATCCACACCGGGCTTGGCCAAACAGCGCAACCAGATCCTCAGGGAACACGCTGACATGGATATCCTCCTCTTTCTAGACGACGATTTTCTGATGGCGCCCAACTATATTGCCGAGGTTGAACGGCTCTTCCTTGAACAAAGTGACATTGTTGTCGCGACCGGTGATGTTCTGGTCGACGGCATTGGCACGCCCGGCATTCAGGTCGCGGAAGGTGCAGTGATTTTGAAAGCGCTGCTTGAAGACCCTGAAGACAGTCCTGAAACCCTGGAAAATGTCTACAATGGCTATGGCTGCAACATGTCTTTGCGCATGGATGTACTGAGGCGCGAAAACATTCAGTTTGACGAAAATCTGCCACTCTATTGCTGGCTCGAAGACGTGGACCTCAGCCGGTTGCTTGCAAAGCACGGACGCATCGTCAAATCGTACCGGCAGCGGGGGATCCATCTCGGCGTAAAGAGCGGGCGGACGTCGGGCATCAAACTGGGTTATTCACAGATTGCCAATCCTCACTACTTGGCACGGAAGGGAACCATGCTAACGTCGAAGGCAGTAATCATGGCTGCCAAGAACGTTCTCGCCAACGCAGCGGGAAGTTTCTCGCCGGAGTCTTGGATCGATCGGAAAGGACGCTTGAAGGGAAATGGATTGGCGCTCCTTGATCTCCTCCGGGGCAGGATTTCGCCGAGCGGCATCCTCACTGTGGAAAAAGCTGATTAGTGTTCCCGCAGGGCACCATGCCATTGCCTGGACTTTGCTCGCTCTCATCCTGATGGCTACGGTAGGGCCGATCACTCTGCGGCCGATAACGCCTTTCGGGCCTAACTTCGAGCCGTTTGCAGCTTTTGCAGTTCTTGGACTCGTGTTCAGCCTGACCTATCCGAAGCGTCTCATTTACGTTGCCGCCTTGATAGCCGTTTCCTGTGGCCTGTTCGAATATGCCCAGCACTTTATTCCAGGCAGGCATGCCGATATCGACAATTTCTTCGTCAAATTTGCCGGCGCTGCTGTCGGGATGGTCGCCGTTTCGGTAATTTACTAGCAAAAGCGCCCGCAATTGAAACGCTGCGAGCGCTTTTGATGAATTCAATTGTGGAATTAGTTGCAGGCCGCCCAGGCGATGCGGCGAATGTCGGTGCGGGCGATGCCGAGATCAGCAAGATTGCGATCCGTGCAAAGGCGCAGCTCGTGAAGATTCTGCCGGTACTGACGATACTTTTGGATGCGGTGGCGAAGGCTCATTGTTCATACCCCTTTATTTTATTGCCCTCCCTGGGAGAAACTATGCTTTGAGTTGCATCGATTGAAAATTGCCAATGTTGCAAAGCAGCATTGCCTATGTTGCATAGCAGCAGGCTTTTACGCCGGGTCTTCAACCCGTGGTGTCGTCGGGCTATAGAGAAACTGAAAGCTTTCAGCACGTCAGGAAAAACCATTGCCCCAGCCATCACCGTCCGCCCGAGATAGGCTCGAACATATCCTGTCGCGTCTCATCGGGCGTGAAGCCGACGAGCGTGTTTTTGCAAGGCTCTATCCTGATACGGCCCGCAGGGAAGCTGATGCTGCCGACAAGCGTAGGGAGGAAGGCGCGAGTCTCGGGCCGCTTGATGGGCGGATTGTCTCGATCAAGGATCTTTTCGACATCACTGGTGAGCCGACCCTGGCGGGATCGATCATTCGGCAAACCGCTGCGCCAGCAACGAGCGACGCAATCGTTGTCGAAAGATTGCGGGCCGCAGGAGCGGTCATCATCGGCAAGACGACCATGACTGAATTTGCCTTCACCGCTGTCGGGCTGAACCCGCATTTTCCGGTTGCGGGCAATGCCGTTGATCCGGACCGGATTGCGGGCGGTTCGTCGACCGGCGCTGGCGTATCGGTGGCGGAAGGCACAAGCGAAATCTCTATTGGATCGGATACCGGCGGTTCGGTCCGCATCCCGGCGGCGTTGAATGGTGTCGTCGGCTTCAAACCCACGGCGAAACGCGTGCCGTTGCGAGGGGCCTTTCCGCTGTCGCCCAGTCTCGATTCCATTGGACCACTGGCGCGTTCCGTTTCCGATTGTGCGCTGGCCGACGCTATTATGGCGGGGGAGGCGATTAACAGCCCTGAGCCTGTTTCCTTGAACGGCCTGCGCATCGGCGTGCCCCCAGGGCAGCTGTTCGAGGCGGTGGAGAAGCCGATCGCCGATGCCTTCGAACAAAATCTCAAGGCCTTTGCAAATGCAGGCGCGATCATTGTCGAATGTTCAATCGATGATCTGATCGGCTCAATGGCCGATGCCACTTCGGTAGGCTCGATTGCCGGTATTGAAGGATCGAGAGTCCATGCCGGATGGCTGCACGATGAGACGCTTGATGTCGACCAGCGCGTGAGGCGCCCGCTCTTGCGGCGTTTGAGCGTTTCCGAAGCTGATTATGTCAATGTGATGCAGAAGCGGCAGGCACTTGTGCGGCAAATGGACGGCCGGATCGCCGAATACGATATGCTGGCCTTGCCAACCTCGCCAATCGCTGCGCCACTTATCGCGTCAGCGTCGGAAAGCGACGAATTTTACAAACACACCGAAGGCCTGCTTCTGCGCAATACGCAGGTCGCCAATCAATTCGATCTGACAGCAATCAGCCTGCCGATGCCTGGTCTGCCTCTGCCGGGCGGATTGATGCTGTTGGCGCGACATGGTGCGGACCGCCGGTTCCTTGCTATGGCGCTGTCCGTGGAACAGCTTCTATCCAAATCGGTATAGTCAGGGGATTTGCCCGCTGTTATTTTGGGACAGCAGGAATTAGCGCTCGCAATTTCCGGCAATCTGGTCAGGATGCGCAACCGGGAAGTCAATTCACCATTCCATCTGTTCGCATGCTGCTTAAAGAAAGTTTCTGCTCGTGATCCGTCATTGTGTCTTTCTCCGTTTCCGCGACGACGTTCCAGCGACCGACCGGCACTCCATTTACAGCGATCTTGAGGTATTGTGCGCAAAACTGCCGGGCGCCTTGACGATACATTCCGGTTTGAACGTCAGTCCCGAAACCGGAATGGATAAGGGCTTTTCCGAAGGTTTTGTGCTCGATTTTGCTGACGCAGCTGCACGCGATGCCTATCTCGTTCACCCCGAACACCAGGCTATAGCGGGCCGCATCGTGGCTTCCACGGCAGGCGGTACGGACGGCGTTTTTGTTTTTGATCTGGAAGTTTGAGAACATGCAGGACAAGGAATTCTTCACCAAGCTTTTTCAGGCTGCTGTCGAGGCCGCCGATCCCGAACGGACCATTGCGGCGCATCTGCCGCCGAAGCCGAAAGGCCGGACGATCGTCGTCGGTGCCGGCAAGGGCTCGGCGCAGATGGCGAGCGCTTTCGAGAAAGTCTGGGATGGCCCACTCGAAGGTGTCGTCGTCACCCGCTATGGCTTCGGCGCACCCTGCAAGCACATCGAGATCATCGAAGCCTCGCATCCGGTTCCGGACGCTGCAGGACTTGTCGCCTCGAAGCGCTTGCTTGAAACCGTATCCGGTCTGACGGCAGACGATCTGGTCGTGGCGTTGATTTCTGGAGGCGGCTCTGCACTCCTTCCGGCGCCGCCGGAAGGCATGACCCTGGAAGATGAAATCGCGGTCAACAAGGTCCTGCTCGCATCGGGTGCGCCGATCTCGGCGATGAATGCGGTGCGCAAGCATCTCTCGACCATCAAGGGCGGGCGCCTTGCGGCGGCCGCGCATCCGGCACGGGTATTTTCATTGATCGTTTCGGATATTCCCGGCGACAATCCCGCATTCGTCGCGTCCGGCCCGACCGTCACCGACGAAACGACGCGGGAGGACGCGCTGCGCATCGTCGAACGCTACAATCTTGACTTGCCGCAGGCAGCCTTGGCGCATCTCCGGTCGGAAAAAGCCGACGCTCCCAAACCCTCCGATGCGGTCTTTACCGGCCATGAGCATCATCTGGTTGCCTCGGCTGCCGTATCGCTCGAAGCTGCCGCGAAGGCAGCACGCAATTTGGGCGTCGAAGCGGTTATCCTCTCCGACGCCATCGAGGGCGAGGCGCGCGAAGTCGCTCATGTCCATGCGGCTCTGGCCAAGCAGGTCCTTGCAAAAAACCAGCCATTCACCAAACCCGTTGTTATTCTCTCTGGCGGGGAAACCACGGTGACGGTACGCGGCAAGGGCAAGGGCGGGCGCAACAGCGAGTTCCTGCTGTCGCTTGCCATCGATATCGACGGGGCAGATGGCATCAGTGCCTTTGCGGCCGATACCGATGGTATAGACGGGTCTGAGGACAATGCCGGCGCTTTTGCCGACAGTACCACCATCGCCCGGCTGCTCGCCAAGGGCCATGACGCCTTGGCTTATCTGAACAGCAACGATGCCTGGACCGCGTTCAATGCAATTGATGACCTGTTCGTGCCCGGTCCAACTGGCACGAACGTCAACGATTTGCGCGCCATCCTGATTCGCTGATCGGTTGACGTGGTATCGCCACGATTGGATGGTCAACCGGAACCGATTCTCCAGCGTCATCGTGTGGCGCACCGTGCAAGGCCAGCGTCATCGCTGGCGCATTATGCAAAGGAACTCGAATGCGTTTAGTACTGCCCCTTGTTGCCCTGTCTCTTATCCTTGTTGCCGGTTGCACGACGCAACCAAAGACGACGACCGCCACAGGGCCACTGCCAGCCAAGGACACCTATTATGTCCCGCCGCCCAAATCGCTGACAACGCGGGCAGCGCCTGAGGTTGCCGCAAAGGATGCGGCAGCCAAGACAGCGGCGAAACCTGCTGCCGCACAGTAATTGCATAGGAACTGGTCACGCGCCGCCTTCAACATCTGTTGCAGGCGGCGTTTTTACGCCAAATGATGATTTGCTGACCGCAAGACCCGGCCGCAACAGCGGGCGTCGCAACTTTAGCGGCAGACATTTTGGGAGGTCCTGAAACAACAAAACCCACCGCGGGAGGAGGTGCGGTGGGTTTCGTTGGTTATGGAGGGCCTTCTGGGAGGAGAAGAGGCCATCCGTTTCGACAGAGCCGGGAGGAGGTGACGCTGTCGAAAATTCCTGATCACAGAATAACTCAACCTAACTGATTTAATACAGACAATATTGCATAGCAGCAATGCGTTTGGTGCATTGCAGCATTTCAGCTTCCAAAGCGTCACGCTCCAATCACGGGCAATTGACTAAGCATTTGGAACGGAACCAGTCCCTGATCCGTTAATTATCTATGAACGAGGCCAATGGCGGTTATCGCCAGCCTCCAGATATGATTGGAAGGGGCAGGATCATGCGCTTTTACAGATCATTGATACCCATTCTGGCTGCGGGGCTATTGGCTTCGACTGCAGTGATGCCGTCGGCCAATGCTTTCAACATCAAGAATGAGGTACAGGCGCCGGAAGAGAGCAACGACGTCAGCAACAAGAAGTTTGAACGGGCGGCACTTCTTGAGGCCAGGGCATATATATGTGGAACTGACGAATCCAGTGAAGCAGCAATGATAGCCGGAATGAAAGAGACCGGTCTGCCGGAAGACATAGCGGTCGAAATTGTATCGGATCTCGCTTCGGGAATCATCGACAAGGCTGAAGAGTCTGGGTCGAAAGAAATATGCGGAAAAGCAAAAGTTCAACTTTCTAATTTTTAGAAGAGATTGTTCGGGTGTCGAATTAAATAAGTAAATACATTCAGTGGCTTATGTATTTTCTCGTAAAATTTTAATTAATTTTGATAAATCTCATGATTAATCACAGACATTTGAAGTAAATTTATGACTTCACAAATCACATATTTTGAGATTAAAGTCAGTCATAAAGTTTTGTCGCGATCAGCAAATACAATTAACCATTGGCCAAATTTTCCTCGAAAGTATCGCGGAATTTGTTGATAAGCACATTGGTCGCATGGCTATTGCCTGCACACTAATGCGAGAAGGTTTTCGTGAGAGGTAAAATCATTATTGCGGTTCACGGGATATGGAGAGAACAGCATGACCAAGAGAGCGAAAACGCTGGAAGTATTAAAAACGGAACTCTCGAAATTGTGCACCGTTGCAGACAATGAAGGTTTCGAAATGATCGCCTACTTCATTGAAACCGCAATTCGTGAAGCAGACGAGCAACTGTCGCAGGAAACCCGCGCCGTCGTGGGCCTGGAACTGCGTCTGCAATCGTCACGTCCTCTCTAGTCCAGGCCGCAATTTATCGCGCCGTCGGGGATCTGTTTCCCCATTCAATCAAGCTTCAATTTTTGTGAATCATGAAATCGCCTGCACTCATTGTGCGCGGTAAGTGTGCGCCTATATGAAGCCAATGACCCCTTTATCCGTCCTTGACCTTTCACCGATTTCCGCTGGCAGCAATGCCGCGCAATCTCTCCGCAACTCGCTCGATCTCGCGCAAAATGCCGAGCGCCTCGGCTATAATCGCCTGTGGCTTGCCGAGCATCACAGTATGCGCGGTATTGCCAGTGCGGCGACCGCGGTGGTGATCGCCCATGTGGCTGCCGGGACCTCCAAGATCCGCCTTGGTGCTGGCGGCATCATGCTGCCCAACCATTCGCCGCTGATGGTGGCGGAAGCCTTTGGCACACTGGCTTCCCTTCATCCGGATCGGATCGATCTCGGCGTCGGTCGCGCACCCGGCACGGATCAGATCACGGCCCAGGCACTGCGTCGCAATCTCGATCAGGACATCAACGGCTTCCCGCAGGACGTGGTGGAACTGCAGGGCTATTTCCGCGATCCCGAACCTGGCCAGCGCGTTGTCGCAGTGCCGGGAGCCGGACTCAAGGTACCGGTGTGGATTTTGGGCTCCAGCCTGTTCGGTGCGCAGCTCGCAGCGGCGCTTGGCCTGCCTTATGCCTTTGCCTCGCATTTTGCCCCGGCGGAGATGGAGCGCGCCATCGAGATCTACCGCGCCCGGTTCGAGCCGTCCGAATACCTCGACAAACCCTATGTGATGCTGGGCCTCAATGTCTTTGCGGCCGAGACCGATACCGAAGCGAAATTGCTGCAAAGCTCGCAGCAGCAGGCCTTCGTCAATTTGCGTACGGGTAATCCCGGCCCGCTCCCGGCACCCGTCGAAGGCTATGAGGACACGCTCGACCTGCATGCCAAGGCGATCTTGCGCCAGGCACTGTCATGCAGCGTCGTTGGCTCGCCGGAGACGGTCAAAGCCGGTGTCGAAGATTTCATACAGCGTACCGGTACCGACGAAGTCATGGTCACTGGCCAGATTTTCGATCATAGGGCGCGGATTCGCTCCTACGAGATTCTTGCCGAAGTCATGATCCAGTCCGCCGAAGCGGAACCCTTAAGCCGCCTCGGATAAGCCACCGGCCGCCTCGATGAAGGCGATGACTTCGTCGAGGCCGTTCCTGCGCAGCATGTCGGTAAAGACATAGGGCTTGGCCCCGCGCTGAACCTTGGTATCCGCATCCATGACGTCGAGATCAGCCCCGACATAAGGGGCCAGATCCTTCTTGTTGATGATCAGCAGGTCCGATCGGGTGATGCCGGGCCCGCCCTTGCGCGGGATCTTTTCTCCCTGGCAGACGGAAATCACATAGATGGTCAGGTCAGCGAGATCCGGTGAGAAGGTTGCCGCCAGATTGTCGCCGCCCGACTCGATGAAGACGATATCGAGATCGGGATGGCGCTTGTTCATCTCGGCGATAGCCTGCAGGTTGATGGTGGCGTCCTCGCGGATGGCCGTATGCGGACAGCCGCCGGTTTCCACGCCCATGATGCGGTCTTCCGGCAGCGCCTGCAGCCGGTTGAGGATCAATGCGTCTTCCTTGGTATAGATATCGTTGGTGACCACGGCGATGGAATAGCGGTCACGCAGCGCCTTGCACAGCATCTCTGTGACGGTGGTCTTGCCGGAACCGACGGGTCCGCCAATACCAACCCTGAGCGGTCCGTTTTGCGAAATCATGAGCGAAATACCCTCGAATATTGTGTTTCATGTTGCATGGCCATGATGTCGGAGACGATGGCGGCCGACCCCAGATCGTCAAGGCGCGAATTCACCGCGCGTGCTGCGATTGTCAGAATCTGCTTCTCCAGCTCAGCCATGAGGGCAACACCTTGGCTTTGACCGAGCGGCACCAGCCGCACAGCGCCCTGAATAAGGTTGGAAAGAACCGCATGCAGAAATGCAGCGATGGCAGGTTCCAGCGCAACGCCGTTCCTGGCTGCAATGGCGGCGACGGCGACAGGGTAGGGCATGTCATCGGCGAAGCCGGAATCTTTTGCACCCCAATGCCCTATGGCCTGGAGGAATGCGTTGCCCTGCAGCATGGTTTCCATATGCCGTTCTTTCGAACCGGCCATTGCCTCACCAAGCTCGGCAGTCTCCCGGACATCGCCGCCGCTGTCCGACTCCCGCCAGCTCGCCGCAAACAGGACCGCGTCGTTCCACACCGAACCATGCTGTATCAGATCGACCAGCCAGTCCTGCAGCGATACCTTGTCGTGGATCAGGCCATCATGCACCGCCCGCTCGATCCCATGGCTATAGGAAAACGCCCCGACCGGAAAAGCGGGGGAGAGCCATGTCATCAGGCGCAAAAGCGCCGCGTTTGGATCAAGGTCAGTCATGTGCGTGATGGTGATGATGATCCCCATGATCATGATTATGGTCGTGATCGTGATGATCATGCGCGTGCGAATGACCGTGCCCGCTGTGATAGGCCCCGCGCAGCGGCTGGAATGGCGCGGTGACCTCGGCAACCTTGGCGCCAAGTCCTTCCAGCATCGCCTTGATGACGTGATCCTTCAGAATAATGATGCGGTTCTCTTCGAGTTGCGCCGGCAGGTGCCTGTTGCCGAGATGCCAGGCGAGTTCCGACAAGTGCCGTCGGTCGCGAGGCGTAACTTCGTAGAGCGCCTCGTCTGCCGCAATGATCTCGGCCATCCGCCCGTCTTCGAGAATGAGCACATCGCCATGGCCGAAAGCGATGGCTTCAGGCAAATCGACGAGGATTTGCTCGCCCTGTGACAGGGTCAGCACCTTGCGGCGCAAATGCCGCTCGTCATGGGCGAGTATCACATGATCGAACGGCGTGCCGTGATAATGCCCGGCGTGGTCGTGCCCTGTCACACGCTTCATTGGCTTTGGCCTTCCGCGTTAAAATCGTGGTTCATGCACAGGAAGAAATCGATTGGCGGCGCGTCGCCCGTCAATTGTGACAGCAGCGTATGCACCTGCCCGCGATGATGGGTCTGGTGGTTGAAGATTTGCGTGAGGCAGCGGTCAAGCGTTGAGGTATAGGGCTCCCCTTCCGTGGTGATCCAGCGCAAGACTCCCGTGATCGAAGCCTCGTCCATGCCTTCGATCACGTCGACGATATGGTCATCGAGCGCAATGCGTGCGACATGGAGGTCATTGAAGTTAT